>NZ_JAGGNV010000009.1 GCF_018614955.1 Variovorax paradoxus
CGCCGCCGCCGACCGCGCCGGTGCCCGTGGTGGTGCCGCCCGGCGCGCAGCAGCAACAGCAACAGCGCGCCGGACGGCCGCCGCTGCCGGCCGAAGCCAACGCGCTGCCGCCGTCGAACGACCCGATCGGCGATCTCGCGCGGGCACGTTCGGGCACCAACCCCGGCACCACCACCGCCGCCGCGGCGCCGAGCGCCAGCACCGATCCCTTCATGTATTTCGTGCAGGCCGGCGCCTTCCGCACCCCCGAGGATGCCGAGGCGCAGCGCGCCAAGCTCTCGCTGATGGGCGTGGAAGCGCGCATCACCGAGCGCGAGCAGGCCGGCCGCACCGTCTACCGCGTGCGCGCGGGGCCTTTCAACAAGAAGGAAGATGCGGACCGGCTCAAGGAACGGCTCGACGGCGGTGGCCTCGAATCTGCCCTGGTGCGCGTCCAGCGCTGAGTCTTCATCCTTCATCGCCCTCGCGAGGCCGGGAACTCCGGGCCAGCCGCGGGCTCTGTCAGCCGCACAGGAGAACTTCTTAATATGAAACGTCGTGACTTTTCGCTGGCCGCCACTTCGCTGGGGCTTCTTCCCTTCGCCTCACCCTCGCATGCCCAGGCGCTCGCGCCCAAGGCAGGCGCCGACTACGCCGTGCTCGACAAGCGCGTGCCGGTCGACGCGCCGGCCGGCAAGGTCGAGGTGATCGAGTTCTTCTGGTACAGCTGCCCGCATTGCAATGCCTTCGAGCCGACGCTCGAGACCTGGATCAAGAAGCTGCCCGCCCACGTGTCCTTCAAGCGCGTGCCGGTCGCCTTCCAGCCCAGCTTCCAGCCGCAGCAGCGGCTCTACTACGCGTTGGAGGCGATGGGCAAGGTCGACGAGTACCAGCGCAAGGTGTTTGCCGCGATCCACCAGCAGCGCCAGAATCTCTCGGGCGAGCAGCAGATCATCGACTGGGCCGCCGCCAACGGCCTCGACAAGGCCAAGTTCACCGAGCAGTTCAAATCCTTCACCGTCGCGAGCAAGATCCAGCGCGCCAAGCAGCTGCAGGACGCCTACCAGGTGGCCGGCGTGCCCGCGATGGGTATTGCGGGCAGGTGGTATACGGACGGCGAACTCGCGCGCAGCATGGACCGCGCGCTGCAGGTCACCGACTTCCTGGTCGGCGAAGCGCGCAAGAGCGCGTAAAAAAGCCTCTCTCGCCGCTCGCGGCACCCTGCAGGAAGCCCGCTTCGGCGGGCTTTTTCATCCGCCGGCGAAAGCCGGATCCATGAGGCCGCATACAATCGCCCAGCAAGTTTCGTGCCTTTTATGACATCGTTACATTCCTCTCCCGTCCTTCGCCACCTTTGTCGTGCTTTGGTATTCGCCTTGGGCGTGGCCGGCTTCGTGTCGGCGGCGCAGGCCGAGAAGGCGGACCGCACCAAGCCGATGAACATCGAGGCCGATGCCATGCGCTACGACGACCTCAAGCAGACCAGCGTCTTCACCGGCAACGTGGTGGTGACCAAGGGCACCATCATCATCCGCGGCATTCGCATCGACGTGCGGCAGGATCCCGAGGGCTACCAGTACGGCGTGGTCACGGCCGCGCCCGGCAAGCTGGCCTATTTCAAGCAGAAGCGCGACGCCGGCCCCGACGAGTGGATCGAAGGCGAGTCGGAGGTCATCGAGTACGACAGCCGCGCCGACAACGTGAAATTCATCCGCCGCGCGGTGATGCGTCGCCTGGTCGGCGCGACACCCAACGACGAAAGCAGCGGACCCTTGATCGTCTACGACCAGAGCAACGACACCTTCACCGTCAACGGCTCGCCGCTGCCGCCCAATGCGGGCGTGGCGACCCAGCCCGGCGGCCGCGTCAAGGCCATCCTCACGCCCAAGGCGGCCGCTTCGGCGCCTGCTGCCGGGTCCGCCAGGCCGGCGGCGCCGGCCGCCTCCGCGCCGGCGTCCGGAACGGGCCTGCGCTCGACCACCACGCTCGGCGGAGAGCAACGCAAGTGAACGGCGGCAACGAAGTCCCGGGCAGCCGCCTCGAGGCGCGCGGCCTGCAGAAGAGCTACGGCAGCCGCAAGGTCGTCAAGGACGTCTCGCTCGGCGTGCAAAAGGGCGAGGTGGTCGGCCTGCTGGGGCCCAACGGCGCGGGCAAGACCACCTCCTTCTACATGATCGTCGGGCTGGTGCGGGCGGATGCGGGCGAGATCAGCATCGACGGCGAACCGATCGCGCACATGCCGATCCACCGCCGCGCGCGCATGGGCCTGAGCTACCTGCCGCAGGAAGCCTCGATCTTCCGCAAGCTCACGGTCGAGGAGAACGTGCGCGCCGTGCTCGAGCTGCAGCGTGAACCCGACGGCGCCGGCCGGCCGGTGCCGCTGTCGAAGCAGCGCATCGAGGAGCGCCTCGGCGAACTGCTGCACGACCTGCGCGTCGACCACCTGCGCGATTCGCCCGCGCTGGCGCTGTCGGGCGGCGAGCGCCGCCGCGTCGAGATCGCGCGGGCGCTGGCCACGCAACCGCGCTTCATCCTGCTGGACGAGCCCTTCGCGGGCATCGACCCGATCGCGGTGATCGAGATCCAGCGGATCATCAGCTTCCTGAAGGAACGCGGCATCGGTGTGCTCATCACCGACCACAACGTGCGCGAAACGCTAGGCATCTGCGATCACGCTTTCATCATCAGCGACGGGCATGTGCTGGCACAAGGCACGCCCTCGGAGATCGTCGACAACGCCGAGGTACGACGCGTGTACCTGGGCGAACATTTCCGGATGTAGGGAGGGGCCGTACTTCGATGAAGCAAGGGCTCTCGCTTCGCGTTTCCCAGCACCTGGCGCTCACGCCGCAGCTCCAGCAGTCGATCCGGCTGCTGCAGCTCTCCACGCTCGAGCTGAGCCAGGAAGTGGAGCAGATGCTCGACGAGAACCCGTTCCTCGAACGCACGGCCGAAGAGGCGCCGCGCGAGGAGTTCGGTCTGGAGGCGGCGGACGCGCCGGTGCGCGACGAAGACCGCCAGGCCGAGGGCGAGACCGATTTCGCGCCCGGCTCGGCCGCGGCGCCGGCCGAGGTGGCGGTGGCTGCCACCGGCGATGCCGAAGCCGCTGCGCCCGCCGACAGCGAGCCCGACTGGGAGGGCGACGGCACGGTCGACCTCGCGCCCGACGACAGCGAATGGGGCGGCGATGCGCCCGCGCGCGCCAACAACCTCGGCGACGACGAGCGCACCGATGCGACCGAGCTCGCGCGCAGCCAGGAATCGCTGCAGTCCTTCTTGCACCGGCAGGCGCTGTCGCTGCGGCTGGGCGAGAACGACTGCGCCGCGCTGCGCTTCCTGATCGAGTCGCTCAACGACGACGGCTACCTCGAGGATTCGCTGCCGGCGCTGGCCTCCGGCCTCGCGGGCGACGACAACGACCAGTTCGACGAGCTGGTGCACCACTTCCAGGTCGCGCTGGGCCTGCTGCAGAGCCTGGAGCCGGCCGGCGTCGGCGCCCGCAGCCTCGGCGAATGCCTGACCATCCAGCTGCGCCAGCTGGCGAGCGCCAGGGAGAGCGAGGAGGAGGCCCAGGTGCGCAAGACCGCCATCGCGATCTGCAAGCAGCCGATGGAGCTGCTCGCGCGGCGCGACTTCAAGCGCCTGGCCACGCTCACGCGCAGCAACGAGGACGAGGTGCGCGCCGCGCTGCAGCTGATCGCCAAGCTCGAACCCAAGCCGGGGCGCCGCTTCGTCGACGTCGAGCGCAACATCGTCGTGCCCGACGTGATCGTCACGCGCATCGGCCACGGCACCAACGCGAAGTTCCGCGTCATGCTCAATCCCGAGGTGATGCCGCGGCTGCGCGTGCACGACATCTACGCCGGCGCGCTCAAGCAGCACAAGGGCGAGGGCAGCCAGGCGCTGTCGCAGCGGCTGCAGGAAGCGCGCTGGTTCATCAAGAACATCCAGCAGCGCTTCGACACCATCCTGCGCGTCTCCAACGCGATCGTCGAGCGGCAGAAGAGCTACTTCGTGCACGGCGAGCTCGCGATGCGGCCGCTGGTGCTGCGCGAGATCGCCGACGAGCTGGGCCTGCACGAATCCACGATCAGCCGCGTGACCACCGCCAAGTACATGGCGACGCCTTACGGCACCGTCGAGCTCAAGTACTTCTTCGGCTCGGCCCTCGGCACCGAAACCGGCGGCAACGCCTCCAGCACCGCGGTGCGCGCGCTGATCAAGCAGTTCGTGAGTGCCGAGGATGTGAAGAAGCCGCTGTCCGACAGCCAGGTGTCGGAGATGCTCAAGGAGCAGGGCATCGAGTGCGCGCGCCGCACGGTGGCCAAGTACCGCGAGGCGCTGCGCATCGCACCTGCGAACCTGCGCAAGGCACTCTAGCGATGAGTCGCCGTCCGAGTCCGCTCCCGAGCTGGATTCGCCTCGGCCTGGCCTTGATGGCGGCGCTTCTTCTCGCCAGCGGCTGCGCGATGCTGCCGGCCGAGTTCGAACGCACGCCCTCGAAGGCGATGCCCTTGTCCACCGACACTGCGCTGGGCCGCGTCGCCAAGGCCTCGCAGCCGGATGCGGACTTGAGCGGCTTCCGGCTCATGCCCAGCGGCGACTTCGCGCTCAACACGCGGCTCGAGCTCGCCCGCCGCGCCGAGCGCACGCTCGACGTGCAGTACTACCAGATCGACAACGACGAGACCGGCCGCTACCTGCTGCGCACGCTGCGCGACGCGGCGCAGCGCGGCGTGCGCGTGCGGCTCCTGATGGACGATCTCTACACCGCGGGCGAGGACGAGCTGCTGCTCGCGCTGGCCGCGACGCCCAACCTGGAGCTGCGGCTCTTCAATCCCTTTCCGGCCGGGCGCGGCAGCATGCTCAGGCGCTTCTCGGCCTCGCTTTTCGACTTCAACCGCGTCAACCGGCGCATGCACAACAAGCTCTTCATCGCCGACGGCGCGATGGCGGTGGCCGGCGGGCGCAACATCGGCAACCCGTACTTCACGCAGACGGCCGGCGCGAACTTCATCGACCTCGACACCTTCGTCGCCGGCGCGTTGATCCCGCGCCTTTCCAGCCTGTTCGACCTGTACTGGAACAGCGAGCACGTGCGTCCTATCGAAACCGTGGTCGCGCCCACGCTCGCGCGCGAGGAACGGCAGCGGCGCTTCGCGGCAATGACCGCCCCGGCCACCACGCCGGCGCCGCGCCCGCCGGCACCCAACGACCTGCTGGGCTACAGCCCGATCGTCGAGAACCTCAACGCCGGCAAGCTCGACCTCATCTGGACCACCGCCGAGGCCTACGCCGATTCGCCCGACCGCGTGATCGGCAAGCAGGTCAACTACGGCGGCGTGCCGCTGCTCGACGTCGACAGCGTGCGCTACAACGTGGTCGAGCAGATGCGGCGCGGGCGTTCCGACGTGACGCTGGTGTCGCCCTACCTGATCCCCGGCAAGGAGGGGCTGGAGGTGCTGCGCGAGATCCGCCGGCGCGGCATGAAGATCAGCGTGGTCACCAACTCGCTGGCCGCCACCGACGAGCCCGTGGTCCACACCGGCTACCGCCGCTACCGCCCCGACATGCTGCGGCTCGGCGCCGAGATCCACGAGCTCAGCTCGGTGCGCACGCGGCGCAGCGTGCGCCTGGGCCTGTTCGGCACGCAGATCGGCCGCCTGCACGCCAAGTCGGCCGTGATCGACGGGCGCACGCTGTTCGTCGGATCGATGAATTTCGACCCGCGCTCGGAAGTGCACAACACCGAGATCGGCCTCTTCATCTTCAGCCGCGAAATGTCGCAGCAGGTGCTGAAGCTGGTCGAGGTGCTCAAGCAGCAGGGTGCCTACAAGGTGCGCTTCGCGCCTGGCACCGAGAGAATGGAGTGGGTGAGCGAGGAGGCCGGCGTCGAACAGGTGCTCACCAGCGAGCCCGATGCGGGCTTCTGGGACCACCTGATGCTGGAGCTGCTGGCGCCGCTGGCGCCGGAGAGCCTGCTCTAGGCCTCATCAGTAGCGATAGCGGTCATGGCGGTCATGCCGGTAGTGATGGCGATTGCCGTGCCGGTACTCGTCGCGGTATTCATGGCGGTAGAAGTGCCGCGGCGGGGGGCGGTGGTAGTCATACACGGGAGCCGGACGGTAGTGCCGCGGCGGCGGGTCGTAGTAGACCGGCGCCGGGGCATAGTGGACCGGGCTGGCGATGCCGACGGCGACACCTGGCACGTGGATGCCCACCGACACGGCCAGGTCCCTGGCGCTGGCGGACGTGGCGCCCAGGACGGCTGCGGCGGAGAGGGTGCCGGCGGCGATCCACTTGAAGAAACGGGTGTGCGCGATGTTCATGAAGAAACTCCTGAAGGCATGAAGTGCCGTTGGGAGCATTGCACCCGGCCGTCGTAAAGCAGGACCCGCCTGCTCTGTGAAGCTTGTTGCTGAATGTAATGTGCAGCTCGACGCGTGAACCGCGCGAGGGCCTGTTAACGCTATTTGCGGCGACCCCGCAATTAGCGTTAGGGAGACGCTGAACTATGAG
>NZ_JAGGNV010000099.1 GCF_018614955.1 Variovorax paradoxus
CGGCCAACAGGGGCAAGATCACAGCTCGATCACGCGCGCCGCCGACGCTCATGCGCTTGGGTTGCAATGATCTGTTGCTGGTGCGCTGCATAGCGTCTCAATCGGGTCAGTAGGAGAGCGCCGCTCGAGTACGTCATGCAGTCCGACGGGGACGCTAGCCGGAACATTCCCCAACGCGCGGGGCTTCTCCCCAAAGGCAACGATGAAGAAGTCCAGGTAGCCCGGAAAGCCATTGCGGCGGGAGCGACCCAAACAACGCGTACCAAACGCACGAGGCAGTCGGCAGCCGCCGTGAGCATGGGCGTCGAGGCCTCACCCGATTGCTGATGGGCAGCGAGACGTTGCACGTCCTCACCCACTCACACACGCCCGTTCTGGTGCTGCGCTAAAGGAGGGGGAAGGCCCAAAGGGGCCCCAACGAAAACGACACCCCGAGGGTGCCGTTGGAAACTCGCAAGAGAGGTGCTCAGGCTTCTTCCTCGTGGAAGGCTTCCTCGCGTTTGGACTTGACCGCCGGCAGCAGCACGATCACCAGCAGAACCAGCGCGCAGACAAGCAATCCGGCCGAAATCGGTCGCGTGACGAACACGACCCAACTTCCGCGCGACAGCAGCAGCGCGCGGCGCAGGTTCTCCTCCATCATCGGCCCGAGGATGAAGCCCAAGAGCAGCGGGGCCGGCTCGCACCCGACCTTGAAAAACCCATAGCCGATGAAACCGAAGATCGCGACCATCCAGATATCGAAAGTGTTGTTGTTGGTCGAGTACACACCGATCGCGCAGAACAGCACGATGGCCGGAAACAGGAACTTGTAAGGCACCGACAGCAGCTTGATCCACATGCCGATCAGCGGCAGGTTCAGGATGATCAGCATGGCGTTGCCGAGCCACATCGAGGCGATCAGGCCCCAGAAGAGCTCGGGGTTGCTGGTCATCACCTGCGGGCCGGGCTGGATGTTGTGGATGGTCATCGCGCCGACCATCAGCGCCATCACGGCGTTGGGCGGGATGCCCAAGGTGAGCAGCGGGATGAAGGAGGTCTGCGCGCCGGCGTTGTTGGCCGACTCGGGCGCCGCCACACCGCGGATGTTGCCTTTGCCGAAGGGGACTTCGCCGGGGCGCAAGCGGGTCTTCTTCTCAATGGTGTAGGCGGCGAAGGCCGCCAGCAGCGCGCCGCCGCCCGGCAGGATGCCAAGGCCCGAGCCCAGCGCAGTGCCGCGCAGCACGGCGGGAACCATGTTCTTGAAGTCTTCCTTGGTCGGGAACAGACCGGTCACCCTGGCAGTGAACACTTCGCGCTCATGCTCGGGGCGCGACAGATTGGCGATGATTTCGCCGTAGCCGAACACGCCCATGGCGATCACCACGAAGCCGATGCCGTCGGTGAGCTCGGGGATGTCGAAGCTGAAGCGCGCTACGCCCGAATTCACGTCGGTGCCCACCAGGCCCAAGAGCAGTCCCAGGACGATCATGCCGATGGCCTTGAGCAGCGAGCCCGAGGCCAGCACTACCGCGCCGATCAGGCCCAGGATCATCAGCGAGAAGTACTCGGCCGGGCCGAACTTGAAGGCCAGCTCGGTCAAAGGCGGCGCGAAGGCCGCCAGGATCAGCGTGCCGACGCAGCCGGCGAAGAAGGAGCCCAGGCCAGCCGCCGCGAGCGCCGGACCTGCTCGCCCCTTGCGCGCCATCTGGTAGCCGTCGATCACGGTCACGACCGACGAGGATTCGCCCGGCAGGTTGACCAGGATTGCGGTGGTGGAGCCGCCGTACTGGGCGCCGTAGTAGATGCCCGCCAGCATGATCAGTGCCGACACCGGCGGCAGCGCGTAGGTGGCGGGCAGCAGCATCGCGATGGTCGCGACCGGTCCGATGCCCGGGAGCACGCCGATCAGCGTGCCCAGAATGCAGCCCACCAGGCAGTACAGCAGGTTGGTGAAGGTAAAGGCGACGCCGAAACCGATCGACAGGTTGTGAATCAGATCCATGGTGCGGTCCTCAGCCCGAGATGAAAGTGGGCCAGACCTGAATCTGGAGCTTGAGGGCCCAGATGAAGGCCACGTAGCTGCCGGCCGCCAGGATGGTGGCGAGAATGAGCACGTCGCGCAGCTTGAAGTGCTCGCCGGCCAGGCTGGAAATGATGGTCAGCGCGTAGATCGCGATGATCATGCCCATGGCCGGGACGCCGAAGCTCGGCAGGCCGCCGAGCAGCACGCCGAAGGCGAGGTTGGCCCCCAAGATGTAGGCCAACTGCTTCCAGGCCCATTTGCCGACCTTTTCGCCGTCGGTGGTTTCGAAGACGAGGCCAGAGAACACGATGCCCAGGCCGATCAGCGCCATCACGATGCCGAGCATCAGCGGAAAGTAGCCGGGCCCCATACGCGCACCGGTGCCCACGCTGTAGGTAGTCGCGCCCCATGCGAAGGCAATGCCGACGATGGTGAACATGAGACCCGCGAAAAAGTCTCTCTGACTCTTGATCTTCACGAAGTGTCCCCTCGAAAGTTTTCGAACAGCGCATTGTGTGGTCAGCTTCTGGTCACATTCGATGTGGATACCACTTAGCGCAATGCTGGGGTTATCCCCACGTAAGGGGAAGCGCCGAAATGGACCGCGCTGCTACGGGCTGCCGCAGTACTTCGAGCGACTAGACTGGCGCGATGGCCAGATGCGCGATGGCCAGATGCGCAACGGCAAGATGCGCAACGGCAAGATGGTCGCCATCAAAGACACGCAGGTCACCTTGCACGAGGAGGACACTCAACGCGAGTGGAAGCCGCCCTACGTGCCATCGAAGCACCAGGCCCCATAAGCAATGCCGCAACGGCGCCGGCGCCGCGCTCCTCGGCGCCGGACGTAGACATCTCATTGCCGCGCCACCCACTTCAGTCAAGAGGGTGCTGAGCCCACGCTTACCGTGAGCATTGCGCGGCGGCTGGAGCTTGCGTTCGCCGTAGGCTGTCACGGTCCTCAGCTACGCCATGCCGCGCGTGCCGCGGCAATAACATCGCGCTCCTGAGGTACGCGTCCCATCTGGCTGAGGCTGTCCGGCATTTCGACGAATGTCCACCTAATGATCCCAGATGCATCGATGAGGAACTGCCCTATCGCCAGTGCGGGGTGCACTCTTGCGGAGTGAAAGTCCGCTTCGGTCATCTGAAAATCATCCTTCGCATTGAGCGTCTTCATCGCAGCGATGATATTCATCGGCCGCGGCAGCTCAGGGTGCCCGGTTACAGAGTACTTCAGAACCTCGGCCATTGTGGCGGTCTGTGGCCACTTCAGGCTGGAGGGATCGGTGTCATCGGGAAGAATTGCAGTTTCGCCGAGGCCGAACGATCGATGGGTTTCCACTCCGGGGTCGGCCACCACTATTACTTGCGTTGGCCAATACTGGAAGTACAACCTCGCTCGAGCGTAGTGTTGACGACGACCACGATCTGCGCATGCTCGGCCTCAAGCCGCTCTTTCATTGACGTCAGAATCGAGATCTGACGCCGTGAGAACGGGCAGTGCAAACTTCTCATGAAAGCGATCAGCACGCTGCGGCCCATTGCGCGGAACTCGGCCAGCGATACAGCGCCTTCCTGATTCACAGTTGGAAGTGTGAGCTCTGGCGCCGACTCGCCAGGCTGCAGCACGTGCAAAGCGGCACTCATACGACCCCCGATCTGTCCACTGTCCAGAGGCAGGGTAAGCCATCAACGCGTGTTGAACAAGCAAGGGCTTTGCTTTCGGAAGGAAGCGCGCGGGAAAGGATTGGAACGTTCGGTTTGGCAGAATTTGTGCGGAGGCCCGCCGGACGGGTCCCGTAGATCGCACCGGCGGGGCCAAAAACCGCTTCCGCTGCTGAGTCGTCTTCAGGCTGGACGCGATTGTTCGAATGATTCGAATGCCGGTCAGATGCAAGTACTGTCGCGAAGCGGCCGTGCCGACGTGAGCGTCCTAGACCATACGATCGAGAAAGCTAGAGCGCAGCAGCACGTTTTCGCGATGGAATTCCAAGAAGCGTCGCTGCCCTGTCGAGAAGCTGCCCACTTGCGGCGGTCGCTCGGGCTCGATCCCCATCCTCACCAATGACTCGCGGTGCGCGACCGGCGACACGATCACCTGCCCGTTGTCCTCGAAGGCGATGAAGCCGCGGTCGAACAGGTGGTCGATGCTCGGCGTGAGCAGCAGACCGTTCTCGCCATCCAGCCGTTCTTCGTGGGTTGCGTCGCGCCAGGGCTTGCAATGGCTTGCTCGCAGGTGCTCCTCGCGGTCTACCCCGGTGATCCGGCAGGCGTGCTCGATATTCATCACGCGCTTCTTGAAAAGCCCCTGACCGCGACGCGCCAGGACGATGGCTTGCCGGTCCGTCTCCAGCAGCGACAGGTCAGATTGAACCTTGTTCAGTTCGTGCTCTTCCCACTCCACCAAGCCGATGGCTGAGGCGGCCGATGATTGATCCGCTACGCGATAGCCTAAAACCAGATCGCGAGCCTCGGCGCCCAGCAGGTCGACCAGCGCGGCCGCGAGCCGGTCGGGGAGGCGGGTGAGATACACGCTCTGAAGGCCGGCCCCGTTGGGGCGCAACGGTGCATAGCGGTCTGGCAGCAGCGGCGCCAGCAGGGCCATGTGTTCGGAGGGTCTGATCGGCAAGCGCAGCTCGCTGAAGGGCACATCGACGCGCCAGCCGATCTTGTCCCAGTAGGCGCCGGCCACGCCAAACTCCAGCGGCTTGGGCGCCTCGTAGGCATGCGACCCGGCGATACCGATAGCGCGGATGACGGTGTTCGCGAATGAGAACACGACGTCGCCCGGCGCCACTTCGCGCATGAAGTCGTAGAAGGGGTTCTGCGCCTGGTTGGCCTTGCGCTTCGGTGACCATAAGTAGCCGCCCCGGACTTCGTGGCGGTAGGTTTGGTTCTGGTTGACCCACCAATAGCGCATGTGTGACTGTACGTGGCCCTGGGGCTACGGCCTGGCGCTCCGGACTTTCGCCTCCGCACGTGCTGTGCTCAAGACGCGTTCTCCTTCTTCGAATACTTCGGAGCGACCGTACGGCAACGCTGCTGAACTTGGTGCGCGATGCGTTGAACGTCCTGATCTGACAAGGGCTGGGCACCACGCGACCTCAGAAGCTGAGGCAGTTGCCTCCCGCTGTAAACGCTGACATTGCCCCTACCGCTGAGCTCGACGAACCATCCGGGCAGCGCCAGAACCGGAAGCGCATGAACCGGGCTGCCGGTGGCGTTCGTCAACCACTTGGCGAGCCATTCGGCCTGACGCTCAGCCTGCTCGAGCGGCTCCTTGGTCGTCCATGTCGGGAACTTCAGAACCTTGCCGTCGAAGGCTACGCTTGCATCGGCCCGACCCTGTCCTCGCTTCGGCTTCGTGAAACCCTTAGTCTCAACTGCGAATAGCCCTTCTGCTGCGATCACCACATGGTCGATGTTGAAGTTCGTCGCCGGGAAATCATGGAAGACAAAGGCGCCCTGGCGCATCAGTTGGTCGAGTTCCTGCCCCACCGCAAGTTCGGCGTCGTAGCCGGCCTTGAGCTTGTCGAGCTTCTCGCCCGCTCTCCAGAGTCTGCGCACCATGAAGGCCACGAAGCTCATGGCGAGGACCGCATAGATCGGACCCAGATGCATCATCCCCTGCAGGCCACGCAGATGGCTCTGCGCGAGGAAGACAGCGAGTGCCATCAACGGCACCAGCATCAGCAAGAACGCATCGCTGAGGACGTCGGTGCCCGCTTCATCAATCTGATCTCGCAGAGTATGCCCTGGGCTGCGGAGCAGGTCGATGCCGACAGGAGACCGGCGACGGGCCCTTGCACGGCGCTTGCGAACTACAAGAATGCCGATGGCTAGCAGCGGCCCGGCGAAGCTCGCGGCGAGCACGCCAACGATGATCACGATCTGCTGGGCGATCTCTCCCATCACGTCGATCCGGGGAACTGCACCGCCATCACCACTTTGCGAGGGTCTAGCGCAAGGCGCACTCGCCGAGGCAACATCCACACCAAGCCAATCATGTCCCCCAGCGGGCGGCATTTCATGTATCGCGACATGCGTTTCCCTCGTTGTTGTTCGTTCGGCAACACCGGACGTGAAGCCGGCACTGTATCCAAGGAGGAGCTATAGATGCGATTTGGTTGCTGGGTCATGGGCGATTCCGTGACTATTGGCACATGGCATGCTCGAAGCACGCTGTTGGCAGATGCGGCGATCCTGCCAGCGCTTCCAAACGGGAAGCCGGTCAGGCGAACGTCGAATATCGTGCATAGGCATCCGCGAGCAAAGGTACGGCCCGAAAGAGTCCTTTAGGCTTATATAGACGCCGAAGCCATCGCAACCGCGCGGCCTCGCGGCGCTGACCAGAATCAGCGTCCAGCAGATAAAGAGCATCCCGGTCCCCCCGTCACGGAAAGGACCAAGGACGCACTTCTGCTACTGCGCGCGGTGCGTGTTTTTGAATCTCCTGGATGTTGCTGCCCCAATCTGGCGGCGAGAGTGGCTTGACCAGAACCTATCGGCCTGCCCTACGCATGGGGACGAGTTCCAGACGCTCCGAGCCTGTCTGTCAGGTCGCGTCTGAACCGGCCGGTGAACTGCGCTTGGGCGGCCAGTGCCGTGACCTCGGCCTGCGCGGGTGCGGGCGGCGCCGTGAGGATGGGCAAGGCATAGATGCCCGCGCCGAAGCCCAATGCGGCCACCACCGCGTGCGAAACGATGAGGAGGAGGATCTTCTTCACGATGGATGCGGACAACGCGCGCGGACGAGGCTACACCGCACCCACGTACTCGCCACGGGCCGGGTAGTCCTTCGCCAGCGCGAAGTCGATCGCCGCCAGCAGTTCGTCGAAATGCGGCCGCGCGAACGGCATGGTCTGCACGGCGCCGTAGTAGAGCGTGCCGTCCGGGCGAACGATGAAGACACCGGGCTCGGAGAACAGCGCCGGCTCCTCGATGCCGATCGACGTGACGCCGCGCGAGGTGCTGACGTACAGGCCCCAGGCGCGCGCGTTCGCCAAGCCGAGTTCGTACCCCATGCGCAGGCCGGGCGCCTTCAGCTTGTCAGCCATCGCCTGCGCGCGTTCGCGGCCGTCGCTGGACAGGGCGATGACCTTCACGCCGCGCTTTTCGAACTCGGGCTGCAGCCGGCCTAACTCCAACAGGTACTTCAGGCAGATCGGGCAATGCAGGCCGCGGTAGAACACGACCAGGGTGAAGTTCGGCGCAGCGTCCTCGACCAGCTTGAAGTTGCCATGGGCGAGCGTGGGCACGTGCAGCGTGGGTACGGGTTGGCGGGGCATCAGCATGACGGGTCTCCTTGGAATGAGCCGGAGTCTACGGGCTTGGGTGAGACTTTGGGCCGCTGTTCGTCTCGATTGATATACGATACGTCTCATGTCGGACCGTCTTTCCGCCTTACTGCAGCGCTTCGAGCTGAGCGCCCGTGTCTTTCACAGGGGTGCGCTGTGCGGCGTGAGCGCCTTCGACGCCGAGCACGGCGTGGGCCACCTGCACCTGCTGCGACACGGCACCCTCGGCGTCACCGATGTCCACGGGCAGCGCACGGTGCTCGACGAGCCGAGCGTGCTGTTCTTCGCCCGGCCAGCGGCACACCGTCTGGACGCCGATCCGGTGCAAGGCGCCGAGTTGGTGTGCGCCTCGGTCGAGTTCGGTGTCGGTGACGAGAACCCCTTGCTGCGTGCCCTGCCCGCCCGGCTGCTCGTGCCGTTGGCTCGTCTGCCCGGGCTGGACCTCACGCAACAGCTGTTGTTCGGCGAGGCCTTCCGCCAACGCTGCGGCCACGACGCCGTGGTGAACCGCCTGACCGAGGTGCTGGTGATCCAGGTGTTGCGCTATGCCATCGAGCAGCGCCTGGTCGACGGCGGCCTGATGGCGGGCCTGGCCGACCCGCGGCTGCACAAGGCGCTCAGCGCCGTGCACGCCGAGCCCGCGCGCGCCTGGACGCTGGAATCAATGGCTGCCGAGGCCGGCATGTCGCGTGCGCGTTTTGCGGCGCACTTCGCGCAGCTGGTTGGTGTGCCGCCGGGTGAATACCTCACCGGGTGGCGTCTCGGGCTGGCGCGCACCATGCTGCGCCGGGGGCTGCCGGTGAAACAGGTGGCCGTGGAAGTGGGCTACGCCAACGCCAGCACGCTGGGGCGCGTCTTCTCGCAGTGCTTGGGGCAAAGCCCGACCGCCTGGCAGCAACGCGACGGCGCGGCGCGGGCCTGACCCGCGCCGCCTTACTTACACCGAGGACACCGCATGAACATCCAGGCCCTGGCCTTCGACACCGGCGGCACCGTGCTCGACTGGCACGCCGGGCTCGTGAATGCGTTCCATCGTGTCGGCGCCCGCCATGGCATCACCGCAGACTGGCACGCGCCGGTCAACGATTGGCGGCGGCGCACCATGAAGGGCATCGTCGGCCAGGTGCGGCCTGACTTCCACATGGACGACGTGCATCGGCGCGTTCTCGACGACACGCTGGCCCAATTCGACCTCGACCGCTTCACCGCCGCGGACCGCCTCGAACTCTGGCGCGCCTGGCACGAACTCGACGCCTGGCCCGACTTCCCGGCCGCGCTGGCGGCGCTCAAGGCGGCGCTGCCAGTGGTGTCCTTCACCATGCTGCCGGTTTCGCTGGTAGTCGATGTCTCGCGGCGCAACGGCATCATCTGGGATGCGATCATTTCCTGCGAAATGATCGGTGTGTACAAGCCGCACGCCGAGGCTTATCGCACAGCGGCGCGCTGGATGAACCTCGAACCCGCGCAGATCCTGATGGTGGCCTGCCACAACTTCGACCTGAACGCCGCCCACCAAGCCGGCATGCGGACGGCCTTCGTGCGCCGGCCCGAGGAGTGGGGCCCCGAGGGTCCACCCGACCCGCTGCCGAACATGGCCTACGACTTCATCATCGATGGGTTCGACGACCTGCGTCGAGCCGTTCTCTCGCCATCGCCAGATCGATGAGGTTGCAGGTCACGGCACGGTGCCCTCTCCGGAAAGCACTGCCCCGCGCGACGGCCTGGCCGCGCGGACCCCGCGAGTGTTCCAACTTAGCTGCAAAGAATTCAGGGATCGGTGGAGATCGACTGTAAGAACGCTTTGTGCGGCAACGTCTTGCGAGCGTGGATGATGTCGTGACCGCCGGTGAAGCCCTGGTCTCCAACCGAATATCGCTGCTGACCGTATCAGTTTGGACGTACCGTGGGCGAATCGCTTGCGCTGCCCGCTGCCCGCTGGCGCGTCGGTCGCAGCGATTGCTCAACGTAGGCGAGGGAAAGGGCTGTCGCAAATGCGAAGAGTGCAAGCGCCGGTAACCAACGCCGATCCAAGAAGCGAGTTGCCAGCGAACGCCCTCACGGCCAGAAATATCCTCGTTAGCAGCCTGAAGGCGGCCTTCATGACACGGCGGGTCTCGGCACCCCAATTGTTTTCGACCACGCGCGTGACATTGCATCAGCGCGCAACGACGGCCTCGGCCACACCCGCCAGCACCTTGCGCAAGTTCTCGACGATCGGACATGACATAGCCCCGTGGCGCTGCGCCAAGTACGCAGGATCGTTGTAACCCAGCCAGACCTGCGAGGACTCGTCCTGCCAGACCAGCGCCTTCAGCGGCAAATCGATGCCGGCGGTCTGCGCGCATTCCATCAAGGGGGTGCCCCCTTGGGGATTGCCGAAGATGAGAAGCTCAGTCGGGCGAAGCGTCTTGCCGACTTTCGCCGCACCTGCCGCGTGGTCGATGCGCGCGAGGACGTTGAGGTCGCGCTTCTTCACTACCTCTTCGAGCCGATTCATCGTTTCTGTGACGCTGTAGGGGCTCTTGAGCATCATCAGGCCGTCGGCCGCAGCGCTGAGAGGACCATAGGCGAGGAGCGCGAGCATGGCGATGAAACGCAGGATATTCATGGCGGTGTCCGGTGGGAGGGAATGAATTGCGCAGCACACTTCACGGCACCGAAGATAAACCTCGGCGGATGAGGTCAAACGCGCGGATTCCTGGCATCGGGTCGGCGCGTCGCTGGTCATTTGAGAATCGGGTCAAACTGCCGGCCGATCGCGTCGGCCAAGCCTGGGGATAGACGAAGATCTCGATGACCGCGGTCATGCCCAGAAGCACGGCGGCGGCGGGCCGGGTCAACAGTCCCAGCACGAGCAGCACCGGTGCACTCAACTCGATGCTAGCCGCCATGTCCGCCGCAAGTTCCGGCGGCAGCAGCGGCAAGCGATATTCGTCCGCGAACAGCGCGACGGCCGTATCCCAGTTCGCGAGCTTGGTCATCCCGGAGTTCCAGAACACGGTCGCCACCGCGGGTCGCAGCGGGACCGCGAGGACGGTGGAGGGAATCGCTTCGAGCCAGCGACGCAGGCGTGCGGAAAGATGGATCATGGCGTTTCTCTCGTCCCGCAACGCTTGTCCGCCTCGCTGGCGAGCCGGAATGCGACAAGGCGTCCCGCGCTCAGGTGCTGCGCGAGAAGTGCGGGCGCGTCGGCGCCCGCTGCCGACCCGAGCGCGGCCCCGATGGGCCGGCCGTCGAACAGTGCGGCTGTAAAACGCCACGCGCACCCGTCGAGGCGCACGACGTCGACACGGTCTGCCGTTCGCTGCACGACCAAGCACACCGGTCCGCTGCCCAGATCGATCGCGGCCATGGCCGCCTCGTCCTGCTGCAGCACGGCACGCCAGATGGTGTCGACCGGAAAGTCCGAGCGCAACGTCGATACCGACGGGTGAGCCACGAAACACACCTGGTCGTGGTCGGCCGGCGCGACGGTAGCCAGCCGCTCCATCGTGAGCCGGTCGGCGTCGGGCGCATGCATCGCACGGTTCACCGCCCAATCGAGGCGAGCCACGTCGGCCAGGTAGGCGAGCGACGCCGCGGGCTCGAAGCGATGCAGGAAGTCCGGAAACTCGACGCCGTAGGCGTTCAGATCGGCGCAGTGCGGCGTTTGATCGCGCGCGAAGATCTGCGCTGCGCCTTCGAAGAAATCGGCCCCGACCAGCCGATGCACGGCCGGAAACGACAGCCGCAATGCGTTGGCGAGCGTTGCGACGATGGTGTTGCGGTAGATGCTCAGCCGCTGCGCGGGCGCCAATCCAGCGTCGACGATCTGGTCCGCCGCAAGGCCGTCCACATCCTCCAGCAGGCTGCGTCGCATTGCTTGCTGAACATCACGCATCGATGGCATGCTGCGCCTCCTCGATCAGCGCGGCTGCGTGGGCCGCCTCGCCTAGCAGCACTTCCAGCGCCGGCACGTTCGTGTCCCACTCGACCAGGGTCGGCACCGGGCCGAAGCGTGCAAGCGCCTGTGCATACAGCGCCCACACCTCGGGCGCGACGCGCGAACCGTGGTCGTCGATCCGCAGGGTCTGCCCGCCTTCGATCTGCTTGAGCGTGTGACCGGCGAGATGAATCTCGCCGATGGCATCAGCGGACAGTGCGGCCAGGTAGGTCGAGGCGTCCCAGCCGTGATTGCACGCGCTGACGTAGATGTTGTTGACGTCGCACAGAATTCCGCAGCCGGTGCGTTGCGCCACAGCCGCGATGAAGTCCCACTCGGGAATCGTCGAGTGCTTGAAGCGCAAGTAGGTGGACGGGTTCTCGATCAGGATCTGGCGCTGCAGGAAGGCCTGCGTCTGGTCGACATGACGGCAGACCTGGTCGAGTGCTTCGTCAGTCATCGGCAGCGGCAACAGGTCGGCCAGGTAGGTGCCGCCGACGATGCTCCACGACAGGTGCTCGGACACGAGGCCCGGCTCGATCCGACGCACGACGCCCCGAATGCGTTCGAGGTGCTTGGCGTCCAGCCCGTCCGCGCTGCCAAGGGACAGGCCGACGCCGTGCAGGGACACCGGATAGTCGCACCGGATCGCCTCGAGTGTCCGGATCGCGGGGCCGCCGCCCATGTAGTTCTCGGTGTGCGCCTCCAGCCACGCAACATCGGGCCGGGTGTCGAGCACGGCCTCGTGGTGTTGGAAGCGCAGCCCGATCCCGGCGGCGGCCGGCACCGCGGCGCGTTCGTCACGCATGGCCGCCACCGCGCGCTCAGCTTGACTTCATGCTGCCGCCCTGAATCTTGCTGCAGTCGCCCGCTGGCAGCAGCACGAAAGACTTGGTGTCGCGCGCCTTCGTGGACTGGCCGGCACAGGAGTGCGCACCCTCGGCGCAGTCGTTCTTGGCGGCGGCGTTGATGCCGTAGCACTTTTCCAGTTTGTTCTTCTCCATGCGCGCCATGTTGTCCTTGACCGCCTGCGGCGCCTTGCTCATATCCATGCCTTGCGCCTGGGCCGCCATCCCCGATGCGGCCAACACAAGTCCGAGCGCGGTAGACAGCGCGGAACCTGCGAACACTTGATGAGTCATGGTTTCACCTCTCGCGTTAAGGCCTCAGGTCGAGACCGACAACCGATAGTTCGCTCGATGGCGGGGAAAGGTTACGTGCCGCGAGACAAAAATAGTCGCCCCGGCGAGCCGCGTTGCGGGCTATCGTGCGTTGGGTGAGCAGCAACCGTGATCGAATCCCTGCGCTGAGCCTCGTCCCCCCCGCCGAGTCGTCGACCGAGGCGCCCCAGGCCCAGGAGGAACGAGCGACCGGGGCGCCCGTCGTGGTGCGCGAGTTCGACTGGTCCATCCTGATGGCGCGTGCACAGGCGGGCGAGCGAGAGGCCTATCGGCGCCTGCTCGACGAGATCACGCCCTATTTGCGCTCGCTGGCAGTGAAGTCGCATCGCGATCCGAGCGACATCGAAGACACGGTGCAAGATGTCCTGCTCACCGTGCACGCGATCCGTCATACCTACGATCCGTCCCGTCCCTTCGGCCCCTGGCTGGTGGCGATTGCGCATCGGCGCATCGTCGATCGGCTGCGCCGCCAAGGCCGCGCGACGCAGCACGAGACGTCGCTGGCCCCCGAACATGAAACCTTGGCGGCCGCCGAAGCGAACTACCCTGAGGCGAGCGTCGATCTGGTGGCGGTGCGCGAGGCGGTCGAGCGCTTGCCGCCGGGGCAGCGCGAGGCAATCAAGCTGATGAAACTGCAGGAGATGTCGCTGCGCCAGGCCGCCACGGTCAGCGGGATGTCGATCGCCGCCTTGAAGGTGGCAACTCACCGCGGGCTCAAGAACCTTCGCAAGCTATTCAACGGACCTGGCGGCGGATCATGATCAAGACGAGCAATCTCATCGAAGCGCTGGTGGCCGATGCGCGGCCGGTGCGCCGCCTGCGGCCGCCGGTGCTGCGGGCGGCGCTGTGGTTGCTGCTGGCGGCGCTGATCTTCGGGTTGCTGGCGGTGGGTCACGGCGTGCGCCCCGACCTTGCGCAGCGATTGGAGCTGCCGGACTTCATCGTCGGCACCGCTGCCGCGCTGCTGACCGGCGTGCTGGCGGCCGTCGCATCGTTCATGCTGAACCTGCCCGACCGATCGCGCGGCTGGGCCTTGCTGCCGGTGCCGGCGCTGCTCGTGTGGATGGCCACCCTCGGCTATGGATGCCTGGTGAATTGGGTCAGTATCGGCCCCGATGGCGTTCAGGTCGGCGAGACGGCGCGATGTTTCGCCACCGTACTGATGACCAGTCTGCCGCTGTCGCTCGCCATGTTCGCCATGCTGCGCCGCGGCGCGGTGCTGTCGGCGAGCACGGTCTCGCTGACAGGAAGCCTGGCCGTGGCGGCGATCACCGCCACGGCAATGTCGATCTTCCACAGCCTCGACGCGAGCGTGATGATCCTGGTCTGGAACCTGGGCACCGCGGCGCTCATCGTCGCGCTGGGCCGCTGGCTCGGTCCCCGGCTGGCTGTCACCGGATGTTGAACCGGCGCCTGTGAACGGCGATCCAGCAACAACGCATGTGCTGCGGGTGGGTCGGCCTGGCATTGGTTTTCCGTACCGCGAACAGGCCGCCACTATCTGATCGTTCACAGGCGCAATGAATTGGCAATGACCGGCGACAACTCGCGGCCAAGCTGGCGCTGGCAGAGCAGATGTGCGACGGAGCGCGAGGAAGCGATACGCGAGCATGTCGCAGAGACCCGCGCCTTGTTGCAGGAGTGACCACCGAGACCAGTTCCTGATCACTTACCTCCGTCTTCAGTTGCGGATAGGCGGTGTCGTTGATGCCACTCATGGGACAGCCCCTCCAGCGGGTGCGGGGGCGGACAAGATTCGATTGAATCGCTGGTACCGCCCAGGCATCTTGTGCTGCCGCCTGTGCTATCGAGAGCAGCAACGGTCATGTCGCGATGGCCGTCAAGTTGGCGAAGCGCACGCCGCAGGGCCCGCGCGCGAGCTATCCCCACAACATGGCCTCTGTGCCTGGATCGGTGGGCACTTCACCGAACCGAAGGAGCAGAACACACAGCAATCGCCGGGCTTCGGGCGCAGCAGTGTCTTGCAGTGCTCGCACTCGTAGAAGAACTGGCACGCGTCGACGGGCATGTGCTCGCATTTCGCGTGGCCGCAATACGGGCAGGTCAGCACCGCGTCGACAACCACGGCGCTGTTCGTGCGCCGCCCTCGCGTCATGGGAGCACCTGCCGGGTCTCGCAGCCCTCTGCACTGCAGCGCTTGTTTGCCGGCGACAAGAGATCCCATAGTGAGGCGCCGACCATGAAGGCCAAGCCCGTGTACATCAGCCCGGGGGTCCACCATTGGCCGAAGAACAGCAGCATGGCCGCGAGCACCATGGCCGGGCCGATCATGCCCGTTACGCTGCGGTGCCACTGGCGATGACGCAGCCAGCCGAGAGCGTTGGCGATCAGCGCGACCGCCGCGAAAAGCGGGAGCAGCGTGCTGATGAAAAGGCCTTCGTATCCGGCCAGGAATCCCAAGCCCATGGCCGCGCCGAGGCTCGCGAGCGCCGGGAAACAAGCCGGGCACGAAGCCGCGGAGACGATGCTGCCGAGGGCGCCGGCCTTGTCGGCCGCGCGCGTGATCCATTCCATCGATTGATTCCTTGTCGGGCCAATGGATTCACAATACTCCCGTACTCAAGTACGGAGTCAAGCGGTATGGAACAGCAGATCGACACGCTGAGAATTGGCGCCTTCGCCGAGACCGCCGGCATCAATGTGGAAACCATCCGGTACTACCAGCGCAAGTGTCGATGATTTCATCTTGAATCGATCGCCTTGAGAGATCAGGCACTTACCGCGCGCCGAGCCACGACTCCTTGAGCTGCCTGCTCACGATCTTTGAATTCTTCGGTAAGTTTTTCAACTTACTTTGAACTGTTGTCGCGGCCGCTGGCGGCAGCCCGGGCTGACCTCGGGCGAGCGGCAGGTATGCGCGCGTCGGTATCGGGGTGCCCTCAAGATTCGGATTTTCGTACGCTAAGACCGCAGCGTTGCAGTTTGACTTCGCCGCCTGTGCGAAGCGCCCTGTCTCCCTGCAGCGAGGCGATCAATGGACAGGAGACGTTCCCCTTGCGGGCGTGGCATGCGCACACGAGCTCGGACAGCACGGCCTCCATGCGCGCGAGATCCGCGAGCTTTTCCCGGATGTCATTGAGCTTGTGTTCGGCCAGATGACTGGCCTCTTCGCAATGCGTCCCATCGTCGAGCCTGAGCAGCTCGGCGACCTCATCCAGACGGAAACCGAGCCGTTGTGCTGATTTCACGAACTGCACCCGCGCCACATCCGCGATGCCGTAACGGCGAATGCCGCCATAGGGCTTGTCCGGCTCTAGCAGCAGGCCCTTGCGCTGATAAAAGCGGATCGTTTCCACGTTGACGCCGGCCGCCCTGGCCAGCGCGCCAATTGGCAGGTTCTCAAGATCGTTCTGCATGTCGCTTGACTCTGTACTTAGGTACGGAAGTAAGGTTGCGCTATTCACCCGGTATTCGAAAGGACACGCGTATGGCCGAACCGCAAACCGGTCGCGGTGCGCTCTTCGCCGGCGGACTGGCGGCGATTCTCGCCTCCACTTGCTGCCTCGGGCCCTTGGTGCTGGTCGCACTGGGCGTCAGCGGGGCCTGGATCGGCAATCTGACGGTGCTGGAGCCGTACCGCCCGATCTTCATCGGCGGGGCACTGGTAGCGCTCTTCTTTGCCCGACAGCGCATCTTCCGGCCGGTGCAGGCGTGCCGACCAGGTGAAGTCTGCGCCATTCCTCAGACGCGCGCGGCCTACAGGCTCATCTTCTGGATCGTGGCCTTGCTGGTGCTGGTCGCGGTCGCGTTTCCGTACGTCCTGCCGCTGTTCTACTGATCAGGAGTTCGCGATGAAAAAGTTGTTGGCTACGCTCGCACTCGTCGCCGTCGTCTCCTCCGTTTGGGCCGCAACCCGGACTGTCACGCTGTCGGTGCCCGGCATGACGTGCGCCGCCTGCCCGATCACGGTCAGACACGCGCTTTCCAAAGTTGCGGGGTCGAAAAAGCGGATGTCCGTTTTGAGCAAAGGGAGGCCATCGTGACCTTCGACGACGGCAAGACCAACGTGCAGGCGCTGACCAAGGCCACGGCGGACGCGGGCTTTCCGTCGTCAGTCAAGCGCTGAAACTGTCTGGAGATGCTGCTATGACATTGGCTACACGCGCGGCTGACAAAGCCGGTTTCCTCGGCAGCATCGTGTCAGCGATGGGCTGTGGGAGCTCCTTTCCCGCCGTCGCCAGTCTTGGCGCGGCCGTTGGCCTAGGCTTTCTGAGACAGTATGAAGGGTTGTTCATCAGCATCCTGTTACCGGCATTCGCCGGCATCGCGCTCTTCGCCAACGCGATCGGATGGCTCAATCATCGGCAGTGGCGCCGTATTGCACTCGGCGTGCTCGGCCCAGTCCTGGTGCTCGCGGCCGTATTTGTGATGCGAGCCTATGGCGAGAGCAGCGGTTGGCTGCTCTATCCCGGTCTCGCAATCATGTTGGCGATATCGATCTGGGACCTGATCTCACCGGCGCACCGCGTCTGCACAACCGACGCGCGTGACCCGGGCGCGGGCAGCGTGCCCAAGTGCTGAGCCTCAGGGCAACTGGAAATATTCATGAAAGAACGGAGCAAGCCCATGATGACCCTGAAGATCGACGGGATGACCTGCGCGTCCTGCGCCGGCCATGTCAGGCAGGCGCTAGAGAACGTGCCCGGCGTCCGCTCTGCAGCGGTCTCCTATCCCGAAGCGCTCGCCGATGTGACGGTCGATGAAGGCGTCAGCCCCGACACGCTGGCCGCCGCGGTGACGACAGCCGGCTACCGCGCCAGGGTGGCTGACGTGCCGACCCAATCCGCAGGCCTGCTCGACAAAGTGCCCGGTCGGTCCAGGGCGGGGGAGAAGCGCAGCGGCGATGACGGCGCGCTGCGGGTCGCCGTGATTGGCAGCGGCGGCGCTGCCATGGCGGCTGCCCTGAAGGCTGCCGAAAACGGCGCGCGGGTCACGCTGATCGAGCGCGGCACGCTCGGCGGAACCTGCGTCAACATCGGCTGCGTGCCGTCCAAAATCCTGATTCGCGCGGCACACGTCGCGCACATGCGGCAGACGAGCCCGTTTGATGCAGGCATCAGCGCGAGCGCGCCGGTCATCAACCGCTCGCGCCTGCTTGCGCAGCAGCAGGGCCGCGTGGATGAACTGCGCCACGCCAAATACGAAGGCATCCTGGCATCGAATCCAAACATTGCCATCCTGCACGGCGCAGCACGCTTCAGGGATAGGCATACGTTGACGGTTGCGCTGACGGACGGCGGCGAACAGGGGGTGCCGTTCAACCGGTGCCTGATTGCTACCGGCGCGAGCGCAGCAGTGCCGCCGATTGCCGGCCTGAAAGACACGCCGTACTGGACCTCGACCGAGGCACTGGCCAGCGACACGATCCCAAGCCGGCTGGCGGTGATTGGTTCCTCGGTGGTCGCGGTCGAACTCGCGCAAGCCTTCGCCCGCCAGGGCAGCAGGGTGACGATTCTGGCGCGCCACAGCCTGCTCTTTCACGAAGATCCGGCCATTGGAGAAGCGGTGACGGCAACGTTCCGCGCGGAAGGCATCGACGTGCTGGAACAGATGCAGGCGAGCCACGTATCCTATGCGTCGGGCGAATTCGTGCTCGCGACGAACCACGGCGAATTACGGGCCGATCAGCTGCTGGTTGCCACCGGACGGTCGCCCAACACCCGCAGCCTGAATCTGGAACAGGCGGGTGTGGAACGCGACGAGCGCGGCGCCATCGTGATTGACGCCAGCATGCGCACCAGCGCACCGGACCTCTACGCCGCCGGCGACTGCACGGACTTGCCGCAGTTCGTCTACGTCGCGGCGGCGGCCGGCACCCGCGCGGCGATCAACATGACCGGCGGCGATGCGCGCCTGAATCTCGACACCATGCCCGCCGTGGTCTTCACCGATCCGCAGGTGGCCACCGTGGGCTACACCGAGGCGCAGGCACATCGTGCGGGAATCGAAACCGACAGCCGCACGCTGACGCTCGACAACGTGCCCCGCGCGCTGGTCAATTTCGACACGCGCGGATTCATCAAGCTGGTCGCCGAGGCGGGCAGTGGCAGGCTCATCGGTGTGCAGGCGGTCGCCCCGGAGGCGGGGGAAATTATTCAGACCGCCGCGCTGGCGATGCGCGCACGCATGACGGTGCAGGAACTCGCCGATCAACTGTTCCCGTACCTGACGATGGTCGAGGGACTGAAGCTCGCCGCACAAACCTTCATCAAGGATGTGGCGCAGTTGTCGTGCTGTGCCGGCTAACCGGAGGGCCGCAATGGACCTTGCACGCTACACGGATGAGCTCGTCGCACGCCTAACGATGGCCAACCGGTCCGAAGGCTTTGCGGATCTCTTCGTCATGTTGCTACGCGAACTCGCCAGGGGGCGTCCGGTCTCGCCTGCAACGCTCGCCCGGGTCCTCCACTGGTCTGTCGAGCGGGTGGCCGCCGCACTCCAGGAGGCGGTCAGCACAGAACGGGATGGTGATGGGAACGTCGTCGGATACGGCCTGACGCTGCGCGAGACGGCACACGCCTTCGAAATCGACGGCCGGCGCCTGTACACCTGGTGCGCGTTCGACACGCTGTTCTTCCCGGCCCTGATCAATCGGACCGCCCATGTGGTCTCGCGCTGCGCGGCGACCGGCGCAGCGGTGTCGCTCACGGTTACGCCCACCGCAATAGGGGAGGTCGAACCGGCGGGCGCAACCGTGTCGCTGATCATGCCGCAGAACACAGCGGACATCCGCCACGCGTTCTGTTGTCATGTGCACTTCTTCGCTTCCGCCACCGTGGCTCGGGACTGGGTTACGAAGCACCCCGGAATCGAGATCGTGACCGTCCAGGATGCCTTTGCCGTCGGTCGCGAGCGTGCTCAAGGGCTGCTGCGGAGCACCCGGCAGCGAAACGTCGGAGGCGACCATGCGTAACTCCCCTGCGCCCGAGGTCACTCATGGCTCCCGCAGGCGAGCTTACGCTTGGGGTGCGCTGGCCGCGCTCACCTGTCCGTGCCATCTTCCTGTCCCGATTACCCGGCGCGGGGTGAGCACACCGGCGCGGTATGACGCCGTCCCGCGGCCCTGCCCTGGCGCGGTCGTGTTCCGCATGCCGACCCACGCCCGGCAGCGGCGTCAGAAGATCCTGGTCAAGTCCATCCGAATCAGCGACCAAGCGGCTCGCCTGCCGCCATCCTCGGCCATGTGGGCTTTGAACTCCCACCGGCTCCAAGAGGGGTACTCGGGACCAAGAGATAGCGCGAGCGAGATCTCGCTCACCAAATTTCCGAGACGCTGCTGAACCGAACCCATGCTGAATTTTGGCAGCAGCTAACGCTGAAGACGGCGTGGACCGTCAGTTCATATGACGACGTGAACATGAGAACGGTTGCCGGGTGGCTGCGGAGCGATCGGCGGAGAAGATGTTCAACTGGACGTGCCAAGCAGCAAAGGTCAGTCCGCTCATGGTCGAATCGGATAGCCGGCTCGGAACTGGCGGGCCCACCTGCAAGGGGCCGAGGCAAGCGCCAGGCGTGATCGGGGCGGGACGAGCAGCAGCAGCCGTCGATCGAGCGGCGGGAGGCCGCGTGCGGCACGCCATTGAAACTTGCGCGCGGCCCCGATGTGCTGAGCGCTCGGTGCGGCCTAGAAGGCCTGTAAGCCTGCGCGGCCCGAATGAGGACGCCGAGGATCGGGCGAAAAATGGGTCGCCGGAAGCGTGGCCCAGGACTAACATTCAATCGTTCGACGCGCGGCTTAGCACGAGGCTGCCACGGACTAGTTGCTCACTCGTGCGCAAGGAGAGTAGTGATGGCAAGTCCGATGAATGTCACCAAGCTCCAGACAAAATCCCATGACGAACCGGATGAGGTTCGGGAGCCGGAAAAGACTCGGGTCGAAGTGGTCCGCCTCGAGGGATACACGCTTGGACGCTTCAAGTTTCAGCCCGGGTGGCGCTGGTCAAAGTGCATCAAGCCGGTAGTCGGCACGGATAGTTGCCAAGTAGCTCACGTTGGGTACGCGGTTTCCGGTCGAATCACCGTGCAAATGAATGACGGCTCCACGACCGCAATTGAGGAAGGCATGTCGTACACCATTCCTCCGGGCCACGACGCATGGGTCGAAGGCAACGACCCGTTCGTTGGCTTCGAGATGATGAGCGCAGAGGAATACGCAAAGCCCAAGAGTTGACCCCGACTGGTCTGCCCTACCCTGGCCCCTGACGAGGCCTGACCTTTACCGTTGCCTGTTCGCGCCAGGCGCCGATCTCCGCCGACTCCCTCCTCCTAGAGTCTGCGCAAAAGGGCCAGCACGCCAGCCGCTCGCCAACCGGGACATGCGCATGGCTAAAGTCAGATTCGCCATCGTGGAGCGACGCGCGGTTCAATCGTCTTCAATCGTCCCTGCCGTCCCAATCCCGGCGGTGATGGTGGCGGTGACGCCAACGCTCGCCGGGGCCGTAGTAGGCTGCCGGAGGGCCGTAGTACACCGGCGCCGGCGGGTCGTAGTACGCGGGCGCCGGTCGGTAGACCGGCGGGGGCGGACGATAGTAGACGGGCGGAGCCGGCTCATAGTAGACCGGGGCTGGACGCGAATAGACGGGTGCGGGTTCGTAGTACACCGGGCCGGGCTCGGCAACGCCCACTGCAATGCCCGGCGCACTGATGCCGACTGACCAACTTGCACCCGCGTTGGCCGATGCAGCCGCAAGGAGTGCGACGGCTGCCACGCTACCGGCGGCAACCCATTTCGCAAAGGAAGAATTCACAGATGCTCCAGAGGATGACGAAGGCCACCCATTCCTGCAAGCAACGCGAGGGGTCCAATGCCGGTGCACATCCGCTTCATGAAGAAGGTTGCCAAACGTGACGACACATGGCCAAAGCTGGCCCGCAGGCCGCCGCGCAGCCACCCTGCTGCCCAAGGGAGCTCGGGTGAATTTGCATACAGCAAGCATTGGCGGGGCTCCCTCTCGGGCGGCCACAAAACTGGAAAACGCTGCCTCTCAGCAGCCTATGGCTCGTTGATGGCGGTTAGCCCGTCGTTCGTGATGAAGAGGTCGAATTCTCCACGGCCAAGCAGGCCCATCTCCACCAGCGTACTCACGCCCATGTCGATGTCGCGCGGGGGCAGCTCTTCGCAACCTTTCACGACTGCTATGGCCATGTGCCGCTGAGCGCCGTGCAACAGGTACTCGCGTTTAAAAAATTCCCAGACGGCTTCCGCTTCCGGTGTCATGCGAACTCCTTTCAGCTGTCAACTTGCGCCGCTGAGGCTGCACGCCGCGCGCTTTGGCGGTTTTTCCTCCGCCTGCTGTCGTCACGGCGCCGCCGCGCGGCGGCGGCTCGCCTTGAGTTGCTTTTTTTGCCAGCGTGCGACCATGGCGCTGGCCAGGGCGAGAACGCCCAGCAGCACCAACTGTCCAAGCAGCGCGGCTGCCGCGCTTTGTACGCGCCGCTCGATCTCCTTCTTTACTTCCGCGGCAAGAGCCAGACCTGAATGGTTTGTTGCTAGGGCTGGCTCCTCGCCCCAGAGCGCGCGCCCGCCCGTCAATCCATCCGTGCCGGCTGCCGCCGCCGCCGCAGCGGCCTCGGTCGCCGCAAGCGCCTTGGCGCCAGCGACCGAGCCGTGCTCATCGGCATAGACCTTGGTGAACTCCGCGCCCAGCAGGAAGATCTGTGCGGCGTAGTAGACCCAGGCGAGCAACACCACCAATGAGCCGGCGGCCGCCAACGATTCGGTAAAGCCGCTCTTGCCGAGGTACAGGCCGATCAGCAGTTTGCCGATCTCGAACAACACGGCCGTCACCGCGGCCCCTACCCAGACGTCGCGCCAGGCAATGCGCGCCGTCGGCATGAACTTGAAGATCATCGCGAACAGCAGGGTGGTGACCGACAGTGAGATCAGCGCATTGAGACCCTGCAGCAGCAGTTCCAATCCCGGCAGCAGGTCGCCCGCCCAAGTGCCAAACACCGCGACCCCAGCGCTCACCAGCAGCGACACCATCAACAGGAACGCCAGCCCGAGGATCAACCCGAAGGACAGCAACCGGGCGCGCAGCACGGCCCAAACGCCCGAGGGCTTGTCCTTCTCGGGCACGTGCCAAATGCGGTCGAGCGCGTTTTGCAGTTCGGCAAATACCGTCGTGGCGCCCACCAACAGTACGGCGCTGCTGATAAGGCCGGCCATCAGGCTCTTCCCGGGCTCGCTCGCGCTTCGAACCAGCCCCTGCACGGCGATCGCTCCCTCTTCCCCGATCAAGTCTGACAACTGCGCCACGATCTCGCCCTGCACCGCCTCACGCCCAAACAGCGCGCCCGCGATAGCGATCACGATCACCAGCAAGGGCGCCAACGAGAACATCGTGTAGTACGCGATGGCGGCACCCATGCTCGGCGCGAAGTCGTCGATCCATGCCATGGCGGCTTTGCGACAGAGATCGAACAGGTGTTTGGGCGTCATGTTCGTTGTCGGCGATAGGGGCCCGTCCAATGTCGCTCGTGCGCGTGCGTCGGGCTATGCGCCAAGGTTGCGAGTTGGAGTAGGCGCTGGCGGACGTCGCGCCGCGCTGGGCGTGCGATGCACTGACGCACATTCTCAAGGGCACGTGCGCGGTCAAGATCCCTCCGAGCCTTCGGGGCGGAGGATCGGGTGCAGGCGCTCGATCCATATGGTTTGCCAAGCGCGCCCAGGCGTCGAGAAGAATGCGACGACGTCAGCCGTGATTGAGCGCGTCGGAGTCTAATTGATCGATCTGCGCGCACACGGCCTGCAGGGCCTGGACCTTGAGGCGCTCAACCGAGGCCGAACGTCGAGGCGCGGCACCCGTCTCTGGTCAGGAACGGCCGGGCGACGAGGGCCGCAGGTGGGCAACCAGCAAGCAAGTTTCAAAGGACGGCACATGGAACCTGCACTGATACTTCGTACGTCGACGGTCCTGCTGGTCATCGCGGCCGTGGGCGGAATCGTAATGGCGGGGTTTCGCTTCGCTGGGGCAGGCGATCGTGGGTCGCCTGCAGCACTTGCCATGCTGCACGGATTCCTGGCGGCAGCAGGGATCACCTTGCTGCTGCATGCAGCGGCGACTGTCGGTTTGACCGGAATGGCGCTGATCGCGGCAGCTGGCGGCGGCGTCATTCTGAACTCTCGCTGGGAGCAACTTCCGTTGCCCAGGTGGCTTAGCGTCGTCCACGCGATCGTCGCGGTCGCGGGCTTCATATTGCGGGTCGCAGCAACCTCGACGACCTGGAAGTAGCAGAAGGGAAGTCGCAGCGCCGGAGGAAGCGTCTTCGTTCAGATCAAGCTGCTGAGTACCCACCCCACCGCGCCGCTGCGACCGCCAGACCCACACACACACACACACACGGCGATCACGATGTGCGGCCGCGTGAACGCGCACCCGCGTTCGATGGCCAGGTGAAGTCGATACCTCGACGGCGACGCTTGCCGGCACGCCCATATGCGCGGAGAGGGACAAAATGTCGATGTCGACCAGCGCTCGATGTGACGGCCCCGAAAACAGCGCGCCGGCGGGCACCAGAACCGTGTAGTCCTACGTACCCACTCGGTGCGCGGCTACACCTTAGCCAAGGGCGCATGCCTAGGTTGATCTCGGAGCAACGTTGCTCCGATCACTCAAGGAGAAATCCCATGGCGAACCAACCAGGACAGAACAATCCGAGTCAACCGGGAAACCAGCCAAGTCAGCCGGGTCAGCAAGAGCAGAACAACCCCGGACGGCAACAGCCGGGCCAAGGCAGCCCGACTACGCCTCAGCAGCCAGGCCAAGGCCAGAAGAAGGGCTAGCACCCAGTGAGTTTGCCCGTGCGCCGGTTCGACGTCGGGCAACTTGAATTTGGCGGAATCGGCCGCGCTGCCAAGGCCCGATGGTCCACCGCCATCGATGCGTTCCGCCCTCACGTTTATGAGTCCAATTCCGCCCGTCTTGAGTATCTCAAGTGCTGGCGGGTCCTGGGCCTCTCGACCAAAAGGAGCAATCACATGGCCAAGAGCAAAACCGCCCCGTCCGGCATTTATCGTGTCACTGAGATCATTGGCGTCAGCGCAGATTCGTGGGAAGACGCAGCGAAAAGAGCCGTTGAAACCGCAGCCAAGTCCCTGCGCGATCTGCGTGTCGCCGAAGTTTGCAAGCTCGACATGAAGATCGAAGGTGGCAAGGTCGTCGCCTACCGTGCGAAGGTCTCCCTTTCGTTCAAGTACGAGGCCTGATCGTCCACGCAGCCGCCAGCAGTTGGGTAGCGACTGTACGTATGAACCCTGCCAATCAAGGTCAGTTCCGGGCATTCGCATGGCATCAGGCGCATCGGCTGGCGACGAACGTGCTGAGCGAGTGCGCACCCAAATGTCAGCATGGCGCCCCCCACCGGAGCCAGCCTGACTTCTTAGTCGAGGTAAGAGCGGCTTGAGTGCGGCGGAGCTAGGCTTGGACGCTGGCCATTCTCAGATAGCTTTTTGCCGGCCATATGGATAATTACCTACGCGCTTGATCTGACGAGGCCGACGACACGAAGCCACGCGCGAGTAATGATCCTAGCTCCAGCTTCACCGCGCGGGGAGATCCATCATGGCTATCAATAAAGACCTTCCCCCAACGCCCGATCTCACTCGTGATCCGGGCACGCCGGTGGCAAATCGCAAAGTCGCCGGCGTTGGCGCCACTTCAAGCGCGATGACGGATCCCGTTGGCGCTGCGGGCGACGACTCGATCGCTCACGCCATGGTCGGTGTGCGCACGGCTAGTGCCGCCGCTCTGGATCCACTCGTCGAAGACGCCCACTGGCGCGAAACCTTCAACCGCGAGCCGTACTACGAAACAGGCCGCAGCTACGACGACTACCGTCCTGCTTATGAGATGGGATGGTCCAGCCGCGTCGAACGCGATGATGACTTCGAAGTCCTTGAGCCCGGCCTTGAGAGGCAATGGAGTGGCCAGCGCGGCAACTCGACGCTCGAGTGGCACCAAGCGCACCCGGCGGTGCGTGCTGCATGGGAGCGTATCGACCGGATCTACTACGCTGACGACGGAGTCAATACGAGTGATGTTGTCCGCGTGTTGAACGATCTGCTCGTGACCACGCACGATACCGAGTCTGGCCTCCGCAGTTGCGTCACGGCAGTCGAGTCGTCGTCGCCCCTGAAGAAGATCCTGGAGGAGCGAGCCCAGCAGTGCGGCACTGCGGCACTGGAGTTGAGCAAGCTGATCCGCCGCTACCACGCCAAGCCGGCCGAGCGGGGCACGGCCAAGGGGGCAATGCACTGTGGATGGGTACTGGTGAAAGGCGCCGTGGGCGCGATCAGTGAGCAGGCCATACTGGACGGATGCGAGCGCGGCGAAGACATGGCCGTCGCGCGCTATCGCAGAGCGTTGGAAGAGCGCCTGCCGAGCGACGTGCGCCAAGTGATCGAGCGCCAGGCCCGAAGATCTCAGAACGGCCACGATCAGATCAAGAAACTGCGCGACCAATCGCAAGCGCGCGAACGCAGCTGAGTCCGCGACCTTCGCCGCTGCCGAGGCTTGATCCGCTTTGGCAGGCTCGTCCAAATCATGACCCCCGCAACCTGGTGCCTCTTCGTCGGCGGGCTGCTCCTGCTGATGGGAATTTCCAGTACCTTGCTGAAATCGCTGCCGGTCAGCGCGGCGGCGATCTACATGGTCATTGGCTATGCGACGGGCCCGCAGGGCTTGGGCGTCCTTGATCTCACTATTCGGCAGGACGCCGCTCTCATCGAGGTCGTTACCGAAATCGCGTTGCTGGTCGCGCTTTTTGCGGTGGGACTGCGGCTGCAAGTCCGGGTCTTCGGCCGCATCTGGCTGGCGCCTATCCTGTTGGCCACGCTGGGGATGACCCTGACGATCGCGCTGATGACGGCGGCCGGCGTTGCGCTTCTTGGATCCTTGGGGGCCGCGGTTCTGCTCGCCGCGATCGTGGCGCCGACCGATCCGGTCCTGGCCTCGGACGTCCGGGTCAAACATGAGGACGACCGTGATCTGCTGCGATTCGGCCTGACCGCCGAAGGGGGTCTCAACGACGGTACGGCTTTCCCGTTTGTACTGCTGGGACTGGGCTTGCTGGGTGCCCACGATCTTGGCGCGATGAGCCTGCGCTGGGTCGGCGTGGATCTGCTCTGGGCTGTCGGTGGTGGCCTGGCCCTGGGGTGGTTGTGCGGCGCGGGATTCACCCGGCTCATCGTGTTTCTGAGGCACAACAAGCAGCAGGCGTTGGGCATGGAGAGCTTCCTCGCCCTCGGGCTGATCGCCGTCACCTACGGCATCGCGCTGGAGGCTTCGGTTTACGGCTTCCTCGCAGTTTTCGTGGCCGGTCTTGGTGTGCGTGACGTTCAACTTTCCGCAGCCGATGAACCGGCTGCAAGGGCCGGGCAAACCGTAACCCAGCCGGACGAGGGCAAAGCCGCGGCGCTTGAAGCGCTTGACGAGGATGACGGTGCAGCGCTTGCGGCGCAGTCCCCGGCCAAGGCCGCAGGCTCGATGACAAGCCGTGTTTTGAGTTTCGCCCAGGAACTGGAACGGTTTGTAGAACTCGCCGCGATGCTCATCATCGGCAGCGTGCTCAACACCGCCATGGTTACGCTCACAAATCTGACATTGGCAGCGGCGCTGCTGGTGATCGCGCGACCCGTCGCGGTCTATCTGACGACCCTCTTCACGCCTTGGAGCCGCACCCAGCGCCGCATGGGCGCATGGTTCGGGATCCGTGGAGTGGGATCGCTCTACTACCTTGCCTATGCCGCAACCCATGGTTTACCTCAGGAGCAGACAAGGACGCTGGCGGACATCGTGCTGCTCACGATCGCAACCTCGGTTGTCCTGCACGGCGTCTCGGCGACGCCGCTGATGAAGCTTTATCAGGAACGGCGCGACCCGGCCGGCAGGCCGGGCGACCGATCGAGATAGGAATGATGCCGGACATGGGACGAATCGCACCCGAGTTACAGCATGGTTGAGCCGGGTTCGACTTCCGGGGCGTACCCCCGCTATTCAGGCTTCAGGGGGCGATTGAGCGCATCGAAATCAAGACTATCGATCTGGGCAAAGATGGCCTGCATGGCTTCGACGGTTCTTTCATTTTGATCAGGCCCGGTCGCCGTACCGCCCTCCAGTTCGTGCCACGTCTCGCCCGCCAGCATGGCGCGCGCCGTGTAGTACGTGGATTGCGGGTCGTGCGTCAAGCTCGCGGCCAACACGCACAGATCCTTGCAGCTCCAGCGCAACAGCGATTGCGGGTCCCCTCCCGTGGTCGGCAGGTCAGACCAGCGTCGCATCCTTCAGCGTAGTGGCTTGCGCCCGCCGCCGGGGGCGCCGCGTCGCCGCAGGCGCGGCCAAGCAGAAGTTCGTTGCCCGCGCCTTCGAGTTCCTGCATGCCCACCGCAATCGTGCCACGCGCCAACCCCTGTGCCCGGCAACCTGCGACACACCTACCTCCGGCATGCGCCGAGTCCTACGCGAGCATCCGGCGGATAGGAAGCTGTCGATGGCGATTGGGGGCGACAGTACTTGCTGTCGGTTCAAGAAGCTATTTTTCCAGGAGTTCTGTCATGTCCTCCCCGCCGCCGTTCGCTCGTTTAGCAACCGACCTCGTATACAACGACCTCGACGCACTTGCCTCGCACATGCGCCATTGCGCGCAGGCCCACGGCCGATGGTTCATGCTGCGCGGTGAGCTGCAGCGCACATGCGCCATCGCGGCTAGTCACTTGGTGACCATGGCCTGCCTGGGCGTGTTGTTCGGCGTCGCCCTCTACGCCCTGGCTTGAGTTGCCGCGGCAATCGTCGACGGGCCGGCTCGACTCGCTCAGTCAGTACGCGCGCCGTCTTCTCCTCGGACCGCACGACGCTGTAGAGCCGCCGATACGCGCCGAACTGTTCGGCGCGCAGCGCTTCGAGCAGCACGGCCACAGCCTGGCGGTGCGCGGCGACCGGCTCTCGCTCAGCCCGCGCGTCCCAGCCCACTGGCCGGGCTTCGAGATCCGGCTCCGGCTCGGGCGCCGCGCGCTCACCCTGCAGTACGGCGACGCCACCGGCGGCCATTCCTACCCACCAACATCGCGCGCGGCGGATGGATCGTTTGGCGCACGCTGCCCGACGAGGCCCTGGTGCCGCGTGGGTTGAAAAATGCGCATCTCCCCGACGGAAGGAAGACGACTGCACCCCTGCCCCCGGCGTGGAACGCTGCCGGCGTCGAGGCGGCTTTGCAACGATGGGGACGCAGGGTGTAGGCCCTCTACTACAGCACGAGAGATTGAATGCTGATCCATGACGCCCGTGTCGGCAGGCAAATTCTTTCCGCTGGGGCCTTGAAGCCACACCGGCATTCCCAGCGGTGCCGGTCACCGGAGTTCTTGTTATGGCTACAACCTTCATCAGCGATGTCATTTCTTCCGACAGTGTGGAAGGAACGACGGTCTACAACGCGGCAGGCGACAAGCTCGGCAGCATCGACGATCTCATGATCGACAAGATCTCGGGTCAGGTTCGCTATGCGGTCATGGAGTTCGGCGGTTTTCTCGGAGTGGGCACGGATCGCTATCCCATCCCCTGGAGCATGTTGAAGTACGACACATCAAAGAACGGCTACGTGGTGCCGCTCGACAAGGCGAGGCTCGAGGGGGCGCCGCGGTATGGCACCGACGACATGCCAGACTACGACGACACCTACCGCTCCAGCGTCGATAAGTATTACGGGTCCTGATGAAATCCGTGGTCCCAGGGCCCGCGGAATAAGACATCGTGCGTGTCGTGTGTCATCTCGCTGGCATGGGGGTGCCGTGTTGTCCGCTGTGTGATCACCGCGTGCGCGACGACGCGCTGGCCCCCCGACGTCTGACGCCTTGTCGGTGAAGCGGACAAGGCGGCCGCCGCAGAGGTTGCGAGAAGAGTCCGGCGAAAGTTCGGCGTTACAACTGGACCTCAGTGATCTTCGCACCGTGGAGCGAGACGCCGGCCTCCAGACCCACATTGGTCAGTACGAAGCCAATCACTGGCTGGCGGATCGTATTGGTATCGATCCGGCCATTGGCGCCGATGGTGGCCGCGGCCACGGTGGCGTCCGCCCCCGCCGTCCAGCCCTTGCTGGCGCGGAACCTGTCGAGCGCTTCCTGGGTGTTGAACAGGTAGATCACGGCCCTCGATTGAGCACCCGCCTGGAAGCCGATCGACCCGGCGGTCGTGCTGTAGTAGGCCTGGGTGCGACCGGCGACCCGCAGCGCGCCGCGGCCGTACTCGGCACCGACACCTATCGCCGCGCCAAGCACCGACGGGAACACCAGCACGCCTCTGGATCTGGCAACCATCTCGCGCGAATCAGGAACGGAGCCGTAGAGCTTGAAGAGTGCGGCGTCAACCTGGGCATCGATCGACGCGCGGGAGGAAATGCTGCTTGCACGATCGCTCGGACGTGTGGTCGTGCAGCCGATGAAGGCCATACCACAGGCGGCAAGAGCCACCGAGGTGCAGATGCCTCGAAGGGTTGTGGATCTCATGATTCACCTCCATTGACAACCGGCTGCAAGGGGTTAGGCACACCTCGAATCGCAGCATCTGCAATGCTAAGTCTGCGCCGGCTGTGTTCCTGCGCTGCGAGAGGATGGCCTACGCGAAGTCGCGACATTCAGGAAAGAAAGGGCTCGACCCCCATTCGTAGCATCGGTTTCAGATCGAGGGATATCAGAAGAGGTTGGGAACGCGGTGCGGTTCCGCGGAACGAGATAGGGAATACAAGCTCACACCTGCCGCATACGGGGGGTCATCCATGGTCACCGTCGGTGGAGAACATGTGCAAGCGGATACTGGAAAAGCGATCACGTACCAGGTGGGCCTAGACCACAGTCCAGGTTCGACCTACTACGCGGCGCGCGTGCTGCTGCGACGCGCGATCTGGCATGAACTCGAGAGCGGAACGATTGCCGGTTCCGATCAGAATGCGCGCATGACCGAAGTCATGCAGGCGGTTTTCGCGCAGATCGATCAATTGGACTTCGATGCGCTCAATCGCGGCTGATATGGCGAGGGCATCATTTCACTTCAAAGCAGACATCTGCGAAGGAATAGCAACATGGAGCCGTCACTGATACTTCGCACCTCGACTTTGTTGCTGGTATTTACGGCCCTCACCGGAGTCGTCATGGCGGGGATCCGCTTCTTTGGCAAGGGCGATAGACGGCCGCCCACGTCGCTTGCCATGCTGCACGGCTTCCTGGCGGCGGCGTCACTCACCTTGCTGCTGTATGCGGCCGCCACGATCGCGGTGCCTCGAATGACCCTCGCCGCCATCGTCCTCCTGGTCCTGGCCCTGGCCGGAGGCGTCATCCTCAACCTCAACTACCACCTGAAGGGATTGCTATTGCCCAAAGGGCTCATCGTCGTCCACGCGATTGCTGCGCTCGCCGGCTTCTTATTGATATTTGCGGCGGCCTCGACCTGAATGAACCGTAACGGCGATTGCAAATCGTGGGCGAAAGGATACTTTCCTACCCCGGCTGCCGCTGAGAGCCCACAGATGATTGTTCTGCTGTTCATAGAGTGCTTTTGACCGAAGGAAGCACCAATGTCGCTATCTATTTTTCTCGTGGAGGACAATCCCACGATCCAAACGAATCTGATTTCCGCCTTGGAAGAAATGGCGAACGCCTGCATCGTAGGAATGGCGACATCCGAACCGGAGGCCGTCGCTTGGCTCACTGGCCATGGAGATCAGTGGGACCTGGCCGTGGTGGATCTTTTCTTGGCCGACGGATCGGGCCTAGGTGTCGTGAAGAAGCTCAGTTTCTGCCGCAGCCGCGATCAGCGGATCGTGGTTCTGACCAACTATGCCACCGGGGATTCACGGCAACGCTGTCTGGAAGTCGGCGCCGATGCGATCTTCGACAAATCCAACGAGCTCGAAGCGTTCTTCGCCTACTGCCTGCAATGCCCCCAACGGGGTAGAGGCGCGCTCGGAGAGCAGACGTGCCACGCAAATGGAAAACCAGGGGCGGGGTCTGGGGCCTTGTCTCTCCCCTGCCGCTCCAATTCCTGAACGGCACCCCCACAGTTGCTAAGGCGCGCCCTACCCGGCTTTAAACCCTCCTACCGCTTGGCTTGGCAGCGTCCTTGGCCTTTTCCTTGGCGTCCCCATAGGTCGACTGCACTGTGCCGGTGGCCTCGTCCACAGTCCCTTCGCCTTTGAGTTTTCCGCTGCCGGTGACCTTCCCGACCGCCTGCTTGACTTTGCCTTTCGCCTTGGCGAGCCGCCCTTCAACTTGATCTCTGTTCATGAGATATCTCCTTGCCAAAAGTGCTTGTCATCACGGTTCGCGATGGGCCGAAAATGCGATCTTGAGACCGCGACAGGGCCAGCCAAACGCGCGTTAACGTGTAGGACTGCGCGCCGAAAGAGGGTCTGCTGAAGCTGTCGGTGGGAGCCGACGCCGGTCGATCTGACCTGATCGGACGCCTCTCGCGTGCGGGACACGCGGGGCCAGGAACAAAGCGCGAGGGGTGAGATAAAGTCGCCGCCCACGACAACTAAAGAATCAAGGAGATCCGAGATGATGCAGGACCCTGTGCGCATGGGGATTCAAGGGCTTGATGAGGTGCTGCTGGGCGGCGTCCACCGAAACAACAATATCCTCGTCGAAGGCGCGCCGGGGGCGGGGAAGACCACCCTCGGCCTGGCATTCATTCACGCCGGTGCAGCCCTCTACGATGAACCCGGAGTGATCGTCTCGTTCGAGCTCGACCCCGAAAAGCTGCTGCGAGACGCCAGGAGTTTCGACTGGGACCTGCAGCGGCTCATCGATGAGCGCAAGGTCAAGATCATTCAGACCTCGCCGGCCGTGCTGCTCAATGAATTCCGGTCCTCCGACGGAGCATTCACCGCAGAGCTGGCTTCCATCGGCGCGCGCAGGTTGATGATCGATGGCCTGACGCCGCTTCGGCTGTATGCGGAGACCAACGACAAGCCGTTTCGCGAGGATGTCCATCTGCTCACCGAAGGCCTCACGCGCTTGGGCGTCACGACGCTCGTCACGGCGGAACGCTCGGAAGGGAAGTTCGAGGCGCATGCGCACGAGCGATTCGTGTTCGACACCATCATCTCGCTGACGCGCACCGAAGTGCGCCGCCGCGTGCACAGGATGCTCTCCGTGGTCAAGTCTCGCGGCCAGGACTTCATCAGCGGAAGCCACTCGATGCGCATCGAGCCGGGCGCAGGCGTACTCGTCTATCGTCGCGCCCAGTCCCGCCCCAGGGTAGATGAAGACCAACCTACATCGAGCCGGCGTGTGTCTGTCGGTTCGGCGCCGCTGGATCTGATCATGGATGGCGGCCTGTACGAGGGTTCGATCACGATGGTCACGGGCATTTCGGGGACCGGGAAGACCGTGCTCGGGGTTCAGTTTCTGACATCGGCGGTGCAAAGCGGGAAGCGCGCATTGCTCGTGACCCTGGACGAGCATCCGCGTCAGCTGATCCGCAACGCGGCGAGCCTCGGCTTCGATCTGGAAGCGCTGGTACAGCAGGGCTCATTGTTCATCCACTACGAATCCCCGCTGGAGCTCGAACTTGATGTGCACTTCGACCGGATGACCAAGCTGGTGGAGAAGGAAGGCATCGACTGCATCGTCTTTGATTCGGTCGCAGTCTATGAGACAACGAGCCCCGAGCAGGCCGCAGACTTCCTCTACGCGCTGGCTGACTTTGTGAAGGGCCGGCTTGCCACAGCCTTCTTCAACTACGAAAGCCCTGAGTTGCTGGGTGTGTCGCAGATCAGCCAGGAACTCAAGGGATCGCACCTGGTGGACAACATCATTCTGCTGAGCTATGTGGAAATTTCCACGCGCTTGCGCCGCGCGATCGCTGTTCCGAAGGTCCGCGGCAGCAAGAACATTCAGACCACGCGCGAGTACGTGATCGGGGCCGGTGGCATCTCCTTGCTCGACGAATCGGTAGTCGATGGGGAAGAAGCGACACCTGTCCCGCAACTGCCTTTCTCGTCCTACTATGGGCTGCTGGCTCGGTCGCCGTCCCGCAAGAGCCCGGCGATCGAAGACGCCGTCGCCCACGGCAAGGCGCTGCCGGAATCGCCGGAGTTGCCAGCCGAGTCGTCTCCATGAACGAGAGTTCCAACTCCGACGGCGGTCCGACGGGGTTGGACTGGGAAGGCTGGGGCAGAGCGCTGGAGCGCTTCGCAGCTGCGACCGGCCTCTGCGTATCCGCCTACGACCAGGCGTGCGAAAGGCAGGTGGGTCCCTTGGCCTCTGCCAAGGTCGCGCGCCTGTTGGCGGCCTCTGGCGTATGGAACGAGGGCCGCCGGGGCGAGCGGATCGAGCATGAACTCGCCGCGCGCGTGCTCGCTAATGGCAGCGTCGAGCAGGTGACTGTCTGCGACGAACTTCGCGTGCAGGCAGCGCCGGTGTCGATCAACGGCCAGGTGCGCGCATCGATTGTCTACGGCTGGACGTTCAGGACTTTCGGGACACCCTTGGGATGTGAGCGCATTGCTCGTCAGCTCGGTGTTGACGGGGCGCGGCTTTGGGCGGAAGTGCGTCTGGAGTCACCGGTCTCGGACGAGCGAATGAAGGTATACACCGAACTCCTCGAGACCATGATCGAGTCGACCGTTCGTCATGCCGAAGTGGTCGAGCGCCTTCAAGAGCTTGGTCGCGTGCGCGAGGTTTTCCTTGCCGGCGTGTCGCACGAACTTCGAACTCCCTTGTCGGTCCTTGGCACCAGAATCGAGCTCCTGCTACGGGGCACGCTCGAGGACCCTGAGGCCACCCGGGCGTCGCTGGTCAACATGAAGCACCACGTCAAGACCGAGGCACGACTGGTAGAAGATCTGATCGAGGCGGCGCGCACTCGCACCGGGCAATTGCGCGTGGACAGGCAGCCTTCGTCGCTTCGAAGCATCCTCCAGGAGGCAATTTCCGCCGTCTTGCCAATTGCCGAGGGGAAGCAGATTTCGGTACTTGTGCCAGCTTTGGGCGAACTCGGAGAACTGCCAATTGTTGCTGACGCGCACCGGCTTCAGCAGGTGTTCTGGAACCTGCTTTCCAACGCCGTGAAGTTCACGCCTGCGACGGGGCGCATCGAGGTGCGTTTGCTGCGCAACGCGCAGGAGTACAGGGTTGCGGTGGCCGATTCGGGCAGCGGCATCGAGGAATCCCTGCTTCCTCATGTCTTCGAACCGTTCACCAAACAGCACAAGGCGAACGCACAGGGATTGGGCCTTGGACTATCGATCGCTCGTCACATCGTCGAGCAGCATGGCGGTGCGATCCGGGTGGAAAGTGCCGGCCGCGACGCGGGTGCAACATTTCATGTGACGCTGCCGTCATTGCCGTTGCAACCGCCCGCCGAGGCTCCGGAGCGACCTAGTCTGGAGTAGGAGAGGATCGCGTGTCCGACGCGCGAGAGTTCCTACAACGCCCATCATGTCTTGATGACGAAAACTCCAATGCCGTGCGTCACCATGGCATCGGCAGGCTCTTTTTCGTACGCGCTGTTGCGACAGTGCTGTTGCCTGCTGCGTGCGAATCATCGAGGAGTCGCATCATGGCTGAGATCAAGGGGGATAAGGAGCCGCATCCTTCGAACGAACTGAACGAGGATCCGCTCACCGGTGAACCGGGAGCCCATCCGGTCGGTACGGGTCTCGGCGCAACCGCCGGCGCGGTGGCCGGTGCCGCCGCAGGCGCAGTGGTCGGGCCGGTGGGCGTCTTGGTCGGCTTGATCGCTGGCGGTATAGCGGGCGGGCTGGGCGGGAAGGCAGTCGCCGAAAACGTGAATCCCACGGTTGAAGAGGCCTACTGGCGCGAGCACTATGCTGGCGAGTCCTACTATGAAGCGGGGCGCGGCTTCGAAGACTATGGCCCCGCCTATGAGTTAGGCTGGTCCAGCCGCGCAGTTCGTGGCGACGTCGAGTTCGACACCGCGGAGCCCGCGCTGGCCGAAGAATGGAAGGTGCGGCGCGGCTCCTCCGGCCTTGAGTGGGAACAGGCACAGCCTGCCACGCGCGCCGCTTGGGATCGCGCGGAAAGCGCCTATTTCCGGACTGGTAATCCTGATGCCAGCCCTGACCCCGAGGGGGTTCTGGACAAGGACCGCTTGGCGGATGTACTCAACCATCTGCTGGAGGCAGCGCGAGATGATGAGTTTGGCTTCCAGACCTGCGCGAACGAGGTCGCAGCGCCGGATCTGCAACAGGAGTTCTACGAGTGCGCTGAGCAGTGCCGCCAAGCCGCGGATCAGTTGGTCCAGATGATCAGGCGCTACGGCGGCACTCCGGCCGAGCAGGGTCCCGTCGGTGCTGCGGTGCAGCATCGCGGCTGGGTTCATGTGAAAGGTGTGCTGGGCGAGCATGACGACTTGTCGATGCTGGAAGAATGCGCACGCGCAGGCGGGGCGACGTTGTTGCGCTATCGCCAAGTGCTGGAGCAGAACCTTCCGGCGAAGATTCACGATTTTGCGAAAAGACAGACCGAAGGGTCCCAGCGCCACCGTGATCGCATCCAAGATCTGCGAAATCACGCAGCCTGCGCCCGATGACGGGCGGGGGCCTGGGCAAAGTCAGGTTGAATGCCACTGCGCAGGCGTTCACGCTCTCGCGTCTCTCACTGCCTTCGCGCGCGAACTCGAGGAGCCAGGCTCCCATCTCCGCCAGAGGACTATTTGAACCGCGACCCCATCAGCGGTGAACCGGTGGCGCACATTGTCGGCACCGGTCTGGGAGCAGCGGGTCGATGGCGGGTGCGGCGGCGGGCTTGCTTGCGGGGCCGGCAGGCGCCGCCGCCGGGTTGGATGCGGGCGGCATTGTCGGAGGATTGTGTGGCAAGGCGGTCGCGGAGCGCGTGAACCCCACGGGGGAGATTGACTATTGGCGCGAGCGCTATGCCGATGAGCCCTATTACGAGGCGGGTCGTACCTACGAGGACTATCGCCCTGCGTACCAATTGGGCTGGTCCACCCGCGCGGCGGCCGAAGGCACCTTTGACTTGGTGGAGCCTGCCATGGCCGCGCAATGGGGTGCCCTGCGGGGCAACTCCCGTCTGGACTGGGCACAGGCGCGCGCCGCCGCGCGGGCGGCGTGGGACCGCGCGGACAGCACACGCTTTGCCGAGGGTGATCCGGACGACAGTGTCGACCCCGGCGAGGTATCGGACCAGGAGGGCATCGTGGAGATGCTCAATGCTCTGCTTGGAATCGTACGGGACAGCGGCTTCGGCTTCCAAGCCTGCGCCGACGAGGTCGGAGCTCCAAAGCTGCGGCAGGTATTCCGCGAACGCGCGGAGCAGTGCCACCGGGCAGCATCGGTCGTGAACTCCTGGGATTCGTTTCAACGACCGTGGCGACGTCTTGATGCAGCTCTGGTGGGCGCCGGGCCAGCGCGTCAAGTGGGCGCCTATCTGCGTGTTTGCTGCTTCGACAAGAAGGAATTCGATGCAACCGGGAAGTCGGTTCGCATTGGCTACGCAGGACGTGATCGAGCCATGAAGTTGCTCGAGGCCGGAGCGAAGGGTTTCGCGGCGATCTCTGCGCCCCCGACGGACGCTCACGGCCCAGGCCAGTGGGCAAAGTACGCGGATCTGGAGAAGGTCTACCCGGTCCTCGCCGTCGAAGGCTCTGCCGCCAATGACACTTCTCAAATCACGGGATTTTCCAGAAGCGCATGACCATGGAAGCCGCGGCAATCGCTGCTTTGCAGCCCAATGGAGGGCCGAAAGCGCGCTGATCGCCCGGGCTCTGGGCCGCGCGAGCCGGTCAGCGAGTCGCGGTCGACAGGTTCGGGGCCGCCGACCCCCTCGCCAAGTGTCGCGAGGAGTTGGAGGAGCCCTGACGGACCGCCTGCAAAGGCCGCGCTGCCGCGCCGGTCCCTCGCCTCCCGGCTCCGCCGGCCGCGTGTGGAGCGCCGCGGAATTTTTAGCGGCTAAAAATTCACGCCGCATGCGGGGCGCGCGAAGGGCGCCGCGCCCTTTCACCAGCCGGAACACTCCTCCGCGCACGCGAGCGGCGCCGCCCAGATCGCGCACACACACGCCGGGCTCCGCCACGAGTTCCAACTAAGCTGCAAAAAATTCCAAGTAAGTTGAAAACCGACAGTAAGTTGAAAACCGACAAGATTTTTTAGCGGCTAAAAAAACCAATGGTGGCGGGCACTTACGCGAACTCGCCCTTTTTCCCTCCGACTTGGACGCGCTTTCTTGAGGGGTTGCAAATACGGGTTATCAAGATATTCAGAATCGGCGCTTGACGAAACGGTGGGCGAACTGGCGCCCTTCGTGCATCGTTCCGCCGAAGACATTCCCACCCGTGGATCCCTCTTCCGCAACAGCATTCGCGCATCCGAGTCCATTCCCCGCAAATTCTGGAAATGTCGTCGCGTTCGGCGGCTTCGAGAGATTCTGACCGGGATGATGACGTTAGCGTCGCCCTCGGACATTGCCGAAGCTCGCCTTGTTGGATATCGTCTGAGCGCCCGCATCATGTTGCGAGCCACCAGGAGATTCTCTTCACCATCCAGAAGCCCTTGCCACCACCCGCTGGATACGCCAGCTGGCTGGATTACGCGGTCGAGCGGTTCGACACCCGCGAACCGTGGCTCGACAGCCACTTCGAAACCCTTGTCGATACAAATGCAGTCGAGCTCAACCGGGAAGATATCCGTGAGTCTGCGCGCATCGAACTACGCGCCCTGAGAAAGGCCGCCGTGGATAAGCCGTAAGCTGATCTGCAAGGCCGCCGACGCAGGCAACCTGAACCTGTGGATTCTTCCTGGCGGCGACTCCCTGGATCGGAGCATTGGTTCGCCGACGTCGTGGTTGTTCGGTCCTGGCGCAAGGGCTGCAAGCTTGGCGGCTCCATCCCATCGGCGAGCGCCCAACTGCCCCAACGAATCTGCTACTCCTCAATGAGCGCGCCGTACCGACGCCACCATGCATCAGGCCAGGCCGATGTCTTCAACCTAGATGTTCAGCAACGCACGGCGCGGGCACGACACCGCCGGCGACATTTTGACGGTAAAGTTCGAACGAAGCTATTTCCCAGGGCTTGGGAGTCCCGAGGCCATTCACCTGCAGCACGGCTGGGCAGAGTCTGATGGCGTCGAGGTGCCACCTCGCACTTGGACGCGGCACACGAGGGAGCCGCGATAACGCAGACGCCTTCGCCCGGTAGAGGCCCATAGACCAAGAGGATTCAGGTGCTCGTCAAAATCAAGATTCGTGGATACCGCATCCACAAAGACCTGACCGTCAAACCGAACAGCAAGTTCAACCTCATCGTCGGCGCAAATGAGTCCGGCAAGTCCACGCTCATGGAGGCCATCGCCCTCGCCTTGACGGGCCGCATCAATGGACGAAGCGCGTCCGAAGAACTCAATCCTCACTGGTTCAACACGGCCGTCGTTGAAGAGTTCATTCGCAAGAGGACCGCCGGCCTTGCGGTCGCCTTCCCGGAAATCTTGATCGAGCTGTCTTTCGAAGACGTTCCTGAGTTGCAAAGTCTGTGCGGCGCAATCAACACATATGTGCCGACGCATGCCTGCCCCGGCGTGACAATGAAGATCGCCCCGAACCCTGAGTACGCTGATGAACTGGAGACATGGGCCAAATCGCCAACAGCCTTGCTTCCGGTGGAGTACTACAAATGCGACTGGCGTTCGTTTGCCGACAAGGAGATCACGAGCCGGCCCAAGATTCTGGCAACGGCCATCATCGATTCGCGCACCGTGCGCGCCTCCGCTGGCATCGACTATCACCTCCGCCAGATCCTCGGCGACCAGCTTGAGCCCGCCGAGCGCGCAGAAATCTCACTTGAATACCGGCGGGTGAAAGCCTCGATGTCGCACACGGCGCTGAATGCGGTCAACACGCGGATGAGTTCCGTGCATGCCACGCTGCACAGCCAGCCGATCGCTCTGGCCATGGACCAGAGTTCGAGGACCTCCTGGGAGGGGGTTGTCACTCCGCACGTGGACAACGTTCCGTTCTCCATGTCCGGCCAAGGGCAACAATCTGCCATCAAGATCTCACTGGCCATGAACCGGCATGCCGGACGCGCCAAGTTCGTAATGGTTGAGGAGCCGGAAAACCATCTGACGCACACGAGCCTCGTGACGCTGCTGGCAAGGATCGAATCCCTGGCGGGTGAACAGCAGCAACTGTTCATCTCCACGCATAGCTCGTTCGTACTCAATCGCCTCGGTCTCGACGCCCTGATCCTGATGGGCAGTGACGCAGCAGCCAAGCTCACCGAACTCGATCCGGAAACGGTCGCGTATTTCAAGAAGCTTCCCGGATACGACACCCTCCGCATCGTCCTGGCGAAGAAAATCGTTCTCGTCGAAGGACCATCCGATGAAATCGTGTTCGAGCGGATCTTTCTTGACACCTACGGCAAGCGGCCGATGCAGTGCGGCATCGATGTGCTCAGCATGCGCGGGCTGTCGCTGGCGCGCGGCCTGGAGCTTTGCGCGGCGCTGAACAAGCCCGTAGCTGCGCTTCGCGACAACGACGGATTTGATCCCGCCGATCTCCGCAGTTTCGTCGATCGATGGCTGAAACCGTGCGTGCGAGAACTCTTCATCGGCGCGGTCGCGGAGGGTGAAACCCTTGAGCCTCAGCTCATCCATCACAGCTCGGAAGGCCTGCTGCGCGACATCCTCGGCATCACGCCCGGCGCCGACTTGCTGAAATGGATGACGCGGGAGAAGACCGAGGCCGCGCTCCGGATCAGCGTTGCTGCCAGGAAGATCGTGCCTCCGCCTTACATGCTTGCGGCGGTCAAGTTCGCCCATGGGTAATCAGCTGACGCTAGCCGTTGCGGGCTCACGGAAGACACAGGGAATCGTCGAACACTGCGCATCGCTCCCCCGTGATCGCCGCGTCCTCGTCCTGACGTATACCCAGGCCAACCAAGCCGAGCTGCGCAGCCGTATCCAGCACTACGCTGGAGACCATCACAACATTGAAGTGATGGGCTGGTTCACCTTTCTGCTCGGCCACTTCGCCAAGCCGTTTCTGCCGTTCAAATTTGCGGGTCAGCGCGTTCATGGCTTCAACTTCGATGGCAGACCACACATCAAGGCCGGTGGCAAGCGACGCTTTATGGACGCGAACGGCGCGGTCTATGCATGCGAACTCGGACGGCTCGCCCATGAACTCGTCGCCGGGAGCAAAGGCGCTCTCCTGCGCAGGCTTGAGTGCATCTACGAAGAAATCATGATCGACGAAGTTCAAGACCTCAGCGCGCATGACTGGGAGATCGTCGACATCCTGCTGCGCTCCTCGATCGACCTCCGCATGGTCGGCGACATTCGACAGTCGGTTCTCGCCACCAACCCCCGCAGCAGGAAGAACACGAAGTACTCGTATACGGGGGCGGTGGCATGGTTCCGTGGGCGCGCGGCAAAGGGGCTGCTTGAGATCAAGGACAGCGTGACCACCTGGCGATGCCATCCGCTCATCGCTGCCTTCTCGGACTCGATTTTTGATCCGTCGTGGGAGTTTCCTGCGACGGAGTCCAAAAACGAAACGAACACTGGCCATGACGGCGTTCACCTGGTGGCCAGCAAGCATGTCGACGCCTATGTTGGCTTGTACCAGCCGCAGTGCCTCCGCCATAGCGTGAGCTCCGCGAAGAGTTTCAGCCTGGATTTCCTGAACTTCAAGGTCGCGAAGGGCATGACCTATGAGCGTGTCCTGATCGTACCCACAGCGCCGATCGCAGAGTTCATTGCAGCAGGCACCTACCTGGAAGCAATCTCCGCATCCAGCTTCTATGTCGCGGTCACTCGCGCAAAGCAAAGCGTAGCGCTCGTCCTAGACAATCCCGGCGCATCAGTGCTGCCGGTCTGGCAGCCAGAGCAAGTCCAAGCTTGAGCGGAGCGGGGACGTGGATCTCTATTGGACAAAACTCGGCGCGAATCCGATTCGCGATATTGCACCGCTACCGTCGATCGATCTACACGCTGACCGACAAGCTCCGGGCCCTGCCCGCAGGCCACCCCAGAACATGGCACTTCTCTTTGAGCTGCGTGCGGCAAGCGCCGACCGGAATCTCCGCACGACGGTCCATCGTGTCGCTATGATGGATGCCCCGTCTGCCCTTCTCACGCGGCCGATCAATCCTGCGCCGGTGGATTTAACATAACAAGGCTTTACTCACTGCGTGTTGTAGCGGCTGAGTAGTAATGTCGCATTTGGCCCAAGGCAGAGGTCTTTAGCCGAGCGTCTGCGGCGCGCACCAGCGTTGTCGGGCGTGGCGCCTCGTCCGCAGGCGGTTGGCTAAAGATCCCTCTTGGACTGAACCGACGGCGCAGCGGTTGCGCTATGGGGATTGAATCGGCGGCGCGCGTCCGCGGCCTGATGATCCGAGCCGCACGGTCGGACTTCTGGCGCTTCCGTGTCGGTGTGCGGATGGCCGAACCCTTCGCGTGAGCAATGTGATGCTCGCGATTCGAAGGTCTTGAGCGTCGACGAGCGAGCGCCAGCCAGGCACGCCCGGCTTGGTGCCTGAAGTGCCCCGTACGACGGTCGCAGTTGGCCTCATGCGTTCACCCGCGGTGGACCGCGCGCCGAGGTCCCCGGCAGGAAGGACTCGATGAGGACCATCTGACCACGCCCACAGTGCGGACAGTCACGCAGCGACACACCGGTCAGACGCTGGTATCGATCTTGATATCCGATTGGCGCCGCTGGCAACTCAACGACCGGGTGCCGCCATCAACTCGCGACAGTGCTCGAGCCGGGCGTCGCGGTTGCGGTTGGCCAGCAGTCCATAGTGCCGAATGCGCTGGAAGCCTGTCGGCAGCACATGCAGCAGGAAGCGGTGCACGAACTCCCCTGCTTCGAGCCGCATGACCTTTCGACGCGATTCGTGGCGATAGTCCTTCCAAGCAAAGACCACTGTGCCGCCGGTGAACTCGACCAACCGGTTGTTCGAGATCGCCACGCGGTGGGTGTAGCGCCCGAGATACTCCAGGACTTGATGGGCGCCACCGAAGGGCGGCTTTGAATAGACCACCCATTCGGTCCGGGCGACGGGCGCCAGATAGGTGGCAAGAACCGCGGGCTCCTGCAGCGGCGCAAGGCTGGTGAAGAAGCGCAACGCGCCGTCTTCGAAGGCCTGGTGCAACCGTTCCAGGAACAGGCGCCGGAACAGGCGTGACAGCACCCGCACCGGAAGGAAGAACCCGGGCCGACAGGCGACCCACCGCTGGCCGTCCGGTGCTCCCTCCCCCAGGTACGACGCAATGCAGATGGGGGTGGTGCATCAGATTCTGGCCCCACGTGTGCAGGATGGAGATGAAGCCGATCGAAGCGCCCAGATGGCGCGGATCGGCGGCAATGGTGCGCAAGGTCTCGGCCGCAGCGTGGAACAGGATGTCGTAGACCACGGCCTTGTTCTGGTAGGCGATGGCTGCGACCTCCTGGGGCACAGTGAAGACGACGTGGAAGTACTCGACCGGCAACAGCTCGGCCTGCCGGTCTTCGAGCCACTGCGCGCGCACCAGCGACTGGCACTTGGGGCAATGCCGGTTTCGGCAGCTGTTGAACGCAATGCGTTGATGCCCGCAGGCATCGCACTGCTCGACGTGACCGCCCAGCGCAGCCGTTCGGCAGGTCTCGATGGCGCGCATGACACGGCCCTCCCCGCGGCTCAGTGCAGTCGCGTGACCCTGACGGAAGGCAGGCCCGACCTGGCGGAAGATATCCGCCACCTCGAGCCCGGTGGCTCGCATCGCCGAACGTTCAGAACATGGCGGGTGGCGCCGGTCTTGGCAGCGGCGGTGCGAGTTCAGGCAGCGCATCCAGCGGGCTGATCGTGTCGCACACCGTGTTGGCCGCCACCTTCAGGTAGCGCGAGGTGGTGCTCAGGCTGCGATGGCCCAACAGCAGCTGGATGCGCTTGAGATCTGTGC
>NZ_JAGGNV010000100.1 GCF_018614955.1 Variovorax paradoxus
GGCCACGCTGCTTGCGGCAAGACTCCGCGCCAGCAACACTACCCCGGTTCAGGGTCCGTGTGCAGTCTCGCTCGAAACAGGAGACTACATAGCATCTTTCAGGCCGGAGTCTGAGCTGGAGCTTTCGATGATCGCTTGCATCGCAAGGGGACATTCGAGTCAGCGGCATGAAGGTTTGCAAGTGGCCGATCCAAGCCGGTCGGTTGACCGGCTTGGATCGATCCCTGTGCACCCGAGCTGAGCTGGACCGCGTCCGCTCGTCGCTCAGAGCTTGTAACCGAACTGGCGCAGCATCTTCTTGCGCGCTTCGACGTCGGCCTCGGTTTCGATTCCCTTGCTCGTGGCGCCATCGACAACACCGAGAATTCCTCGCCCGTTCCCGGTGTCGGCCACGATGACCTCCACCGGATTGGCCGTCGCGCAGTAGATGGTGCAAACCTCCGGCACCGCTTTGATGGTGTTGAGGATATTGATCGGGAATCCGCCGGTCATGAAGACAATGAAGCAGTGTCCGCAACTCAGCGCCAGGGCGTTCATTTGCGCCAACTCGATGAGTTCCGCATCGTTGCCAGTCCGACGCACCAGGGCGGGCCCACTGGATTCGCAAAACGCGATACCGAACTTCATCTGCGGCGCTGTCTGCACGATCGCCTCATGCAGGTCCTCGATCGTCTTGATGAAGTGCGACTGGCCCAGGATGAAGTTGAGGTCCACCGGCTTGTCGATCAGGATGGATGTTAGTTCCACGGCAGTCTCCTTTGCATTGCGACCCCTGTCGGGGAGGGTCTGGTCCATCGGCGGCGGACTGATAACGGGCCGATCAGCCCGATGGACGCTATGTGCCGACGGACAGCACCTGGCTGCACCGCAGGCGCTGGCTGGACCAGGTCAATCCGGACTGCGCACATGACCCTCAATCTCGTCACGCGCATCCCCAAGCGTCTGGTACGCGCGAATCAGCGCCATTTGAACGACGTCTTGGTGAGTTTGCGCATCAAAGCTCCGATCGCTGCTCAGCGAACTGGCGGATACGGCTGCGGCAACGAGCTGCACGGCTTGTGCAAAGCGTGCTTCGTCGGTTCGGGATCTTTCGCTCATGGGCACCCTCCCGTGAAAGGGTTGGTGACATACCGATGGGCGGGCAAGGTCCCCATCAGTAGCCGAGACGCGCACAGAAACGACATGCTGACACGCAACTGTACGCCTGCGCAGCGATGGGTAGCCCAGTGAGCGGAAGCGATGATGATGGGGAACCCCAGTTCGGGGATTAGATAACCAAGCCAAAGGCTTGCGGGCTCGGGCAGTCCGACCTTGCTTATGGACACGAGCCGTCCGACCGCAGCCATCAAGACTGCAAAAGCAATCAGGTAATCGAGGGTTCCTTGTTGCCGAATGGTGAGCGCCGTCCAAAAGCTGATGACCCCCATGGACAGATAGACGCCGCCCATGAAACGGTGCAGGTTGTCCAGTCTGGGCGTTGCTTCAGGCTGCCCCATGACCAGTTGAACCGTGCCGCCGAACAATGCGATTGCAGCAACAAGAAAGAGCTGACTTGCACGATGCGCTGAGTTGCGAGCATGGGCGTACCTCGATCGGACTGCGACGCTGCGATTGTGCATGCGCAGGCTAGCGGCATACGACGGGGGCGGAGCTGCTCCTATGCCGTCCTGCACCACCTGACGGTTGCGAAATGAACCCGTCGCAGGCACGATGTTGCTGCACTCTGGGTTCCGGGTGCCGAGTCGCACGGGAACCGCACCACCCATGTTCTTCCTCTGGCCCGAGTACCTCTGGTTCCTGCTGGCGCTTGCGCTGCTGCCGGCGGCGTACGTCTGGCTCCTGAACCGCCCGGGCAAGGCGGCGTTGCGCTACAGCAGCCTGGGCATCGTGCGCGAGGCGGCGGCCGGCCGCCAATGGCGACGGCACCTGCCTCCCGCGCTGCTCCTGCTGGCCTGCTCGGGGTTGCTGATCGCCGCGGCGCGTCCCGTGGCGCGGGTGCCGCTGCCCTGGGCGCGGTCATCGATCATGCTGGCCATGGACGTGTCGCTCAGCATGCGGGTCACCGACGTCAAGCCGACCCGGCTGGTAGCCGCGCAGGAAGCCGCCAAGCTGTTCCTGCGGGACCTGCCCAAGGAGATCGAAGTCGGGCTCGTCACGTTCGCCGGCAGCAGCCAGGTCGCCCAGCGCGCGACGCTGGACCGCGCGTCCGTGATCGCGGGCATCGACGGCTTCCAGATGCAGATGGGCACGGCGGTGGGCAACGCCATCGTGCTGTGCCTGGCGGAGCTGTTTCCGGATCACGGCATCGAACTCGGCGACATGAACTTCGGCAGCAAGCCGCACGGGCGCAGCCTGGACGACAAGGCGAAGCCGCAGCCCTTGCCTTTCACGCCGGTGGCGCCGGGCTCGTACGGTTCCGCCGCGATCATCCTGCTGAGCGATGGCCGTCGAACCACCGGCGTCGATACGCTGGCCGCAGCGAAGATGGCCGCTGATCGCGGTGTCCGCATCTACGTGGTGGGGCTGGGGACGGTGGACGGCGACGCTTCAACGCCGGATGGCATGGCCATCTACATGAAGCTGGACGAACCGACGCTTCGCGAAGTGGCGCGGATGACCGGCGGCGAGTACTACCATGCAGGCACGGCGGAGAAGCTGCGCAGCGTCTACGAGAACCTCGGCTCTCGCGTGCAGGTGCTGACGCGAGAAACCGAGCTCGCCGGTATGCTGGCGCTGATCTCTGCATTGGTTGCAATGACGGCGACAACGCTTTCGCTGCTCTGGTTCGGGCGAATCGCCTGAGCGCCACCCGACGACCTGTGGCTGCTCGGTCGGCCTGCCCTCAACTGAAAGGAACAGGGGTCCGTGTCACATTATGGATTTGTACATCTGGAATACGGCAGCAAGCACCGTGGACGATCCATGGAGGTGCTTCGCAAGTTCCGGGCAGCACTCGCCGAGAAGGACGCGCAGGTTTCGCTGGTCATCGTCGACAACGCCAAGACAGATGGGGACGAGCGTTACAGCGGCGAAGGCTTCGTAGACGAACTGGTGATCGCTGGAGACAACTCCAATCGCGAGTTCTCAGGTTGGGATCAGGGCGTCCGCGCCATGGTCGCACGCCGCGGCGAGCCCGACATCTGGATCTTTACCAACGACACCGTTGCTTCGCACCACGGGTGGAGCGATCAGAGGGCGGCGCGCTTTGGCGCCGGGCTCAGGCGGCTGGAAAACCATCTCGGGCCCTGGCTCTTCGGCGAGGTCACCCATTTTCCGCATTCCATGATTACCCCGCTGGGCTCCTCCATAAGATTCGTCCCGACCTACTGCTTCGCAATGAACCACGTCCTGCATCAGGGGCTCGGGGAGCTCTCTCCAGGCAACGCGCTGCTCGATTCCCTGGTTCACGACCACTTCGAGCCTGATCGTCGCGTCTTCCGCGACCACGTGGATCCAGGTTACGTCGACTTCATTCTGGCGTGGCTGATCGCGGATGACAGCGACCCTCAACGAAAAAGCAGATTCGGTTGGGCGTTCGAATGGCACAACAAGAGCTCCCTCAATGCGCTCACCTTCGACGACTTGCGAATGAAGGCGCGCTGCTGCCTGTCCGAAACGCTCCTCACCGTGCGTGCGCGGAAGCTCGGGGCGGACTTGTGCTCCCCGTACGACGCATGGAGCGCAAGAGACCGCATCCGCAGGACCGCCGAGTACATCCAGGATAAATTCTGGGAGAAGCATCTTTTGCGAAAGCTGCGACAAGGCTGACGCGGCGACACCACGACGCGACCTCTTCCTGTCCTACACGTTGAAGAGGAAGGATGCCTATACGAAACATCTTGCAGATCGCGACGCTGATGGCTGCCCGAAAATGGACCTCGACGATCTTGATCTTGTGACCAAGCCGCAGCTGCTGGCATTCCTGTTGCCTCAATTCCACCGCATCCCGGAGAACGACCACTGGTGGGGCGAAGGCTTCACCGAGTGGACGAACGTCAGAAAGGCGCGGTCGAGCTTCCGCGGTCATCGTCAGCCGCGGGTTCCACTGGACGGCCGCTATTACGACCTGTTGGATTCCGACACCCAGGACTGGCAGGCCGAGCTCGCCAAGGCCCATGGACTGGGCGGCTTCTGCTACTACCACTATTGGTTCGCGGGCCGCCAGTTGCTGGAAAGGCCTGTTGATTCGATTCTGCGACGGCGCGCGCCCGACTTCCCGTTTTGTCTCGCATGGGCCAACGAACCCTGGACACGTACCTGGGATGGTGGCGATCGCGACGTCCTGATGCCGCAGGCCTATGGCGGCAAAGGCGATTGGGAGGCGCACTTCCGATATCTCGAGAAGGCGTTTCGAGATCCCCGCTACATCCAGGTGGACGGCTGCCCGGTGGTCCTCATCTACCGAAGCGCCAGCATCGCCGAGTGCGAGGACATGCTGGATTGCTGGCGAAACCTGGCGGTGCAGAGTGGCTTCGCCGGGCTGCACGTCGTGAGCATGCTGACCGTGTTCGGCCGCGATGTGCGCAGTCATCTCTTCGACGCCTATACCGAGTTCGAGCCCTTCTACACGCTCGCGCACCTGCCCGTCCATCTGAGGATCCACGAGAAGCTCGCGAATGGAGCCAATCGGCTGTGCTGGAAGTATCTTGGTAGGGGCCCCTACGCGCCGCGGAGCAGGGACTACCGATCGATGTGGCGCGAGATTGCCAATCGTCCCCTGCCCTCCGGCCACTACCCCGGAGCCTTCGTCGACTGGGACAACAGTCCGCGCAGGCGACTGGACACGAGCCTGGTCATGCGCAACGTGGACCTCGCCGCATTCCGGACCGGCCTCTCTGGCCTCTACGAAAAAGCCCGTCGTGCCGAAACCCGGTTCATCTTCATCAACGCGTGGAATGAATGGGCGGAGGGCACCTACCTGGAACCGGACGAGGACCTCGGCACGGCCTATCTGGACGCCATCAAATCCGTGGTCGGCCGCACGGGTGGGGAATGAGTCACCGAACTGCTGCGCCTGGCTGCTGCCGCTGCGCCCAGCGACAATCCGTCAGCCATGAAAACCACTTCTTACGGTGTGCTCATCCTGAACGAGCAGGGTCAGCTCCTGCTGGCGCACGCCACCGGGCAGAAGCATTGGGACATCCCAAAGGGTGGCGCGGAGGAAGGCGAGTCAGCGCGCGAGGCGGCCATCCGCGAGGTCCGGGAGGAGACGGGCATCGACCTGGCTGTGAATTCGATGGAGGAGCTCGGGCGCATGCTGTACCTTCCCCGAAAGGACCTGCACCTGTTTCGTGCGGTCCTGCACACGCGCGACTGCGACATCACGGCATGCAGGTGCACGAGCTTGTTCCCTCACCACGCTTCAGGCGCCATGACCCCCGAGGTGGACCAGTTCAAGTGGGTGGACGTCGCTGACGTCCCGGCTCTTGCCGCCAAGTCGATGACCGCGCTGCTGCGGACGCTGCCCGGCTTCGAGGCCATGCCTCCTGTCGAAGGCTGAAGCGACGGTGAGTTGCCGGCTGTCCGAGGCATAGAGCTCAGCGCGCGGGGGCGGCGGTGTCCAGCACGAAGGAGGTCGCGCTGCGCCACCATGCATCGTCGACACGCCCCGGCCAGTCGTTGTGGCCGGCCGCCTCGATCACGACCAGCCGCTTGGGCTCGGACAGCGCGTCGTAGAGTGCGCGGCCGAAGCGTGCCGGCACGATGCTGTCGCGCTCGGCAACGGCCACCAGCACCGGACGGCCGAAGGACGCGAGATGCGCGGCGCTGTCGTAGCGATCGCGCAGCAGCCATTTCACGGGCAGCCACGGATAGTGATGGCCTGCGACGCTCTCGAGCCGGTCCCATGGCGTGATCAGCAGCAGGCCCGCCACCTTGTCCCGCTGGCGTGCGGCCGCCGCGGCCGCGACGCCCGCGCCCAGCGATTCGCCGATGACGAGCAGCGGCGCGCCATGCGCTCGGTGCGCCTGCACGATGCTTTGTTCGGCATCGTCGACCAGATGCGCTTCGCCCATCTCGCCGCCGCGCGGGCCGTAGCCCGGGTACTCGGCCAGGATCACGCGCAGCCCGAGGCCGGTGAGTGCCTTGGCGTAGTAGGCGCGGTGCCCGGCATGCCCCGCGTTGCCGTGGAAGACGATGGCGGTGCCGCGCGCATCGCCCGGCGGCTGCGCCACCAGGCCGCGGAAGTCATCTGCCGAAGGCCAGGCCTTCAGTCCGTCGGACACCATGTCCGCGACCGTGGCCTTGGCCGGAAAGTACAGCAGGCGGTCCTGGAACATGGTGACTCCTGCCAGCCCGATCAGGCAGGCCAGGGCGAGCTTCAAGAGCAGATTCATCGGCATCTCGTTGGGCCTCGTGCCGCATGCGAAAGGCACCAGGGTACCAGCGCGTCATGCCCACGTCGCACAAGCGTCATCGCCGGTTCACGGCGATGACATGGCCGCTGCCTAGTCTCGCTCGCGAGCCCATCCCCCGACAACTCCAAAGGAACTCCCCATGCACACAGTTGCGAACCTGGCGCGCCTCGCGGGCGCGTTGACCCTGGCCTGCGCGCTTGCCGCCTGCGGCGGCGGCAGCAGCAGCGGCGGCGGCTTCAGCGGCACGGCCGCCGGCAGCCAGAAAACCGAAACCCCCACACAGCCCGCGGCGAGCGACAACGCCGACGTGCGCTACGCGCCCTGAGCCCACGACAACAACATCCAGAGCAACCCCCATGAACTCGCGCCGCAAATTCCCCTCCAGGGCACCGCCACCACCGGCATCGCTGCCGCCGCCCTCGCCGCCTTTCCGCCCAGCATCCGCAAAGCACTCGCGATCCCCGCGCACAACGAGACCGGCACCATCAAGGACGTCAAGCACGTCGTGATCCTGATGCAGGAGAACCGCTCCTTCGACCAGTACTTCGGCACGCTGCGCGGCGTGCGCGGCTTCGGCGACCGCTTCACCATTCCGCTGCCGCAGGGCCGCAACGTCTGGCAGCAGAACAACGCGGCCGGCCAGCCGGTGCTGCCCTACCACCTCGACTTCACCAAGGGCAACGCACAGCGCGTGAGCGGCACGCCGCACGGCTGGGTCGACGGCCAGAACCCTGGGACGGCGGCCGCATCGAGCAGTGGGTGCGCTTCAAGACGCCGGCCTCGATGAGCTACTACAAGGAAGCCGAGCTGCCTTTCCAGTTCGCGCTGGCCAACGCCTTCACGCTGTGCGACGCCTACCACTGCTCGATGCACACCGGCACCAACTCGAACCGCATGTTCATGTGGACCGGCACCAACGGCCCCACGGCCGCCGGCGTGGCCTCGCTGAACAACGAGTGGGACTCCATCGACTCCTCCGCGCTCGGCTACGAATGGAAGACCTACCCCGAGCGGCTGCAGGAAGCCAAGGTGAGCTGGATGGTCTACCAGAACATGCCCGACAACTTCGGCGACAACCCGCTGGCCGGCTTCAAGCAGTACCGCGTGGCCAACGAGGCCTCGGGCAAGCCGGTGAGCAACGAAGCCCTCTCGCCCGCCTACGACCCGGCCAGCGACGACGCCGGCAACCCGTTGTACAAGGGCATCGCCAACACCATGCCGGGCCCGCTCGGCGACGTGAACGCGTATTTCGAAACCTTCCGCCAGGACATCAGGAACGGCAAGCTGCCGCAGGTGTCCTTCGTCATCGCGCCGGCCACCTACTCCGAGCACCCCGGCCCGTCGAGCCCGGTGCAGGGCGCCTGGTACATCCAGGAGACGCTGGACGCGCTCACAGCCGTGCCCGACGTGTGGAGCAAGACCGTGCTGCTGGTCAACTTCGACGAGAACGACGGCTACTTCGACCACGTGCCCTCGCCCTCGGCGCCGTCGCTCAACCCGGACGGCACGCCGGCCGGCAAGACCACGCTGCGCGAATCGGACGTCGCCTTCGAGCGCTTCACGCATCCGAACCCGCCCGGCACCACCGGCCAGCCGCAGCCCGACGGCCGCGTCTACGGGCCCGGCGTGCGCGTGCCCCTGTACGTGATCTCGCCCTGGAGCCGCGGCGGCTGGGTCGACTCGCAGGTGTTCGACCACACCTCGATCATCCGTTTCCTCGAGCAGCGCTTCGGCGTCAAGGAACCCAACATCAGCCGCTACCGCCGCGCCGTGTGCGGCGACCTGACGAGCGCCTTCAACTTCAAGAACCCGAACAACGAGCCGCTGCCCACGCTCGCAGGACGCAAGACACTGGCCCAGGCCGACCTGCTCCGCGCCGCGCAGCAGCAGCTGCCCCAGATCGCGCCGCCGGCCAACCCGCTGCTGCCGGTGCAGGCCACCGGCACGCGACCCTCGCGCGCGCTGCCCTACGAGCTGCACGTGAGCGCGCGCAGCAACGCGCTGCACGGCAAGGTCAAGCTCGTCTTCGCGAACAGCGGCGAGGCCGCCGCCGTGTTCCACGTCTACGACAAGCTCAACCTCGACCGGCTGCCGCGCCGCTACATGGTGGAGCCCAACGAGCGCCTCGACGACGAGTGGGCCGCGGCGACCGACAACGCCGGTCTCTACGACCTGTGGGTGCTCGGGCCCAACGGCTTCCACCGCCACTTCAAGGGCGACCTGAACCGCTTGCGCTCGCGCGGCGCGCCCGACCCCGAGATCCGCGTCGGCTACAACGTGCGCCGCGGCGACCTGCACCTGAAGCTGCGCAACGAGGGCGAGCGGGCTTGCGTCTTCACGATCAAGGCCCTGGCCTACCGCAACGACGGCCCGTGGACCGTGCGCGTCAAGGGCGGCGACGATGTCGAGCAGCGGTGGGACCTCGAGGACAGCGGCAACTGGTACGACTTCGAAGTGCGCTGCGACGCCGACCCGGCCTACCTGCGCCGCATCGCCGGCCGCGTCGAGACCGGCCGGCATTCGGTGAGCGATCCGGCCATGGGCAAGCCGAACGCCTGAGAGCGAGCGACACGACCGACCCGTCTGGCTCGTCTCATCGCCGTGGAAAGGCGTGGCGGGACCAGGCCTGCCTCATGGCTTCGTGCTCGGGTTTTGGTTCCGGAACGCCGCCTCTCCGGCGTCCGACACCTCGACCCACTTCTTGTCGGGCGCTGCGTCGGCGACGTCGTAGTTGTCGTGCCAGTTCCACCACTTGTAGGTCGGAGTCTGAGGATAGCCCTCGGGCGAGTCTTCCCAGACCTCCTGCCGGCCCAGCGGCGTGATGTCGAGGTAGTTCCAGGTGCCCCCCATCTGCTCGTCGCCGCGGTTGTTGATGAAGTAGGTGCGGAACACGCGGTCGCCGTCGCGGTAGAACACGTTGGTGCCGTGCCACTCGTCCACGCCGAAGTCGGCATCGAAGCTGTCGGTGAGGGTGAACCACGGCATCTCCCAGCCCATCCGCGCCTTCAGCCGCGCGATGTCCGGCTGAGGCGCACGCGAGACGAAGACGAGCGTGGTGTCGCGGGCGTTCAGGTGGGCGACGTGGCCGACCTGGTCGGCCACCATGGAGCAGCCCCGGCAGGCGTGGTCGGGCCAGCCGAACACGCCCGGCTCGAAGAAGGCGCGGTAGACGATCAACTGGCGTCGACCGTCGAACAGGTCGAGCAGGCTGGCCTTGCCCGCAGGCCCCTCGAATGCATACGCCGTCTCCACGGCCATCCACGGCATTCGCCGGCGCTCGGCGGCCAGTGCGTCACGGGCGCGGGACTGGGCCTTTTCCTTTACGAGCAGCTGCTCGCGGGCCGCCTCCCACGCCTGCGGCGACACGACCGGTGGTGTGTGCATGGCAGGCTGTCCGCCTTTGCGTCCGTTCTCGGTTGACTTAGTCATGGCAGAAATCTCCTGGTTCGCTGGTCGTGAGCCAGTTTGGCACCGGAGATCGAACCCTGGGAGTAACAAGTGTGGCGGGATTCCCCGGGCCTCAGGCCCGCTTGAGGTCCGGATAGCGCACGTGCTCCACGAGCTCCTGCGTGTCCTGCCTCGGCTGGCCGGTGAGCAGGCTGACGATGAAAATCACAGCAATGCCGACCGGCACGCCGAACAGGCCGGCCGAGATCGGCTGGATGCCCCACCACAGCTCGATGGGGCTCGTCACGCCGAAGACGCTGCGCATCCAGGGCTGGGTCACGGCCATGTAGTAGAAGGTCACGCCCAGGCCGGCCGCCATGCCCAGCGATGCGCCCCACTTGTTGGCGCGCTTCCAGAAGATGCCGAGCACGAGCGCCGGGAAGAAGGCCGCCGCCGCGAACGAGAAGGCCGCCGAAACCAGGAACAGGATGTCGGCTGGTTTCTGCGCTGCGACCGCGGCAGCCGCCAGGGCCACCACCAGCAGCAGGGCTTTGGAAAGAGCCACGCGGCGCGAGGTCGGCGCGTTCGGATCGATCATCTTGTAGTACAGGTCGTGCGACAGCGCGTTGGCGATGGTCAAGAGCAGGCCGTCGGCCGTGGACAGCGCCGCGGCCAGGCCGCCGGCCGCCACCATGCCTGAGATCACGTAGGGCAAGCCGCCGATCTCCGGCGTGGCCAGCACGATGATGTCGCCGCCGATCTTCATCTCTGTGAGCTGGAAGATGCCGTCCTTGTTGACGTCCGACACGGACAGCAGCGACGAATCGACCTTCGACCAATTGGCGATCCAGGCCGGCAGCTCGCTGAACGGCGTTCCCACCAGCACGTTGAAGACCTCGAACTTCACCAGCACCGCGAGCGCAGGCGCGGTGAAGTACAGCAGGAAGATGAAGAACAGCGACCAGGTCACCGACTCGCGCGCTTCCCTGACCGAGGGCGTGGTGTAGTAGCGCATCAGGATGTGCGGCAGCGCGGCCGTACCCACCATCAGGCAGAAGACCAGCGCGAGGAAATTGCGCCTCGATTCGTCGAAGGCCTTCTTCGCCGCCGCATCGCCGTTCGGGTCTCCGGCATAGATCTGCGCATGGTTCGGCATGCCGCCCAGCGGCTTGGCCTGCGCTTCGTTGGCCGTCTTGGCCGCGGTCCAGGCCTTGCGGGCCGCGGCTTCGTCCTGCGGCACGGCGGCCAGCGCCTTCTCGGCTGCGTCGATCTCGGCCGGCGGCGCACTCGCGGCCTTCAGGTCGGCCACCTTCTTCTCGGCGGCCGCCTTCTCGGTGGGCAGCGAGCCGGGCAGGCCCTTCAGCTTGGCATCGAACTCGGCGGCGCGGGCCTTGAAGATGGCGACCACCTCGAGCTCCTTGGGATCGGCGCGCAGCTCGTCGCCGCGCTTGGCCACCTTCTCGAGCTGGTAGCCATAGATCGCCTGGGGAATCGGCACGCCGGTCTGCTTCACCGACAGCCAGATCACCGGAACCAGGTAGGCAATGATCAGGATGATGTACTGCGCCACCTGCGTCCACGTCACGGCGCGCATGCCGCCGAGGAAGGAGCACACCAGGATGCCGCCCAGGCCGACGAAGATCCCGATCTCGAAGGCCAGGCCCGACAGGCGCGTGGTGATCAGGCCGACGCCGTAGATCTGCGCCACCACGTAGGTGAAGGAACACAGGATGGCCGCCACGATGCCGATGAAGCGCGGCAGGTTGCCCTCGTAGCGCGCGCCCAGGAAGTCGGGGATCGTGAACTGCCCGAACTTGCGCAGGTAGGGCGCCAGCAGCAGCGCCACCAGGCAGTAGCCGCCGGTCCAGCCCAGGATGAAGGCCAGTCCGCCGTAGCCGGTGAGATAGAGCGTGCCGGCCATGCCGATGAAGGACGCCGCGCTCATCCAGTCGGCGCCCGTGGCCATGCCGTTGTAGACCGCCGGCACGCGCCGGCCGGCGACGTAGTACTCCGACGCGTCGGTGGTACGGCTCATGATGCCGATGCCGGCGTACAACCCCACGGTGGCGAACAGGAAGACGAAGCCGATCCAGTTTCTCGGCAAACCCGCCTGCTCGAGGATCCCCAGCACGATGACGAAAACGATGAAGCCGCCGGTGTACCAGCCGTACACCTTGTTGAGCTGCTTCTTGAAGATGCGCCTGTCGGTGGCGCCGCCGCCGGCATCGTGATCGAAGCTGATGTCGGCCATGTCAGTTCTCCTCGGCAACGCCGTGTTCCTGGTCCAGGCGATTCATGTACCACGCGTAGAACCCGATGATGAGGACATAGACGATCAATGCGCCCTGGGCCGCGACCCAGAAGCTGAACGGCCAGCCGAAGAAGGCGAAGTTCAGGTCACGGGCGAAGTACCCGATCACGAAGGTCACGAAGAACCAGATCGCCAGCAGGATCGCGGTGATCCGAAGGTTCTTCTGCCAGTAGTGGCGCTGCGTTTCGGTCAATTCCATCGCTTGTCTCCTAACTTGCTTTCACGCGCAAGGCATTCGGCCCTGCGGCCCTTGTGGCGGCTGCCCCGGCGGGCAGCCACTGCCATCAAGCAGCGAGACCCGTCTCGCGTTCCAACTGAGCGGCGATCTTGGGCTCGAAGCCCCGCAGATGGCGGATGATCCTGCGAGCCTCGTCCGGCTCGTGACGGTCCATGTGCACCCGTGCCAGCTGATACCAGCCATAGGGGCTCATGGGCTGCAATTCGGTGTTGCGCTTGAGCGCTTCGACGGCCTCGCCATAGCGGCGCTGGCGAATCAGCGCCAGGCCCAGGCCGTACCAGGCCCGGTCGAGCCTGGCGTCGAGCGCCACGGCCCGGCGGAAGGCCGCCTCCGCCTCCTCGATGCGGTCGCCGGCCTCGAACAGGAAGGCCAGGTTGAACCAGTCGCCGGCGCTGCGTTCGGGATGGGCCCGCACCAGGCGCGTCGCGTCCTCGATGGCGGCCTCGCGCCTGCCGAGCTGCACGCGGACGTAGCTGCGGCTTGCAAGCGCATAGGCATCATCGGGCCGCAGCACCAGCATGTCGCCGAACACCGCTTCGGCCGATTCGGATCGGCCCAGCAACAGCAGGACGATGGCGCGCAGCTTGAAGGCCTGGTATTTCACCTGCATGCCTGCACCCCGATCTGCAGACAGAGGTTGATCTTCGCGACCGTGGCTGCCAGCCACACCGACGCCAGCAGCACGAAGGCCGCCAGCGGAATATGGCGATCGAGCACGAAGCGGGGGGTGATGAAGCGCACCGTCTTGACGAAGGGATTCGTCAGCACCTGCAGCAGGCGGTAGAAGAGGTTCTGGTCGCGCCGGCTTCCGGCCAGCAGGCCGAGCACCCATTGACCGGCCAGCGCCAACAGGGCAATCTCGGCGATCAGCTTGACGGACGATGCGAGCAGCAGCACGTAACCCCCAGGTTCGGCGCGAGCGCGATGAACCCATTGTTGGAGGGCAGCTTACGGATTACTTACGCAAGCCCGCATCCGCCTGCAATCCTGCTCGGGGCTTACCCTCTGCTGCGCCGCAACACCTTGCACGCCGATGGCCACGTGCGGAGATCGCCTGCAAGGCAGAGGACATGCGGCGAATGCGAGCTTCGCCGAGAAGGGGGAGCGTCGATGAACGCGGCACGAACGATCCGTCGAGTGGGCTTTCGCAAGTGGTACGAGCGCGAGTTGCTTCAGAGTCATGCGCATCTGGTCCTGGTGCTGCTGTGCACCGTCGGCCTGCTGGGAAGCGCGGAGGCCTACAGCCTGCGCTTGGCCGTGTCGTCGCAACTGCTGGTAGTGGCATGCGCCATTGCCAGCGCGCTCATCGGTTTCTGGGCGCTGCGACGCTACCTCTATCTGCTCAACCATGCCGAGTTCGTCGCCGACCAGGCGGTGTGCCGCGCTTGCGACACCTATGCAAGATGGGAGATCCTGAACCCGAACGACGCGGGACAGCCCGCGCCGGATCGCCTGCGCGTTCGCTGCAAGCGCTGCGGCCACGTGTGGTTCATCGAGCTTTGAATGGCACCTTGCGCGGCCCGGGCATCACGCCGTAACGTGAACTTTTGCCCGACTTGCCGTGTAGGACTGCACCTACTAATCTTCGGCCATGGTTTCTCCCGGGTGGGCATCAAGGACCAACCCCTTCAGGCCCGCCTCGTGCGGGCCTTCTTTTTGCAGACTGCGTCCGACAGGCATCGGGCATCCGTCCCACAGTCCGGGCCGCCATCCTGCAGTCACATTGCAGGCTCCGTTCAAAAAAGGAGCCCCATGAACACGAAACCCGCCCTGGCCAGCCTTTGGCTGATCGCACTGCTCGGCGCCGGCGCCGCGCTCGCCCAGTCGGCGCCGCCCGGTTCCGATGCCCGCATGTCGCGCGAACGCGCGGCCTGCGACGGCGTGCAGCAGGATAAGGCGGCGTGCCTTCGCGAAGCCGGCGCCGCGCGCCAGGAAGCCCGGCGCAACGGCCTCACCGGCTCGAGCACCACCGGTTACGACGCCAATGCGATGGAGCGATGCAAGCTGCAGCCAGCCGCCGACCAGGCAGGCTGCGAGGCGCGCGTGCGAGGCGGCGCGGGCAGTTCTTCCGGTGGCAGCGTCATGGGCGGCGGCGTGATTCGCGAGACGGTGACTCCGGTGCCGGCGCCTTCGCGTTGATCGCGGGACGGGTCGCCAGTGAAGACTCTCCTCGGAGGCAAGCACCGATGCCAAGACTATCCCTGGCTTTCATCGCACTGGTCTTCGCCGGTTCTGCGAGCGCCGCCAGCAACTGCGATGCCATCCTGTCCCAGATCGATGCAAAGATCAGGGCCTCCGGCGTTTCCCGCTTTACGCTCACCACGGTGGAGGCCGACGCACCGGTCATCGACAAGGTCGTGGGCACCTGCGATCTGGGAACGAAGAAGATCGTGTATGCGCAGACCGACCTGCCGGCTTCGCCGCCGAACAATGACGGATCGGCCTCCGGTGCGCGTCCCTCGCCGCCGCAGCCTCGCAGCGAGCCCATCCTGACCGAATGCAAGGACGGCTCCGTCTCGGTCGGCGGCGACTGCAAGAAGTAAGCAGGACCCGGGTCAACGCCCGACGTTATGCAGCCGCGGCATCGCCGGTGCGCCGACTCTTGCGGTAGCGCGGAGTGACTTCGGCCAGCATCGCCTGCTTGGACAGCAGTCTTGAACCTCCGACCCAAAGCTCGGTCGGCGCGCCGTTGGGATCGCGCACCCGGCGAATCGTCTCGCCGGGACTGTTGTAGGAAGAAGCTTTGCGGATCACCCCATGATCCTTGCCGGCGATCGCGAACTCGGTGTTCGTGCCATCGAAAGGTGGATTCATCGCCGGCGCGACTTGGCACACCACCTTGCCCATGGGGACCAGATCGCTGGCACCCCACATGCTCCACCAGCGTCCCTTCCAGGCTGCCTCCCGTCTGGCTGGCGCACCATGGTGTTGAAACGCCGAAAGGATGCTCGCAATCCCATCGACCCACTGGTAGGACGGGCCATCCTGTGCGTTGCAAAGAACGGTGACCGTGAAACCCGAGGCGGTAAAACGCGCCGTTCTCGAAACGAAGCCTTGCAGGCTGCCGGTGTGGCCATACCACTCCTTGGGCCCGGGCCCGCTCATCATGGTGCCGTAGCCGTAGTACGACTCCTGGGTGCTGCAGTTGTCGCGCCAGCGGCGCTGCATCATGTGGCGGCGACTCGCTGCCGACAGGATGCTCCCTTTGCTTTCCGGCGCGAGTTGCGCAAAGAACCGGGCCACATCCGAAGCCGTCGAGACGAATCCGCCTGCCGGTGCGATCGCATGGCAGACGTTGTCGCCCGGTACGATCAGGCGCTGCCCGAAGGGGAATTCGGCACTGTGCCCATTGGCCATGGGTGTTTTCTTGCGCAACTGCGGCATGTCGGGGACGGTCTCGTGCAGTCCCGCTGCGTCGATCACGTGGCGAGTGATCCACGCTGGGTATTCGGTGCCGCTGACTTGCTCGATCATCAGCCCCAACAGGCCATAGCCATGATTGGAATACTTGAGCTGAACGCCGGGTGCGAACGGCTGCTTGATGGACAACTCCGCCAACAGCTCGGCGCGGGAAAGAAATGGGCGGCGGTCCGAGAACTGTCCGCTGTCGGCGCCATCACGAACCACGCCTGCACCATGTGACAACAATTCGCCGATCCGCGCGCCCGCAAGGCCCTTGTGCAGGCCGGATACATAGCGGCCGATCGGATCGTCGAGACCGATCTTTCCTTGTTCCCGCAGCAGCATGACGCCACTCGCAGTGAAACTCTTGGAGTGCGACGCGACGCGAAAGCGATGCCTCGGGGTGAGGGACTTGCCGGTTTCCAGATCAGCGGCACCGAAGGCGAACTCCGCCACGATGTGGGGCCCCTGCGCTATGGCGACAGAGCACCCGGGTTGCCGATAGCGCTCGAGTTGAAAACCCAGCCAATCGGGCACGTAGTCCAGCGCGGCGTTGAGCCAGGCGTTCTTTTTCATGGGTGTCGCCGCTTCGTGAAAAATGGGGCTGCGGAGTGTAGTCGCAATCCGCAATCACTTCGGGGAACGGTGACCCAATCCACGAATTGCCCGACGAGTGCGCCTCATCGTTGCCAATTCGCCATGTGCACGGCCGGCGCTCGCGCCTAGGATGACACCCCTGTCGTCCGAGAGGAGTTCGCCATGGATACAACGCACGCAAAGCTGCAGCCTCGAGACCCGGTAGCAGCCAGGTTGGGGGTCTACATGACCCGGGTCGGCATCGTGATGATCGCCATCATCGTCGCGGCCTCGTATCTGCGCGGCTAGGCTGCCGGCAAGGCAGCCCTCTCCGCGGTATTTCTCATTCGGCAGCGGCTCGGCACGCTGCCTCCGGCCTCGGTGTTTACTGCGGCGATAGTCGCACTTGCCCTAGTCGTCCGCGCTGAAAGGTGGTTCACCATCTTTCTTCTCGATCTCGTGCGAGCGAGGCGGTTATGCGCTTCAACAAGCTTGACCTGAACCTGCTGGTGGCACTGGACGCGCTTCTCGCCGAGTGCAGCATCAGCCGAGCGGCCGCGCGCGTGCACCTGAGCCAGTCGGCCATGAGCAATGCGCTGGCTCGGCTGCGGGCCTATTTCGACGACGAGTTGCTGGTGCAGGTGGGCCGCACGATGGAGCTCACGCCCCGGGCCCAGACGATGAAAGAACCCGTGCGCGACGTGCTGATGCGCGTCGAGACCGCCATCGCCGCGCAGCCGCGCTTCGATCCCTCGCGCTCGGACCGCACCTTCCAGCTGCTGGTCTCCGACTACACCACGGTCACCCTGATGCCGCACCTGCTGGCGCTGGCACGCCAGCAGTCGCGTACGGTGCGCTTCCTGCTCTCGCCGCTGCCGCAACTGGACCAGCCGCAGCGCGCGCTGGGGCGTGGCGAGGCGGACCTGCTGGCGATCCCGCGCAACTACTGCTCGCCCGACCATCCGATCGAAACGCTGTTCGAGGAAGAGTACGTGTGCATGGTGTGGAACGGCAGCCGCTTCGGGCGCGCCGGCACCCTCGGCTACGAGGAGTACGTGGCTGCGGACCACGTCGAGGTGCAGCCCGCCAGCATCGGCCAGCCCACACTCGAGAGCTGGTTCATGAAGCGCCGCGGCATCGTGCGGCGCGTCGAGGTCTGCACCTTCAGCTTCGTCGCGGCGCCCTTCCTGGTTCTGGGCACCGACCGGGTCGCCACGGTGCAGCGTCGCCTGGCCCGCATGGCGCAGCAATTCCTGCCGCTGACGGTGCTGCCTGCGCCCTTGCCGCTGCCCCGGATGGAGCAGTCCATGCAATGGCACAAGTACCGCACCCACGACCCCGCGCTGGTCTGGCTTCGCGGCCTTCTGCATGAGGCCGTCGTGCAGATGGAGGCGCAGCAGCAGGCGGCGGCGCCTGCCGGCGGCGAATCGGAAGCCGCCAGCCGGCCTACAGGTAGTTGAACAGCGCGATGCTGTGCAGCCGCGCGAAGGTTTCCTGCGAGGCCTTCAGCGAAGTCTCGCGCTGCAGGTATTCCGAGATCGCGCTGGCCATGTCCAGGTCTTCCAGCTCCGACAGGTAGCTCTTGTCGATCAGGCTGCGCGAGGAGCCCGAGGCGTTGAGCGCATCGAGTTCGTTCATGCGCGAGCCGACCGAGGACCGGATGGTCAGCACGTTGTCGTGCGCGTTCGTGATCTTGACATTGGCCGTGGAGAGCGCGTTCTGCAGCTCGGCCTGTGCGGCCGCGCCGCCGCCAGTCAGCGGCTTTTTCAGCGATGCCACGAGGTCGCCGATCGCGGCGAACACGTCGGTGCCGGCGTTCTTGGCGGTAAAGACCTGGAAGCTGTCGCCATCCGCCGGCGCGCCGCTCATGCCGATCTGCACGCCGCCGAAGGAGATCGGCGTGTCCGCCACGAAGGGGCCGGTGGCCGCGACCACCGGGGGCGTGTCGTTGGTGGTCACCGTGTAGTTGCCGCCGGTGAAGCTGATCGTGAAATCGCGGCCGTAGTTGGGCGCCGTGGCATCGGTCACGCCGACCGCGCCGAACACGCCCGTGCCGGTGTTGGCGGCGCCCGCCGTGGTCACGTAGCCCGCGCCGCCCTGCACCGACTGGAACACGCTGCGGCCGTCGTCGGTGGCCGACATCTGGCGCGAGACGTCGATCTGCATCAGGCGCTGGCCCTGGTCGCCCATGTACTGCACGCCGCCGCCGGCCTGCGCCACGAAGGGCGGGTTGGCGCTCTTGAAGCCGGCGAACAGGAACTGCCCGTTGCCGTCGTCCGCGTTGGCCACGTTCACGAGCTGGTCGAGGTTGCTCTGGATGGTGGTGGCGAGCGATCCGCGGTCGGCGTCCGACAGCGTGCCGTTGCCGGCCTGCACCGTGAGCGTCTTGATGTTCTGCAGGATGGTGGTGGCCGATTGCAGCGCGGCCTCTTCGTGCGAGAGCGAGAGCACGGCACGGCTGCGGCTGGCAGCGTACTGCGAGCTCTCCGCGATCGACTGGGAAACGACCAGCGAGCGCGCCGCGCCCACCGGATCGTCCGCCGGCGTCAGGAACTTGGATTCCGAAGACAGCTGCTGCTGGATCCGGAACAGCTGCTGCTGTTGCGAGCCGATCCCTTTCAGGCTCTGTGCGTAGAAGGTCTGGGTGCTGATGCGCATGACGATTCCTTAGTTGCTGATGCCGAGGATCGAGTCGAACATCGTCGACGCGGTCTGGATCACCTTGGCATTGGCCTGGTACATCTGCTGGTACATCAGCAGGTTGGCGGTTTCCTCGTCCTGGTTGACGCCGGAAATGGCATCCCGGGTCGCGCGGATCTGGTCCGTCACGCTGGTCTGCGTGGTTTCGGCCACGCGGATCTCCATCGTGCGGTTGCCCACCGAGCTCACCAGCTGCGCGTAAGCGCTGTTGAAGGTGGAATTGCCGCCGCCCATGGTGTTCTTCTTCTGCAGCGCCGTGAGCAAGAGCGCATTGCTGCCGTCCGACACGCCGCCGACGTTCTTCTTGATCGTGAAGGTGTCGCCCTGGGCCGGCGCACCGGTCATGCTGAGCTTGATGCCGTCGAAACTGATGGTGGCGCCTGCCGTGTAGGGCACGGGCGTGCCGGCCGCGTAGCTGGTCGAGGTGCCGTCGGCGAGCGTCACGGTGACGGCCGAGGTCGCCGGAATGCCCGACAGCGTGTTAGTCCCGGCGTCGTAGGCCAGCGTGACGTTCGCGGCCAGCGGCGTGGCCAGGTAGCTGGCATCCACAGTGGCCGCGCTCAGCGCGCCGCTGCCCTGGTTGCTGCTGGTGTTGCCGGTGACCAGCGGCGAGGCAGCCGCCACCTTGGCCGGGTCGAGCACCAGCACCTCGAGGTCGCGCGCGCCGGTGCGCGTCGGCTGCACCAGGAAGGTGTCGCCCGGCTGAGCCGTGCCGCTGGCGGCGGACAGGCTCACGCCGTCGAAGTCGATCGGAAAGGCGGTGAAGTCGCCGATGGGTGCCTTGTCCGAGAGGCGCGTCACCGAGTAGGTGAGCGTGCCCGCCACGTCCTTCACTTCCACCGCATAGTCGCTGGTCGTGAGCTGCGAGGTGTCGGTCACGGCGGCGCCGAGCACCATGGTGCCGGTGTTGCGCGCGTTGGAGAACACGCCGGCCTGGGCTTCGGAGAAGAAGTCGGTGCCCAGCACGCCGTTCAGGTCGACGCCCAGCTTGTGCTGGTCGTTGAAGGCGCTGCCGAGCGCCATGGCGAGGCGGCCGATCGCGTTCTGCGTGGTGGTCAGCGTCTCGGCGCGGAAGGCCATCAGCCCCCCCAGCGTGCCGCCGGTGAAGATGTTGTCCTTGAGCTCGGACGCGGTGCCGTTCAGCCCGACCAGCGCCATCGCCTTGCGCGTGGGGTCGGCCGCGGAGTCGACGGCCTTCATCGTCGCGGCCCGGTCGCCCAGCACCAGCGTCTGGCCGTTGCCGATGAAGACGTTGTACTTGCCGCCGTCCTGCTCCAGCACCTTGACGTCCACGATCTTGCCGAGCTCGGCCACCAGCTGGTCGCGCTGGTCCATGAGGTCGTTCGGCGGCTGGCCGCCGGCCATCGCCTGGAGCTGGCCGATCTGCTGGTTGAGGCTCGCGATCTGTGTCGCATAGGTATTGATCTGCTCGGCGCTGCCCACGATCTGGTCGTTGACCGAGGTGTTCAGGTCGGTGAGGTACTGGTCGGTGGCGCGGAACTTGTTGGCCAGGGCCTGCGCCGCGCTGATGAGCTGCTGGCGCGCGGCCGGGTCGGCCGGCGTGTTGGCCACGCCCTGCATGCCGGCGAAGAAGCTCTGCATCAGCGGCGTGAGGCCCGAGGTCTTGTCGGCGAGCAGCGAGTCGATGCGGCTGATCTGCGAGTTGTAGCTCGCGAGCGCCGCGCCCGTGGCCTCGGCGCCGTTGAGCTGGGCAGTGAGGTAGCGGTCGTAGCTGCGCGCCACGGTCGTCACGCGGGCGCCGGTGCCCATGAAGCCGGCACCGGTCGAGATCGCGCCGTTGGTGGCGACGATCGAGGTCTGGCGGCTGTAGCCGGCCGTGTACACGTTGGCCGTGTTGTGCGCCGTGGTCATGAGCGCGCTGCGCGCCACGGCCAGGCCGCTCAGGCCGGTATAGAACATCGACATCTGGGATTACCTGTAGGTAGGTTTGCTTGTTTGTTTATCGGCAGCGCGGGTGAAAGATTTAGAGCCTGAAGACGCTGACCGCCTCGACGAGACTGCCGGCCTGCTCCTGCATCGACTGCGCCGCGGCCGCCGCCTCTTCGACCAGCGCCGCGTTCTGCTGCGTCACCTGGTCCATCTGCGTGATCGCCTGGTTGATCTGCTCGATGCCCTGCGTCTGCTCGTGGCTCGCCGCCGTGATCTCGCCGATGATGTCAGTCACGCGCTTCACGCTGCCCACGATCTCTTCCATCGTCTTGCCGGCTTCGCCCACCAGCGCACTGCCCGCATCCACCTTGCCCACCGAGTCGTCGATCAGGCCCTTGATCTCCTTGGCCGCTGCGGCCGAGCGCTGCGCGAGGTTGCGCACTTCGGCCGCCACGACCGCGAAGCCGCGGCCCTGCTCGCCGGCACGGGCGGCTTCGACCGCGGCGTTCAAGGCCAGGATGTTGGTCTGGAAGGCGATGCCGTCGATCACGCCGATGATGTCGACGATCTTTTTCGACGAGGCGTTGATCGAGGCCATGGTGTCCACCACCTGGCTGACGACGCTGCCGCCCTTGACCGCCACTTCGGAGGCCGAGAGCGCCAACTGATTGGCCTGGCGCGCGTTGTCCGCGTTCTGCTTGACGGTGCTGGTGAGTTCTTCCATCGAGGCCGCGGTCTGCTCCAGCGAGCTCGCCTGCTCCTCGGTGCGGGAGGACAAGTCCTGGTTGCCCGAAGCGATCTGGCCGGAGGCCGTCGCGATGGCATCGGTCGACAGCTTGATCCTGCCGACCACATGGGTCAGCTGGTCCTGCATCTGCTTGATCGAATGCAGCACGCTGCCGTCGTCGGCCGAGCGGGCCTCGACGCCCACCGTCAGGTCGCCGCTGGCGATGCGGCCGACCACGTCCGCCGCGTAGCCGGGTTCGCCGCCCAGCTGGCGCGCCAGCAGGCGGGCCACCACCACGCCCAGCCCCACGCTCGCGAGGATGCCGATCAGGGCCATTGCCAGCATCAGCAAGCGCGAGGTCTTGTAGGTCTGGGTGGCATGGTCCATGCTCGCCTTGGCCTGCATGTCACTGTGCGCCACCATCTTCTCGAGCACTTCCTCGAGCGCGCGCGATTCCTTCAGGAGCTGCGCGCTGTCCTCGGCCACGCGGCCATCGAACTGCGAGCTGTCCAGCGATTGCGCGGAAAGCAGCGTGACGAAATCGCCCATGCGCTTCTTCAGCGTCGGCAGCTGAGCCTCGTACTGCTCGTTGAGCTTGCGGCCCTCGTCGCTTTCCAGCAGCACGGGCTTGACCTCGGTCATCCGCGCCTCGAGTTCCGCGCCAGCCTTCTTGAGCTCCGCGATGCCGGCGTTGCGCTCGCCCTTGGTGGAAGCCGACAGCAGGCCCATCTGGGCCCGGCTCGCATAGAGCAGGTGGATGTTGGCGGCCTGCACCGCCTTCAGCGTCTGCAGCTCGTGGTTGTAGAGCCTCTCGGTCGAGGCGCTGATGCGCCCCATTTGAAAGATGCCGAGCGCACTGACGACGGCGCCGATGGCGGCGACGATCAGAAAGCTGAGGATCAGCTTGACGGTGACACGAAGCTCCTGGAACCACTGCATTTTTTTCTTCCTGCGAAGGCCGTCGATAGCGGCCCGGTTATGAGAGATATCGGCAGTCCGGCCCCAAACTTGAGGGGCCGGGACGTCTACTTCAGAACTCCGTCCATTCGCCCGAGGCCGTATGGCCCACGGCGAGTTGCGGCGCACGCCGGTCCGGCAAGGCCTTGCGCGTCTTGGCGGCCGCCTTGGCCGGCGCCTTCAGGGCCGGCGCCACGCGCTTGCCCGGCAAGGCCGCCTGGCTGCGGGCCTGGACATGGGCGAGCACCACGGCCGCCTCTTCCTGGCCGAGCTTGAAAATGCTGACGGTCTGCGAGAGGCTGCCGGCCTGCTCCTGGAGCGACTGCGCCGCCGCCGAAGCCTCTTCCACCAGCGCCGCGTTCTGCTGCGTCACCTGTTCCATCTGCGTGATCGCCTGGTTGATCTGCTCGATACCGGTGGTCTGCTCCTGGCTCGCCGCGGTGATCTCGCCCATGATGTCGGTCACCCGCTTCACGCTGTCGACGATCTCGTCCATCGTGCGGCCCGCTTCGGCCACCTGCTTGCTGCCCTCCTCGACCTTCTCCACCGAGTCGCCGATCAGGGTCTTGATCTCCTTGGCGGCGGCCGCCGAGCGCTGCGCCAGGCTGCGCACTTCGGAGGCGACGACCGCGAAACCGCGACCTTGCTCGCCGGCACGCGCCGCTTCCACCGCGGCATTGAGCGCCAGGATGTTGGTCTGGAAGGCAATGCCGTCGATCACGCCGATGATGTCGACGATCTTTCTGGACGAGGCATTGATGGAACCCATGGTGCTGACCACTTGGCTGACGACGCTGCCGCCCTTCACAGCCACCGCGGAGGCCGAGACGGCCAGCTGATTCGCTTGCCGCGCGTTGTCGGCGTTCTGCTTGACGGTGGAGGTCAACTCTTCCATCGAGGCCGCCGTTTGTTCGAGCGAGCTGGCCTGCTCTTCAGTGCGCGAAGACAGGTCATGGTTGCCCGCCGCGATCTGGCCCGAGGCCGTCGCGATGGTGTCGGTGCCGGCACGCACTTCGCCCACCACCTTGGCCAGGCTCTCGTTCATGTTCTTCAGCGCATGCATCAGCTGGCCCGTCTCGTCGCGCGAGTCGACCTGGATGCGCGAAGTGAGGTCGCCGCTGGCCACGGTCTCCGCCACCTGGACGGCACGGCCGAGGGGCCGCGTGATGCTGCGGGCGATCAGGAAGGCGCAGAGCCCGCCCAGCAGCAGCGTGAGCGCAGTGAGCGCGATGCGGAGATTGAAGCTCTGCGCGTTCGCCTCGTCGATCGCGCGGCTCATGTCGTCGATCGCCTTGCGCTCCAGCGCCAGCAGTTCGAGCACGCGGCTTTCGTAGGCCTTGGCGGCCGGCTGGAAGACTTCCTTGAAGGCGGTCTCGGTCTCCGCCGCGTTGCCGCTCGCCTTCGCCTTCTGCACCGCATCCTTGGCAGCCTGGTACTTGACGCGCAGCTCGATGATGGACTTGAAGGTCGACTTCTCGAGATCGGTCACGAGCAGGGCCTCGACCTTGGCCATGGTCTCCCCGCCCTTCTTGACGCTATCGGAGATGACGTCGGCAAAGGTGACGGGAAGCGCTTCGTCGGTGGTCCTGGCGATCATCGCCGTGCGTGCGATGGCCGAGTAGGTCAGCACGTACCAGTCCGAGATGAGCCGTTCCTTCGCGAGCGGGCTCTGCATCATCTGGCGCGTGGCCTCGGCATTGCTCTTCGCGCTCATCAGCGCGAAGAGGGCCGAAGCCAGGGTCAAGGCCAAGACCAGGCCGAAGCCGATGGCCAGGCGCGTTCCGATGCGTACGTTGGAGAGGAAGTTCATGGTTCAGGCCGCCATCTTTTCAATG
>NZ_JAGGNV010000101.1 GCF_018614955.1 Variovorax paradoxus
AAGGCGTCGGGTCCATACATGAAGGTAATGAATGCGCAGCATCGTCTCGATGGCAAACGGCGGGCGACCGGTCTTCGCCCGAGGTGCATGCGGCTCGACGATCTGCGCCAGTGCACTCCACGGTACGACCCGATCCATCTCGTCGAGAAACTCGCGCTTGCGCGTCTTCTTCGTCGACAAGTTCAGGCCCAGGCCAAGCTGATTCGGGAGCGCTGCGCGTTTGGAAATCATGGCATCGGATCATGCAAAGGTCGGGCCTGTTTTGCAAACCTTCCTTAGCGGCCCGGCCGCGGGAGGTCACCCCGGAGGTTTTGGCACGATGGAACATCGACCGCGCGACGCCGGAGCGTGGCGCATGATCGATGTGATGTGGGCGATGCATGAATACGACGCCACGTCGGAAGTGTCGCGCTTGCAAGTTCCCACCGCAGTGGCTGGTCAGGCGCGCATCGAGATAGCACTGCCGTGCTCGCCACTACGCGTGCCGCAGCGCCGCGGTCTACATTTCTCAAAAAAGAAAACTGCACACAACCGATGACTCTCGGCTACTTGGCTATTTCAAAGCTGGTTCCTGCGCTCCCAGCCGCAGGACGCGGCGGGCATTCGAATTGAGGATCTTTTCGCGGTCATGCTCTGACAGCTGGGCTCTTTCGATCCATTTGCTTCCCGCGCCGCTATTCGACAGGAATGGCCAGTCCACCGCGAACATGATCCGGTCAGCGCCGAGCTCCTGCAAGCAACAGAGCAGCGCCGCGTCAGAGAAGAAGCCGCTCGTCGTCACATAGAAGTGCTCGCTGAAGTACCGTCGGAAGTCGTTGAACTGGTTGCCCCGCGAAAACGTTTCGTCCATCCGGCTGACGAGGAACGGGATGGCTTCGCCCATGTGACCAAGAATGAACCTCAATTTCGGGTAGGCGTCGAGCGCCCCGCTGAGGATGAGGCGTATCGCCTGCGTGCCGGTTTCCATCGCGAATCCCCACGCCGCCATGGCGAACATCGGGTGCGACTTGGCGTAAGGCCCGAAGTACGCCTGGAGCACCGCCGGGTGTATTTCGGACGGGTGCAGGTAGATCGGAACATCCAGCGCCTCGGCCGCTTCCAAGATGGGCCAGAACTTCCGCTCGTCAAGGAAGCACCCCTCGGTCAGCCCATGAATCATCGCGCCGCGGAAGCCGAGCCGGGTCACGGCTCGCTCAAGTTCGCGCACAGCCGCATCGGGCGCCGCTGTTGGCAGCGAGGCAAACGCCGCGAAGCGCGTCGAATTCGCCTCGACGATGGCAGCTAGGCGATCGTTCACTCGACGGGCGAGGTCCGGGGCGGTTGCCGCCGCAACAGCCTGGAGACCCGGAGGGGCATGCGAGAGCACTTGGATGTCGATGCCGGCCTCGTCCATTTCCTGCAGGCGCAACGAAGCGAAGTCCTCCAGTTGCCTGGAGAACCTCGACTTCGGTGCGCCAAGGAGGCCAATGACTTCGCCATCGACGTAGTGTTCTTCGATGGCGATGACTGTTTTTCCGCGGATAGACATTCTCTTGTTCTCCTTGATTGATCGTCGGAGCAGCAGCCGACATTGTCCCTAGGGCCGATACCTGCTCGAACAACGACGGCACAAGCCCAGCATAGGCAGTTGACTGGTCAATCGATTAGAACACGATCAAGGCGCCGCTGCCGCCCTTCGTCCCGGGGGAGCTTCGTCACTCAGGGAATGTCCTTATACAGGGTGGAAAACCCCGAGTTCGCCTGCGTTCGGCGACCTTGACCTAGTGTGATCGATCAGTCAATATTGGCTTTCCGCGGGATCTGGCTCGAGCTGATTTTTCAGCGGGTTGTGCATGGGGTCGCCTGGGCACGTCCGCCTTGATCAGCGGTAGTCGAAGTGCCGCGCAAGCCTTCTTGAATGGAAACTGAATGAGCAACGTTCTGAAAACCGTGCTGGTCTTTTGTGGCCTCCTTGCTTCCGTTGGAACTGTCGGCGCGCAAGCGACCGACGGCTTCCCGAACAGGCCCATCGAAATGATCTATCCCTATCCGCCGGGCAGCGGAGCCGGCAACTTTGCGCGGGCGTTTGCTGCCGAGGCAGGCAAGGAGATGGGGCAACCATGGATCGTCCTGAACAGGGAAGGGGCGGCCGGGGTCCTCGGAATCACGTCGCTGGCTCGTGCAAAGCCGGATGGCTACACCGTCAGCTTTTCGGCGGCGACGCCAATGACCAGTTCACGCTTCGTCAACTCGAACGTTCCGTTCACGAACGATCAGATCGAACCGTTGTGCGAAGTTTTCCAGAACGTCTTTGCGATCGCGGTCAGGCGAGACTCGCCGATCCGGAACCTGGAAGACCTGATCGCCCGTGCGAAGGCGGCCCCCGGGGCCATTGCTTACGGGCACGCCGGTCGGGTCAGTCCCGCCCACCTGGGGGTGGCGCGCCTGGAGCAGGCAGCCAACATCAAGCTCAATACCATTCCCTATCGAGGCGACATCCCGCTGTTGACCGACCTCATGGGCGGCGCGGTGAGTTTTGGCGCGATCGGGGTCAACACCATCATGGGCAAGGACGTGCGCGTTCTTGCCGTCCTCTCGAGCAAGAGGCACCCAGCGCTGCCTGACGTGCCCTCCGTGGCCGAACTGGGCTATCCAGCCATTACACAAGGCATCTTTGGCCTGTTCCTTCCGGCAGGGACCCCACGGCCGATCTTCAACCGCTACGCAGATGTCTGCCAGAAGGTCGCAGCCTCTCCTGCAATCGAAGCGCTCGCCCGCAATACTTTCCAGGTGATGAGTTATGCGGATGCAAAGGAATTCAAGTCCTTGCTCGACGCGACCATCAAGGAGTACACGGCCATTGTTCCCTCGCTCGACCTGGATAAGAACTGATGCGGCATGGCACGTCCAGGGGGCGGGGATGTCCTCGATCCGGCACCGGGACACGGGGTATTTTGTTTCGATTGACGCCGAAGAACAATGAGGGCGGAAGGGACCATCCAGATGGAATCAGGAAGTGAGTGCACTCCTTTGGAGCTGACGGTGAACGGGCAGGTTCAGCGGCTGGCCGTTGATTCCAGGACGCCTCTGCTCTACGTTTTGAGGGATGAATGCGGCCTGTCCTCTCCCAAGTTCGGGTGTGGGAAAGGGATCTGCGGCGCGTGCACTGTGCATGTGGACGGCCGGGCCATGCAATCCTGCGAGACGCCCCTGTCCGCTGCGGAAGGCCGAAGCGTCACCACGCTCGAGGGGCTTGCTCCGGCAGCGGGTGCGCTGCACTCAGTGCAGGCGGCATTCGCGCGGCACGGAGCTATCCAGTGCGGATACTGCATTGCCGGCGTCATGATGACGCTCGTTGCGCTCAAGGCGCGCCAGCCGCATTGCACGCCAGAGCAATTGGGGGCCGAACTCGCCGAGCGGCACTTATGCCGCTGCGGAACGCACGCCCGAATCCTCGCCGCCGCGCAAGAATTTCTCGCAGCCCCTTGAAGACTGCGCTGCCGGAACGCCCCTGGAGACTGACGACACAATGCCCGCAGCAACCTTACCCATCAGCCTGGCGAACAACCCACGACTGTCGTCGTGGTTCGCTTTCCTCGACGCGGACAGCATCGAAGTGCGAACCGGCAAAGTTGAAATCGGGCAGGGCATCGTGACAGCGCTCCTGCAGATCGCATCCGATGCGCTCGGACTCGATCCCAGGACCCTCAGCATCTGTTCGGGCACCACAGCAGATGGTCCGAACGAATCCTATACGGCGGGGAGCCTTTCCATCGAGGTTGGCGGCGCCGCGATGCGGCTGGTGTGCACGGAAATCCGGACTCTCTTTGCGCTTGCTGCCGCCCATCGCTTGCGTGTCGCCCCGGAAGAGGTGGAGATGCAGGACGGTGCGTTCGTCTCTGCGCACTCGCCGGACACCTTCACGTATTTCGACCTGCGTTCATCAGTCGATCTCGGGCGCGATTACGGCGGATTGCCGCCACTGGCTGACCCGGGCCTCCGCTGGGTGGGGAGCGCCTTGCCACGGCTGGATCTCGAAAGAAAGCTGCGCGGCGAGGGGTTCGTGCACGACCTGCGCGTCCCAGGCATGACCCACGCGCGCGTCATCCGTCCGCCACGGGCCGGCGCGGTGTTGGCGCACGCGGACGTCGCTGCCCTGAAAGCGCTTCGGGGCGTGAGTGATGTCGTCGTCGACGGCAGCTTCGTCGCCGTCTGCGCGGCCCGGGAGTACGACGCCGTGCGTGCACAGGAACAAGCAGGGGCCCACCTACAATGGTCCGCAGGCCACTCGCTCCCGCTGCCGGGATCGCTGGATGACCATCTGCGTTCGCTGGCAACGACGGACACGACGATACGTGCGACAGGCGACGGCGCATCGTCTGCTCCCAGCGGGACGCTGAGGGCGCGCTACCTGCGGCCCTACCTTGCGCATGCCTCCATCGGCACCTGTTGCGCGCTTGCCGTGCCGGAGGGAGAGGCGCTGGTGCTGTACACGCACAGCCAGGGCGTGTATCCCCTGCGGGGTGCCGTCGCCACGGTGCTGAACCTGCCGAAGGAAGCAATCACCGTGGTGCACGGGCATGGAGCCGGCTGCTACGGTCACAACGGCGCTGACGATGTCGCGTTGGAAGCAGCCCTGGTCGCCCGTGCAACAGGGCGCCCCGTGCGTCTTTGCTGGAGCCGCGCCGAAGAATTTGCATGGGCGCCAGTCTCCACCGCAATGGCGGTAGATATCGAGGCGGCCGCGGACGATGCGGGGCGTGTCATCTACTGGCGTGAGGCTGCCACCAGCGCCACACATACCGCCAGGCCGGGCTGGGGTGGCGAAGGTGTTAATCTGCTTGCTGCAAGCCAGCTAGCACGTCCGTTTGCCCCCGGACCCGTGTTCGATGCCCCGCTGGAACCCAATGGCGGCGGCGGGGTGCGGAACATCGTGCCGATCTACGCATTCGAGAACACCCACATTGCCTTTCGGTTCGCCACGGCGCCGCCGCTGCGGGTCTCTGCATTCCGCAGCCTCGGCGCCCACGCCAATGTGTTCGCCATCGAGTCGATGCTGAACGAATTGGCTTCGGCCAAGAGAATGTGCCCGCTGGAACTCCGGCTTGCGAACTTGCAGGACCCGCGCGGGCGTCGTGTGCTCGAAGCAGTTGCGAAAGATGCTGGCTGGGACGGTCGACGTCAGGGCAACGGAGACTGGGGTTGGGGCATCGGGTTCGGCCGGTACAAGAACAAGTCCGCCTACTTTGCCGCCGTTGTGGAGGTGGAGGTCACCCACCGACTGCGCGTGCGCAAGGTGACTGCTGCCGTCGACTGTGGGCTCGTCGTCAACCCGGACGGGGCGATCAACCAGATCGAGGGGGGCATTCTGCAGGCGATCAGTTGCACGCTGAAGGAAGCTGTGCAGTGGGATGCAGAAGGTATCAGCTCTCGCGACTGGGAGGCCTACCCCATCCTTCGCTTCGATGAAGTGCCGGAGTTGAACGTACGGTTGATCGGGGTTAGCAGCGACCCCCCGGTCGGTGTGGGCGAGTGCGCCATGGGCCCCATCGCAGGAGCAATCGCCAACGCAATTGCGCATGCCACCGGTCTGCGCGCGCGTGAGATGCCTGTCACGTTCGAGCGCTTGACAGCGCTTGCCGGCTGACCCTTTCTGCGTGTGGGCAATCCTGGAAAGGCCGGCACCGTTCTGGCGAACTGCACAACGTCTCTCGTCTCCGCGCGCGCGGCCTGGACGCTTGATCTCGGCACCGCTTTCTGGAGAAACATCAATGAACTTGAACATCTATCGGCTGCTCGCGCTGGCTGCGCTGCTCGCGTCTTCATACGTCGGGAGCGCCGCTGCCGCGGATTGGGCACCGACACGGCCGATGAAAATCATCGTTCCGTTCAATGCGGGCGCCGCCGCGGACACGACGGCCCGAACACTCGCCGAGAGGCCGGCAGCCCAGCTGGGTCAGCCCGTTGTGGTTGATAACCGCGGCAGTGCCGGCGGAATCATCGGGACCTGCGCCGGTGCAACCAGTCCCGCAGATGGACACACGTTGATGATCGGCACGGATGCCAACCTGGCCATCGCTCCGCAGCTCCAGTCAGTGCCATTCAATCCGATCAAGGACTTCCAGCCGGTGAGCCTAGCAGGCTGCTGAAATACCTCACTCGAAAGTCCGCCGTAAGTGGGCCTGGGGCGTTGTCTTTGCAGACCCACAAAACCTCCTCCAATGCGCGGCCCTGACACATTCACCGAAGGTTTGTTCACCATGAGACGGCTGGACGACTTCGTTCCCGCCGACCATCCACTGCGCCGCATCCGAGTGATGGTCAACGAGGCGCTGGCCAAGATGGACGAGTTGTTCTCTCGGATGTACGAGGCCGACGTCAAGGGCGGACGCCCGAGCATCGCGCCGGAGAAGCTGCTGCGTGCGATGCTGCTGCAGATCCTGTTCAGCGTCCGCTCGGAACGCCAGCTCATGGAGCAGACGCAGTACAACATGCTGTTTCGCTGGTTCATCGGCCTGGCGATGGACGACGCGGTGTGGGTGCCGACGGTGTTCAGCAAGAACCGCCAGCGCCTGATCGAACACGACGCGGTGGTCGCCTTCTTCAACGAAGTGCTGGAGACGGCCGAGAACAAGGACTGGTTGTCGGGTGAGCACTTCAGCGTCGACGGCACGCTGATCCAGGCCTGGGCCGGACACAAGAGCTTCGTTCGCAAGGACGGTGAGGACGACGGCGACAGTGGCGGTGACTTCAGGGGGCAGTGACGCAGCAACGAAACGCACGAGTCGAAGAGCGATCCCGATTCAAGGCTGTACCGCAAGGGCAAGACCGCCAGCGAGCTGCGCTACATGGGGCACACGCTCACCGACAACCGTCACGGCCTGGTCGTCAATGCCATGGTCACGCAGGCCGACGGCTTTGCCGAACGTGAAGCGGCCAAGGCCATGATCTGGGACGCCCGTCAAGCAGCGGCGAGTGCGGATACCGAGGTCACGCTCGGCGCCGACAAGGGCTATGACGCGGCCGAGTTCATCGAGGCGCTCAAGCGCATGAAGGTCACGCCGCATGTGGCGCAGAACAAGGCGGGGCGTCGCTCGGCGGTGGCCGATGAGATCGCGCAGAGCGAGGGCTATGCGATCTCTCAGCGCAAGCGCAAGCTCATCGAGCAAGGCTTCGGCTGGGCCAAGTTCGTTGGCCCCATCCGACAGGTGACGGTGCGCGGCATCAAGAAGGTCGACCAGTTGTTCGTGCTGACGATGGCCGCCTACAACTTGGTGCGCATGCGGACCTTGGCAGAAGTCCGTCCGTTGGCTCCGTAGGGGTCAGCGAGAGCCGCAAACGGGCCTCAAAAGCGGGAAAACAGGAATGGCAGCGGACTTGGGGCGCCGAAATCACAAGAATGCCGTCTTCAGTGCGCTGGGCGCCTTTGGCGTGCCTGGTACTTCAGCAGCCTGCTAGTGGTCAGTCTCCCGCTCGTGCTGGTCGTGAACCCTCAGAAGACACCAGTCCAGTCGCTGAAGGATCTGATCGCGCGAGCCAAGGCTGAGCATGGCAAGCTCGTGTTCGCCACTTCGGGAAACGGCTCGTCGCACCACATGGCCATGGAGTTGTTCCAAAGGCAGGCAGGCGTCAAGTTCCTGTACGTTCCCTACAAAGGCGCGGCACAGGCCTTGACGGATGTCCTGTCAGGCGAAGCACATGTAATGTTCAGCTCGCTTGGTCCCGTGCTGCCGCACATCCGCAGCGGCAAGCTAATAAGGGTGCTGGCGGTGACGGACACCCAGCGCGTGCAGCAACTTCCCGATGTACCAACCTTGGCGGAGGCCGGTGTTCGGGGACACGAATTCAGTCTCTGGCAGGGGTTGTTCTATCCAGCACAAGTACCGAAAGACGCAGTCACGCGGGTGAGTGCGGAGGTTGCGGAAATTCTCGCCATGCCTGATGTTGCGACCCGCTTCGCCGAACTCGGATACCGGGTTGTTGGCAGCACTCCCGACGTCATGTCAAAGCGGATGCTCAGCGACTATTCCCGATACGGGAAGATCATACGTGATGCCAACATGAAGGCGGACTAACCACATGACCTGTCAGCGCCGAAGCCCGGTGTAATGGTAGCGCGCGTGATCCGCGAGCATCAGAGACCACTCGCCCCAAGCGGTGGACAGGTGCGAACGGTGGTCAGGATGTGCGATCGAGATCAGGGCTTCCGCGCGAGCGGAGATCGACAGCCCACGCAGCTCCGCGATCCCATGCTCCGTGATGACCGCGTCGGCCAAGAAGCGACGCAGGGTGCACAGTCCGTCACTGCTGATAGCCGGCACGATGCGCGAAGACTGGCCGCGCCGCGCAGTCGAAGGCAAGCAGATGAGGAGCCGACCACTCGAAGAGACTTGACTGCCTTGTGCGAAGGCCGGGAGGCCACCGGCACCCGCGAGGAGGCTGCCAGCGCTACGCTCTGAATTCACCTGCCCGAAGAGGTCAACTTCGACGGCGCTGTTGATGGCGACGAACCGCGGAATGGTCGCAAGGACGTCGACGCCTTGGGTGTTCCGCACGTCGTCCAGGAAGACACGCCCCAGCGGGGCGACATTGTCGTAGAACCCAAGGTCCCCGAAGATGACGCCCGCCACGATGCGGGCGTCGCGGGCCAGCGCACCACTGTCCCACAAGGTCTGAACTGCCGGCGAGATCATCCCCGAGTGAATCCGCAGCCGACGGTGCGAGCGCAGCGCCTTTGCGACTTCAGGCAGGACGGAGCCGATGCCGAACTGAAGCGTATCGCCGTCCCGGATGAGTCCACTTTCGCGCTGCGCGATCTGTTCGTTCACGGCACTCGCGGCAGGCTCTGCCAGCGTAAGTGGGGGGGCTCCAGCCTCAACAAAGGCGTCGAACTCCGAAACATGAACTCTGAAGCTCCTGTCGATTCGCGGCAACTCGGGGTTGAGGTGCCCCACGCGACGCAATGCACGTGACCAGACTAGGGGTAGGAAATCGCCGGACAGCCTGGGACTGCACCAGCCTTCTGCATTGGGGACAGTGAACTGACCGACAGCGCAGTCGTAGGGTGCGGCGCTCAGCAAGTAGCGCGCTACTGGGTAGTGAGTGGAATGTCGGCGTCAGGCAGCTTCTTCAGGGCCAGGCCTGTCCCCGGCATACGCCGGATCCTGCAGGTCGTGCGCCACCGACTCGGGCAGGCCGACTTCGAAGGTGTTGAGGGTGAGCGACACCAGGCAGTAGTAGCCCAGGACGCCGACCAGTTCCACGAGGCCGCGCTCCCCCAGGGCGGCGAGCGCCTGGTCGTACATCGGCGACGGCACCCGACCCGTGGCCAACAGGGTGGTGGCCACGTCGTACACGGCACGCGCGCGGTCGTCCGCCAGCCCGGGGCGGCGAGTGGCTGCAATGTCGGAGATCACCTGAGGGTCCAGGCCGGCCTTCAGGGCCAGCGCCTTGTGGGCGTTCCATTCCACATGGGCCGTCCAGTGGCGGGCGCACAAGAGGATCGCCATCTCGCAAAGATGTGGCTCCAGGGTCGTGTCGAAGCGCACCATCTCGCCTAGCGCCTGCGCACGCCGTGCCAGTTCCGGGCTGTGCAGCCAGCATGTCATCGGCGCAGGCACCTTGCCGCGCTTGCCCGCCACGGCCTCGGCACAGGCCTGCGCTTGCGCAGGCGTGAGTCTGTCGGCTTCGGGCATTCCCAGACGAGTCATCGATGATCCTTTCAGGTGGCGGAGGGTTGGTCAGGCACGCCCGACCATGGTGTTGTCCACGTCCGACGCCTGCACGATCGCGCGGATGCCTGCGGCGAGGAATGGAACCAGCAAGGCATAGGGCGACTCGCGCCTCGTGCCGCCCAGACGGGCGGCACGGCCGTTCTGCGCATGGGCCTGCTGCCGCGCCCCGACGGCATAGAGATAAGCAAAAACCGCATGTTCCTTGCTGATGCCCGGGAGCACCTTTGTCAGGGCGGCGATGAACTCCACTGCGGACGGATCATGGAACTGGGTGACGATCTGCTTCGAGCGATCGTCGGTGGCGAGCGTGACCTCCGCCACCATCTGCAGGTAGAACGCGCTGTTGCCCTTCTTCCGGAAGAACTGGAGCAGGGGCGTCACGAAAATCTCCAGGACATTCTCGAGAGTGGGAGGCTTATCCCCGTTGAACAGCTGCGCGAGCCTGGCCTTGCGGTACTCGGTGATCAGGGCCGAGCGCCGGGCGAAGACGGCTGTGTACAACCCTTCCTTGTTCGCGAAGTGATAGTGCAGCAAGGATTGCGTGACGCCGGCCTGCTCACTGATCATGCGCATGCTGGATCCATCAAAGCCATGGGTGCCGAACACCTGCTCGGCTGCGTCGAGAATGGACTCGACGGTCTCGGCTGCGGCCACGGTGCGCCTTTCTGAAAATCAGTGCTGCCCACCCTTCGGAACGATTGCGTCCTCGTCCGGGGAACCGGCATTCCAAGACCTCCGCGTTTCGTGCTCGCGGCAATCCGCGGACGTGCCCAGGCGAACCAGGCGAACCAGGCCGTCGGCACGTCAACTGATTGATTGTTCAATTGAACATGGAGCGGTGCGCGCCCGCTTGGCCGACGATCTTCCACACGCGTGCAGGTATTTGCGCACGGACGGAGACGCGGGTGTTTGCGCCCGCACGGGGGCGGGAAAACCCCAAGGCCAGCCGTTGCCGACGCGCTTGATCTTGTGTGATCAGTCAGTCAATATCGCGTCCGTGCGGACTTCCCGCGTGAGCTGGAAGCCGGTGCCGAGTCGCCACACCGAGCCGCGGGGCCAGTCGGCCTCCGCCTCGCGAACAACGGAACCAATCACGCGCTTTTTTCATGCCGGTCCCCGGCGCAGCATCTCCCCAGGAAAGTTGAACTGCAAAATGGCTTTGAGCAATAACATCCGCCGTGTCGTCACCACCGTCGACGCCAACGACCGAGCAGTCGTCCTCTTCGACGGCAATAACCCCCACAACTACACGCGCGAGACCGGCAACATCTCGCGTCTCTTCTGGAAGACTGATCAGACGCCCGCCGATATCACGGGTGCGATGGACCGCGCAGCAGGGTACAAGAGCGTCTGCCCGCCTGACGGCGGCACCCTCCTGCGCATCGTCGACTTCCCGCCGATCACCAAGGAGAACGAGGCGCTGAGCGCGGGGTACCAGCAAAAGATCATTGCTGAGCCTGCACCCATGCGTGGGCTGCCCCCGCGGCACGCGTTCATGCATCGCACGCGGACGATCGACTATGCGATCGTCCTGCACGGTGAGATCGACATGCTTCTCGACGAGGATGAAATCCACTTGACCGCGGGTGACGTGCTGGTCCAGCAAGGCACCAACCACGCCTGGGTGAACCGTGGAACCGAAACCTGTCGTGTTGCCTTCATCTTGATCGACTCCAAGGAGCCATGACCCAATACTGTTCGATTAGAGTAATGTCGCGTACAATTGCTTCCGTGGCAACTCGATGGCGGACGGGATATGGCACGGACGAAGGCAGTGTTGGGCGAGGGAGCCAGGCTTAGCGACTTCTTGGCGGCCAGTTTGCTGGCCCGGGTGGTGCCAGCTGATGTCGTGCACGCTGTGCTGGACGAGCACGGCTGCAACAGTCAACGCATTCGCAGCTTCCCTGCGGTGGCCGGGGTCTACTACTGCATGGCCTTGAGCCTGTATCCCGAAGCTGCCTACGAAGAGGTCTTCGCCGTCGTCTCTCAGGGTCTGGCCTGGGCCAGTGGGGCCGCGCAGCCGGCACTTGTGGCCAAGTCTTCCATTAGCACTTTGCGCAGCCGCATCGGCTCGGCACCCTTGAGTGACTTGGTCAAGCGCTGCTGTGTGCCTTTGGCCAATGCCCAAGATCATCCGCAAGCGTTCTTTGCCGGCTTGCGGCTCGTGGCGATTGACGGCAGCACGTTCGAGCTACCTGACGAGGCTGGGAACGCGCGGGATTTCGGTTACCCGAGCAGCAGTGCGATCACCGCCGGCCATGCCGGCTATCCGCAGGCTCGCTGCGCCGTATTGATCGAGTGCGCGACACACGCCATCCTCGGCGCCAAGATTGGGGCCTTTAGTGATGGCGAGCGAGGGCTCGCAGCCGCGTTGCTGCCGCGTCTCGAGTCAGGCATGCTTTGCATGGCCGACCGGGGCTTCAACTCATTCGAACATTGGCGCCAGGCCACAGCCACGGGAGCGGACTTGCTATGGCGATGCGGGAGCACGTGGAAGATGCCGGTCCAACGCGTGCTCGATGATGGGTCGTTCATCAGTGTCATCCGCCCCAGCAATGTTCCCCGAGCTGAGGCCGAGCAACAAGCCATGACGGTGCGCGTGATCGACTATGAGTTGCCCGGCCTGGATGACGCGCAGCCGCGCTACCGACTACTGACGACGTTGTTGGACCCGCAGCGCGCACCCGCCATGGAGCTGGCAGCGCTGTATCACCAGCGCTGGGAGATCGAGTCCGTATTCGATGAACTCAAGACGCATTTGCGACAGAGCCGGCGGGTGCTGCGCAGCAAGACACCCGAGCTGGTGCGTCAAGAGTTCTACGGCTGGGTGCTGGCGCACTACGCGGTGAGATGGCTACTGCATCAAGGGGCCTCCAACCACCGAATACCTCACGCCGAGCTGTCTTTCAAAGGACACGTAGAACTCCTGCGACGTACGCAGCCCCACTCCGGGGCCTTTCCCCCCAGCGAGGCCCAAAAGGCGACGACGCTGGTTCCGTGAACTGCTCCAGGCCAGCGGCAGCATTCGCGCAACGAGGACCCTCAATCGGCGTTCTCCGCGGATGGTCAAACGTCGCACCTCACCGTACGCGGGTCACGACCGGACCGCTCCGACTCGCGTCCCCGTGGACCTCGCGCCCTGCTTGTTCTCAGGCCCGCCAGGTGCCCCTATACAAATAGTCCGGCGCTCCGGCGTGCGGCCATGGTCGCCATCAAACCCTTCTGGCAGTTTTTCTATGTAAGCGAACAGTATTGAGCCATGACCGACCGGGCGTGGCATCGACGGTGCGTCGCTTGGCCGACAACTGCAGGACAGTCTGCTGCCTGAGTCCACCACGGCAACGTTCGAGGAAATTCCGGGAGCCACCCGTCTTTCTGACTGATCGATCAAACTGTCGTAGACTGGCCTTGACAGGGCGCGCGAGGGCACCACGCCCAACTTGACAACCTTCCAGGAGAAGCCATGAATGAGTCACCTCACAACACGCACGCGCAGCAGGGCATTGCGTTCCTGAACGACGGCCCCAAGAAGCATTTCATTGATGGGAACTTCCAGCCGTCGATGTCGGGCGAGAGCATCGAGGCCTTCAACCCCGCCACGGGAAAGCGGCTCGCCCTGCTCGCGCGCGGCCGGAAGGAGGACGTCGATGCCGCAGTTTCCGCGGCGCGCAAGGCGTTCGAGGGACCGTGGAGCCGCTTCACGCCGCACCAACGGGCCACGCTCCTGATGAAGGTCGTCGATGTCCTCGAAAGGAATTACGAGGAACTCGCCACGCTCGAAACGCTGGACATGGGCGCGCCGCTGAAGCGTACCCTGGCCATGAAGAACGTCCTCATGCAGACGGTGACGTACTTCTCGGCACAGGCGCTGAACTGGTCTGGCTCGACCATCCCGAATTCCTTGCCGGGGAACTTCACCACGCTGACCATTAAGGCGCCCTTGGGCGTTGTCGGGGGCATCATTCCGTGGAACGCGCCCCTCATCAGCATGTGGTGGATCATCGGCGGTGCGCTGGCGACCGGTTGCACGGCGGTGATCAAGCCGGCGGAGGATGCCTCGCTGACCACCTTGCGCACCGCGCAGCTCCTGGTCGAGGCCGGTGTACCCGCTGGCGTCATCAATGTGGTGACCGGCCTGGGAGGCGAAGCGGGGGAGGCACTGTCCGCGCATCCCGACGTGGACCGCATCGTGTTCACGGGATCTACCGTCACGGGACGCAAGATCATCCAGGCTTCAGCGGTGAACATGAAGCGCGTGCAGCTCGAGCTGGGTGGCAAGTCACCGGACATCGTCTTTGCGGACGCGAATCTCGACAAGGCTGTGCCTGGTGCGGCAATGGGCGTGTACAACAATTCCGGCCAGATCTGCACCGCGGGCACCCGGGTTTTCGTGCAACGCTCCATCCATGAGGAGTTCGTCGCGCGTCTCGCGGACTACAGCAAGAAGATCAAGGTCGGCGACCCCTTCGATCCGGACACGCAGCTCGGGCCGTTGGTGTCCGAAGCACAGCTCAAGCGGGTGATGTCCTATGTCGAACTCGGAGGCAAGGAGGGTGCAACGCTGGCAGCGGGAGGAACCAGACTCGGCGGTGACCTCGCCAACGGCTATTACGTGGCGCCCACCGTGTTCGATGGCGTCCACAACGACATGAGGATTGCGCGGGAAGAGATCTTCGGGCCCGTCCTGTCCCTCATCACCTTCGACACCGAAGAAGAAGCGCTCAAGCTTGCGAACGACACGGCCTATGGCCTGGGTGGCGGCTTCTGGACGTCGAATATCCGCACCCTAACCAAGATGATGAACGGCATTAAGGCCGGCAAGATCTGGGTCAACTGCTGGAGCTTGAACGATCCCGCCGCTGGTTTCGCGGGCTACAAGCAGAGCGGGTACGGCGTCAAGGGCGGCAGGGATCACGTCGAAGGTTTCCTGTACGAGAAAACCATCTACATCAACGGCGATTGAGGTGTGCAAGCCTTGGGGTAACACCCCCCCCGGCCCAAGAAAAAGCGACGACATGAAGCACCTGAGCTGCCTGCTGATCGGCCTGCCCTCATCACCCAATCTGCCCTGGACCATAAGGATGTTGGTGCCGTTTGCCACCGGCACGTCGACGGACGTGAATTCGCGTGACTTCGCCCAGCTCCTGTCCGAGGTGCTGCAGCAGCCGGTCGTGGTCGAGAACACGGTGGACGGGGAGGGCGGCATCGCGGCCCAGGCCTTGCTGAATGCCCCGGCCGACGGCTACACGATCCTGCACACGAGCAGCTCCCTTCCCGTCGAGAGCCGCCAGTCAAGAAGAACCACCCATACAGTCCCATGAAGGACTTCGCGCCCATTTGCGCGGTCTCGCTGACCCGGTTCGCGCTGAATGTCACCGGCGAGTCCGTACTTGTCTCCCGCAGACGCTCGTGGCTGCGGGCAAGGCGAATCGAGGCAAGCTGACATACGCCTATTCCACGGCGACCACGCGGCTGGCGGCAGAGTTGTTCGCGTGGAACAGCGGCATCACCCTCACCGCCGTCCCGTACAAATCATGGGTCACCGCGCTCTCTGAGGTCGCAGGCGGCCAAGTGGACAAGATGTTCATCGACCACGTCACCGCCCCCTTTCCTCCAGAGCGGGAAAGTCCGTGCCGTCACCGTGTTCGCGCCGAATCGCATTAAGGCACTTCCCGACGTGCCTTCGTCAGCGGAAGCGGGTGTGCCGGGTGGCAACGTCAAGGTCTCGTTTGGCGTGTTCGGCTCCCCGAAGACGCCACCGGCGGTGATCGCGCAGGTGCGCCAGGCCGTGGAGCTGGCGATAGAAAAGCCCGAGATGGCCAGCATGCTCGAGAACGGCGGCTGGAGCCGGTGCCGATCTGCGGCGAGTCGATGACCAGGTTCCTCAACGAAGAAATCGAGACCTATCGCGCGGTCGTCAGGAAGGCCGGCATCGAGCCGCAGTGAACCAGGACCCAACATGAGCAGACCTGTCATCTGCGCGCTCACCGGTGGTGGGGACACCACCGGCAGCAGCCCGCACGTTCCGATCACACACTCCGGCGCAAATCTCGGACGATGCACTTTCGGCGCGCGCCGCCGGGGCTGCCATCGTCCACATTCAGGTCCGCGATTCGCAGACGGGCAAGCGCAGCCGGGACATCGTCCTGAACAGGGAGGTCGTGCAGCGCATTCGTGACTGCGGCAGTGAAGTCCTGATCAATCTGACGACCGGCGCCGTGGCCGCTTCAATCCCGAGGCCAATGATCCGAACCGAAATGCGAGTGTCGGTGGCATGGCAACCCCCAAACCCCCATCGAGCACGTTCTCGAACTGCGACCGGACATCTGCAGCCTGGATCTCGGGACGATGACACGACGAACTTCGCGTTCATCAACTACCCGGAACACGTGGAGACGATGGCCAAGTCCATCCGCGCCGCAGGTGTGAAGCCCGAAATGGAAATCTTCGATATGGGCCACGCGGCTGACGCCCGTCACCTGTGCGACAAGGGCCTGATCGACAACCCGCCTTGGCTGCAGCTGTGCCTGGGCATCCCGTGGGGCGCCCCCGCGACGGTGGAGGCGCTGCAGGCAATGCGCCAGATGCTCCCGGCCGGCGGCCTGTGGAGCGCTTTCGCCATCTCGCGCCAGCAGTTCCCGATGGTCGCGCAGGCCGTCCTGTTGGGGGGCACGTGCGCGTGGGGCTGGAAGACAACCTCTATCTATCCCGGGGCCAGCTCTCCAAAGGCAACGCGCCGTTGGTGGAACGGGCGGCAAGAATCGTGCGCGAGCTCGATGCGAACGTCGCCACGCCTGCGCAGGCGCGCAGCATCCTCCAGGTCAGCGAACGGCAATAGCCGGCCGCAGCTCAGGCCAGGGCAGCTTTCTCCCGCTTCGATCGTGGTGTCGGCACTTCCGGGGCCGGCGCCAGGGCGCGGATGCCGGCGGCGAGGAATGGAACCAGCAAGGCATAGGGCGACTCGCGCCTCGTGCCGCCCAGACGGGCGGCACGGCCGTTCTGCGCATGGGCCTGCTGCCGCGCCCCGACGGCATAGAGATAAGCAAAAACCGCATGTTCCTTGCTGATGCCCGGGAGCACCTTTGTCAGGGCGGCGATGAACTCCACTGCGGACGGATCATGGAACTGGGTGACGATCTGCTTCGAGCGATCGTCGGTGGCGAGCGTGACCTCCGCCACCATCTGCAGGTAGAACGCGCTGTTGCCCTTCTTCCGGAAGAACTGGAGCAGGGGCGTGACGAAGATCTCCAGGACATTCTCGAGCTTGGGAGGCTTGTCCCCGTCGAACAGCTGCGCGAGCCTGGCCTTGCGGTACTCGGTGATCAGGGCCGAGCGCCGGGCGAAGACGGCTGTGTACAACCCTTCCTTGTTCGCGAAGTGATAGTGCAGCAAGGATTGCGTGACGCCGGCCTGCTCACTGATCATGCGCATGCTGGATCCATCAAAGCCATGGGTGCCGAAAACCTGTTCGGCGGCGTCGAGAATGGACTCGACGGTCTCGGCTGCGGCCACGGTGCGATCCCTTTCTACTGCAGATGGCGGAATCGTACCAGCGCCATCACAACCCAACAACCACCGCGCTCGCCTGGCTGCGGGGAGACCCGGGTTTGCTGTCGGGCGCGCACTCATGGTGTTTCGCCGCTGGCGGACTCGATCTCTGCGTTGGCGCCGCGCAAGGGGTCGGACACTTCTATCCAGTCCAGCTCGTTCTCCATCTGGTGGAACGCGTCATCGCCGATCTCGCCGCTGCTGCGCATCGCGAACAGCGTCTTGCGCGCTGATTGAAGGGCCAGTCGGTACGCGCCTGCATAGACGGCCAGGGATTCCGAATGGTCCGGGGTGTCGTCAGCGGAGCTGAGGCGCACCTTGAAGACCTTGCGCACCCAATCGGCGGCCGCGGACGCGTCGCTCGGCAGTGTGGCCAATACGGCCGCGACCATGCCCGCCGGCTTGTCGCGCATCTCTGCAACGGCGACAAGCTCCGACTCGATTTCCTCGAAGCGTGGGGCCAGCTTCTGGATCAGGCGCTCGCCGAATCTGTCGGAGCGACGCTGCGTGTGGTGCGGGTTAGCAGGCGCATCGGCTCGGACCTCGACGACAGCGTTCGCCTGCGGGGATGTTCGCTTGACACCCGCGGCCATTCGGCTAACATTCACTCCCAAGAATAGTAATTCATGGCCATGAAGTCGAGGAGCGAGAACTCCAGGAGACAAGTGTGACAACCATTCGCTTCATTCTTTGTGCGGCCTTCGCGCTGGCATTTGCCGCGCCGGTTTCCAGCTGGGCTGACTTTCCCGACAAGCCCGTGCGGGTCATCGTCCCGTTTGCTCCCGGCAGCCTGACTGACGTGGTGTTCCGCAGCCTGGCGATGGAAATGGAGCGTGACCTCGGTCAGACCGTCGTGATCGACAACAAGGCGGGCGCGAGCGGCATCATCGGCACGCAAGCTGCCGTGACGGCACCGCCCGACGGCTACACCCTGGTCTCTGTTGGCGTGACCAATGGCGCTAGTAACAAGTCGCTCTTCAAGAAACTGCCGTATGACCCGAGCAAGGACTTCACGCCGATCGGGCTGGTGTCGGAGACCCCGTTCCTGCTGGTGGTGAACGCGGAGTCGCCCATCAAGAACTTGCGCGAGTTGTTCGCGAAGGCCCGGGCGGAGCCCGACAGCATCCGCTATGCCTATGCGTCGGGAAGTGCGCAAGTCGCGGGCGCAAAGCTCGCATCCGCTGGCGGCGTCAAGTTTCCCCTCGTCTCGTACAAGAGTTCGCCGCAGATCCTAACGGAGATCATCGGCGGTGTGGTCGAGACAACGCTTTCGGATTTCGCGGGCGGGATGGCGCTCGTGCGTGCGGGCAAGCTTCGCGCGCTCGGAGTGACGACAAAGCAGCGTTTCGCGCTTGCACCCGATCTACCGACGCTGGCCGAGGCTGGTGCACCGGGCTACGACGTCGTTGTCTGGTTCGGTCTCGTCGGCCCCGCCGGCATGCCCAAGGCAGTGCAGGAGCGCCTCTCCGTCGCCTTGAACAAGGCCCTGAACAGCGCGGCCGTGAAGGAGCGCTTCGAACGGCAGGGAATCACCCCGCGACCGAGTACTCCGGGCGAATTCCAGGAATTCCTCGACAAGGAGATCAAGATCTGGAAAGTGATGATCGACGAGGCCGGCCTGAAAGCCGAATGAGGCCAGCCGCGAATCATGGCGCTTGAGCTCTATCAGACCCCTTCGTCCACCTGCAGCCAGAAGGTGCGGCTCGCGCTGGCCGAGAAGGGTCTTCCGCAACGTGGCAAGGACTGGCTGGAGCACGAGCTCAACCTGGGCAAGTTCGAGCAACTTGAACCCGACTACCTGAAGCTCAATCCGAATGGCGTCGTGCCGACGCTGCTCCACGGCGGCGCGGTGATCATCGAGTCGTCGGTGATCCTCGAGTACCTCGACGAGGTCTTCCCGCAGCCGCCGCTGGTGCCCGCAGATCCGGTCGAACGCGCACGCCTGCGCGCCTGGCTGCGCTACGGCGACGAAGTGCCGACCGCGGCCGTGCGCGTCCCGAGCTTCACCAACGTCGTCGTGCCGATGCACTTCGAAAACGCCGACGACGAGGATTTCGCGCGACATGCCGAGCGCCTGCCGTTGCGCAAGCAGTTCTACCAGCGCATGACTAGGCAGGGCTTTGGCGCCAAGGACCTCGAAGCGGCGCTCGGCCAAATCCGCCAGACCTGCGAGCGCATCGAAAAGGCGGTGGGCGATCGCGGGGGCCCCTGGATCATGGGCGAGGACTACACGCTGGTCGAAGTGCAGTTGACGCCGCTCATCGACCGGATGGAAGACCTGGGCTACGCCTACGTCTGGGAGAGCCTGCCGAAGATGGAGGACTGGTGGGCACGCATCAAGGCGCGGCCATCGTACGGCCAGGCCTTCTATCCCGGCTCGCGCATGTCGCAGCGCTATGGCAAGTACTTTCGAAGCGCGGCCGAGCTCAAGGAAATCCGCGGGTTCTAGGCGTGACGCGGCCGACCACCCTTCAGCGAGCCGCAGGAGCTCGCGCTGCATTCAACGCATGACCGCTTTATTCACGGCGATTGGCGGTTTTCGCCTTCGCAAGGAGATCAAGATGCACTTCTGGAAAAAATTCCTGGCGACCGCCGCCATGGCTTGCGTGACAGCCGCCACGCCGGTCCTGGCGCAAGACTCCGCTCGTCTTGGAAAGATCATCACCGGCTATCCGGCCGGTGGCGCAACCGATGTCGTCGTGCGAATCGTGGCACCGCATCTTTCAGCCGTGACAGGCGTCGACTATGTGGTCGAAAACCGACCGGGCGCAAGCGGGAACATCGGGGCCGAAGCGGTGGTGAAAGCCCCGCCCGACGGCAACACAATCCTGGTGGTCTTCAATTCGCACAGCACCATCGGCCCGCTGTTCCCGAACTTGCCGTTCGATCCTGTCAGGGACCTTGCATCCGTCGGCCAGATCTCCGAAACCCCTTACCTGGTCGTCGCCCGCAATGACATCGGCGTCGACGACCTGAAGCAACTGGTCGATCGGGCGAAGCGCACGAATCGTCCCATCACCCTGGGAACTGCCGGGCGTGCAACGCCGCAGCATCTCATGGCAGAAGTGCTCGCCACGACCACGGGTGCGCCCGTGAGCGCCGTGCACTACAAGGGCTCGGCGTCCGCGCAGAACGACCTTCTGGGCGGGCACATCGATATTTCCCTGATGACGCCTTCGCTTGGCGGTGCACTGGTGAGGTCCGGCAAGCTCAAGCTGCTGGCCGTGACCTCGTCCGCCCGAATTCCCGAATACCCGAACGTACCGACGGTTCACGAGCTCGGCTTCGATGCCTGGTCGGGCGCCGGTGTCTGGATTGCGATGCTGGTTCCTGCAAAGACCCCCAGGGCGGTCGTCGCCAAACTGAACACCGCGCTGAACGACGCCCTCAAGAAGTCCGAGGTGGTCGCAAAGCTGAAGTCCGTCGGCATGAACCCGACCGGACGGTCGCCGGAGCAACTCGACAAGATCATGCAGGGCGAACGGGCGACGTGGGCGGCCGTGATCCGCGACCAGAAGATCAGCGTCGAGTGACACGCCGCGCCTGTCAGGCGTCATGAAACAAGGCGTCGGGGGTTGCAAGCGCAACTAATCACGCAGATCGAGCAATCTGCAAGTACGAACATTGAAAGGTGCCAAATGCAAAAGGTCGGATTCATAGGTCTGGGCAACATGGGGCGGGGCATGGCGGCACGCCTGGTGCAGGCCGGGCATGACACGGTTGTCCACGATGTCCGGGACGAACTGCGCGGGCAGTTCGAGTCGCGCGGTGCCGCGTGGGCCGGATCGGCGCAGGAGGTTGGCGACGTCGCCGAGATGGTGGCGATCAGCCTGCCGACGCCTCGCGTAGTGGAGCAGGTGCTGCTCGGCGATGGCGGCCTGATCAAGGGACGCGCCGTGCGCATCGTGGTCGACACGTCCACGACTGGCCCCGAGGTCTCGCGACGCGCGGCCCAACGTCTCGGCGAACGTGGCATCAAGCTGGTGGATGCGCCGGTGAGCGGCGGGATGACCGGCGCCGAGGAAGGCACTCTCAGCATCATGGCCTCGGGCGACCGGCAGGCATTCGACGCGGTGTCGCCCCTGCTGAGTTCGATCGGACGTCACATCTTCTACCTGGGACCCGACGCCGGCCAGGGCCAGATGATGAAGATCATCAACAACACCATGTGCGCCGTCGCGACACTGGCCAGCTTCGAGGGACTGGTCCTGGGCAGCCGTGCCGGGATCGATGCCCAGACCATGCTGGAGATCCTGAACGTCTCCAGCGGCCGCAGCTTCGCGACCGAAGTCAAAATCCCGCAATGCGTGGTGCAGCGCAACTTTCCGCAGCGGTTCACGACGGACCTCCTGCACAAGGACGTGAAACTGTGCATCGACGAAGCACAGCGGCTGGGCGTCCCGATGTGGGTGAGCGATTCCGCGCGCCAGATGTTGTCGTTCGCGATCGGGCAGGGCGACGGGCCGGTCGATTACGCGAACATCATCAAGCGTTACGAGGCATGGGCAAAAGTGCAGTTCGGCGGCGACACGCGCGCCCAGGCTGGAACAGTCAAAGGAGAGTCAGCATGAGTTCGAGATTGGAAAAAGGTCGGGAGATCCTCAGGAACACCCTGGGCGCCGAGTACTACGACCGCCGTGCCAGCAGCACGAATGATTTCAATGCGCCCCTGCGCCGTCTGACGGACGAATACTGCTTCGGCGAAGTCTGGGGCGACGAGGCACTGCCGCCAAAGATCCGCAGCATGCTGGTGATCGCGCTGTTGGCCGGCATGGGACGCGAGCAGGAGCTTGGGACGCACTTGCGCGGCGCCATCAACAACGGCTGCAGCGTGGAAGAGATCCGCGCGGTGATGCTCCAGGTCGGCGTCTACTGTGGCATCCCGGCAGGCGTTGGCGGCACGCGGGCGGCGGAAGCCGTCCTGCGCGAGTGCAAGCTGATTCCGTGACGCGCAGGCGCGGCCATCGTGCCGCTGCGTTGCGCCGCGGTCCCTTGGACAGCAGTTCGTCATGACTGTGCACGCCAACTACGTCGACGGCCGATGGATCGCAGGATCCGACGCCATTGCAAACATCAATCCGTCCAACGTAGACGACGTGGTTGGTCACTATGCCCACGCAGACGCGCGCCTTGCACGGGAAGCCGTCCTCGCCGCGCATCACGCACAGGCTTCCTGGGGGCTGAGCTCCCCCATGCAGCGATCACGGCCCTTGCAGGCCGTAGCCAGGGGCCTCGAGACGCGCATCGAGGAAATCGCGTTGCTGCTGTCGAGGGAAGAGGGCAAGACGCTGGGCGAGGCCCGCGGGGAAATCCAGCGTGCAGCTGAAATCTTCAGCTACTACGCGGGTGAAACTTTGCGTCAGGCGGGTGGGCTTCACGATTCGGTCAGGCACGGGGTGACTGTCGAAGTCACTCGCGAGCCGATCGGCGTTGTCGCGCTGATCACGCCGTGGAACGTGCCTCTTGCCATCCCCGCGTGGAAGGTGGCCCCGGCTCTCGCCTATGGCAACTGCGTAGTTCTCAAGCCTTCCGAGGTGGCGCCGGGCTCCGCATGGCTGCTGTCAGAAATCATCGCTGCGGCCGGCTTTCCACCAGGTGTCTTCAACCTGGTCATGGGAACGGGCGCCGAGCTCGGGCGGGCTCTGCTCGACGCACCGGAACTTGCTGGCGTGAGTTTCACGGGCTCGGTGCCGACGGGTCGGTCGATCGCCGATGCTGCCATCTCGGGCTACAAGAAGCTGCAGCTCGAAATGGGCGGGAAGAACGCGCTGGTGGTCCTCAACGATGCAGACCTGGACCTGGCCGTGGAGTGCGCCCTCGACGGCGCATTCCTTGCCACGGGCCAGCGTTGCACTGCCTCCAGCCGGCTCATCGTGACGAAAGGCATCTACGGCCGGTTCGTGGACGAGATGAACCGCAGGATGTCTGCGTTGCGCGTCGGCGATGCATTGGACAACCAGACCCAGATCGGGCCAGTGGCCAGCCGCGCGCAGTTCGAGCGTGACCTTCATTACATCGCGCTCGCGCGCAGTGAGGGCGGGACGGTCACGGGCGGCGAGCCGCTCAAGCGCGACCACGAAGGCTTCTTCCTTTCGCCCTGCCTTGTGACCGATCTTGGGAACAACGCACGGGTCTGCCGCGAGGAGATCTTCGGCCCGGTGGCCTGCGTCATCGCCGTTAACGACTACGAGGAGGCGCTTGCAACCGCAAACGATACGCAGTTCGGGCTGTCCTCGGGCATCGTCACGACATCGCTCAAGCACGCGTCGCATTTTCGGCGCCACTCGCAAGCCGGTTTGGTCATGGTCAACATGTCCACGTCCGGCGTCGACTTCCACGTGCCCTTCGGGGGAAGGAAGTCGTCCAGCTACGGAAGCCGGGAACAGGGCCAGCATGCCGCGGAGTTCTTCACCACGACGAAGACCTCGTACATCCGGGCATAGACAGACCTCGACGCCTCATCGGACTTTCATCGGAAACGCCAGCATGCCTGCATCACCCATCAGCGGCTCCCTCCAAGGTTTGCGCATCGTGGATCTCTCCCGCGTCCTGAGCGGGCCGTATTGCACCCAGATCCTGGCGGATCATGGGGCGGACGTTCTCAAGGTCGAGCCCCCCAGCGGCGATGAGACGCGAACATGGGGGCCGCCTTTTGTCGACGACGTTGCAGCCTATTTCCAGGGCGTGAACCGGAACAAACGCAGCATCTGCCTCGACCTTTCGAAACCCGAGGGCAAGGAACGCGTGCTGCAGCTGCTGGCGAAAGCGGACGTCGTCGTTGAAAACTTCAAGGCCGGCACCATGGCGCGCTGGGGACTGGGTCACGAAGACCTGGCCGCACGCTTTCCCGCCCTGGTGTATTGCAGCATCTCCGGCTTCGGCGGCGATGGTCCCTTGGGGGGCCTGCCAGGCTATGACGCCGCGGTGCAGGCCATGTCCGGCATCATGAGCGTCAACGGTGAAGCGGGCGGTGATGCCACCCGCGTGGGCATTCCGATCGTCGACATGGTCACGGGGCTGAACGCGACCATCGGCATCCTCGCCGCCCTGCAGGAAAGAAACCGCAGTGGCCGCGGGCAACGCGTGGAGTTGTCGCTGTTCGACTGCGCGCTGTCCATCCTGCACCCTCACATGGCCAACTTCCTGGCCTCCGGCAAGGTGCCGCAGCGGACGGGGAATGCGCACCCCAACATCGCTCCGTACGACATCGTTGCAACACGCACCACGCCCATCTTCCTGGCCGTTGGAAACGACGGCCAGTTCCGTCGACTCTGCGAGGTGCTGGGCTCGGCTGAACTTGCCGATGCGCCTGAATTCCTCAGGAACGGGGACCGCTGCGATCATCGCTCGGCGCTCACCCAGCGCCTCCATGAACTCATGCGCGGCGAGGATGGCGCAGAACTGGCCGAACGCCTGATGAGGGCCGGTGTGCCTTGCTCCAACGTCCTGGACGTCCGGATGGCCCTGGATCACCCGCAGACGCGTCACCGCGAGATGCTGGTGTCCATCGGTGACTACCGCGGCATCGCATCGCCGATCCGGCTCGATCGCACTCCTGCAACGTACCGGGTCCAGCCTCCAAGGCTGAACGAGCACCAGCTGTCGTTCGACTTCGCAGGCCCTGCCTAGCCCGCGGGGCGCGGCGCAAGCAGGCGTGTCCCCAACAGGCGCTCCAGTTCGGCGTGGCTCAGGCCGTCCACGATGCCGGATGCGCAGATTCCCACGGCGGTGATGTCGAGGGTGGCGAGATCCCCATACACGCGGGTCACGCAGCGCTCGCCCGTGATCGGGTAGGTGCACGTCTCCACGATCTTCGAGCGCCCCTCCTTGGTCAGGAGGTCCATGATGACCCACACCTGCTTGGCGCCCACGGCCAGGTCCATCGCCCCGCCCACCGCGGGAACGACCTGCGGGTCGCCCGTGTCCCAGTTCGCCAGGTCGCCGGCGACGGAGACCTGGTAGGCGCCCAATACGCTGATATCGAGATGCCCACCGCGGATGATCATGAAGCTGTCGGCGTGGTGGAAGAAGCTCGCGCCCGCCAGCAGCGTCACGGCCTCCTTGCCAGCGTTGATGAGGTCCCAATCCTCCTCGCCGGGCCGTGCATTGGGGCCCATGCCGAGGATGCCGTTCTCGCTGTGCAAGACGATCTCGCGGTCCGGCGGCAGGTAGTTCGAGACAAGGGTCGGCATGCCGACACCGAGGTTGACGTAGGCCCCATCCGGGATGTCGCGGGCCGCGCGCATGGCGCGTTCGTTCTTGCTCAGCCGGGCGTAGTTCATTTGTCGGCTCCTGCGGCATTGATGGTGCGGGGAATGCACACGATCTTGTCGACGAAGATGCCCGGAGTGACGATGTGCTCCGGGTCGAGGGCGCCCAGCTCTACGACCTCGTTCACGGACACCACCGTCCTCTTCGCGGCCGGTGCCATGACCGGCCCGAAGTTGCGTGCCGCCTTCCGGTAGACGACGTTGCCCCAGCGGTCGCCACGCTCGGCGTTGATCAGGGCCAGGTCAGCGTGGATGGGAAGCTCGAGCACGTAGTTCTTGCCATCGATCTGACGCAGTTCCTTCCCCTTCGCAAGTGGTGTTCCGGAGGACGTCTGGATGAAGAATCCCCCGATGCCCGCACCCGCCGCCCGGATGCGTTCGGCAAGGGTGCCCTGGGGCACCAGTTCCAGTTCGACGCGCCCTGCGCGGTAGAGCTCGTCGAACACGAACGACGTGGGCGCCCGGGGAAAACTGCAGATCATCCTGCGCACACGACCTGCCTTGAGCAGTGCAGCCAGACCAGCCTCTCCCGAGCCGGCGTTGTTGCAGACCACGGTCAGGTCGCGCGCTCCTTGCACGACCAAGCCTGCGATCAACGCATGCGACATCCCCGCGTCGCCAAAGCCGCTCAGCAGGACGGTCGAGCCGTCGGCCACGTTGCCGAGCGCCTCGGCCACGGAATTCACTATCTTGTTGATCACGTCAGGCGTCCCGTGTTTGAAGCGGTCGGAACATCGGGATCTTCTGCCCGCCCGTTGCAGGCACGAAGACGACCTCCACCGGATCCCCGATGCGAAGGGCGTCCAGGTCGCAGTCCACGATGTTCGTCATGAGGGTCACGCCCTCGGGAAGCTGGACGTACGCCATCGCGTATGGCGTGGGCGTGCCGCGGCGGGTCACGCTCAGCGCGTAGATCACCCCACGGCCATCGGCTTGCTGCCACGTGGTGCGGTCGCTGCCACACAAGGGGCACAGCGTGCGCGGGTAATGATGCGAGCGGCCGCAGGCATCGCAGTGCTTGACAAGAAGCCGACCCTCGGCCGCCGCATCCCAGTACGGCACGGCTTCGGGCGACGCTGGGGGCAATTGCAGCTCGCGGGCCTGGTATTGCGTTGCCATGGTCACTGCCTTTCCAGAATCAGGGTCGCGCTGCCGTGGCGAGCGCCCAGGGTTCCGCCCGTCCCGTGGGCAAGCGCCAATGTGCACCCTGGCACCTGCACTGCGGGATGTGCTTCACCGCGCAGCTGGCGGACGGCTTCGATGATCTTGGTCATGCCGCCCCGGTTCGCCGGGTGGTTGTTGCATAGTCCCCCCCCATCGGTGTTGAAGGGAAGCCGGCCGGTGCCCGAGATCAGGTTTCCGTCCGAAACAAAACGGCCGCCTTGGCCCTTTTCGCAGAAACCGAGATCTTCCAGCTGGATCACGACGGTGATCGTGAAGCTGTCGTAGATGGACGCGTACTGGATGTCCGCCGGCGTCACCCCGGCTTCCTCGAACGCTGCGCTGCCTGACCAGCGCGCCGCGCTGTACGTAATGTCGACCCGCCCGCCGTCCTGCCCCTTGAGGGCTTCGCCGGCCCCGACAATTCCGACCAGGGGGCGGCCGAGCGAACGGGCGATTTCAGGCCGCGTCACGACGACTGCGCCACCGCCGTCGGTGATCACGCAGCAATCGAGTCGCCGGAGCGGGTCGGAAATCACCGGTGATCGCAGCACGTCCTCGACGGTGACAAGGTCCCGCAACATGGCGTTGGGGTTGTGCTGGGCGTGATGGGACGCAGCAACCTTGACCCAGGCCAGTTGCTCGGGCGTCGTGCCGTACTCGTACATGTGGCGGGCGGCCACCATCCCGTAATTGTTGGTGATCGTCGGGCCATAAGGACTTTCGAAGGCGAACTCCGGATTCGCCGGGTCGAACGAGCGCGAGCGGACGATGCCTCCGCTCTCGGTGCGCGGCCGACCGGCCAGCGTGACCAGTGCAACGCTGCATTTCCCGGCCGCGATGGCGAGCGCTGCATGACGGACATGCGCGAGATAGGAGGATCCTCCCATGTCCGTCGAATCGACGAATCTCGGCGAGACGCCGATGTAGTCGGCAATGTTCAGGGCGCCGAGGCCTGGTGCGTCACCAGCACAGAAATACCCGTCGACATCGCGCAGTTCCAGGCCTGCATCCTGGAGGGCGCCACGTGCGCATTCGGCGTGCAACTGGGCCGTGCTCTTGTCAGGCGCATGGCGCGTGGGGTGCTCCCACGCGCCCGCGATCATCGCGGGTGCCTTTCTGCTTCTATATGTAGTTTTCACAGGCCTAGTAATTGAATCAGTGGCGGAATCCGGCTGCGCTGGCAAGTTCATCGGTCATTCGAACCGCACCCCCGAATCCGCAATGAGCTTCGACATGCGAACGGTCTCCTGCTGGATGAAGGCTCGCGCCACATCGGGGCCCGCACCATCGACGATGAATCCCATGCCTTCCAGCTTGCTTCTCGTCTCGACGCTATTGATGAACTGAGAACTTGCAGCACTCAATGCCTCAACCACGAATGGCGGTGTTTTGGCCTGGCAGAACAGCCCGAGCCACGACTCGATCCTGAAATCGGGGACGCCTGCCTCGACCATGGTGGGGATTTCCCGCGCCAGTGGTACTCGCCTGTCACTGGCGACCGCCAATGCCTTCAGCGCCCCCGCCTTCACATGCGGGTATGAGTAGGCAACGGTATCGAAAATGAGTGGCACCCGTCCGGCGAGGACATCGGTCATCGCGGGTGCGGAGCCTTTGTAGGGAACGTGAACCAGCTTGCTTCCGGTCTTTAGGTTGAATACCTCTCCAGCGATATGAGGTGTGCTGCCATTTCCGAACGAGGCGTAATTCAGAGCGCCTGGTTTACTTTGCGCCAAGTCCAACAGTTGCTTGACGGTCGAAACCGAAAGCGACGGGTGTGCGACCAACATGAGTGGCAGGCGAACCAGGATCCGGATGGGATGGAAGTCTGACTCCGGGTTGTAGGCCAGGCGCGATCCCATGGCGCTGCGAGCGTGCGAGAACTCGGAGGCCGAGCCGAGGTAGATCGTGTAGCCATCGGGATCTGCCTTCGCAACTTGGCCAGCGGCGATGGTGCCTGAGGCGCCCGGTCGGTTTTCGACGACCACCGGTTGGCCTAACGACTGGCCAAGATGCGCAGCCAACATGCGGGCAATCGTGTCCCCGGCGCCACCTGCGGGAAAGCCGTTGACCAAGCGGACGGGACGTGCGGGGTACCCTTGCGCAAAGGCGCGAGTGAAGGGCGCTAAACCAGTGATACCCGCAGCTCCCGTGGCAGCGAGGAAACGGCGGCGGCTGGGCCGGGCGGTATATGACATTGAGTACCTTCAAAAGCGTCCATGGGAATCTAGTCGCCGCTCGCTCGTGAGTCAACTGATGTCTTCTCTTGGAAGAGTTCGTTTATTCTCTATCGAGAATTCTTGTCTTCGACATGAATAGGCGCCTCGCAAGTTGTCACGAGACCTAAGGGAAAGTCATGGGAAATGAAGCCGATAAGCGGGCACCCGAAAAGTCGGGGGTGGGCGGCGCCTTACGGACGATGGCGGTGCTGGAATTCGTAGCAAGCACGGACCGGCCCGTCAGCGGCGCAGAGGTAAGGCGTGCAACGCAGATCAACCCGAGCACCGCTTTCAACCTATTGCAGACATTGACGACCAGCGGCTACCTGCAGCAGGTTGGTGGCAGCCGGCTGTATACCGTCGGGCCCAGCCTCAAAGCGCTCGGTCGCAAAGTAGCCGAGCGAGCAGAGCCATATCATCTTGCGTTATCACAGATGCAGACTTTCGCTGACCGGCACAAGGTGGTCGTCCACTTGTGGCGCCGTGTGTCTCGCTACTCGATGATGTGTCTGGCGGTGGCGGACAATGAAGAGGCGCCTCGCATCCAGGGCCGGCCCAATGCAAAACTTCCGGCGATGATGGGCAGCATGGGGCGTCTCATTGCGCTGGCAGGGGATCTTTCCGGGGCCGAGCGTCAACAACTCCTCGCCGCCGCCACCTTCGAGCGCCCGATCTCCTACCGCACATTTATGGCTCAGGCACGGCTCGCCGCTGCACGAGGATGGAGTTTCGACGATGGCTATGTCCGAACGGTGATCTCGGCCGTCAGCGTGCCTGTGCCGTGCCTCTCCGGCCCATTGACCCATGTTTGTACCGCTACGATGTTTCGCGGGCAGTTGAAGGGGAAAGAGCTGGAGCAACTGGCCTTTGACCTGCAAAGAACTGCGGCTCTCATCGCCCCGGGCCTCCAGACTATGTGAAGGCATGTGCTGCTAAAGGGGTGAGCAGCGCCAGCTCACGACATCGACGGACTTGAACTCGGCTGGCGCACGGCCGGCGAACTCTGCAGCGGCGCTAATCCGAACAGGTACAGACGCTTCGCGGGACCGCGGCGGCCGTTGCACCGCGACGTAATGACCCGCGCGCCCCGTCGACCGTTCTTCTACGCCTGCATTTGGCGTTCGACCGCATTTCCGAGATCCGCAACCGCGGCGGAAAGCGCCTCGACATGCGAGGCCCAGTGGGCCTCCATTCGCTCGAGCGGCCCTGCTATTGCAACCCCATACCACTCGCCAGCCAAGTGAAAGGGCATAGCGATCGCGGCGAGATCGGGGACACTTTCGCCGGTATTGGCGGCCCATCCACGCGCGGGCACTTGGGCAGCGTCCTCGAGTAGCTGCTTGGCATCGACAATAGTGCGCGGCGTCAGTCGGTTCCATTGCACTCGTTCCATGAGCATCATCTGTTCGTCCGGGCTCATCATCGCGAACAGTGCTTTGCCAATTGAGTTCGACGTTACCGGACGCATCGCTCCTACCGACACGTTATAGCGGATGGCTTCACGGGACTGATGCACGTCAAGGTAGACCACGTCGAGGTCCTGGCGCCTCCCCAGTACTACAGTCTCGTTGCACCGATCGCGAAGCGCTTCGAGCGCGGGACGGACTAACTCAAGGATCGGGTCGGGAGCATCTATGGCCCGGCATAACAGCAGCATCTTCCGTGTAGGGTAGTAGCCGCTGCGCTTCTTGGTTTCATAGAGATACCCCTTGGCGGCCAAAGTGCGAGCGAGCGCCAATGCGCTTGACATTGGTACCTCCAGGCCGCGAGAGATCTCTGTCAACGATAGCGGACGACCTTCCCGAGCGTATAGCTCGAAGAGTTCTAGGGTACGGGCGACGAGCTTAACTTCCATCGCGCCATTGTCGCTGGCGATGAACGCACCACAACGAGCTTCCGGACGCTACAGCCTGTGCTTGCCTCGTCGTGTGGCCGCTCGCCTGGATCGCCGCAGAACGGGCGCGCTGGGGCAAGGTCATCCGCGGTTTGGGCGTCAAGCTGGCCAGTTGATTTCCTTGGGGAGCGAGGCCGGTCCCCTGCCCGAGCTGCTGACTACTGCGGTGTCAGGTTGATCTTTTTCGCGAGGGCGCTGTACTTCGCCACGTCCCGCTGTACGACCACCAGCGCCTCGGCAGACGTACTGACCTTCACGATGTTGCCCTGCTTTTCGAGTGCTTCACGGATGCCGGGCGTGTTGACCGTGGCGAGCAGGGCGTCATGCACCTTCTTGACGGTGGCCGGCGCCATGTTGCGAGGCCCCAGCACCGCCATCCACACGTCCATGTTGAAGTTGGGGAACCCCTGCTCGGCGAGTGTGGGAATCTCGGGTGCGACTGCGACCCGCTGGTTCGACAGCAGGCCGATGGCTCGCAGGGCGCCGCTGTTGATGTGAGGCTGCACGGGAGGCAACGCGCTCACCGCAAAATCGATTTGCCCGCCAATCAGATCGTTGACCATGGGTGCCACACCCTTGTAGGGGACGTGATTGAGCTTGACGCCAAGCTCGTCCTGGATCTGTTCCACGGCGAGATGCAAGGTCGTCCCATTGCCGCTGGAGCCGTAGTTCAGCTTGTCCCCGGTGGTCTTCAGAAGCGCCACGAACTCTTTCGCGTTGGCGGCGCCAACCTTCGATGCGTTGGTTACCAGAGCGAGGGGAATGGCGCCGATCATGGCGATTGGTGTGAAGTCCTTGACGGTGTCGTAAGGAGCCGTTTTCATCATGAGCGGAGCAGTGACCATGTTGTTGGTCTGCAGCGCGAGGACGGACCCGTCGGCGGGCGCGCGAGCCAGCGTTTGCATGGCGATCACGCTGCCCGCGCCCGCTATGTTTTCGACGACGACCGGTGCGCCGACCGCGGCCGCCAGCGGCTGTTGCAGGGTGCGCCCGATCACATCGATCGTCGACCCTGCGGATGAAGCGACTATGAGGCGGACCGCGCGCTCGAACTGCGCCCATGCGGCGGCGGGAAGCACAGCGGCTCCCGCCAGCGCGGCAACTGCGCTGCGGCGGGTAATTTTCATCTCTCGAGAGTTCATGTTATGGCAAGCGGTTGACCCGAGCCCCAGCCCGGCGTGACGGAGGATCGTACGCGCGCGGCTGCCTCCTGGCGTGCGGCTGGCGTGAAGATCCTTGCCATGGATTGCAAAAAATCGCCATGCGCGAAAGCCGTTGTTCAAGCGGTGCCACGATCCAGGGGGCAGCCGAGGCAGGCGCGGCGCTCGCGCTTATTGCGGACAGCACCGGAGAAGCGTTCGCTGGGCACCTGTCCGATCTGTGCGCGGGAGGCAACGCTGTTTGCCATCGCGCGCCAGTTGCAAATGAACGCGGTTCCTAGAATTCCGGTGATACCTTTTAGGACGCTTCCAGCAATGATCAACACCAGCGCATCGACTGCAACGCACTTTTCACATGTGAAGCCCGGAGACACGGAATGGCGCGGCGATGGCCTGCGAAATTTCTTCCAGTACAAAGATCTCGGAATTGCCGCTGCCACGGGCGGGCGGGTGATTGCGCAGCTTGTACGCGCAGCCAAGCCCCCCGAAGAGGGGACAGGGTGGCACGTTCACGAAGCCGACTTCCATATGGTCATGATGCTGCGCGGCTGGGCCAAATTCATGTACGAGGACAAGGTTACTCTCGTGGCCGCCGGGGACTGCGTGCACCAGCGTCCCGGCATCAGGCATTTCTTGTTCGACTACTCGTCCGACATGGAGTACCTGGAGGTCGTGGGGCCGGCAGATTTTGGTTCGATCCCGATCGCCGGCGTCTGCGAGGTGCCGGCGCCCGGCAAGTGGCCGGAGCCGGCTTCCAACTCGCGGTGAGGGCTGTGCGTTGGCGAACTGCGCCTGTCGCCCGGTAAGCCTTGGTCGGACTACTACAGGATCTGCACCATCTCACCAACTTCATCCAGGTGTTCCAGCTCGTCGACCATAGGCGGCGCCCTGCAATGCGAGTGCCAAGCCACCAGCACCATGTAGGCGCCGTCCTTGAGTTCGGCGATGAGTTCACGCATGGCTGGTCTCCATCGCGCGTAGGCGGTCGAACCGCGCCGTATCGGCCAGCGGCGGCGTCCTAGCCGCCGGTGAGGTGGCCACGTTGGCCGGCAGGCTGGCTGTGTTCAGGCGTGCGAGCACGTTCTGCACGTGCTCCACGCTCACGCGGCGCGAAGCCGGAGCAAGGCGGCAACGCAGGCGTGGAGTCGTCGCGCCTGCTGCTAGAGCACCCGCTGCAGGCCGAGACCATCGTGCCATGCGATCGGGCGCTACCAGATGACGGCGAGTCATCGACCAGCCGACGACACCCAAGCCGAGCGTCTTAAGCCATCTCGGAGGCCGACTCGCCCGAGTTGGCCAAGTAATTCATGAAACGCAGCATCGCCCAGCACGACGCCGGTGACGATGCGTTCGTCGCGGTCGAGAACCGCGCCCTCTCAGAGGCTTTGAATATCGGCGAAATCGTCGCGGGGTTGATACAAAGCCGGCGGTGCGCATGCAGGGACCCGGCCGATCTCGGGCGCCCACCACTCCCGAAATGCACGGTGTCGCCGTGCTGGATCAGGCTGGCCGCGGCGCCGAATCGCGCGCCGCCAGACCAGCGGAACGTCCGCGGACAGTCTGGGGCCGCACCAGCCTTCCGAATTCGGTGCGTGAACTGCGCAACTACACAGTCGAAGGCAGGGCCATCTATGCGTCAGGCGGCATGGTCCTTGCCGCCCTATCGCGAGCACGGCGGGATGCGCTTCCTAAAATTTTGTCCATTGCGTGCAATTGCACTCAGCTGCGGCAGGAGCAACATCCATGGATCACTTTGACGCTCGTCCGGCGCGTGTCGGAATCAGCAGCGACGCCCTCACTCTCAACGTCCTCGAGCTCGCGCCCCGCAGCGGTGACGGAGGAACTGGTGTTCCCGAATTTGCGGAAGCCCGCTGAAACTCCTTCCTCTCGACCAGAACATCGCGCCGGTCGGTCCGGCGTACGGAGACACTCAATGACCAAGATCGCAAACATTCTTGCAGCATTGTCCCTGGTCGCCATCCAGGCGGCCCCGACTTCTGCAGCAGCACAGGAGTTCCCGCAGAAGGGTCCCATTAAGCTGGTCGTCGCCACGGGCGCTGGCGGGGGATCGGACGTTCTGGCCCGCATCACGGCCGACTTCCTGCAGCGTCGCCTAGGGCAGGCTGTGGTTGTCGAGAACAAGCCGGGTGCGGCGGGGGCCATCGGGATCGACTATGTCGCGAAGGCTGCGCCCGATGGCTACACCCTCTTGTTCCAGGGCTCGGATTTCAGCGTCATTCCCGCGGTGAGGCCCAACCTGCCGTACAAGCCCAGCGAGTTCACGTACCTGCTGCAGGCGTTCTCGATTCCCCCAGTAGTGCTGGGCAGTCCTTCCCTGCCGGCGAAGACCGTTCCGGAATTGATCGGGCACATGAAGGCGAACCCGGGGACTGTGAGCTACGGCAGTTCCGGCGTGGGAGGTGTGGTGCACCTGGGCATCGCACTGCTCGAGAACGCCGCGGGCGTTCGCGGCAACCACATCCCGTTCACAGGCGTTTCCGCGGCGTACGCGGCGATGCTCGGCGGGCACGTGGCCTTTGCCGAGGGAATCGTCCCATTCCCGGAGGGACTCAAGATGTTGGGTACGGCCGGGTCGAAGCGGCACCCGGCCTATCCTCAGGTGCCCACGCTCGAAGAGTCAGGCATCCATGGCGCGACCTGGAACGTCTGGTACGGGGTGATGGCGCCGCCGAACCTTCCCAAACCGATCCGGGACCGGCTTATCAAGGAGCTGGCGGAACTCATGAGCGATCCGGCGGCGATCGAGAAATTCAAGTCGACCGTCGGGTTCGCGCCGGAGCTCGTGGTCGGCGACGACTTCAAGAAGGCGGTGCTGGCAGAGACCGTCAAGTGGAAGGCCGTGGCGCAAGAGCGGAACATCGTGCTGCAGCCCTGAACTCACTTGCTGGCCTTTACTGGGCGCGTCACGTCGCTCAACTGGAAAAGAGTGACAGATGACTGAAGCTTCGCGGCATCCGGGCAATCACCGCTTGGCATGAGAGCCGGTAGGTGCAGCCCAAGGACATTCGGCCGCAGCTCTGCTGCAGCCGCGGGCACATAGGCGGTGCCGGCGCATTCACAGGCGCGGCCTATCGCTGGACTTGTGGCGCTTCTTCACCCAGCTCGATGAGGCCGTCAAAGAATTGGTTGCGGCTTCACGGACGCCACGCGCGTACCCGGCCCTCGCTGCCAGGAACTAGGCGCTGTTCGCTTGCGTGCCGCAGGCTCTGGTCACAGAGCCAGGCGGCGTTCTAGACCACCAGGTGGGCGGCTTCCCGGTCCATCCAGGAGCGCGGCAGCGGATGCTGAAGGGCTTGGTTCTGGTCGATCAAGCGGCCGAACACTTCGAAATTCAGGGCATCGACATGGTGCGACTCAGGGGTGCAACCGCGATACGGGCACATTCGCCAGTGCCTCCCGTTTCGTGAGGCGGTTCGTCGAAGCGACCAGGGCGGTGTGCGCCGACGAATCTTTCCGCTGCAGCATGGACTGCCATTTACCGCGCTTTGTGCTTCTCCGAGGCCGCGTCCGCGGGATGGAGGCCGGAGAGGTTCGCCTCTGCCCGGCATGTCGCTCGGCCGGATTACGACAGGATTCGCACGATCTCGCCAACGTCATCCAGCTGTTCCAGCTCTTCGACCATGTGGATCACGGTGTCGATGTCGGCCTCTGCAAGCGGCTTCGCCGAATACGAGGCACAGTCCCTGAATTTCTCGATGTGCTGCTCCCTGCTCATCGGATTGGTTCCATAGCCGAGGGCAACATCGACGCGGCCCGTGAAGTGCTGTCCCTGGGTGGTCCTGATCTCGACGATCCCGGGAGGTACTCCGGTCCAGCCGCGGCCTGACGGAGCCAGGCTGGCATCGAACTTCGGCCTGACCTTGCGCGCGAGCCGCAGGACATCGGTGTCCCGGATCCCCGTCGGCGTGAAGTCGCCGATCTTCACTTTTCCGCGCAGGGCGGCAACTGCTACGCTGAACGGGATGCTCCACTTGGCGTCCATGGGGGTTTGCGGGTTCTGCCGCTCTGCAAGTGGCTCGCACAGGAGTTGGCCCATGTCGGCCACGGTGACCACGATTTCGTCGATCTCGTGCGGCTGGATCCGGTGCTCACGAACCAGGTTCAAGGTAGCCTCGATGTAAGGCTTGTTGATGCCTGAGCAGGGCCAGGGCTTGAAGCCCGAGTCGGCGATGAAGAATCGCTCGCCCAGGTCGTCTACGAGGTAGTGGCGGTCGTACTCGCCGCCGAGGTACGACTGGAACAGGGCCGCCTTGCCTTCCAGGCTGTTCTTGCTGCCACTGATACCGCGCTGAGCCATCAGCGCGGAAAGGACGCCCGTCTGCGACGTGAAGGCCGGCCAGATGCCGCGAATCACGGACCCCGTCCCTCGGATCGGCTCGTAGCTGCCGGATGCCTGCATCAGCGCGATGCCGAAGGCATCGATGAGGCGTTCCTCGTCCAGCTGCAGCAGCTTGCCGCACACCGCGGTGGCCGCAAAGCCGCCGTAGATCTGGCCCGGCAGCCACCTGAAGGAGCCCTGCCCCTTGCGGCCGGCGTAGCCCAGCCTGAGCAAGAGGTCCGCACCCATGCAGATGGCGGTGAGGAATTCCTTGCCCTGGACCTTGCCGATGCGTTCCGCCATGGCAAACCCGGCGGGGACGGTGGCTACGCCCGGGTGCACCGCGGAGGCGTCGTCGATGTCGTCGAAATCCAGCGCGTGGCTCATGGCGCCGTTGGCGAACGCGGCCATTCCGGCGGGGACGCGGCCGCCCAGCCCGAGGATCGAGCTCTCGGGCTTGCCGCCGCCCTCCCTGGCCAGTTCCACCAATTCCTTGCAGCCGGCTCCGATCGTGCTGCCGGCGAGCGTGACGCCGAGCGTATCCAGGATGCTGCTCTTGGTCATCTGGATTGCTTCGGCCGAGATTTGTTCGTACCGGATCTTTGCCAAGTTCTTGCTGATGTCGAAAATCGCGTCCATGAGTTCCTCGAGATAGATGTTTGGGGGGCGGTGCGACTAGCGCGCGGTCTTCTTCATTTCGCGCAAGAGCTTGCCCCAGCGGTCGAGATCCGTCCGGATCAGTGCGTTCAGTTCCGCCGCATTCAACGGATCGGTCTGGCTCGCTTTCGCCGTCAGTACCTCGGTGACGTACCTGGATTGGCCCGCTTCGCGGAAGATGGCGCGGAGCTTTTCGACCACGTCGGGTGGCGTTCGGGCCGGAGCGAACATTGCGGCCCATGCAGCGAACTCGTATTCCTTGATGCCCTGCTCGCGCAGTGTGGGGGTGTCGCGCACCGCGGAGATCCGGCTCCGGCTGGTGACAGCAAGAGGGCGAGCCTGTCCGCCCTTGTAAAACGGCAATGCGGTGACCGCGTCCGTCATCAACAAGTCGATCTCGCCCGCAACCAGGGCGGTGGTCGCCTGTGATTGGGTCTTGTACGGAACGGCAAGCAACTTGACGTTGGCCTGGTGTTCGAGGAGCTCCATGGCCAGCCGCGTCGACGCGGTACTGCTTCCGTAAGTCAGCTTACCGGGATTGGCGCGGGCAGCTTCCAGTGCATCGCCGAGAGACCTGAACTTGGTCGACGGGCCTGCGTTCAGTACCAGGGCGACGCTTTCCACGACCACCAGCGGGGTGAAATCGACCACCGGGTCGTAGGGCAACTTTTCTTGCTGGTATACGTTCAGGACGTGCGTGCTCAGGTTGCTGAACACGACGGTGTAACCATCGGGTGCCGCATTTTTCGCCAGTTCCAGTCCGATCACGCCTTCAGCGCCAGGCTTGTTATCTACGATGGCGTTCAAGCCACCCGACTCGCCTATAGCCCGCGCGTAGGCCCGGGCGAGCACATCGGCGCCGCTGCCGGCGCCGAAAGGCACGACGATTCGGATCGGCTTCGACTTGTCAGGAAACGCCTGCGCGCAGGCCAGGGTGGAAACGGCCCACAGCGTGATGGCGAGGAGGGTGCGGATCATGGTGGAGAAGTCCCATAAATTGTTGGCAAATCGGGGTGACTAAGCCGAGGTAAGTAGCTTGTCGCAGCAGCCATTGAGTCTGGTGGAATGGGCGATCGCACCCCCATGGGGTAAACGCGGAAAGTCATTGCGCGAGTGGCGAAGGACCTTTGCTAGCGCTCGCAAGGAGACTGTCTCATCCATTTCTCGGGCGCCTTCGTTGCGGATTTCGCGAAGGTGCTTGCCATCGCGCGTGTGTGCGCGGCGATGAACCGTACTACTCTCGATGCATCGCGGTCGCCTTCACGCCGCGCTTACCCGAGGAACAGAATCTTGAGACTCACTCTGCATGACGCGACAGCGCTGGCCGGCGAATTCCTGGTGCAGCATGGAATGCCCGGCGAGCATGCCAAGATCGTGGCCGACCATCTGGTTTATGCCAGCGTTGCCGGGCACGACTTTGCAGGGTTCTCGCGGCTGCTGCCCATCGCTGACAACCTGCGTCAGCGAGGCCCGGGTGGCACCGTGACAACAGTGCATGAAACAGATAAGTCGGCACTCATCGATGGCGCCGACGTGATCGGGTATGTGACCTCGCTCATCGGGATGGACAAGGCCATCGCGCTTGCGAAGAAGAGCGGTGTCGGGATCGTCGGAGTGAACAACAGCTGGTTCTCCGGCATGCTGCGGTACTACGTGGAACGGGCAGCGAGAGCGGATCTGGTGGCGATGCACGCAGCGAACTCCACGGCGCGCGTCGCTCCCCATGGTGGGATGGACCGCCTGCTAGGTACCAATCCCATCGCCTTCGCTTTTCCCGCAGACGGCCGACCAGTCGTCGTCGATCTCGCCACTGCTTCCATGTCGTGGGGCGATGTCATCTACCACCAGCAGACCGGCCGGCAGATTCCGGAGAACCGCGCCCTGGACGCACAGGGCCATGGCACGACGGATCCCCTCGCGGCACTCGCCGGTGCGTTCCTCCCCTGGGGAGGCGCCCGTGGGTCCAGTCTTGCAGTGGTGGTGCAGGCACTCGGCATCCTCGGCGGCAGCGACCCGATCGTGAGCGAAGCAGGAAAATGGGGCTACTTGTTCGTCGCCATCGACCCGGCACTCCTGTTTCCGACGGAAGAGTTCAAGCGACGGATCTCAAGCATGCGTGACAGCATCGAGGAGTCCCGTCCCGCTCACGGCTTCAGCACTGTGCGCGCGCCCGGAAGTGGCACTGACGAGCGCATCGCGGAAGGCCAGACGCGCGGCTGGATCGAGGTGGCCGACGAAGTCTATGAGGCGGTCAGAGGTCGCCGCGGAGCGTGAACGCACCACCACGGTCGATTTCCCCTGCACCTGTCGGATGTTGGTTTTGCGGTAGCAGTGCCGCGCATGTGTGCGTCGTATGATCGGCCGAGGAGACAAAAACAATCTATGGATGAACTGGCCGCGTTCAGAGTTTTCGCCAAGGTCGCCCAGACCGGCAGTTTCTCCAAGGTAGGGCGGCTGCTGGGCATGTCCACCAGCTCCATCGCCAGGCTGGTCAACAGCCTCGAGGACGAACTCGGCGTCAGGCTGCTCAATCGCACAACCCGGCAACTGGTGCTCACCGAGGCAGGGCAACGCTTTTTTGCGGACGCATCGCGCATCCTGCAATCGGTGGACGAAGCCAAGCGAGGCGCTACTGCGTACCAGCAGGGCGTGCGCGGCGTGATCCGGGTGCATGCGGGAACTTCGGTAGGCTCGGGCGTGATCATCCCGGCTTTGCCGGCCTTCCTGGAGAAGCATCCGGAGATCGTCGTGGATCTCTCCCTCACGGACGAGCGGGTAGACATCGTGGCCGAGAAGGTGGATGTCGCGGTGTGGCGTGGCCGCCTGGACGATTCAGGGCTGATCGCGCGACCGCTCGCATCGCCAGGGCGGGTGGTTTGCGGCAGCCCGGCGTATTTCGCGCGACACGGCACGCCTTCCGTCCCGGCGGATCTCACGAGACACAATTGCCTTCTGTACTCCGCGCTGCACTACTCGAGCGAATGGACCTTCCTGCGTGAAGGCGAGACGATCAATGTTGCCGTGTCCGGCAATTTGAAGGCAGACACCGGCGGCGTGCTTCTCTCCAGCACGCTGCGCGGATTGGGCTTGTCCATCCTGCCGGAGTGGCTCGTTCACGAGGCCTGCATGCGGGGGGAACTCCAGACCGTCCTGACCGGTTACGAGGTCCGTCTCTCGGACAACGACCCGTCGCTTTACCTCGTGTATCCGCACCGATCGCCACCGCCCAAGGTGGCTGCGTTCATCCAGTTCGTCCTCGGCCTGTTCCAGCGGAATGAAAAAGCCGAAGTCCCATGACACGCGGACTCAAAGCTTCCTGGCGATCTCTTCCCACGCCGCAGCCAGCTCGTTCCGCTGGTCCGGATGTGCGATGGCAATCATTGCCTCAGCCCGTGCCGCCATCGACAGGCCGCGCAGCTCCGCCACGCCGTACTCGGTGATGACGGCGTCGGCCAGATAGCGCGGGACGGTGCACATGCTACGGCCATCAAGGGCCGGAACGACACGCGACACCTGCCCTCGCCGGGCGGTAGCCGGCAGGCAGATGAGGAGGCGGCCGTCAGAGGATAGCTGGCTTCCCTGCGCAAAGGCCGGCAGACCGCCGGCGCCGGCCTGGATGCTGCCGTCACTGCGCTCCGAATTGACCTGGCCGAACAGGTCCACTTCAACCGCGCTGTTGATGGCGATGAAACGCGGAATGGTCACGAGCACGTCCGCGGCATGCGTGTTCCGCACATCGTCGAGGAACAATCGCCCGAGCCGGCTGGCATAGTCATAGAACGCGGGGTCCCCGAATACGACGCCAGCCACGACGCGCGCGTCGCGGTCGAGCGCGCCGCTCTCCCAGAGTGTCCGCAGCCAGGAGGAGACCATCCCGGTATGGATCCGCATCCGCCGATGCGCATGCAGCGCCCTTGCAACTTCCGAGAGCACCGACCCGATACCAAACTGCAGCGTGTCCCCATCGCGCACCAATCCGGCAACGTGCTGGCCGATCTGCCCACTCACCTCGGAGGGCGGCGCCTCGGACACCGTGAGGGGGGCACCAGCTGCTTCCACCACTACATCGTATTCAGACACGTGCACCTTGAAGCTGCTCTCAATGCGCGGCAGGTCGGGGTTGAGATGACCCACGCGACGGTGCGCGCGTGACCAGACCAGCGGCGTAAAGTCGGAGGACAGACCGGGGCAGCACCAGCCTTGCGCATCCGGGGGCGTGAACTGTGCGACCGCGCAGTCGAACGGCGCTGCGTCGAGCAGGTGACGCGCGATACCGGGGTAATCCAGTGGGTGCAAAGCGCTGCGCCCTTGCGCAAGACCTTCGCGCAAGGCCGGTGTCATGAAAAACGCAGCGGAACGGGCTTTCGGGTGCAGTCCGAGATAGTCGGTCTGGTCGACGCCAGGCAGCTGGACGCTGGTGAACTCGACCTCGGCTGCGCGCTCCGGAAACTGCCGAAGTTCGTGCCGCAACAGTGCCGATTCACCGGTGAGGCCGGCAGCGAACACCCGGTGTCCGGGCCGGAAGTGCTCGGTCAACCTGCCAGCAGACAAAGGCCATGATTTCATAGGTTTGTGAGTGCGAGTGGACGTGTGTGCTTGCGCCATTTTTCCCCGGGTCGCCCCGCGGTGCTTTGCAGATTTCCGCAAGGTCCTTGCCGGGTGCCGGAGTGCTGCGCCATCTTTGCGCTGGTGGCCACGGTCCTTGCCGTCAGACCGCGTGCACGAACGAGCGCCATTCCTAGAATTTGCCAATCTTATGCATGACACACGACCGCGACAGGAGCACCATCGATGGACCAAGCAGCATCTCGAGTTGAACGGGCTGAACCCACTACCGACGCGCAGATCGTCGAAGCATGGCTCGCCAACTTTGAACTAGCCTTGAGGGACCGCAGCGCAGAACAAGTTTCCGGCCTGCTCGCGAACGAATGCCACTGGCGCGACATGTTCGCGTACACGTGGGACATCTCGCCTTGCGAAGGCAAGGCAGCCATCGTGAAGCAGTTGCTGGATCACCAGCATCGGGTGCAGGGGTCGCGGTTCGAGATCGCCAAGGGCAGCACTCCCCCGAGAAGGGTGAAGCGCATCGGCGTCGACGTGATCGAGGCCATCTTCTCGTTCGAGACCTCCTTCGGCCGTGGCAAGGGGGTAGTCCGTTTGCTGGCGGGAGAACACAAGGCATGGATCTTGATGACTGCGCTGCGCGAACTGAAAGGTTACGAGGAGCAGATCAACGAGCGGCGCCCGGATGGGGCAAGCTGGCGGGAGTTCGGTGGGCCAAACTGGTCGGATCGCCGTGCGAAGGAGCAGGCCTTCGAGGACCGCGATCCGGTCGTGCTCATCGTCGGGGCGGGCCAGAGTGGGCTCAGCATGGCGGCGAGGCTTCGGGTACTGGGGGTCGATGCCCTTTGCGTGGACAAGCATGAACGGGTCGGCGACAGCTGGCGCAAGCGCTACCACTCGCTTGCCCTGCACAACCAGGTGAACCTGAACCAGATGGCGTACATGCCCTTTCCCGCCACCTGGCCGAAGTACCTGACCAAGGACATGGTGGCGAACTGGCTGGAACACTACGCCTGGGCGCTGGAGTGCAATGTCTGGATGCGTACGGAACTGGTAGGCGCCCGCTACGACGCGAACGCCGGCCACTGGGTCGCCACCGTACGCCGCGGCGATGGCACGGAGCGTGTGATGAAGCCCCGGCACATCGTGTTCGCGAACGGCATCGTGGGTGCGCCGAAGATCCCCCGCTTGCCGGGGCTCGACGATTTCAAGGGCCAGGTGCTGCACACGCACGACTACAAGACCGGCCACGAATGGAAGGGCAGGAACGCGCTCGTGCTGGGTACCGGAACTAGCGGCCACGACATCGCGCAGGACCTGTTCGGCCATGGCGCCAACGTCAAGATTGTTCAACGAGGTTCCACGGCGATCGCCAGCGTCGAGGCAGTGGGGCTGGCATACACCTCGTACTACAAAGAGAACCTGCCGACTGAGGATTGCGACCTGCTGGCCCAGAGCGCCACATATCCGATCGCCGTACGAAACGCGCGAGCGGTCACCAAGGCGCAGAACGAGATGGACAAGGATCTGCTGGCCGGTCTCACGGCGCGCGGGTTCAAGGTCGACCCCGGAGAGGACGGTACCGGCTACCTGATGAAGATCCGCCGCACCCACGCGGGGTATTACTTCAACTGTGGAGCGTCGGACCTGATCGTCGAGGGAAAGGTTGGCCTCCTGCAGTACGAGGACATCGAAAGGTTCGTTGCAGATGGTGCGTTGATGAAGGACGGTCGCGTGGAGAAGGCGGAGGTGCTGGTGACGGCGACCGGGTATCAGCCGCAGCAGGAGGTGGTCAGGCAACTCCTCGGTGATGAGGTGGCCGACAAGGTGGGCCAGATTTGGGGCCTCGACAAAGATGGGGAACTCACGAACATGTACAAGCCGACGCCGCAGAATGGTCTTTGGTTCCTGGGCAGCGGCTTGTCGCAGGCCCGTATGTACACGCTGTACGTGGCGCTCCAGATCAAGGCGCGCGAAGTCGGCTTGGTGGACTGAAGCTCAGGAGGTGCGCATGCTGGATCTGACTGGAAAGGTGGCTTTCGTCGCGGGCGCGGGCTCCGTGGCGGAAGGTTGGGGCAATGGCAGGGCGACGGCGGTCCTGCTGGCCCGGCAGGGTGCCAGGGTCTTCGGCACCGACTACAGTGATGAGGCCTTGGCGGGAACGTCGGCCATCATGGAGCAGGAAGGCCACAGGAACTGGGCCGGCCGCAAGGCGGACATGACCTCCACTGAGCAGGTGAAGCAGGCCGTGGATGCCTGCGTGCAACGCTTCGGCCGCATCGACATCCTGGTGAACAACATCGGCGGCAGCGCCCCCGGCGATCCCGTGTCCCTCTCGGTGGAGGACTGGGACAACCAGATGGACCGCAACCTCAAAACGGCGTTTCTGGGCTGCAAGCACGTGCTGCCGGTGATGGAAGAGCAGTTCCGCACCGAAGGGAAGGGAGGCGCGATCGTCAACGTGTCGAGCATCGGCAGCATGACCTTCCAGGTCGGTGGACGCGTGCACGTTGGCTACGCGGCGTCGAAGGCCGGGCTCGAGGCGTTCAGCCGGGCGACGGCCATCGCTTACGTGCGCAAGGGAATCCGCGTGAACACAGTCGTGGTCGGCATGATGCAGACACCTCTGGTGACGCACCGCCTGACCAAGCAGCTCGGCGCTGGGGCCGAAGACCTGGTCGCGAAACGGAATGCCGTGATCCCGATCGGCCGCATGGGCGACGCATGGGATGTGGCGAATGCCGTCGTCTTTCTGGCCAGCGACGAGGCGGGCTACATCACCGCGACGCAGCTGGTGGTGGACGGCGGCGTCACCGCGGCCCGCCCCGGTGCGATCGAGGCTGCTTCCGCGTAGCAACAAGGAGAACCGATGGCTCGTATCGAGATGCCCGCGGCTGATGCGCTGACGGCTGAACAGGCCGCTGCATGCGCGGAAGTGGTTCAGGGACCGCGCGGGAAGGTGCCGGTGCCGATGATCGGCTGGCTGAGCAATCCCGAGCTCGCGGGCCGTTTGCAGAAGCTGGGCGCGCTCCTGCGCTTCGACACGTCGCTCAGTGCGGTCGAAACAGAGCTGGCCATCCTCGTGTGTGCACGCCACTGGACGTCCCACGTCGAATGGAAAGCGCACAAGGCATTGGCGTTGAAGGCCGGCATGGATCCGGCGATCCCCGCGGCAATTGCAGGCAGGCGCCACCCGGAGCTTCGGGGCGATCGAGAACGTGTCGTGTACGCGCTGGCCACGGCCCTGCTCCAGACGGGGCGCGCCGCCGAGCCGCTCTATCGGACGGCAGTCGCAGATCTGGGGGAGCGGGGCGTCACGGAAGTGATCGGCCTGGTCGGGTACTACAGCCTCGTCTCCTTCACGCTGAATACGTTCGAGCTCGGCATGCCGGAGAGCGCCGTGCCGGAACTCGAGGACCCGGAGTTCCCCGGGACGTGAGCACGATGAGGGCATCCCCGACCCACTCTCCAGTTCGGCCAGAGTGGCTCGCCACTTGCCAGGAAGAGATCCTGGAGCCGGCCATCCCGGTCATCGACGCGCACCACCACCTCTACGATCGACCGGGATCGCGTTACCTGCTGGACGATTTCCTGGCCGACATCCGCTGCGGACACGACGTGCGAGCGACGGTGATCGTCCAGGCGCGCTCCATGTTGCGGCTGGATGCGCCACCCGTCCTGCAGCCGATCGGCGAGACCGAGTTCGCGAACGGCGTCGCGGCAATGAGCGCCAGTGGAATCTATGGACCGAGTCGCATCTGTGCCGGCATCGTCGGCCAGGCCGACCTGCTCCTGGGCGACGGGGTGCGCCCAATCCTCGAGCGACACATTTCTGCCGCGGGTGGGATGGTCACGGAGGGCGGCAGGTTCCGCGGCATCCGGCAACCGGTGGCCTGGGACCCGGACGCCTCCCTTGTGAATCCGGCCTACTCGACGGCCAAGGACACAATGGATTCGCCGGCATTTCGGGCTGGATTCGCGCATCTGCGCCCGCTCGGGCTGAGCTTCGATGCGTGGCTCTTCTTCCACCAGATTCCACGGCTCACCGCGCTCGCCCGCGCGTTCCCAGACACGCCGATCGTGCTCGATCACTGCGGGGGGATCATCGGCATCGGAGAGTATGCGGGGCGCAAGGACGAAGTCTTCGGGAAGTGGAGGGCGGCGCTGCGCGACCTTGCTGCTTGCCCCAATGTTACCGTCAAGCTCAGTGGGCTCGGGATGCGGCTTGGAGGTTTCGGCTTCGAGCAGCGCGAGCGCGCGCCGTCGTCCGAAGAACTCGCCACGTCCTGGCGTCCCTGGGTCGAAAACTGCATCGAGGCATTCGGCGCCGGACGTTGCATGTTCGGCAGCAACTTTCCGGTCGATAAGGGAAGCTACAGCTATGCGATCGGCCTCAATGCACTGAAGCGCATCGCGGCAGGGGCGGGCGAGGACGAAAAGGCCGACATCTTCTGGCGGACTGCGCAGCGCTTCTACCGAGTGCGCGCGCCGGGCATGCAGGCCTGATGCCGTTGGAACCTCAGACTTGCGCCACGAGCTCCGGCACCGCCGTGAACAGGTCGGCTTCCAGGCCGTAGTCGGCGACGCTGAAGATCGGCGCTTCCGGGTCCTGATTGATCACGACGATCACCTTGGAGTCTTCATGCCGGCCAGGTGCTGGATGGCCTCGCTGATGCCGCAGGCACATAGAGCTCTGGCGCGACGACCTTGCCGGTCTGGCCGACTTGCCAATCGTTGGGCGCATAGCCCGCGTCGGCCAGCGACGCAACGTCGCCATTCTTTGCGGCCAGGCCGGTGATCGCAGCGACGCGGGGATTCTGCGCGATCTCGTAGGCCAGCTGCATCGATCGCGCGGTCTCAAGGATCGGCAACAGCAGCGTGCAGCCGAGAGGAAGCCCCTTGCGGTGCTCCACTTCCGCAACCAGCGAAGAGGCCGTTTCGATGTCTTCCGGCCCGCCGGGCTTGGAGAGGACGATGCCTTCCACGTGCCGACCCACCACCGCGAGCAGGTCCTCGAAGTCGTAGAGGTGCGGGCTGCGGTTGATCCGCACCCAGGTGCGCTGCTTGCGTGCCGCCAGGCCGTCCAGCTTGGAGCGCACGATCTCGCGCGCCTGGGACTTCTCCGCCGGCGGAACGCTGTCCTCGAGGTCGAGGATCAGGGCGTCGGCACCGCTGCCGGCCGCCTTGTCGATCCAGGCAGCCTTGTTGCCCGGCACGAAGAGGAAGGAACGGATGAGTCGCATCCAGCGCTCTCAAGAAACAAAACTGAAGACGCGGGTATTCATGCGATTGCCTGGGTCTGTGTGATCTGGAAGCCGAGCGCGGCGATGGAGCGCTCGCGCTGCTGCTCTTCGTAGCGTTGCTGGCCTTGATCGACGAAGGCCTCGCCACGGGTGAGCATGAAGTACACCATCCGCGCGAGCTTATGCGCTGTGGCGGTATTGGCCCGAGGCTTGTCCATTCGGCTGCACAGCCTGCGGTAGAACGCTCCCAGGGCCGAGGCGCTGTGCGACAAGCTCATCGCCGCCATCTTCAGCGCCTGGCGCACCCGGTTGGCCGTGCGCTTGGTCTTGGCCGACAGCACCTTGCCGCCGCTGATCTTGGTGCCCGGGCACAGCCCTAGCCAGGAGCAAAAATGCTTGACGTTGGCGAAGCGGCTCAGGTCGGGACCGATCTCCGAGAGGATCTTCATCACCGCTGTGGCCCCCAGCCCGTTGATGCGCGTGAGGTCCACGCCCGCCCAGTTGGCCATGGTCTGGCGGGCATCGAACTCGACGCGCAACTTGCTGCCAGCCCTGGGGGTCTTGCCCAGATCGATCTTGCGTTGGCTCAACTCGCCCAGCAGCGCATGCAGCTTCACATCGCACTCGGCCAGATGCCGCCCGAGGTCGTCGTACATCGCCAGCGCCTGGCGCAGCACGAACAGGTGCTCCTCGCGCCAGTTGCCCGTCAGCGCCTTCGCGATCTCATCGGCGCTGGCTTTGACGCGGCTGTGCCGGTGGCGCGCCAGTAGCTTGGCGTCGCGCTCGCCCGCCACGATGGCCCGAATGATCGCTTGGCCGGTCGCGCCCATCACGTCGGTGAGAACTTCCGTGAGTTGGATGTTCATCTGCACCAGCGCCTTTTGCATCCGCTGCACCCAACTGGCCTGTTCGACGAGCAGCACCTCGCGCTGGCGGGCCACCGCGCGCACGACGCAGACCTCGCCATCGGGTCTCCAAGCCGCGCGCAAAAACCCCAGGCTCATGAGTTTTTGCAGCCACTGGCAGTCCTGCACATCGCTCTTGCGCCCCGGCACATACTTCATCTGCCTGGCATCGACCAGCCAGACCTTCAACCCGCGCTGTTCGAGCACCTCGTACAACGGGATCCAGTACACCCCGGTGGATTCCAGCGCCACCGTGTCGACGCCGCACGCGAGCAGCCAGTCGGCCAGCGCGTTTAGATCGTCGGTCATCGCGCCAAACTCGCGCACAGATTCCCCGGCCAAGTGCCGCGGCACCGCCACCCAATGGCTTGATGCGCCCACATCGATCCCGGCGGCATTGGGAAATACCTCGTCTTCTCGCTTGCGAACTGCCATGGCTTGCTCCAACATCGTTGATGAACGGCAGCGCCATGGGAAGCGTCGAATTCGACTCGATCTCTCAAACGGGATGCGCATCGCTGCGCTCACCACTGTCGCCGACGATTTCCGGACCATGCTCAATAGCGGGCTCACCGCACGGCGTCCGATAACGCCGTGAGCTCGCACCAATGACGTGTCGGTCATATCGGCGCTGCCGTTCACCTTGTAGCGCATCATTGTTTCTTTGCGAACGCCTGGCCCGGGTGCGGGGTTGGGATGCTCAGTAGGACTTCGGGAGGC
>NZ_JAGGNV010000102.1 GCF_018614955.1 Variovorax paradoxus
GCGCCGGGCCGGGGCGCAGCGAGCGCAACGCGAGCTCGGCCGCGGCCAGCTCGGCCACCGCCGCCAGCGACGGCGGCAGGCAGCGCGCATCGAGCCGTGCCAGCGTGGCCGCGGCCTCGTCGAGACGGCCGAGCAGAAGGAGCTTTCGCGCCGCGATCAGCCGCGCCTGCAGCGCGTTGGCATGGTCGGCATGCGCCTCGAGCGTGGCCGAGGCCGTCGCCAGCGAGCGCGGCGAGCCGCCGAGGTCGCGCATGGCCAGCGCCACCTCGGCCTCGGCCACGACGCAGCGCGCACGCGCCAGCTCCTCGTGGGCGCCGAAGCCGCGGGCGGCGAGCCGCAGCAGCTCGCGGGCGCGCGGGTGCTCGCCGAGCTGGGCCATGGCGATGCCGCGCAGGGCCAGCGCCGGCGGGTCGTCGCGCAGGGCGACCCGCTTGAGGGCGCCGAGCGCGTCGCCGGCGGCGAGAGCGCGCGCGGAGGCGGCGATCAGGGAGTCCATGGCGACAGGCTAACCCACCGCCCATCCCGCGCCGCGGCCTGCTTGCAGGAATAGGACTTCGAAGCGCGAGTCGCTTTGCCTACCCGTCGCCGAACGCGCCACCCGCAGGGTGGAAGGCTTCGTTCGTCATGGATAGATACACAGGAGCAAGGCATGAAAGAACCGCTGACCCCCGCCGCAGAGCTCGCGAAGAAGGCGAAGACGCCGTTTCCGGGCGCGTCGGCCGAATACGACGCCGCGCGCCAGGCGCTGCTGGCGGAAGAGATCGAGTTTCGCCGCCACATGACGCGACTGGTCGAGCAGCGCCGCGCGCTGCCGCCCGGGCCCGTGATCGAGAAGGACTACCGCTTCAAGGACGAGCAGGCCTTCGAGATCGGGCTCGCCGATCTGTTCGGCGACAAGGACACGCTCGTCACCTACTTCTGGATGTACGGCCCGCAGCGCGAGCGGCCGTGTCCGATGTGCACCAACTGGCTCGGCGCGCTGGAAGGCAATGCCGCCGACATCAAGCAGCGGGTCGCGCTCAAGATCCTGGGGCGTTCGCCCGTGGAGCGGCAGTACGCCTTCGCGCAGGAGCGCGGCTGGCGCGACCTGAACTTCGTGCAGACCATCGGCGACGACTACGCCAAGGACCTCGGCGTCCTGATGCCCGACGGCAGTGAGTACCCGGCGCTGATCGTGTTCAAGCGCGACGGCGACAAGGTCCGCCTGTTCTGGGCCAGCGAGATGACGAGCGAGATGGCCGACCCGGGCCAGGATCCGCGCGACGCGCCCGACATCGCCACGCTCTGGTCGGTGCTGGACCTGACGCCGGGCGGGCGCGGGACCGACTGGTATCCGAAGCTCCAGTACTGAGGGGCGCCCTCAGAGCCTCGCCGGATCCGGATAGAACGCGCGCAAGCCCGCCGGCGCGGCGAAGCGGGTCCACTCGTTCTCGGGCATCGACAGCCGGTCTGCCACCGCGTAGAACACGGCCGGATGAACGCCCAGGCCGAGGTGGCTCGCTTCGACCTCGATGTTCTCGGAGGATGGCGTCTCTTCTTCGAAGCTGCTGCGCCAGGACACGATGCCATCCGAGCGGCTGAAGATCGATGTGGTGGGCACCGCGGACGTCGTCCGCACCCATCTGTGGCGCCTGGGATCGTTGGCCGACCTGCCGCTCAGCAGCTCATAGACCTTGGCCGCGCGCGTGGCCTTCGGGCTGCCGTGCAACGGGCTGCCCAGCGTGACGACGCCGCGCACCGCATCCGGCGCCTTGGCGGCGAGCATGCGGGCGAACACGCCGCCCAGGCTCCATCCCACCAGGCTCACCTTGCCCGAGCTCTGGTGCAGCCGACGCAGGAGCGCCAGGAGCCCGTCCTCGACGCCCGGCCGGGGTCCGCAGTTGGTGCCGTGGCCCCAGCCTTGGACCGCGTAGCCGCGGGTCTCGAGAAAGCTGCGAAGCAGTTCCGTCGAGCCGTCGCTCGCGCCCAGGCCGGGCAGCACGATGACGGCATGCCCGTCGCCCCGCGGTGCGAGTTGGAGCAGGGGCCAGAGCGCGATCGTCGCGCCGGCCTCCCAGAGCGCCCGGCCTTCGGCCAGCAGCAGGAGTTTGGATGGAGGGCGGGCAATGGCTGCAGTCGACATGGAGGATCTCCCTTTGATTTCAAAACGTCCGAAGTTAGGCGACCTTCCCGGCATTCCGCTGAGACATAACGCCTGCACCGCGTAGGCGGATCCGCCATTTCTTCGATTGCTATGTCTTAAGACATTCCGGGACGCCCGCGATGAACATTTGCGGCAACGCAAGCTAGCAGTTGGCGCGGATGCTCCGAATGAGCGTTTGCTGGCGGACGGATTGGGTTTCGACGATCGCGAGCCCTTCGCAGGGCGTCTTCGTTGCCCGGTATCGGTACCTGGCCTCGACCCGGTTCTCGTCGATGGCTCGAATGGAGCGGACGACAAGCGGCTCCCTCAGAGATCGATAGAACCTCGACATGTTCGCTTCATGGAATGGCCCCACCCCTCGCTTCGCGGGAACAACGATCGCGGCGGCAGCCTCGCCGTCGGCGAGGGACAGGGCGCGATAGAACTTCGCCACCGCCTCCACGGATGCGTCGGCCGGCGCCTGGGCGGCCGGCAGCTCGGGCGCCGCGGGCGCCGCGGGCTCCGGCATGGACGCGGCGCGCGGAGCAGGTGACATCGACACAGCCGCGGGCGCAGGCATCGCAGCCGTGACCGCCGGCACCGGAGCGGCGGCCTTTCGGGTGACGTACACGTACCACCCCATGAACCCGACCGTCATTGCCAACACCAGCAGACCGAGTCGAAGCCAGAACACCGCTGTCTCCGCGGGCAGCGCGCGGCGTGGCGCCGCGCTCTCTTCCAGCGCATGCGCTCGAGGCCGCAGCGCCCTGGCGGTCTCGAGCGCCGAGGGCCCGGAAGCAACAAAAGCAGGCAAGCGACTCGCGCATCCGATGCAGAACATGGCTGTGGCGCGGTTCGAGCGTCCACATGCGGCGCAAGCGAGCGTCTGGGGGCCACCCGCGCGCGCGCTCGTTTGCGCTTCCCTGTCATCGGCCATGCTGCGGCTCCCCGAAGTTCGCCTGACCGGATGGTGGACGGCACCTACCAGGACCGTCGTCATCAAGCCGTGACGACCCTTGTAGGAAGGCCGTCCTACACCGTCGCGCGCAACACGCTTGCACCAACGGGGACCAGGGCTCGCACCTTCGACGCTGGAACGGGAGTCCCCATGTATGTTATGAATCCTCGAGCATCGCCTGCTCAGGCCGCCGCGAGCGCGCTGACGGTCGAGCGGGCGTTCGAGCTGCTTTGGCAGCAGGCGCCGGACTTCGCCTTCGTCGTGCTGGACCGCATGGGCACCGTCACGGGATGGCGCGCCGCTTCCGAATCGATGTTCGGGTACGCCGAGTCAGAGATGGTGGGCGGAACAGTCGACATTCTTTTCACCGAGGAAGACCGCGCCCTGGGACTGCCGCAACTGGAGCGAGAGGTGGCTCTTTCGGCGCAACGGTCGGAAGACGATCGCTGGCACGTTCGCAAGGACGGCACGCGCATATGGGTCTTCGGCAGCCTGATCGCACTGCGCGAAGGCGACCAGCACGTGGGCTTCGCGAAGATCATGAGCGATCGAACCAACCTGCGTGCGCAGCTGGAAACTTTGGAAAACCGGCTCGACAGCGCGCACGACGCGTTGCGCGGCAGGGATGCCTTCTTCGGGCGGTTGACGCACGAGATCCGGAACGCGCTCGGGCCGATCGGCAACGTCACCGATCTCGTCGAACGCAAGGGGCTGCTCACGAGCGAGCTGCAAATGCCGATCAGCATCGTGAAGCGCCAGGTCGCCCAGATGACAAGAATGCTGGAGGACTTGGCGGAGGTTGTTCGCTTCGGCGCGGGCAAGCTCCGGCTCGTGAAGCAGAGCTTCGATCTGGGCGCGGATCTGGTCGAGATCGCTGCGGCGGTGAAACAGGATGCCGAACGCAAGAGCCAGACGATCGATGTGCTGGTGCCGCCGGCGCCGGTGCCTATCGTCGCCGACAAGGCGCGTGTTCATCAGATCGTCTTCAACCTGCTGCACAACGCCATCAAGTACACGCCGCCCGGCGGACGCATCTGGCTGCAATGCACGGTTGAAACCGACGAAGCGGTCATCAAGGTGGAAGACACCGGCGCCGGCATCGCCCCTGCCTTGCTGCCGAGGATCTTCGAGTTGTTCACGCAGGAGGATCCGCACCAATCAGGCGGCGGGTTCGGTGTCGGTCTTTCGCTCGTGAAGGACTTGGTCGACGCGCATCGGGGCTTTGTCGAGGTCCGGTCCGACGGCAAGCATCAGGGCAGCGAGTTCACGGTCAGGCTGCCGCTTCGCCCGGTCGATTGAAGATGCCTTTGCTAGCCGGGCGGCTTCGACGCGGGCGCATGGTGTTCCGCCCACTTGATCGCCGCGGAGTGCAGGCCCGCCAGGAGCTTGGGCGCCCGCTCCACGGTGCCGGACCTCGACAGCGCGCACACCAGCTTGCTGCCTTGGTGGATCTCCGCCCGTGCGAAGAACTTGCCGCCGTGCGTCCAATGGGCGATGGAGACGCGGTGCCCGCGATGCACGAAGGATTCCTGTTCGACGCGGTCCATGCGCCGAGGCTCGCCCGCGCCTGGCGGGCAGCAAGCGCCGAACTTCGTCCTCGGCTGTAGGCGGGATTGGACGCGCGGTGTAGAGATCGGCTGTGAGGCTCGGGTCCGCTAATCGGAGTCCGGGTCGTCCGGCGACGCCTCCACCGGGCCGGCAAGCTCATCGTCGACGTACGCCATCAAAGCCTCGTTGCCGGCGTCGTAGGCCTCGCGCCAGTTGTCGTAGGTGTCGTCACCCGTTTCCAGGTCGAGCCAGACCGCCGGGTCTTCTGTGCTCTCCATGAGGATCCAGATGAAGTTGCCCGGACTCGGTCGGTCCACGAAGACGGCAAGGCGGCGGTATTGGTCGGCCATGCTGACAGGGTAGTCCTGAGCGACGGCGAACGCCAGAGGCGATCGGCATCGATTTCAATCTCCGCTTGACCTCAAGTTAGGTTGAGGACGCACATTGCGTCGCATGACCACCAGTGAACAGCAAACCTCATCAGGCCGCGTCGCGCAGGCGCTCGAGATCCACCGAAGCATTGCCGCGTGCAGTGACCATCTCACGCGCAACGACGATGTCCACGCGCTGACCGCGGCGCTGATGTTGCCCTGCTACCAGGCCCAGCTCGGCCGGCTGGCGCGCGCGATGAGCTCGGTGGAGAAGAGCGAGCTGATGTCGCTGCTGATCCCCATCGACGTGGGGTGACGGCAGGCCCTCAGTCGTCCGCGCGCTGGATGACCACCAGGCGGCGAGCGCCGGGCCCCTGCGACGCCAGCTTGTCGCCAGGGTTGCGCAGCCGGCAGCGGTCGATGGACAGGCAGCCGCAGCCGATGCAGTCGTCCAGCGTGTCGCGCAGCTTCTTGAGCTGAGCCATGCGTTCGTCCAGCTCCGCGCGCCAGCCGGCGGAAAGCCGCGCCCAATCCGCGCGGCTGGGCGCCGCCGACGTGGGCAGCGTCGCCAGGGCATCGGAAATATCGGCCAACGCGATGCCCACCCGCTGCGCGACACGGATGAACGCCACGCGCCGGAGCACGTCGCGCGCATAGCGGCGGTGGTTGCTCGGGGCGCGATGGCTGGTGATGAGGCCTTTCGATTCGTAGAAGTGGAGGGTGGAGACCGGGACGCCGCTGCGTTGGGCGACCTCGCCTACGGAGAGGGTGGCGGAACGGTCTATGGGTTCTGGCTTGGATTTCATGGGGGCCTCTCGTCTCAACTTTAGTTGAGGGTTGGGGCCCGTGGCTTGTCTACGTTATTCGTAGAGCGAACGCGTTGGCGTTCGTCGACGATTGAGGGATGGATGGCCCTTACACCTACAGAGTGCTTCGCTACGTCCACGACATCGGCACGGCCGAGTTCATCAACGTCGGTGTTGTTGTCGCGGCGTGCGATGCGCCCTGCGTTGCGGCGAAGCACACGACCGACTGCGGGCGCGTCAAGGGCGCGTTTCCTTCGCTGGACACTGAGGTCTTTCTCGCACGCATGGTGCGTCTGCAGGCGTGCTTCGACGCCATCGACCCTGCCCGGTGTTCCGAAGTGCGCGCCCGCGAAGGCACGTCCATCGAGGGATTGATCCGTTGCGTGCTGCCGTTGGAAGACAGCGCACTCCGCTGGTCGCCCACCGGCTCAGGCATCGGCGGTCTGCTGGCCGCGACGCTGCAGTCGCTCTACGAGCGTTTCATCACTAGGCATGATTTGCGATGCGGGGGGTGAGGGCAATGCGTAGTTTGTTCGGGTCTGAGGTCGAACGTCTTCGATCGAGTTTCCACACAGCTTCCGGCAGAAGCGGTCGCCGAGAAAGCCACCGCCAACTGCCGCTGCCGTCGATACCCGGACGTTGGCCAACAGCCGCTTTGCGGCATGGCCAACGAAGCGCGCATTCATGCGGCCCGCGCGACGATCGGCTCCGCCGAGTTACGGCGGCACGAGTCAGTCGTACGCGGAAAAAATGTGGCTCGACAACACGGTGGGCGTCACAATATCGTTCCTGCTTGCATAGAGTTCGTCCTGTTCGATTCGCCTTCTTGCCAGATTCAACTGAACCAAGCACCAAAGCTGTCGGCCCACAACCAAGTTAGACCGCTCAACTCAATACTACCCGCCCCATTCCAGCAACCGACATAGCAGCTATTGCAGTGCGCTCGAAATAGTTGAACTTAATTGATGCGGCACACTCCGACCCTGACGGAGGTTGTAGCCATGCGCATTGCCCCAAAGATCGAACTGGATGCTGTTGCCCAACGAGAGTTGACGGCGTTGGCGCGGCGAGGCCGCATCGAGGCTCGTGTGCAGCAAAGGGCCAAGGTCGTATTGCTGGCTGCTCAGGGCTGGCAGAACAAGGACATCGCCGTCGAAGTTGATCTGGATCGGCGCCAGGTCGCCTTGTGGCGCCAGCGCTTCCTGGACGGCGGCGTGGAGGCCCTGATGCACGATGCGCCGCGCCCCGGGCGCACCCCGAGCGTGACCGCCGAGGTGGAATCGAGCATCGTGGACAAGACGCTTCACGACAAGCCGATCGCTGCCACGCACTGGAGTACACGCACGCTGGCCGCGCAGCTCGGGGTGGGGCCGACGACGATTCGCCGCGTGTGGCAGCGCAACGGCCTGAAGCCGCATCGGCAAAGCAGCTTCAAGCTCTCGCGCGACCCGCGCTTCGAGGACAAGCTGCTGGATGTGGTGGGGCTGTATCTCAACCCACCCGAGCGCGCCCTGGTTCTGAGCTGTGACGAAAAGAGTCAGATCCAGGCGCTCAACCGCACCCAGCCGGGCTTGCCGATGAAGAAAGGCCGCGCCGGCACCGTCACGCACGACTACAAGCGCCACGGCACGACCACCTTGTTCGCCGCCTTGAACACGCTGGATGGGACGGTCATCACGATGTGCCAGCCGCAACACCGGCACGCGGAGTGGTTGCAGTTCCTGCGCCTGATCCAGCGCAAGACGCCCAAGCACCTGCAGCTGCATCTGATCGTGGACAACTACGGCACACACACGCATCCCGACGTGCAGGCCTGGCTGACCAAGCACCCGCGCTTCGTCATGCACTTCACGCCGACCAGCGCGTCGTGGCTCAACATGGTCGAGCGCTTCTTCCGCGACATCTCCGAGAACCGCATCCGACGCGACAGCTTCACCAGCGTGCCTGAACTGGAATTGGCGATCGATCTCTATGTCGAGCATCACAACGCCAATCCCAAACCCTTCATCTGGACCGCCAGCGCCAACGACATCCTGGCCAAGGTCACGCGAGCCAAGGCCGCGCTGGCGAGGAGCACAAGATAAGTACATATCTGAATGGCGCACTACACTATGAAACTTGATACAGCGACAGAAGTTCTTGGACAAGACGATCTTCGTGCCCGCGCGCTTAGGTTCTATGCGCGATACGGAAAGGAACTTGAGCAAATCGCCGAGCTACTCCAGATAAAGATAAAGCAGTTGGCTCTCGCTTACACGCTGAACAACCGCCTACCTCCGGAGGCCGTCAAGGTCATCACTCGGGTCAAGGGTGTCGAGTCATTCCTCAAGAAGCTGGAGAACGATGGTTGGCCAACGTTCTACTATCCAACTGAAGTCGTGAAGGACCTGATTGGTGCGCGTGTGGTTTGTTGGTTTGTTGATGACTGCTACGGCGTGCTTAACTTCATCAAGAGTTCAAATCACTTCCGCGTCGCGAATGAGCAGACTCATCCAGTCAAAGACTTCATCAAGACGCCACAAGAGGCAGGCTATCGAGCGGTCCACGTATTTGCAGACGTGACCTACGACAGCGTACAAAAGGTGGGCGATGTAGTCACCGTAAAGCCGGATCAGATCCTTTGTGAGATTCAGATTCGAACAAAACTGCAAGACGCTTGGGGAGACATCACCCACGAGTTCTTCTACAAAGCAAAAGCCCACGGTGTAACGAACGCGAGTTTGGAGACTTTCCTCGCGGATGTTTCAGACCGCCTGTCTCAGGAAGACAAGACGCTGATGAAGTTTCGCGATACGTATCAACGGCTCACTGACGAGAAAACTCAGGAAGGAAAACGGGAAGGTTTCCGCGACGACACGCGGGGTTGAGCGCATCGCAGCGGGAATATCCTTCATGTGGGCTCGCGGCGCGCGGTTGACCTCCGCGCGTCCGCGCGCGTCCGTCGGCAGGAACTTCCCATACTTCTCGGCGAGGTACAGCACGATCGCGGCCGACTCGGTCAGCACGAAATCGCCGTCGACCAGCACCGGGAGCTTGGCGGCTGGATTGAGCTTCAGAAACTCGGGGCGGAGTGCCTCGCCGGCGAACAAGTTCACGCTGATCGCTTCGAAGTCGACGCCGAGCTCCTGCAATGTCCAGCGCGCGCGGATCGAGCGGGTGAACGCGTATTCATACAGCTTCATGGCGATCTCCGTTCACAGCAAAGTAGTTGCGGAAGCGCCCGCATCTTGCCGTTGTGGTTGGCGCCATTGTTGACCCTGAGGCCCGCAGGAGCAATCCATGTCGATCACCTGTTTCATCCGCTGCCCATGAAGGTCGGCATGGTCGTACCCTGCGTCCTGAACGTCGGGTACATGAAGATTTCCTGGCTCTCGTTCTTATCGGTGACAGTGTCCATGTCGTGATGTATTGGGTGTGGCAGGATGCAGGCAAGCGCGGCCCTCGCGCATGCTTCGACAAGTCTCCTCCCCCCGTTCGACATGAGCTCGCAGTCCTTGTCCTCAAGGCCCTCCGCCCCCGCCAACGGTCGCGCCATCGCCACGATGATCGGTGCCATGGGCTGCTTCGTGCTCAATGACGCACTGGTCAAGCATGCCAGCCAGTCCATGCCCTCGGCGCAGCTCATCTTCCTGCGCGGATTGATGGCCTCGGTGCTCGTGCTGCTGGTCGCCCACCGGTTGGGCGCGCTGCGCCAGGCGGGCGCGGTGCTGAACCCGCGGGTGGCGCTGCGTGGCGCGGTAGATGCCTGCGCGACCATGATGTACCTGCTGTCGTTGTTTCGGTTGCCGATTGGCAATGCCACCGCCATCAACCTCGCCGCACCGCTGTTCATGACCGTGTTCGCGGTGCTCTTCATGGGCGAGCGCGCCGGCATGGCGCGCTGGTCCGCCGTGGTGCTCGGCTTCGCGGGTGTGCTCTGCGTCGTGCAGCCCAGCGGGGAGGGCTTCAACGCGTGGGCCCTGCTGTGCCTGCTCGGCACGCTGTTCCACGCCATGCGCGATCTGATGACGCGACGCATCGATCCGGCCATCCCGTCGATCATCATCACCCTGGCCACGGCGCTGGCCGTCACCTTGCTGGCTGGATGCCTGACGCTGCTGAGCGACTGGCAGGCGTTTGCGCTGCGCGATCTGGTCTTGCTGGGCGTCGCGGCAGCCTTCCTGGCGTCCGGCTATTTCCTGCTGGTGCAATGCATGCGCGTCGGCGAGGTGTCGCTCACGGCACCCTTCCGCTACACGGCGGTTCTCTTCGCCATGCTGCTTGGCTACGCCATCTGGGACGAGGTCCCCAGCGGATGGGCCTGGCTGGGTGTCGCGCTGCTCGTCGGATCGGGCCTCTACATGCTGCACAGCGAGCGGGGCCGGACTCGCGCAGCCACGCTGGACGCCCAGCCGGAATGACCGGCGACGACGAAATCTCCCCGCAGCTGTCGCAAGCGCGCGCCGTGCTCGAGCGCAACCTGGCCGGGACGCTTCAAGCCATTCGGCTGTTCGGCTGTTCGACAACCGCACTTAGACTTCTGCCGTCGGGCCCGCGTCCGAAAGGGTCGCGGAGGGCAGGCTGCGCCGTTGCGGCCTTTGTTACCGCTGCCTCCCCGAGGGCTTGGCGACCTTGATGAGAAGCCCGTCCAGCAAAGCCTTGAACACCTTCACAGCGCGCTTCGACGTGGCCGCCGGATCATCCGCATTGGCGATCCATTGGGCCGCGTGCAGCGCGGCGCCGCTGAGCAGACGGGCAGCACCTTCCGGATCGACGTCGATGATGAAGCCGTCTTTCTTCAGCGCCTTGAGGCTCTCGGTCATCGAGCGGTTGCATTCGCTCTGGCTCGCCCAGGTCGAGGGATCACCGAGCACCGCCGGGCCGTCGCGCATCACGATGCGCCGGATCTCAGGCTCCAGGGCCATCTCGATGTACGCGATGTTCTCGTCGACGAAGCCGCGCCATGGGTCCTTCGCCTTGGCAGAGATGGCACGCAGGCGTTGCGACATCTCCTCGTCGATCTCGGCGATGACTGCCTGAAGCAGCCCCTTCTTGTCGCCGAAGTGGTGATAGAGCGCGCCGCGCGTCAGCCCGGCCGCGGCCGTGAAGTCGTCCATCGAAGCGGCCGCGTAACCGACCGAACCGAACGCCTGACGCGCCGCATCCACGAGCTTTGCCCGTGTCTCGGCAAGCATCTCCTTGCGCGGTCTGTGCGCCATTCCTTTTCCTTTCATATACGCGGCGTATGTTTTTGACATACACTGCGTATGTCATTATGCCGTTCCAGGAGTTTGCCGATGCTTAGCCTCTACCGCGAGATCTTCAAGCCGCCGGGAGCCAAGGGCTTTGCGGCGGCCGGCTTCATCGCCCGCCTGCCGGTTGCCATGTCCACGATCGGCATCGTCGCCATGCTGTCCCAGACGCACGGCGCGTATGGGCTCGCGGGTGCGGTCGCCGCCACGTTCGCGCTGACCAACGCGCTCGTCGCGCCGCAGATTTCCCGCCTCGTGGATCGGCTCGGCCAACGTCGCATCCTGACGCCGGCGACCACGCTCTCGGTGATGGGCTTCATCGGACTGATGGTCGCGACGCATCTCGGCGGGCCGGCCTGGATGCTGTTCGCGTTCGCGCTACTCGCCGCGGCGATGCCCAGCATGCCGGCCATGGTTCGGGCGCGGTGGACGGAGCTCTACCGGGACACACCCAAGCTCAACACGGCCTTCGCTTTCGAGTCGGTCGCAGACGAGCTTGTCTATATATCGGGATCGGCGCTGGCCGTCGGTCTCAGCGTCTCGCTGTTCCCGGAGGCCGGCCCGCTCGCCTCGACCCTGTTCCTGGCCATCGGCTCCGCGGCCTTCATCCTGCAGAAGGACACCGAACCCAAGGTTCAGCCGGCGGCCAGGAGCGGCGGCGCGCCGACCATCCAACTGCGTCCGGTCCAGATCCTGACCTTCGCGCTGGTGGCCATCGGCGCGATCTTCGGTACGGCGGAGGTGACCGTCATTGCGCTCACGGCTGAATTGGGCAACGCGGCCGCGGCCAGCCTGGTGCTTGGCGGCTATGCCCTCGGCTCCATGTTCGTCGGCCTGGTGTACGGCGCCCTGAAACCCACGATGCCGCTTTCGCGCCAGTTCGCCATCGCGATCGCCATCGCGGCAGCGACGACTGTACCGCTGCTCTTCGTGGGCAACGTTCCGATGCTGGCACTCGCCCTGTTCCTCAGCGGCGCAGCGATCTCGCCCGCCTTCATCACGGCATTCGGCCTGATCGAGCGGCTGGTGCCGGCCGCCAAGCTCACCGAAGGCATCACCTGGGTGATGACCGGGATCGGCATAGGGATGGCCATCGGCTCATTCGCCTCCGGCTGGGTCATCGATGTCTTCGGCCCTGTTCAGGGATTCTGGGTTTCAGTCGCAGCAGGCGGCGTCGCCTTTCTCACCGCGCTCTTCGGCCAGCGCAGCCTTACGGTTTCGCACCGCATCGGCGATCGGATCCCGGCAGGCGCCTGATACTGCGCCGCCCGGGAGGTCAACCTGACGGTGAACGCGTCAACGGGTTTCCCCGTAGGGCAGCGAACGGCTACAGTCGGGCCAAGAGATGCTATGTAGTCTCCTGTTTCGAGCGAGACTGCACACGGACCCTGAACCGGGGTAGTTCCCGTTGGAAAGATTTGTCA
>NZ_JAGGNV010000103.1 GCF_018614955.1 Variovorax paradoxus
ACCGCGTTCGGGCCGATGGCGACGGAATTCGTCCCCAGGGCCTGCGAGTCGGGCAGGGTCGATTTGGCGTGGAAGTACTTGATGCCCGCGCCATTGTTGATGTTGCCGACCGTGTTGTTGAGATTGGTGATCGAGGTCGTGTTCGCCGTCACCTGCTGGTTCGTGCCGAACAGCTGCGAGCCGTTGATGGCATCGGTCGAGGTGCCGGAGATTCGGCCCGCCGCCACGTTGGTGATGGTGCGCTCCGTACCCGCCGCACCGACGCTGACCGTCGACGTTGGCGTGGTGCCGGCGAAGTTGTAGGTCGTGCCGCCGATCACGGCGTTGGGCGTTGGCACCGCCGCCGCCGTCGTGGAGCCAGAGCCCAGCGCCACGTCGCGCGCGTTGTTGGCCACCGCCGTGTCGCCGAAGGCGACCGCGCCCGCGGCCAGCGCCTTGCTGGTGCTGCCTATCGCCACGCTGCCCTGTCCGACCACGGTGTTCTGGTAGCCGATGCCGACCGCGCCCTGCGCCGCGATGCCGGGCGTGCTCACCGCCTGGCCACCGCCGCCGACCATGTTGGTGTTGCCCATCGCCACCGAACCGTTGCCGGTGGCGGTGTTGTCCATGCCCTGCGCTACCGCGCCGTCGCCGCTGGCGGTGTTCGGGTCGCCGATCGCGACCGCGCCGTTGCCGCTGGCGAAGTTGCCAGAGCCGATGGCAACCGCCTTGCCGCCGGTCGCCGTCGAACCGTTGCCGATCGACACGGCGTCGGCCGAGTTCGCGACCGCGCTATTGCCCATCGCGATCGCGTTGTCGGCGGTCGCGGCGGCTGCGGTACCGATTGCGAGCGAATTGACGCCGGTCGCCTGGGCCAAGGCCGAGATCGCCACGGCATTGGTGGCGGTCGCATCGGTATCGGCACCCAGCGCTATCGCATTGACTGCGCCGGATGCGCTGTTGCGTCCGATGGCGATGGCGCTCTGGCCTGTCGATGCCGCAGCTCGACCCAAGGCGACGGCGTCTGAAGCGGTGGCCCGACTTTGGATCCCGACCGCAATGGCGTACTGCTGAGATGCCGTCACATCCGTGCCGATGCCGATGGCGCCCTCCGCCAGGGCACCCGTTCCCGCCACAGTGCGCGAGCCGAGATAGACCGAGTTGATCGTGGACGCGACCGACTGGAAGCCGATGGCGATGGCGTTCTGGGCGCCGGCGCTGGCGCTGTTACCTTGCGCGATGGCATCAAGCGCGCTCGCACTTGCTTGGAATCCAAGGGCGACGCTGCGCAACCCGGCCGCATTGGATCCCCAGCCTCCAGCGAACGAAGAATTGCCACCAGCCGTGGAGCTGACACCTACTGCGGTGGAGTTCCCTCCTGTGGCGCTGGCGAAGGTGCCCAAGGCGCTAGCGCCGGCTGCTGTGGCATTGGCGCTGGCACCGAGTGCGACCGCGTTGACGTTGCTTGCGACAGTACCGGCGCCTAATGCGGTGGAGTTCGCCCCGCTGGCAGCGGCTGAGTTGCCGATTGCTGCGCTACCATCGGCGCTCGCGTTGGCGGCAGAGCCGAGCGCGGCGCTCCAACCGCCGGAAGCGCGTGAGCCAGTGCCGATTGCGATGCTATTGGGCGTGGCCGGACTGCCAGCATTGCCTGCTCGCGCGTCGACGCCGAGAGCGATGGACTGGTTGCCTACTGCCCTGGCTATGGTGCCAATGGCAACGGCACTGGTAGCAGAAGAGGTCACGTCCTGGCCAATTGCGACGGTACTGTCGGCCAGTGCCCCTGTCGTGGGGCCGCTACGCGCGCCCAGATAGATGGAGTTGGTGCCTGCGGTATAGGCCTGGAAACCCATAGAGACGGAATTCTGCCCCGCGCTATAGGAGGCATACCCTACTGCGACCCCACCGAGAAGATCGACACGCGCACTACCGCCCAGCGCGGTTGCGCCCAGACCTGAAGCGATGGAGTTAAAGCCCATGCATGAGGTGGCGCTGTTATAGAAGTTGTAAGGCGCCGCATTGCAGTTCACCGTCTGCGCCTGGGCCAGCGAGGACCATCCGATCCCACCCATCGCCACCAGAGCGGTCATGAGTCCCGCGCGCAGGCGTGTCGACCGGCGCGATGCCCGCACGCCAGCTGTGGCGGCGACCGCTACCCGGCTGCCGCCGCGCTTGCCGCGGGCGCGGGTGATCTCGGACGCAGCTATCCAGGCGCCGATGGACTCGTTCCAAACAGTGAAATAGCTCTGGTTCATGACACCTCGACTGGTAAAACAATATTATTAAATGTTACAGAAGCAACGATTTACTTCGCTGGAATATTAAGAGAAATAGGACTGCGACAACAGCGCCGGCTGCTTATTTGTCAATTCTTGACATTTCCCTGCGCGAACTTTGGTAATTGCCGTAGTAATGAATGCTTAAGGCAATTTGATTACTTGTAAGGACAATGTTTTATTGATTCCTAAAGACCGCATGCCGGGGTATGTGCTTTATTTCCGACATGCAGCGCAAGGGATCGCAAATGGCAATCCAATCCAAATTGGGACTAATGGCTACATGCGGCGGGCATTTTTTGCGCTGCCCATGGAGCAGGGAACCCACTGAGTCCCGGACATCGCAACTTCATCACGCCAGGGCCGCTTGCGGCCGCCCGCCCCTGCATGTCCGAAGACCTTCACTCGGTATGCTCTGGCACGGCTTGACCCGGTGCAGGCCAAGTTCAAAGCGACGCTTCTGGTCTGCGGCTTCGAGCTGCAGCTGTTCCTACCAAGCTTCACCGATGCGCCTTCCTGTTCTTCGCCTTCCTCGTCTCGGCCTGCGCGCCCGGTTGTCCATCGGCATGGTCGCGGCCGTTCTGCTGATCGCGCTGGGGGTCACCACGGCCGCGCTCCATTTCGTCAAGCGCAACATGCAGGCGGCCATCGCGAACGAAGAGTTCGAGCGGATCTCCGCCATCGCCGAGGCGGTGGATCAGAAGTTCCTGAGCCGGCGCACCTTGCTCAGGACCTTCGGCGACAGCGTGGAGGCGCATCACCTGGCGGACACCGCGCTGCTGCAGGCCTTCGTCAAGCAGCACAAGTCGCTGAAGGAGGCGTTCGCCAATATCGCCTTCGCGGACAGGAACGGCGATATCGTGGCGGGCATCAACGGCCCGCCGCAGGCCGGCATCAACATCAAGGACCGCGAATACTTCCGGCAGACGGTCGCCACCAAGGCGGGCGTCATCTCCCAGCCCTACCGCAATCGCTTGAACGGCCAGGCGCAGGTCGCCATGACCGAGCCGGTGCTCGACAGGCGAGGCGAGGTGGTCTACGTCATCTCCGGAGCCATCAACCTCGGCGAGCAGAACTTCCTCGGCGAACTGGCCAACGTCAGGTTCGGCCAAACCGGATACATGTTCATCACGAACACCGATGGCATCGTGGTCGACCACCCCGACAAGTTCCGGATCCTGCAGCGCGCCGACGCTGTGGATGGGCGCAATCCCGCGACGGAGCGTGCCCTGGCCGGATTCGAGGGCACGATGGAGGCGATGGACCGCACCGGCCTGCGCGGGCTCTACGCCTTCAAGCGCCTCGCCCAGACCAACTGGGTGCTTGGATGCATCTATCCGCGGGACGAGGCCTTTGCCCAGGTGGAGGACATCGAGAGCTACACATGGGCCGGCGCCTTGCTCCTCGCGGTGCTGGTGGGCGGGCTCGCCTTTGCGGTCATGCGCTCCCAACTCGCGCCCTTGTCGCGGCTGCACGAGCACATGCAGGTCTCGCGCACGGTCTCGAACTACGTTCCCATGAAGGAGCTTCCGCCCGAGGACGAGATCGGCGATCTATCGCGCACCTTTGATGCCCTGATGCTGGAGCGCCAGACCTCGCAGGAGCGGCTGCAATCGAGTGAACGATTCCTGCGCGACGTGACCGACAACCTGCCGGCCGTGGTCGGCTACTTCGATCGCGACCAGCGCTGCCTTTTCGGCAACAAGGCCGGTCTCGCCGTGCGGGGCAAGACGCAGGCCGAGCTAGGCGCCTTCACGATGAAGGAGTCGCTGCCCGACGCGGTCTACCAGCAACTCGTTCCAGAGGTTGCCAAAGTATTGACGGGCACGGCGACGCGCTGCGTGGGCACCTACGAGCGCAACGGGAAAGAGGGCTTCTTCGAATGCCACCTGGTGCCCGACATCCGCCAGGGCGGCGAGGTGGTCGGCTACTACGTGATGACCTTCGACATCACGCGCCAGAAGGTGGCCGAGCGCGAGCGCGCCGCGGGCGAGGCCCGCATCCGCACCATCACGGACAACCTGCCGGCATTGGTATCGCACGTCGACGCCTCGCTGCACTACACCTTCGTCAATGCAAATGTGCGCGCGCTGCACGACAACGCGGAACTGGTGGGCCGGCTCATGGCCGACGTGCGCGGCATCGAAGACTTCAAGATGGTCGAACCCTATGTGCGCCGCGTTCTGGCCGGGGAAGCGGTGACCTTCGAGAAAACAGGCTACAGCACGCGCGGGGTCAGCCAGAACTGGTACCAGTCCCACTACATTCCCGATCGCGATGCGGCAGGCGTCGTGCGGGGCTTCTACGCAATGACTTTCGACGTGACCGAGCGCAAGCGGGCCGAGATCCGCAGCGCCGAGAGCGAGCAGCGCCTGCGCGGCCTGACCGACAACGTGCCGGCGCTTCTGACCGAGCTGGATCTGGACGAACGGGTGGTCTTCTGCAACGGCCGCTACCAGAGCTGGCTCGGCATACCGCCGGCTTCGATCATGAACCGCCCCATCCGCGAGGCCGTCGGCGACGCCCATTACGAGATGCGCAAGCCGCTGCTGGCGCGGGCCTTTGCCGGGGAGGAGGTGTCCTTCGAACAGACGGCCAAGCTGCTGGTCGGCGAGCGAACCCTGCAGACGACCTACCTGCCGCAGAGGAACGCAGAGGGCGAGGTCGTCGGCTTGTACATCCTGGCGAACGACGTCAGCGACCTGAAGCAAAAGCAGATGCAGCTGGACACCCTCGCGCGCGAAGACGCGCTCACCGGCTTGCCGAACCGCCGGTCGTTCGAAGAGCACGTGCGCGAGGCGATGGCAAGGTCCCGGCGGTCTCGCATTCCGATCTGCCTCATGTTTCTTGACATCGACTACTTCAAGTCGATCAATGATTCGCTGGGTCATGCAGCGGGCGACGCCGTGCTCAAGGAATTCGGCCGTCGGCTCAAGGAGAGCGTGCGTGAGACGGATATGGCGGCGCGCTATGCCGGCGACGAATTCGTGGTCCTGCTCGAAGGAATCGCCGGCGCCGATGAGGCGCAGCTGGTTGCCGCCAAGGTGCTGGCCGCCATGCGTCCGGCCTTCGTTCTCCCCAGCCGCACATTGCAGGTGACGACCAGCATCGGCATCGCGCTCTCTGACGAGGGCGAGGAGGATTTCGCATCCTTGTTGGCATGCGCCGACTCGGCCCTGTACGCAGCCAAGAAAGACGGGAGAAACCGATTCACGATGGCTGCTTCGAGATCTGAAACCCAGCGCGGCTCCTCGTGGTCGCGCCAAGAGTCCCTTGCCCGGTGAAACCCGAAAACCTCAGCGACGCCGTCGCTTCCGTCATCGGCCCGGACTTCACGATCGCGTTTCAGCCGATCGTGGACCTCGAACTGCGGGAGATATTCGCGCACGAGGCGCTCGTTCGAGGCGTTCACGGTGAAGGGGCACACGAGGTGCTCGGCAAGGTGCAAGCGCATCATCGCTTTGCCTTCCACGAGGCGTGCCGGGTGAAGTCGATCGAAATGGCATCGATGCTCGGCATGCAATCCAGGCTCAGTCTCAACGTGGCCCCCAACGACATTGCGGGACCGGCGGAATGTTTTCATACCGCGATTCGCACCGCCGAGCGGGTCTGCTTTCCCGTCGACCGCCTGATGTTCGAACTCACCGAAGGCGAAGCCGTCGCCGACCTGCCGGCGCTGGCCGCGACCTTCCAAAGCTTCCAGCGCTTCGGATTCACCTCTGCCATCGACGACTTCGGCGCTGCCTATGCAGGCTTCGAACTGCTGGCTGCTTTTCAGCCGGACGTCGTCAAGCTCGATGTGAGCTTCGTTCGTGACATCCATTTGAGCGCCGTGCGCTTCACGATCGTGAAGGGCTTCGTCGCGATATGCGACGAGCTTCGGATCCAGGTGATTGCAGAAGGCGTGGAAGCTCCGCAAGAGGTGGAGGTGCTTCGCCGGCTCGGCGTGCGCCTGTTCCAGGGCTTCTTGTTCGCACGCCCCGGCACCGCCGTGCTGCCGGACGTTGCCTGGGATGCGGCCTGACATTCACGCGAGGGCCATGCGACGTGGCTCGCTCACCTCGACTTCGACGCACGCCTCAGACATTCGATGAGCTGTTCACAGGCCGGCGTCCGCATCCGGCTTCGCATCGTGATGATGCCCACTGGCGGCAGTTCGATCGGCACCTTGACGCGCAGCGTCCTGGCAAGGCCCTCGCGCTCCAGGAATCGCGCGACGGTCCGCGCGACGAAGGCGATCGCCGCTCGCTCGCGCACGAAGGTGAGCGTCACCAGAAAGGACGCGGACTCGATCAGATCCACCGGCGGGCTGAGCCCGTGCTTGTAGAACATCTGATTGAGCTTGATGCGCGATGAAGCCCACGGAGGCGGCACCACCCAGGGCAAGGCTGCGAGATCCTCCCATGTCGGCCTGGGCTTGTGCGCCAGCGGGTGGTCCGGCCGGCCGATGATGCTCATCGGCTCGTCGTACAGCCGCTCGGTTTCGAGGTCCGGCGCCGCGTAACCGGGCTCGAGGCGGCCGACGAACAGGTCCAGCTCACCCACCCGCAGGCGCGGCAGAAGCCGGGTGAGATCGCCTTCCTCGATGGCCACCGTGGTCTGCGCGGAACGTGCCTTCAGCAGTTCGACCGCGCGCGACAGCAGCCCCGGCGTGGCCACCACCATCGCACCCACGCTGACGCGACCGGCGGCCCCGCTGGCCACGGCGGCGATCTCGTCGCGCGTGCGGCCGTAGTCGGCCAGCACGGAGCGCGCAAAACGCACGACCGAATCGCCGTACGGCGTGGGCTCGGTGCCGCGCGTCGAGCGCACGAACAGATCGAGGCCGAACATGCGCTCGATCTCGGCCAGCGTCTTGGAGACCGCCGGCTGCGTGAGCGAGAGGAACTCCGCGGCCCGGCCGAGGTGGCGGAACTGATCGAGTGCGATCAGCAGCTGCAGGTGCTTCAGCTTGAGGTTGGAGCGCAGCACGCGGTCGATGTCGCTCACGATCGATATATGCCAAATTGGTTAAGAAGACAGTCCATAACTTCATTGGATTGTAATGATCGGTCCATCAACAATGCGACGAGTTCCCGGCCCCTTCGCACGCTTCCCCACGACAAGATCAGGAGACAAGATGGCTTCCACTCGCCGCCAGTTCGTCCTCGGCTGCCTCGGTGCTGCCGCCGCCGCTCTTTCCACGTTCCCGCGCGCCGCTCTTGCGGCCGGTTACCCCGAGCGGCCCATCACCTTCATCTGTCCCTGGCCGGCCGGCGGCACGGCCGACGTGACGATGCGCGCGCTCTGCGTGGCCGCGGCAAGGCAGCTCGGGCAGCCCGTCGTGGTCGACAACCGGGCCGGCGCCTCCGGCATGCTGGGCATGAAGGCCCTGGCCGGCGCCAAGCCCGACGGCTACACGATCGGCCAGATCCCGATCTCGGTGACGCGCTTCTCGCAACTCGGCACGGTGCAGCTCGATCCGTTGAAGGACCTGAGCTTCATTGCACGCACCTCGGGCCAGACCTTCGGCATCGCGGTGCGCCCCGATGCGCCCTGGAAGACGCTCAAGGAGTTCGCCGCCGCGGCCAAGGCCAATCCGGGCAAGCTGACCTACGGCAGCGCCGGCATCGGCGGCGCCACGCACGTCGGCATGGAAGAGTTTGCGCTCGCCGCCGGCGTGCAGTTCAACCACATCCCGTACAAGGGCGGTGCGCCGGCGCTGCAGGACCTGCTCGGCGGCCAGATCGATGCGCTGGCCGACTCCAGCTCCTGGGCGCCGCACGTGAAGGCCGGCAAGCTGCGCCTGCTGGCCACCTGGGGCGAGAAGCGCACGCAGGATTTTCCCGATGTGCCGACGCTCAGGGAGCAGGGCTTCGACGTCGTGGTCGACGCGCCCAACGGCGTCGGCGCGCCCAAGGGCCTGGATCCTGCCGTCGAGCGGCGCCTGCGCGAAGCGTTCAAGGCCGCCGCCGCCAGTGCCGAGTTCATCGCAGCCTGCGGCAAGATCGATGCGCCGCTGATGTACCTGGACGGACCCGACTACGAGAAGTACGTCGCCGCCACGTACCGCAAGGAAACCGAGCTGATCGAGCGACTGAAGCTCAAAGAGCTGATGGCCAAGGGCTGAACGCATGACAAGCACCCCGCCCGCGTCGCCGCTGATCCGGCTGCATGCCAACGACAACGTGCTGATCGCCCGCGCACCGATCGCGCTGGGGCAGGAGCTGCCCGGGCTGGGCTTGCGCATGCGCGCACAGGTGCCGGCCGGCCACAAGATCGCCGCGCAGCGCATCGCCGCCGGCGAGCGGGTGAAGAAATACGACACGGTGATCGGCGCCGCCATGCGCGACATCGAGGCCGGCGAGCATGTGCATTCGCACAACCTGGCCTTGATCGACTTCGACCGCGATCCCGGCTTCTGCGAGGACGTGCGCCCGATCGACTACGTGCCCGAGGCCGAGCGCGCCACTTTCATGGGCATCGTTCGGCCCGACGGACGCGTGGCGACGCGCAACTTCATCGGCATCCTGGCGTCGGTCAACTGCTCGGCGACCGTCATCAAGCACATCGCCGCCCATTTCACGCCCGAGCGCCTGGCCGCGTTTCCGAATGTCGACGGCGTCGCCGCGTTCGCACAGACCAGCGGCTGCGGCATGTCCTCGCCGAGCGAGCACTTCGACGTGCTGCGGCGCACGATCGCCGGCTACGCGCGCCACCCCAACCTGGTAGGCGTGCTGATCGTCGGGCTGGGCTGCGAGCGCAACCAGGTGGCCGATCTGGTCGCATCGCAGGGTCTCGCGCCCGGATCGAACATGCACACGCTGGTGATGCAGGACACCGGCGGCACGCGCGCCACCATTGCGGCCGGCATCGCGGCGATCGAAGCCATGCTGCCGGCGGCCAACGCGGTGAAGCGCCAGCCGGTGAGCGCGAGCCACCTGAAGATCGGCCTCGAATGCGGCGGCTCCGACGGCTTCTCGGGCATCACCGCCAATCCGGCCCTCGGGGCGGCCATGGACATCCTAGTGCGCCACGGCGGCACCGCGATCCTGTCGGAAACGCCGGAGATCCATGGCGTCGAATACATGCTCACGCGCCGCGCCGTGAGTCCCGAGGTGGGGCAGAAACTCCTCGATCGCCTGGCCTGGTGGGAGGCGTACACGCGCGGCCACAACGGCCAGTTCAACGGCGTGGTCGGCCCCGGCAACCAGGCCGGCGGCCTGGCCAACATCTTCGAGAAGTCGCTCGGCTCGGCCATGAAGGGCGGCACGACGCCGCTGCAGGCGGTCTACGAATACGCCGAGCCCATCGACACGGCCGGCTTCGTGTTCATGGATTCGCCGGGCTACGACCCAGTGGCCTCGACGGGACAGATCGCGAGCGGCGCCAACCTCATCTGCTTCACGACCGGGCGCGGCTCGATGTTCGGCTCCAAGCCGGCGCCGACGATCAAGCTCGCCAGCAACACGCCGATGTACACGCGCCTCGAGGAAGACATGGACATCAATTGCGGCCTGGTGCTCGACGGCGAGTTGGACGTCCAGCAGATGGGCCGGCGCATCTTCGAGCACATCCTGCGTTCCGCTTCCGGCGAGCCGACCAAGAGCGAGCTGCTGGGCCTCGGCGACCACGAGTTCGTGCCCTGGCACCTGGGCATCGTGAGCTGACGCGCAGACGCTGCGCTACACTCCGCGCCGCTTGCAGCACGTATCGATTGCTGCGCCGCCATCGGCAACATGGCGAATCAACCCCAAGGAAAAATTCAAGTGAACCGTATCGAACTGGTCGAAAAGATCGCCACCGCACACAAGGTCAGCAAGGCTGAAGCCGCCCGCATTCTGGAAACAGTCACCGGCTCCATCGTCGCTGCAGTGAAGAAGGGCGACCCGGTCCAGCTCATCGGCTTCGGAACCTTCAAGCAAGTGGCACGCGCCGCACGAACGGGCTTCAATCCTCAGGCTGGCGCCAAGATCAAGATCGCAGCGCAGAAGGTGCCGAAGTTCGTTCCGGGTGCAGCGTTCAAGGCCGCCATCGACCCCAAGGCTGCAAAGCGCAAGGCCGAGAAGGCAGCCGCCAAGCCTGCAGCCAAGAAGGCAGCACCCGCGAAGAAGGCCAAGAAGTAAGGCGGCGCAGCCACGGGGCTCGCAAGGCCCTTCATCGAAAGCGCGCCTCGCCGCGCTTTTGAAGCACCCATGGCGTGGCCAGCAGCGCCAGCAGCCGCACCGCGGCGATCTCCCTCGGCTCCCAGCACGGCCGCGTGCCCAGGACGTTGAAGGTCGCCACGCAACGGCCGTTTTCCAGCAGCGGGACATTCACAACGGCGCGCAGGCCCAGGGCAGCGATGAGCGCGTGGTCGTCGAACACGTCGGCCAGCGCGGCCTCGCCTTCGCCGACGAAGACCTCGGCGCGCAGCAGCAGTTGCCGCGTCCAAGGGGTGAGCGTCTTGCGCTTGCGGCCGGCCACCGGGTAGGCCTGCGGATCGGAGGACCAGAGGCGCTGCAGCTGCACTTCGTCCGGTGGATCGTCCGGCGCGGTCGCGTTCAGGTTGACCGTGAGCAGTCCCGGCCCGAGCAGCTCCTGGCGCGCAGCCTCGATGTGCCACAGCGCGGCATCGAGCGCGACTGCCCGCGACAACGCGTCGCAGAGCCGTTCGCAGATCGCGACGGGCAGCACGTCATTCGAGCTTGATGCCCAAGTCCTTGATGACCTTGTCATAGCGTTCGGTGTCCTTGCGCAGCGAGGCGGCAAGTTGTTGGGGTGTGCTCTTCACCAGTTCGACGCCGATCGCGTCCATGCGGGCGCGCACTTCCGGCACCGCCAGGGCCTTGTTGATTTCGGCGTTGAGCCGCGTGACCAGCTCTGCCGGCATGCCCGCGGGTCCGAAGGCGGCGTACCACACGCTCATCTCGTAGCCGGGAAGCGTTTCGGCGACGGTGGGGGTGTCGGGCAAGAGGGCAGAGCGCTTCGGCTCGGTCACGGCCAGGAGGCGCAGTTTCCCTGCCTTGACGTGCGGCAGCGTCTGCGTGCCGGCGGAGAACAGGACCTGGGTCTGGTTGCTCACCGTGTCGAGCACGGCCGGCGCGCCGCCCTTGTAGGGCACATGCAGCATGTCGATGCCGGCCGCCTTCTTGAACATCTCGGCGCTCAAGTGGTTGGTGGAGCCGCCGCCGGCCGAGGCGTAGGCCAGCTTGCCCGGATTGGCCTTGGCGTAGGCGATGAACTCGCGCAAGTCCTTGACCGGCACGGAGGGGTTGACCACCATCGTGTTGATGACGTTGGCCACCAGCGCAATCGGCGTGAAGTCGTCCGCGCCCTTGAAGGGCATGCCGGGCATCAGCGTCGGGTTCATGGCATGCGTGCTCATGGAACCGATCAGGAGCGTGTAGCCGTCGGGCTTGGCCTTGGCGACCAGGTTGGAGCCGATGTTGCCGGAGGCACCGACGCGGTTGTCGACGACCACGGGCTGGCCCATCGACTTGCTCAGCTGCTCGGCGATGGCACGTGCCAGGATGTCGGTCGAGCCGCCGGCGGCCCAGGGGACGATCAGCGTGATCGGCTTCTCGGGGTAGGCGGCCAGGGCGGCCTGCGCGGCGCATGAGAGGGCCAGCAGAAGCAGACCCCGGAAGACACGTTGGAGCATGGCGATGTCCTTGGAACGAAGATGAAGAAGTTGAAGGAAGACGGAACTCAGCGGCCCACCGCATAGCCTTGCATGCCGCGCGGGTTGGCGCCGGCGCGCAGCACCAGCCGGCCCTGGGCGTCGTGCTCGCGGCTGCAGGCGGACATGCGGCTTTCCGACCAGGCATCGCCGACCTGCACGCCGTGGCCCATCGCGCGCAGCCGCTCGAGCACCTCGGGGTCGAAGCGCGATTCCAGCGTGAGCGTGTTGAGCGTGGTCTGGCGCGGCCAGAACGAGCTGGGTGCATGCTTGACGTGCCAGGCCGGCGCGTCGATGGCTTCCTGCAGGTTCAGGCCGTGCACCGCATGGCGCAGGAAGAAGCCGACCGACCATTGGTCCTGCTGGTCGCCGCCGGGCGTGCCGAACGCCATGTAGGGCTCGCCGTCGCGCAGCGCCATCGACGGCGACAGCGTCGTGCAGGGCGCGACGCGCGGCGCCAGCGAGTTGGGCAGCCCCTCGTCGAGCCAGCTCATCTGCAGCCGCGTGTTGAGCGCGAAGCCCAGCGCCGGAATCGCGGGGCTGGAGGACAGCCAGCCGCCCGAAGGCGTGGCTGCGACCATGTTGCCGTGCCGGTCGATCACGTCGATGTGGCAGGTGTCGCCCACGAAGATCTCCCGCTCCGCCCATTCGGCGACCGGCGGCAACGCGGCGAAGGTGGGCTCGCCGATGCCGAAGCGCGTGTCGGCCGTGCGCAGGGTCCGGGCGCTCACGTCCAGGTCGGGGAGGCGCGGCGCGAGGCCATGGGGCTGGCCGGGGCGCAGCATGTCGGACGCGCGCTGCGGATCGACCGTGGCCCAGCGTTCGCGCAGGTAGGCCTCGGACAGCAGCGCCTGCTGCGCATCGGCGCGCGCGCCGGGCGCCGTGCCGTACCACGCCAGCCGGTCGGCCAGCGCCAGCTTGGCGGCTTCGGTGATGCGGTGCACGAAGCCCGCCGTGCCCGGCAGGTGATCCTCGAGCCCTGCGTGCCGCAGCATGCCGATCTGCTGCAGGAAGGCGGGACCCTGGCTCCAGAAGCCGCACTTGGCGACCGTGTAGCGCCCGAAGTCCGCCGTCAGCGGCGCTTCGGTGTGGACGGTCCAGGCGGCCATGTCTTCGTAGCGCAGCAGGCCGGCGTGCGCCTCGCCGCTGCTGTCGCGCACGGCCGCGCCGCGGCAATAGCGATCGATCTCGCGCGCCACGAATCCCTGCTGCCAAGTGCGCATCGCTGCATCGATCACGCCGGTGCGGCCGCTGCCCTCGCGCTCGGCGGTCTCGACGATGCGGCTGTAGGTGGCGGCCAGCCTCGGCAGGCGGAACAGGGAACCGGGCTGCGGCAGCTTGCCGCCGGGCAGCCAGACCTCGGCCGACGAATTCCAGTGTTCGAGGAACAGGCCGCGCACGGCAAGGATCGCCTGCGCGACGCGCGGCACCAGCGGAAAGCCGTCGCGTGCATAGCCGATCGCCGGCGCCAGCACCTCGCCCAGCGACCAGGTGCCGTGCTCGCGCAGCATGGTGAGCCACGCGGTGAACGCGCCCGGCACTGTCGCCGCCAGCAGACCGATGCCCGGCACCTGCTCGAAGCCGAGTGCGCGGAAGGCCGCGGGGCTGGCCTCGGCCGGCGCGCAGCCTTGTCCGCGGATGGCGCGCATGCGCCGCTCGCGCTCGCTCCACAGAAGGATCGGCGCCTCGCCGCCGGGGCCGTTGAGATGCGGCTCCACCACCTGCAGCACGAAGCCCGCGGCAACGGCGGCGTCGAAAGCGTTGCCGCCGCGCTCGAGCACGCCCATCGCGGTTTGCGAGGCCAGCCAGTGGGTCGAGGAGGCGACGCCGAAGGTGCCGACGATTTCAGGACGGGTCGTGAACATCCAGGCGAGTGTAGAAATCCTGAATAGCTGCATCTGCATATTTTTTGATACATGCATGCCTAAACCGCTATGCATCGTGCTTAGGATCCGGGCATGTCCGTTCCCACCCTGCAACACCTCGCAGCACGGCTGAAGCTGCGCCACTTCGTGCTCCTCGCGGAGCTCGATCTCCACCGTTCGGTCAGTCGCGCGGCGCAGCACATCGGCCTGAGCCAGCCCACCGTCACGCGTGCGCTGGGCGAGATCGAGAGCATCTTCATGACCACGTTGTTCACCCGAAGCCGGCGCGGCCTGGAGCCCACGGCCGCGGGCGTGCTGGTTCTGGCGCGGGCACGAGTGGCGCTGGCCGATGCCGCATCGCTGGGCCAGGACCTGGCAGCGCTCGGCACGGGGTTGCAGGGGCGGCTGCGCATCGGCGTCATCCCCTTTCTTTCGCGCATCACGCAGGATGCCGTCTGGCAGCACCTGCTGGCATTGCGGCCGCGCCTGGGCTTCGTGGTCGAAGAGGCCACGACCCATGCGCTCGTGCAGGCCGTGCGGGCGCGGACGCTGGACTGCGCCATCTGCCGCTTCACACCGGCCGGCACCGAAGCCGGACTGGCGCAGCAGTTTCTCTACAAGCAGGAGCCACGCCTCGTGGTGTCGCGCGCAGCCGCCCAGCGGCTGCTGCGGCGCGGACTGGATTGGGACGCCTTCGTGTCCCTGCACTGGATCTTTCCGCCGGCGGACACGCCGATCCGCCAGATGATCCATTCCATCTTTGCCTCGGCCGGGCAGCCGGTGCCCGTCCCCGTGCTGGAGGCCTACGCGCAGAAGACACTGGTCTCGGTGCTGCGGCACATGCCCGACGCAATCACCATCTTGCCGGAAGACATCGCGCAGGAAGTGGCCGATGCGAGCGGCGCTCGCGTGATGCCCCAGCGCCTGCAGTGGAACCTGCCGCCGGTGGGCGTGGTGCGGCTGCACGACGCGGCCAATTCGGGAATCGTGGATGCGTTGACCGAGGCGCTGCGGCGCGTCCGCGTCGCCAAGCCCTAGGCACCTATGATGGGGAATGAACACCGCTCCAGAATCCGACCTTGCCGCCGGGCCCGTGCAATTGCCCCACAGTCCCTTGCCGGCGTACTACCGGGACGAGGTCGAGCATCAGCGCTTCCTGCGCCGCATCTTCGACGAAACGGCGAGCGACTATGACCGCATCGAGCGTGTCCTGGCGATGGGCACCGGACCCAGATACCGGAGGATGGCGCTGCAGCGCGCCGGCCTGGCCCCAGGCGACAAGGTCGTCGACGTCGGTATCGGAACCGGCTTGCTGGCACGCGAGGCGTGTGCCCAGATCGGCGCGGCAGGAAGCCTCGTCGGCATTGATCCGAGTCCGGGCATGTTGAAACAGGTCGCGTTGCGCGGGATCCAGCTCAGGGTCGGGCGGGCGGAGCAACTGCCGTGCGCCGACGGCGAGGCCGATTTCCTCAGCCTGGGGTACGCGTTCAGGCATGTGTCCGATGTCGGCAGGGCCTTTGCAGAGTTCTATCGGGTGCTGCGCCCCGGCGGCAAATTGCTCGTTCTCGAGATCAGCCGGCCCGAAAGCAGAATCGGCAACGCGCTGCTCAAGGCGTACATGCGAATCCTCGTTCCCGTCATCGCACGCATCGTTGCGCGCGAGCGCGCAACGTCCGAACTGTGGCGCTACTACTGGGACACAATCGAAGCTTGCATCGCGCCGGCCCAGATCATCGCGGCCCTCGAGGCTGCCGGTTTCGAGGCGGTGCGGCGGCATACGGAGCTTGGCATCTTTTCCGAGTACAGCGCCGTCAAGCCCGAGTCCTCAGGGCTGCTCAAGTAGCGGTGCGGGGGATGCCCGCGCTCAGTCTGCTTTCAGGATGGTCTCGCCGCGCAGCGGACCCATGTCGCGAATGTTGAAGCGATGGCGCTTCCAGCCGGCATAGGTGCGGCGCCAGTTGAGCAGGGACATGAAGTAGTAGACCACCTTGAACATCAACAACGAGAGGCGGTAGGCCGGCCCGTGGTGGATGTCGGCAGCCAGCAGGGACATCAGGCCCTGCTTCACCTTGAAGATGTTCTGCGGGTGCATGAACATGTCGCGGATCGTCGGATTCGTGACGCGGTAGATGAACCACGAGTAGTCGCGCGGCCCCACGCGCATGCGCTTCTCCAGTGCCGCCCTGGCCGCCGGCAGTTCGGCCGGCTGGTCGAGCGCCGTTTGCACCAGCTGCGCGCCGTCGAAGGCGCTCTGCATCGCCAGGAACACGCCGGACGAGAACATCGGGTCGATGAAGGTGAAGGCATCGCCCACCATCAGGTAGCGCTCGCCGGTGGCATGCGTGCTGGAGTACGCGAAGTTGCCCGTGGCATGGACCTTGTCGTCGACGAGCGTCGCATCCTTCAGGCGGTCGTGCAGTTCCGGGCACATCGCGATGGTGTCGAAGAAGTAGTCCTTCAGCGGCTTGTCGCGCGCCTTCAGGTAGTAGGCCCAGCACACGGCGCCGACGCTGGTCGTGCCGTCGGCAAGCGGAATGAACCAGAACCAGCCGTGCTCGAACCAGCAGATGCTGATGTTGCCCTCGCGCTTGCCCGTAAGGCGCCGGGCGTTGCGGAAGTGCCCGAAGAGTGCGGTGCTGTTGTGGTCCGGGTTCTTCTTCTTGCACTTGAACTTGTTGGCCAGGACCGTGTCGCGGCCGCTGGCATCGACGACGAAGCGCGCCCGCCATGTGCGCCTGGCGCCGTCGCCGAGCTGCGCCTGCACCGTGGCGCCGGTGTCGTCGAAATCGACCTCGCACACCTTCGCGCCTTCGATGGCCAGCGCGCCCACATTGGCGGCATTGCGAAACAGCAGCTCGTCGAGCTCCGAACGGCGAACCTGCCAGGCCGAGTCCTTGGACGGGTCCCAGCCTTCGGAAAAGTCGACATAGCTGCAGTAGTCGAGGTCAGGCGGCACGAACTCGATGCCGAACTTCGGCATGCCGATCTTCTCGACCTCCTCGCGCACGCCGAGCTTGTCGAACAGCTCGACATTGCCCGGCAGCAGCGATTCGCCGATGTGGAAGCGCGGGTGATGTTCCTTCTCGAGCAGAACCACGCGTCGCCCCTCGCGCGCGAGGAGCGCTGCGATGGTCGAGCCCGCAGGTCCTCCGCCGACGACGAGCACATCGCATTCCTGAACTGCCTGCATGGGGTACTTCTCCTTCGGATCGCGCATTGTTGAGCTCCGCATTGTGCCGCCGCCGCACGCACCGACCTTGACGGGGAGAGCTTCACGGCATTTTCCCTACGCGAGACTTCGCCTCGCGCCCACACCGTCGATTGCGCCCTGATCTGAGATTGGCGCCACAGCGCGGCGCCGTGCCGCCAGCAGCATCAGGAGCATGAAATGGCAACCGACAACGTCAGGACTTCCTCGGGGCTTGCCGATGAGGCCGAGCAAACTGCGCAAGAGGCGCTTGAAGCCGCGCAGGGGTACGCGCGAGAAAGCGGGCGCATTGCCAAGGACGCCATTCCTTCGATTCGTTCGAACGTCGAGGAAGACGCCAAGGAGATTGCCAAGGACGCGGCCGTCACCGGCCGCGCGTATGCCCGGAATGCCGTGAATGCGACGGGCCGGAAGATCCGGGACTTCAAGGGCCAGGTCACCCACGCCAAGGACAGCTGCCTGCAATACATCGCAGAGGAACCCGTCCGCGCATCGCTTACCGCAGCGGCGACCGGCGCGGTGCTCATGACGCTGCTTCTTTCGCTCACGCGAGGCAGCCGCTCGATCAAGTAGATGCGTAGCGTCAACAGGCGCTAGCCGCGCCACGGCGGCGCCGGCTTGAAGCGCGCCTGCAGGAACGAGAGGAACAGCTTCACCCTGGCGGACATGCCGAGGCGCTGCGCCACCAGCGCCACCACATCTGCGCCGGCAGGCTCCAGTCCTCGAGAATGCGCACCAGATGCCCCGAGGCCAGGCTCTCGGCGATGTCCCATTCCGAGCGCATGATCAGGCCCTTGCCCTTGAGTGCCCACTGCCGCACGACGTCGCCGTCGTTGCTGCTCAGGGTCGCCGCCACCCGCACCGCGACTTCACTGCGCTTCTTCCGGAAGTGCCACAGCGTCACGTCTTCCTGGTTTTCGCGCAGCACGATGCAGTCGTGCCCGGCCAGCTCCTGCGGCGTGCGCGGCGCCGGGCGGCGGGCGAGGTAGCCGGGTGCGGCGCAGACGAAGCGCGCATTGGGCGCGATGGGGTAGGCGACCATGCTCGAATCCGCGAGGTTGCCGATGTGCACGATCAGGTCGAAGCGGTTCGCGTCGGCCGCCGACACCACGTCGCTGAGCGTCAGCGAAACCTTCAGGCCCGGGTGCAGCGTATGAAAGTCGGCGATGGCGGCCGCCAGGTGATGGCGTCCGAAGCCCAGGGGGCCGCAGACGTTCAGCGTTCCGGCGACCTCGCCGGAGCGGGCGCGCAGGTTGTCGATCAGGCCATCCAGCTCGGCGAGCAGGCTCACGGCCCCCGCATGGAAGAGCTCGCCCTCGTCGGTAAGGCTGAAGCGGCGCGTGCTGCGGTGGACCAGGTGCAGCCCCAGGCGGCTTTCCAGCTGCCGCAGCCGTTGCGACACGGACGAGGCCGTCACGTCCATGCGCCGCGCGGCCTCCGCGAGGGAGCCGCTTTCGGTGATGGCGACGAAGAAGCGCAGGTCGGTGATGTCGTGCGACATCCCCCGATCCTAATAGTCGATCTTGCTGCCGAGCCCGCGCTTCGCGGCGGTGCGCACGGCGAGGTCGGCCACGGCCAGGTCCTGCAGCGCCACGCCTGTTCCGTCGAAGAGCGTGATCTCATCGGCCGTGCGGCGCCCGTCGCACAAGCCTTCGATGACTGCGCCGATGCTGCCGCGGAAGCTCCGCTCCGTGATCAGGCCCGCGTCGTAGGCATGCTGGCACTCACCGATGCTGAGGGCCTGTGCGGCCTCGTCGACGAACAGGGCGGCCGCGGCCACCAGCGCCGGATCCAGCTCCTGCTTGCCCCGGGTGTCGGCGCCCATGGCGTTGATGTGGGTGCCGGGGCGCACCCATGATTTTTCGACCAGGGCCCTCTGCGAAGGCGTCACGGTGATCAGGATGTCGGCGTGGGCGGCCACGGCCTGGGCGCCGCTTTCCGGGATGAACTCCAGGCCGAGCTGCTCCACGATGCGGCCGAAGGCGGCTAGGTTCTCGGGCGAGCGATTCCACGCATGGACCCTGCGGATCGCACGCACGGCCAGCGTCGCGCGCAGCTGGTATTGCGCCTGGACGCCCGCGCCGATGATGCCGAGCACGCTGCTGTCGGGGCGCGACAGGTGCTTGGTCGCAATCGCGCTGGCTGCGCCGGTGCGCACGCCGGTCAGGTAGTTCGCGCTGACGAGTGCCGATGCGCGGCCGGTGTCCGGGTCGAAAAGCAAGGTCGAAGACTGGTGATTGCTCAGGCCCTTGCCCATGTTGTGCGGCCAGTAGCCGCCCGCCTTGAGCCCGAGGATGGGCGCGCTGGCGTCGCAGCCGGCCTTGACGCCGAAGACGGCGTCCTGGTAGCCCACCCCCTCGCGAACCACCGGGTAGTTGCGCGCCTCCTGGCATGCCATGGCGGCGAAGCACTGCTCGACCGCTGCAATGGCGTCTTCGACGCTCACCAGCGCGCGCGCCTCCTGTTCCGAAATTATCAGCATCGCGTCTTCCTGTTTGCGCTTCACCAGCCGCTGAAACGCTGCCACGTCGCAGTGATCTCGTGGCCGGCGCCGAGCACCTTGTAGTGCTCGTATTGCGCGGCGGTGGGGCAGGCGTGGTTGGGCACGATGCGCACCTGCGCGCCGACCGGCAGATGCAGCGCGCCTTCGATCTTGCCTGAGCGGTGCGCCATGATGCCGTGCTCCTGGTTGGCGCCCACGAGGATGAGGTCGTCCAGCGGCCGCCCGTCGAGGTCGCAGACCAGTCCGTAGCCCTGGTCGACCGGCTGCCTGGCCGTGCCGCGGTCGCGCGACATCGCCATCCATCCGGCATCGAGGATCGTCCAGCCTTTTTCGCGCTGGTGGCCGATCACCGTGGCCAGCACCGACAGCGCGATGTCGTCCACGCGGCAGACGTTCAGGCCGGCCATCACCAGATCGAAGAACACGAACACGCCGGCTCGCACTTCGGTGACGCCTTCCAGCTGCTCGGCGAAGAGCGCGGTCGGCGTCGAGCCGACGCTGACCACGGGGCATGCGATGCCCGCCGCGCGCAGGCGCTCGGCTGCATGCACGGCCGCCGCACGCTCCTGCTCGGCCATTGCGCAGATCGCCTCGATGGAAGTGCAGTCGTAGGAGCTTCCGGCATGCGTGAGGATGCCCTGCACCGAAATGCCGGCGCCTTCGAGGAATTGCGCGATCTCGAGAAGATCGCCGCCATCGGGATTCACGCCCGAGCGGTGGCCGTCGGAGTCGATCTCGATGAGCACGTCGAAATGCCGCTCGGTTGCCTTCGCGCGCTCGGCCAGCATGCGCGCGGCCTCGATGCTGTCGAGGATCAGCGTGAGCCGCACGCCCTTGTCCTGCAAGGCCGTCACGTGGTCGAGCTTGTTCGGCGCGATGCAGACGGCGTAGAGGATGTCGGTGACGCCGTGTGCCGCGAAGTAGTCGGCCTCGCGCAGCGTCGACACCGTGATCGGCCCTTGCGGCGTCTCCATGATCCGGCGCGTCACGTCGATCGACTTGTTGGTCTTCGCATGCGGTCGGAACGAGACGCCGAGGCGGCGCATCTGCTTGCGCATGCGCTCGATGTTGCGGTCCATGCGCGCCTCGTCGAGCAGCAGCGCGGGCGTCTCCAGTTGTTCGAGAAACTGCTTCGTCATCTCAGCTCGCTGCCTCGCTGGTTTCCCGGGCCAGCACGCGTCCGGGGCGCGCGCCGGTCGGACGGCCGCCTTGCCAGACCATCGCGCCATTGACGATCACCGCCTCGATGCCGCGCGCCGGGGCGATCGGCGTTTCGTAGGTCGCGGCTTCGTCCACGGTGTCGGCGTCGAACAGGGTGAGGTCCGCATAGGCGCCTTCCTTCAACACTCCGCGGTCCCTGAGGCCGAAGTTCTTCGCCGTGAGTCCGGTCATCTTGTAGACGGCCGTCTCCAGCGGGAACAGCCCGAGCAGCCGGCCGTAGTGGCCCAGCACGCGCGGGAAGCTGCCCCACAGGCGCGGATGCGGCGAGGCGTCATGCGGCAGGCCGTCGGAGCCGATCATGGTCTGGTCGAACTTCAGGATGCGCTGCACGTCGTTCTCGTCCAGCCGGAAGTAGATGCCGCCGGCGGGGCTGAGCCGGCGGATCGCTTCTTCCTCGCCGACGCCCAGCTTCTTCGCGATGACGTCGAGGTCCTGGCCCGCATGTTCGGGCATGGGCTTGGACCAGCTCACGATCACGCGCGACGAGGTCGCCGCGCGGTCGGCCGAGAGGATGGTGGAGCCGGCCGTGTACGGATAGCAGTCCAGGCAGATCGGCTGCGTGGCCATGTTCTTCTCGATGAAGGACAGCGCCTCCTGCGAACGGCCGTGGTTCTCGGGCCCGACCACCTTCATGTGCGAGATCACCACCTGCACGCCGACCTCGCGGCCGACGCGGAAAGTTTCTTCCAGCGAGTCGATCACCTGGTCTGCCTCGTTGCGCATGTGGGTGCAGTACACGCCGTCGAAGTCCTTGAGCGGACGGCAGGTTTCGATCACTTCCTCGGTCGGCGCGGCGACCGCGGGCTCGTAGAAGAGGCCGGTGGAGACGCCGATGGCACCGGCTTCCAGCGCCTCCTGCACCAGTGCGCGCATGTCCGCGATCTGCTCGTCCGTGGCCGGAAGGCCCAGGTCGTCCAGCGTCGCGACGCGCAGGGTGGTGTGGCCCACCAGCAGCGCGCAGTTGGTCGCCGCAGGCTTGGCACGCAGCTCCTCGATGTACGACGCGAAAGTGGGAAAGGCGAACCAGCCGCCTTCCTCGTCGAGCAGGTTCAGGGGCGGAGTCACCGGCTGCGTGATCCCGCCCGGCATCGGCGCCAGCGAGATGCCGCAGTTGCCCGCGATCACGGTGGTGATGCCCTGGCTGACCTTGGGCGCCATGTCGGGGTCGGAGAGCATGAGGCGGTCGTCGTGCGTGTGCGCATCGATGAAGCCGGGCGCCGCGATGCGGCCGCCCTGGTCGATCTCGACCTCGCCGTGCATCGCCGACAGATCGCCGATGCGCGCGATGCGGTCGCCGCGAATGCCGATGTCGCCCGCGAAGCGGGGCGCGCCGGTGCCGTCGACGATGCTGGCGTTGCGGATCAGGAGGTCGAAGTCTTTCTGCATCAGGAGTCTCGGGTTTGATTGTTCGTGGGTGCGGCGCGTTTCAGAGCAGCGCGCCGCGCGCAGCGATCGGCCAGAGGGCCTCGACCCGCTCGCCGCGCACGCAGATCAGTTCGTCGTAGAGATTGACGGTCGGGTCGCAATGGCCGGGCACGAGCATCAGCGGGTCACCCAGCGAAAGCGCGGCGCCGTCGGGGGTGGCCAGCACGCCATGCTCATCCGAGGCTTTCACGTAGCGCAGGTCGGCGCGCTGCCACACGGTCGGCAGGCCCGAGTCCACGCTGGATGCCTTCAGGCCGGCGTCGACCACGGCGCGCTCGGGCGTGGCGCGGCTCATGACCGTGGTGCGCACGAACAGCGCATGCTCGAAGGCGATGTCGTTCTCGCCGCGCTGGTTGTCGCCGTAGTCGCGGTCCATGAAGACATAGGAGCCGGCCTGGATCTCGTTGAAGACGCCGGAGTCGCGTTCGTGCAGGAAGCTGCCCGTGCCTGCCCCCGTCACGCGTTCGACCGCGATGCCGCAGGCCTCGATGGCCGTGCGGGTCGTGCGCGCGGCCTCCACCGCACGGGCGATGGCCGCGGCGCGCTCCTGCGGCGCGCGCATGTGCTGCGCCGGGCCGTGGTAGCAGTGCAGGCCCATGAAGCGCAGCGGCGGATTGGCAACGATCTGCAGCGCAAGCCGCACTGCCTCTTCACCCGGCGCGACGCCGCAGCGGTTGGCGCCGACATTGACCTCGACATAGGCATCCAGCGTCACCGCATGCGCCTGCGCCGCGGCGGCCAGGGCCTGCACCTGTTGCGGATGATCGACCAGCACGCCGATGCGCGCGCGGCGGGCCAGTGCCACCAGGCGATGCAGCTTGGCGTCTCCCACGACCTGGTTGGTGACCAGGATGTCTTCGATGCCCGCCTGCGCGAACACCGCCGCCTCGCTGACCTTCTGGCAGCAGATGCCGACGGCGCCCAGCGCCACCTGGCGCAGCGCAATCTCCGGGGTCTTGTGGCACTTGGCGTGGGCGCGCAGCCGCACCTTGCTGCCGCGCAGCGCCTCGGCCATGCGCGCCAGGTTGCGCTCGAACGCATCGAGGTCGAGCACCAGCGCAGGCGTATCGATGGCGCGGAGGTGATCGCCGGGGCTTGCGGCTTTCCAGGGGGTCATGATGAACGGGGCTCGTTGGAGGGAGATCGGCTCGGCTTTCAATCGATCTTCGCGCCCGAATCCTTGATGATCCTGGCCCACTTCACGGTCTCGCGGCGCGAGAGTTCGAGGAACTGCTCCGAGGTGCCGAAGTCGGTCTCGGCGCCCAGCGCCCTGAAGCGCTCGCGCAACGCCGGGTTGGCCAGCGCGGCACGGATCTCGGCATTGAGGCGGGTCACGACTTCCTTGGGCATGTGGGCCGGCCCGACGATGCCGCCCCAGGCGGTCACCTCGAAGCCCGGCACGCCGGCTTCGGCAATGGTGGGGATGTCCGGGTAGGTGGACGAGCGCTGGCTGGATGAGATTCCCAGGGCTCGCACGCGGCCCGTCTGCGCCTGCGGCCCGGACACCGGCGTGTTGACCATCATGAGCTGAACGCCTCCGCCGATCAGATCGGTGATGGCTGCCGTCGCGGCCTTGTAAGGCACATGCAGCATGTGGGTGCCGGTCATCGACTTGAAGAGCTCCACCCCGAGGTGGGCGGTGGTGCCGTTGCCGTCCGAGGCAAAGGCCAGCTTGCCCGGGTTCTTCTTCGCATAGGCGATCAGCTCGGGGACGCTTTTGACCGGCAGGTCGTTGTTGACGATCATCAGATTGGACAGGCGCAGCGTGTTGGCGATCAGCGTCAGGTCCTTCTCGACGTCGTAGGGCACATTGCTCAGCAGCGACTTGTTGGTGGCCAGCGAGACGATGTTGCCGTAGGCCAGCGTGTAGCCGTCGGCCGGCGAGCGGACCAGGTCCATGGTGCCGATCGTGTAGGAGCCACCGGGCTTGTTGTCGATCACGACGGGCACGCCCATCTGCTGCGACAGCTGCGTGCCCAATGCGCGCATCAACGCATCGGGTGCGCCGCCCGGGGCCGACGGCACGATCAGGCGGATGGGCTTGTCAGGGTAGGCCGCCACGGCCGGGATCGAAACGGCCGCGAGCGCGGCCAGGACAAGGGCGGGCAGCAGAAAACGCAGACGCATGGCACGGACCTCCGGCAATGTGGAACGGATGAGCCGGAAAGCACGGCCTGGAGGCAAGTCTAGGTTTGCGTATTCAGAAAACAAACTACCTGAAACTACATCTATCTTTCATTTTTTCTTACGAGCTGACCCTGTTGTCCAGGAGGACGATCGCCTCGCCGACGAGCTTGCCGTCCGCTGTGATCCGCGGATTCCTCAGCAGCGTGCCATCCGGGCCCAGCTGATAGCCCGTTGCGAATACCGAGTTCTGCACGTTGCCGCCGATCGCCCATGCGACCTCGGGCCCGACGGCCACGACGATGTCGCAATGGCTCGGCAACTCGGGATTGTTCGAGGCGTTGAGGTAGTCGTCGTAGCTCGCCGGCTTCTCGCGCCAGCTTCCGATGATGTCGCCCACCTGGGGCTTGGCCTTGTCGAGCCGCACGCCCCAGAAGGGCGCTGCCAGGTCGCCGCTCGCGTTCTTCTTGATCGCATCCCACATGTATGCGGCATGGCCGATCGACTCCCGGAAGGACTTGTACTCGTCGAACTCCGTGGCCGCCGTCCTCACCATCAGCGAGATCGCCACCGCCGACCAGGGCTGCGTGGCGGTCTTGCCGGTGAACGGCTTGCCGAATGCTTTCCACATCTCGCCGATGAAGCCGCTGAAAGGCACCTTCGCTTCCTTGCCGGCGCCTTTGTCGAAGCGCCGCCATTGCTCGACGGCCGCGGCAACGAGCGCCTCCCGCGCCGGAGAGGCCGGGTCGCGCAAGGTGGGTTGCTCGGGCGGCTGCCAGTTAAATTTGGCGATCGGCAATGCGGCCTTGATGAAGCCCTCGGTCGACTTCCCATCGACCGCGGTGCGGACGTGATGCCACCCCTGTGGTCCGTCTTCCAGGTCATCGACGGCCTGCCCGAGGAAGATGGGGCCGATCAGCGTGTCGGGCTCGACCCTGGCCTCGGACCGCACGTTGATCGCTTCGACGTTGACGAGTTTCTGCATCGAAAGCTCCTTATGGCCAGACTAGTTGACCACGAAGCCGCTGGCGTAGCCAGTCGCAAATGGCTGACAAGCAGCTCGACGGGAGGCGGGCTGCCGAAAAGGCTCGGCGCTGACTGCGCACGGAACGAGGGGATGAGATCTTCGCGGCATGAGCAGCCACGACGCCTCCGCAGCTCCCGCCCCACGGCCTGGCGTGTTGCTGGTACCCGGCTGGGACGACGGCCGGGAGCAGTACCGAGCGCTGGTGCGCGAGCTTTCGAGCCGGGGCTGGATCTGCCGCACGGTCGATCTGCCGAATCCGTCGTGGTCCCCCGCAGAGCGGCAGACGGTGACACGCGCCGACAACCTGGAAGACTTGCTGCGCGCCTACGACGCGCTTGCCCGCGAACCGGCTGTCGTTCCGGATGCGATCACCCTCGTCGGTGTCAGCTATGGCGGCTACCTCGCGGCCTTCGCGAGCGCCATGCGTCCCGTCCGCCGGCTGGTGCTGCGCGCGCCGGCGCTCTACCGGGACGAGGACTGGACGCTACCCAAGGAGCAGCTCGACAAGCAGGACCTGTCGGTCTATCGCCTGCTGAGGCTGCGCCCGATGGACAACCGGGCGCTGGCGGCCTGCGCCGCCTTCCGGGGCGAAGTGCTGGTCATCGAATCCGGGCACGACGACACCGTGCCGCACCCGGTGATCGAGAACTACCTGGCGGCCTTCGAGCATGCCCAGTCCGTCGAGGTCGAAGTGCTCGAGGGCGCCGACCACGCCTTGTCGCATCCCGACTGGCAACGCGACTTCCTTCTGCGTCTGGTCGGATGGCTGGCAGGGCGGGCCTCCGGCGCTCAGAAGCCGTAGTACTTGTTCACGCTGCTGCTGTAGGCCTCGTCGTAGTCGGGTACGTCGTCGTCCGCATAGCGCGGCGCTCCTTCGAGCTTCGCCTTGTCCAACGGGACGACGTAGCCGTCTTGTGCCGTGTCGTACTTCAGCATGTTCCAGGGGATCGGGTAGCGGTCGGTGCCCATCCCCAGGAAGCCGCCGAACTCCATCACCGCATAGCGGACCTGGCCGGATATCTTGTCGATCATGAGATCGTCGATCGTGCCGAGCTTGTCGCCGGCCGCGTTGTAGACGCTGGTGCCTTCGACGCGGTCCGAAGAGATCACGTCATGGATCGAAGTGGTCGTGGTCATGCGAATGCTCCGGGAAATCGACCGGCACGGCTGGGTATGCCGGTCAACACTTCCAAAGCCCAGCACAGCAGGTATCGCGCGCTCGATGACGCGGCTGGATCAGCCCGGTGGCCGTGTTCCTGTAGGTCGATCCTCGCGGGGCGCGCCGGCGGATTTCAAAGCCTGCCGCCCAGCTCGCCCTGCCTGAAACGCCGCACGTCGCGTGCGGGCGGCGCGCCGAACATCCGGCTGTACTCGCGGCTGAACTGCGAAGGGCTTTCGTAGCCGACCTTGTAGCCGGCCTCCGCCGCGTCCACCATGTCGCTGAAGAGCAGGCGGCGCGCTTCCTGCAGGCGCAGCTGCTTCTGGTATTGCAGCGGACTCATCGCGGTCACGGCCTTGAAGTGGTGGTGCAGGGACGACACGCTCATGTGCGCGGCCCGCGCCATGTCCTCCAGCTTCAGCGGAGCAGTGCTGTGTTCCCGCAGCCAGGCGATGGCGCGGCAGATCCGCTGGCTATGGCTGCCCGCGACCGCCAGCTGGCCGAGCCGCCAGCCGTTCTCGGCCTTCAGCAGGCGGTAGTAGATCTCCCGGATGACCAGCGGCGCGAGGGCAGGGACGTCCTCGCGCGTGTCGAGCAGGCGGATCAGGCGCATCACTGCGTCGAGGAGTTCGATGGAGGTCTCGCCGGTGAAGATGCCTCGCGCCGCTGCCTTCGGCGGCTTGACGTGGTCCGCCTCCAGCATCATCGTCGCGATCGCCGTGGGATCGATGTCGAGGCGCAGGGCCAGGTAGGGCGCTTCGGGGGTCGCGTCGATGACCTGTCCGGTCACAGGGAGGTTCTGCGACACCACGAGATGGCTGGACGAGTCGTAGACGAACAGCTCGTCGCCGAGCATGACGCGCTTGCTCCCCTGCGCAATGAGGCAGAAGGCGGGTTCGTAAGCGCCGTGGAGCGGCTCACCGACGCGTGTGGATCGGAACACCGCCAGGCCGGGAACGGCGGTGGGGTTCGTGCCCTCGGCGACGGCAAAGCGCTCGATCAGCGCGGCGAGTTCGGCGCGCCGCAGGACCAGCTGCAGTTGCTGGTCCGGACGTTCGCGTGCGGTGGCGGCAGTGGAGACGGTGGTCATGTCCATAGCTTAGGCAAGCCCGGCGCGTTTGTCTCGCGCGGCCGGCAGGGTCTGGACGATCGGGCAAGAACTCGCGGCGATCCTGCAAGCGGCGAGGCCGGTGCGAGCGCGCCTAAGATGCCGCATGGATCGCTGGACCGAGATCGAATTGTTCGTACAGACGGCGGAGCTGGGCAGCCTGTCGCGCGCGGCCGAGGCCGTGGGCTTGTCGAACGCCGCCGCCAGCCGGCACCTGGCCTCGCTGGAAGCGCGGCTGGGCGTGCGGCTCGTGCAGCGCAACACGCGCCGCCTCTCGCTGACCGAGGCGGGCGAGAGCTACTGCAACCGCTGCAAGACCATCCTGGCCGATCTGCGCGATGCCGATTCGGCCGTCAATGCCCAGGCGCTCGATCCGATGGGCACGCTGCGCATCAGCGCATCGCAGTCCTTCTGCATGCACCACATCGCGCCGCTGCTGCGCGCCTACACCGAGCGCTATCCCAAGGTCGCGGTTCAGGTGGTCGCGGCCAACCGCTACTACGACCTGATCGACAACAACATCGATGTCGCGATCCGCACGCGCGAGTACGAGAACGACTCCAACATCACCATCCGCAGCCTGGCCGAAACCCGGCGCATCCTCGCCGCCTCGCCCGGCTACCTCGACAGGCGCGGCACGCCGCGCAGCATCGACGAGCTGGCCTCGCACGACCTGCTGATCTACACCTACAGCCACAACCCCGACGAGCTCGCCTTCCGCCGCGGCAGCGAGCGGCGCGTGATCAAGGTCAAGGGCCTGCTCGAGGCCAACGACGGCCAGGTGCTGCGCGCGGCGGCGCTCGACGGGCTCGGCATCCTGGTGCAGCCCAAGTACATCCTCTACGAGGACATCGTGGCGGGCCGCCTGGTGCCGGTGCTCGACGAGTGGGACCTGCCGCGCCTGCGCATCAACATCGCCTTCCAGAGCCGGCGGCACATGTCGGCGAAGGTGCGCACCTTCATCGATTTCCTGGTCGAGCACTTCGAGCGCATGGAATACCAGCGCAAGTGGACGAGCTAAGGCCTGTTAACAGGCCCTAGGCGGCTCGCCCTCGAAGGCGCGCTGCAGCAGCGCGCGGATCGCCTCGCGCTCGATCGGGCGTGGATTCCAGTACGGGTTGGCCGCCGCGATGTCCGCCGCACGATCCAGGTCGCCCGCTTTCATGCCGATGTCCTTGAGCGCCACCGGCGCGCCGTTGTCGCGCGCCAGCTCGAAGAGCCCTTGCGCTGCGTTCTCGCGGCCCAGCGCCCGCGCGATACGCTGCATCGCCCGCGGCGCCGCATCCGCGTTGTAGGCGATCGCATGCGGCAGCACCACCGTGTGCACCTCCGCATGCGGCAGGTTGAAGCTGCCGCCCAGCGTGTGGCACAGCTTGTGGTGCAGCGCCATGCCGACGTTGCCCAGCACGCTGCCGCACAGCCAGGCGCCATAGAGCGCATCGGAGCGTGCCTCGATGTCATCGGGCTGGCGGCGGATTACCGGCAGCGCACGCGCGATCGCGGCGATGCCTTCCTCGGCCATCAGGTCCATCACCGGGTTGCTGTCCTGCGCATACAGCCCCTCGGCCGCGTGCGCGATCGCATTGATGCCGCTGGTGACGCTCAATCCCACGGGCAGGCTGCGCGAGAGCTCCGGGTCGTAGATCACGGTGCGCGGCAGCACGCGCGCATCCTTGCCGGTCTTCTTGAGGCCCGCTTCGGTCAGGCCGTAGATCGGCGTCATCTCGCTGCCCGCGTAGGTGGTGGGAATCGCCAGGATCGGCAGGCCCGAATCCAGCGCGATCGCCTTGCCCAGCCCGGTGGTGGAGCCGCCGCCGATGGCCACGGCGCAGTCGGCGTCGAGCTGCCGTGCGAGCTCGCGGGCTTCGCGCGCGGTCTCGATCGGCACGTGCATCGCGGCGCGGTCGAAGATGCCGGCGGCCTGGGCGCCCAGCAGCTCGGCCACGCGCTCGGCTTGCTGACGCTGCTCGGGCGTGCACAGCACCAATGCGCGGCGTGCGCCCAGCGCGGCTATCTCGCGCGCCAGATGCTGCAGAGAACCGGCGCCGAAGACCACGCGCTGCGGCAGGCTGGTGTAGACGAAGGCCAAGGGATCCATGCGCGGATGGTAGGCCGGATGACCCGCCTGCGAGCGCAAAACAGTTTTCCGCCAGGCGCCTTTCTCGCTTGGCGCCGCAATGCCATAGTCCGGGCCCGAACGATCAAGGAGACCCGCGTGCGCAACCTCGACGAAGACACCATCACCCAGGCCGTCCTGGCACGCCACACGGGTGCCGCCGACCCGCGGCTGCGCGAAGTGATGACCAGCCTGGTGCAGCACCTGCATGCCTTTGCGCGCGACATCCGCTTGACGGAAGAGGAATGGTTCGCCGGCATCCGCTTCCTGACCGAGGTCGGCCACATCACCGACGACAAGCGCCAGGAGTTCATTCTGCTGTCGGACACGCTGGGGCTGTCGATGCTGGTGACGGCGCTCAACAACCGCAAGCCGCGCGAATGCACCGAGTCCACGGTATTCGGACCCTTCCACGTCGAAGGCGCGCCCGAGTATCCGCTCGGGGCCGACGTGGCCAACGGCGCGCGCGGCGAGCCCTGCTTCGTGCGCGGCCGCGTCCTCGGGCTCGACGGCGCGCCGGTGCCAAACGCCGAGCTGCAGGTCTGGCAGGCCGATGCCGACGGCCGCTATGACGTCCAGTACGCCGGTGACCACGGCCACCGCGCCCGCGGCACGCTGCATGCCGATGCCGAGGGGCACTTCCATTTCAAGTCGATCCGCGCCGAGGCCTATCCGATCCCGCACGACGGGCCGGTCGGCCGCATGCTCGACGCGCTGGGCCGCCATCCCTGGCGGCCGGCCCACCTGCACTTCATGATCACCGCGCCGGGCTTCGAGCGGCTGATCACGCACGTGTTCCGCGACGGCGACCGCTACCTCGACTCCGACGCCGTCTTCGGCGTGCGCCGCTCGCTGATCGCCGACTGGGTCGAGCATCCGCCCGGCCCAACGCCGGACGGCGGGATCAGCGAGGTGCCGTACTACACCCTCGACTTCGACTTCGTCCTGAATCCCGAGCGGACTGCATGAAGATGGTTTCGCTGTTCAAATCCAGCCTCCGCAACCCACAGGAAAAAGTATCGTGAGCACATTGGACATCGTTGGCCTCTGCGGCAGCCTGCGCGCCGACTCCGTCAACCGGATGGCCCTGAACCTGGCCGCATCGCTGATGCCGGACGGCATGCGCATGGAAGCCGCCGAATGGCGCGAGATACCGCTTTTCGACGGCGACGTACTGGCCAAGGGCTTGCCGCAGGCCGTGCTGGCGCTGCGCGAGCGCATCCGCCGCGCCGACGGCGTGCTCATCGCCACGCCCGAATACAACTTCTCGATCCCGGGCGTGTTCAAGAACGTACTCGACTGGGTGAGCCGCGGCGAGGACCAGCCCTTCGCGCACAAGCCGGTGGCCATTCTTTCGGCCTCGCCCGGTCCGGTCGGCGGCGCGCGCGTTCAGTACGACCTGCGCCGCGTGATGCTGTTCATGAATGCCATGGTGCTGGCGAAGCCCGAGGTGTTCATCGGCGGCGCGGGCACCAAGTTCGACGCCGCCGGCCAGTGCACCGACGAGACCACCCGCAAGTTCGTCGGCGACCAGATGCGCGCCTTCGACAAGTGGATCAGTGCAGTACAGCGCATGAGCTGATGTCGGTCGCGTCCAGCAGCACGATGGGTGCGGAGGGCGCGGCGCGGTAGCGCTCCACGGCCTTGGCTTCGATGCAGTCGAAGTAGCTCTCGCAGGTTTCGGTCAGGTCGCCATCGAGGGTTGGAGACAGGCCGCGCAATGCGGCTTCGGAGATGTGGGCAATGATGCGGGGGCCGTCGAGGCCGTCGGGGTAGATGGCGAACCGGACGGTTTTCGTCTCGGCGCAATGGATGGCTTCGCAGTACATGAAAGTCTCTGGGCTCTCTTTTTTCGTGTGTGTGGATTTCATGCCGTTGAAAACGAAATACCTCACGGCATACTTCGCGACCGGGAGAAAGAAAGCGCCTACAGAGAAAGTCCCCTCTTGCCGATGAACGACCCCTTCGATTTGGAACGCTTCGTCGATGCCCAGGACGCCGTGATAGACCGCGTCCGCGACGAGCTGCGCGACGGCAAAAAACGCAGCCACTGGATGTGGTTCCTCTTTCCGCAGCTGGCGGGCCTGGGCCGCAGCGAGATGGCGCGGCACTACGCGATCGCATCGCTGGACGAAGCGCGCGCCTACCTCGCGCATCCGCTGCTCGGGCCGCGCCTGCGCGAATGCAGCGCGCTGGTGCTGGCCGTGCAGGGGCGCACGATCGGCGAGATCTTCGGCGCGCCGGACGATCTCAAGTTCTGGTCGTCGATGACGCTGTTTCTCCAGGCCGACCCGTCGCAGGCGGTGTTCCGCGACTGCCTGCACAAGTATTTCGATGGCCGGTCCGATCAGGGAACCTTGTCCCTGATCGAGAGCGGCAATGGCGGCTGATCCTTCGATGCGGCGGGCGCAGGGCGGCTGGGGCAGGGCGGGCGCGTGGCTCGTTTGGCTCGCGCTCGCGCTTCTCGTCACGGGCTGCGCCGGACTGCCGGCGATCGTTGAGCGTCCACCGTCCTTCGCGCTGGCCGATACGGCGGACACGCCGCTCGCGCGCATGGCCGTCAAGGGCGCGCCCGACGCGCAACTGAGCGGCTTCCGGCTGCTGCCGATGCCGGCCTATTCGATGCACGCGCGCCTCGAGCTCGCGCGCCGGGCGCAGCGCAGCATCGACATCCAGTACTACCTGGTGCAGAACGACGAGACCGGCCGCTACCTGCTGCGTACCCTGCGCGATGCGGCCGAGCGCGGCGTGCGTGTGCGCGTTCTCATCGACGACCTCTATACCGCGGGCGCCGACGAGCTGCTGGCCGGCCTGGGCGCCCATGCGAACGTGGAGGTGCGCCTGTTCAACCCCTTCCCGGCGGGCCGCGACCGTCTCGCCACGCGGCTCGGGGCCTCGCTGTTCGACATCGATCGCATCCATCGCCGGATGCACAACAAGCTCTTCGTCGCCGACAACGCGATGGCGGTGGTCGGCGGGCGCAACATCGCCAACGAATACTTCCTGCGCGACGCCGGATCGAACTTCATCGACATCGACACGCTGGTGACGGGTGCGGTGGTCCCGAGGCTCTCCTCGCTGTTCGACGTCTACTGGAACAGCCCTTACGTATATCCGGTCCAGTCGCTGGCGGCCGTCGGCGGCTCGCTGCGGCAACTGCGCGAGCGCTTCGAGGAGATGACCTGGGACGCCGCCATCTGGATGCCCCCGGCACCGATCGAGCGCGACCTGCTGGGCTACCGCGCGCTGGGGGAAGACCTCGACGAAGGCGAGCTCTCGCTGATCTGGGCGCGGGCCGAGGCCTATGCCGACGCGCCGCACAAGGCGCTGGGCCCGAAAGAGGACCGGCCGCGCGTGACGGCCGATGCGCCCGAGGGCGTGCTCTACAACGTGCGCCGTCTGGTCCGTTCGGCCGAGCGCGAAGCGCTGATCACCACGCCCTACCTGATCCCGGGCCGCGGCGGCATGGAGTCGGTGCGCCTGCTGCGCGAGCGCGGCGTGCGCTTCACGCTCGTGACCAACTCGCTCGCGGCCACCGACGAATCGCTGGTGCACCTGGGCTACCGGCGCTACCGGCCCGAACTGGTGAAGCTCGGCGTGGAGCTCTTCGAACTGAGCCCGAAGCGCGTCGAGCAGACCAAGCGCTTCGGCGTCTTCGGCTCGGCCGCCGGGCGCCTGCACGGCAAGTCGGCGGTGGTCGACGGCAAGGCGGTGTTCCTCGGCTCGCTGAACTTCGACCCGCGCTCCGATCTGCACAACACCGAACTCGGCCTGTTCATCTTCAGCCCGCAGGTCGCTGCGCAGCTCACCAGCCTGATCGGCTTCATCACCATGGATGCGGCCTACCGCGTTCGCATGGATCCGAAGGGACACATCGAATGGGTGAGCCCGGCGGAAGACGGCGGCCCCGACCTCGTGCTGCACGAGGAGCCCGAAACCGACTTCGGCTCGCGCCTGAAACTGGAGTTCTTCGCGCCGCTGGTGCCGGAGAGCCTGCTCTAGGACTTGCCCTAGGGCATCGCGCGGCCGCTGAGATAGGGCTCGGGATCGACCGCCACGCCCTGCTTGCGGATCTCGAAATGCAGCTTCACGCGCTCGGCGCCGCTGCTGCCCATCTCTGCGATCTTCTGGCCCTGGCGCACCACGTCCTTCTCTTTCACCAGGATGTTCTGCGCGTGCGCATAGGCCGTGAGGTAGGTCTCGTTGTGCTTCACGATCACCATGTTGCCGTAGCCGCGCAGTTCGCCGCCGACATAGACGACGCGGCCGTCGGCCGAGGCGAGGACGGTATCTCCCGGGTTGCCGGCGATGTCCAGTCCCTTGTTGCGCTTGCCGTCGAAGCGCGAGAGCGTCGGGCCCGCCGCAGGGCGGATGAAGGCGGCCTGGGCTTGCGGTGCCGGGTTGCTGGGAATGACGGTGGCCTGGCCGGGGCGCTGCGGGGGCAGTGGCGTGGTCGAACAGGCCGCAAGGCCGGCGGCTGCGAGGGTGGCGAGGCCGGTGCGGAGAGCGAGTGTCTTGGATTGCATGGCGCTTGTTGGAACGGATTCGGCGCCGAGGGTTCCGCCAGGGGCCGGGCCGAGGCGCGTTTTTAGCATGGCGCGCGGGGCGAGGGTGCGGCCACGGCCTGGAGCGAAGGCTGGCGCGCCAGCACCGCGGCGCGCGCGCCGGCATCGACGATGCGGCCGGCTTCCATCAGCACGACGGTGTCGAAGCGCTCGAGCAGGCTCAGCCGATGGATCGAAGCGATCACGCAGGCATCGGGAAAAGCCGCTGCGATGCGCTCCAGCACGCGGCCTTCGGTGGCGGCATCCAGCGCGCTGGTCGGTTCGTCGAGCAGCAGCAGCGAACTGCCTTTCGCGGCCAGCACGCCGCGCGCAAGGCACAGGCGTTGCCGCTGCCCGCCCGAGAGATTGAAGCCGCGCTCGGACAACGGCGTGTCCAGATCGCCGCGCGTGGCCGCGAGCACTTCGTCGAAGGTGCTGGCATGCAGCGCGGCCCGCATCGCATCGTCATCGAGCGGCTGGCCGAAGCCCAGGTTCTCGCGCACGCTGGCCTCGAACACCTCGGTCTCCTGCGGGATCAGGGTCGCGATGCTGCGCAGCCGCGGCCAGGCCGCGGGCTCGCCATCGACCGCCAGCGTGCCGCCCTGCGGCGCGTACAGCCCGGCCAGCACGCGCAGCAGCGTGCTCTTGCCGCCGCCGCTCGGGCCCACGAGCGCGATGCGTTGGCCGCGCTGCAGCGTGAGCGCGACTTCGTGCAGCCCGCTCGGCACATGATCGGTGACCGCTTCGTTACCGCGCGGCCGGTAGTTCCAGACCAGTCTCTCGACCTGCAGCGTGCGCCAGGCCGCATCGCGATCGATGCGCTCCTGCGCCAGGTCGTCGGCGCGCGACGGCGCCTGCCAGATCGGTGCCGCGCTGCCGTAGTCGGTGTGCATGCGCGCGAAGAAGCTGAAGTTGGCCGCCATCGAGCTCACGACGCTCGCGGCCTGCTGCGCGTACTGGTAGATCATGAACACCGCGCCCAGCATCACCGTCTGGCCCGGCGTGCGCGACTGCCAGACGTAGACCACGACCAGGCCCCAGGTCAGTGCCAGCCCCATCACGTCGACCGAGAACCACTTGCCCTCGTTGAGCACCACCGTGCGCTTGAGCGGGGCCGAGATTGCCGCCATGCGCCGGCGCAGCAACAGCCGGGAGGCGGCCGAGAGCCGGAGGCCGATCACGGTCGAGGCATTGGCCAGGAAGTCGAGCAGCGCCGCGACGTAGCGCCGGTCGGCGTCGTTCTCGACGCGGGCCAGCCGCATCAGCGCGCGGTCGAAGCGCACGATCACGATCGCGATCACCACGTAGCCGGCGATCGCCATCGCGCCGCTGGTGCGCGACAGCAGCGTGAGCGCGATCAAGGGCCCGATGAAGTTGACGATGTTCGTGAGGTAGATGAACTGGTTCTGCGCGAAGTCCGACAAGGCGCGGCTCGCCTGATGCACGCGGTGCTGCAGCTCGCCCGAGTGGTGGCCGTCGTGCCAGGCGAGCGGCGCGGCGGCGATGCGCGCATAGAGCGCATCGGCCAGCGCCTCGCGCACGCGCAGGCCCACGTTGCGCTCGAGGATGCGCCCCGGTCCGTGGATCACCCACGACAGCACGTAGATCCCCGCCAGCGCCGCGATCCAGCGCCCGGAGCGGTCGATGTCGCCGGTCTGCAGCGCATTGATGGCCTGCGCCGCGAGCCACGGCATCGTGAGCCGCAGCACCTGGGAGCCGGTGAGCAGCGCGGTCGCGCCGAGCAGTTGCCCGCGCTTGCCCTCGGCATGGCGCCACAGCGCGCCGTAGAGCTCGCCCATGGCACCCATCGCATGGCCGGGTGCAGCTGCAACGCTCATAAGGCAACCTCTTGG
>NZ_JAGGNV010000104.1 GCF_018614955.1 Variovorax paradoxus
GTCTGCATGGCTTCAGCCGCGCGCGTGAAGCTGCCAAAGTCGGCGATGAGGATGAACGCCTGCACGGCATCCAAGTCGAGGGGACGCTCTGCCATATTCAAATGTTATCTCTGATATAAGAGTCAATAGCATATCAAAATAGATAACATCAAGGCAGCACAACATGAATAGGACCTGCGATGCCGCTCACTCACATCTCACTGCGCACCGGAAAGCCGGAAGCCTACCGGCAGGCGATCTTCGACAGCCTTTACCGCGCGATGCACGAAACGTTCAACGTGCCCTTGGACAACCAGTTCATGACCATCAGGGAGCATGACGCTGCGAACTTCCGCTACGGCGCGTCCTATCTTGATATCGCCCGGAGCGACGATCTCGTGCTAATCCAGATGACCGTGAATAACACCCGCACCGTGGAACAAAAGAAAGCGCTGTTCCGGCGGATCGCGGAGCTGCTCGGCGAAAACCCCGGCATCCGGCCGGAGGACGTGTTCGTGAGCCTCGTCGAGGTCGCGAAAGAGAATTGGTCTCTCGGCAACGGCCTCGCGCAATACGCTTGAGGCGATTCTGTTGAACGCGGCCGCAGTTTGCGGCTCCTGACTTCGTTCCCCACCCGCCTGGACGATGCGCAGGTCTCCCAGCATGCACCCTGCTGGCTGCCGCCCAGGCAAGCCAGCAAGGTCAGCCGCCCATCCATTTCACGGCCGCGGTGATGATGCTCGTGCTTCTGGGCTGCATCGCTCGCTTTCGTGCCGACAAGACACTCGCCTATTTGCCGCAGGAGCACGAGCGTTGAAGGAGCGGTCCCGAAGGCGCTGCCGGATCATCGCTCTATGTATGTTCGCTGTAGGTCCGATAGCGATCGTCTTGAAGTACATCGCCAACTGGCACTACGAGGTTATGCGCGCGAACGAGGACTTCTGACGGCCCTTCATCTCGCGAAAAGCACGTCTACCCGTCACGGCGCGGGGGATGATCGGGGCAGGTACTCGGCCGCGTGCTCTTGCAGACCCACCAGCCAGTAGCGCGCGTCCGTTGCATCGCCGTGATAGGCGGCAGGCAGCCATGCGCCCCATCTGCCGTACTCGGCTTGCAGTTCATCAAGCGGCGGACATGTCACGTCACCGGCTCGCTCCTCGAGCGCTCGTGCCAGCACCGGCCGCCAAGTGGTGGGCAACTCGATGGCGGGCAGATAGGTCGCCGCCATCCTTGCAGCTGTGCGCGGCAGGTGCTCAGCCTCGGCGCGAAGCACACGCAGTACGGCGAACTCGTGCAGGGTTGGGGGTCTGGGCGAACTCATGGACGCTATCCGGCAGGGTTGAGACACGAGCCCGGCCGACGATCAATGGAACTTTCGGACTGTACGCAAAGTAGAGGGTCCGCGCGCACGAACGCAGGCGAAATGGCGAACTTCCCAGCATGCCTTTCACCAGAGTGGCTGTCGGCATCCAGACCCAGCCCGCTACAGGCGGGTTGACATCGAGCACGAGGAAGAGTCTGACGCAGCGTCACAGGCTCTGAGCGGCGAGATGTGGCCACCGCAGTTCTGGCCCACGGCGTCACGGCTATAGTTCACGATCACGTGGTCGCCGCCGCGCGCGAGGTTGTCTGCCCAGGTCAGCGCGGATGGTCTGCTCGCAACGCGCATCGTCAACGACGTCAACTCTGGTGACAAGCGGCATCCGCGCGCAGCATTGCGTCAACTGGCGCAACTGGTAGTCGAAGTCCCGAACCTGCTTGCCAAAGCGGCAGCGGCCAGCGGACCTTTCGGCATGCACCACGTCGGTTCTCAGCACCCGAAACTCGAGGACTCTGGCAACGGTGTCCTCGGCGAAGGCAAGGTTCCCATTGCCCCGGACGGCGGCCAGCTTTGCCAACATCGATGCGTCTGCGGATCTCATGGCGCGGAGCGGCCGCAGATGATCGTGGCTATTTCACGGAGGGTGTGCGCACATATGTGAGGGGTCCGAAGGACCAGCGGTTCAGCGCGCGCGCGGCAAGGCGGCACGAACGATGTCCTGAAGCTGGCGGGGGGAGGGGAGCTTGCCCTTCATTTCGGGCGGCAGCTTGCCCAGAAGCTGGTACTCGGCCACGCCGATCGGATTGGATTTGCTCTTGAGCGCGAACTCCACTTCGAGGTTGTCCTTCTCCGCGCACAGGATGATCCCGATCGATGGCGCATCGTCGGGAGCGCGCTCCTTTTCGTTGAGCAGGTTCAGGTAGAAGTCCATTTTTCCGGCGTATTCCGGTTCGAACTTCCCGAGCTTCAGTTCGATCGCGACCAGCGACTTCAGGAACCGGTGATAGAAGAGCAGGTCGATGAAGTACTCGTGGCGACCCAGGGTGAGCCGATGCTGGCGCCCGACGAAACAGAAGCCGTAGCCCAGCTCGAGGATGAAGTCCCGCAGCTTCTCGATCAGCAGGCTCTCGAGTTCGCGTTCCTTGACGGCCTGGCGAATGCCGAGGAATTCGAGGTTGTAGCTGCTCTTGAGGGCCTCTTGCGCCTGCTCAGCCAAATTGTCGGGAAGAGCCAGCGGAAAATTGTGGCTCTTGCCCTCGGCGAGGGAGCGTTCATACGCTCGTGCCTTGATCTGGTTGAGAAGGACGTTGCGGCTCCAGCCAAAGGCCGCCGTGGCCCGCAGGTAGAAGAGGCGCTGCGCCGGTGCGTCGAGCTTGCCGAGAATCTGCAGGTGGTGGCCCCAGGGAATTTCTGCGACAAGCTGTCGCAGAATCTCGGCCTCCTCGGACGCGTCGCTCGAAGCGCTCCTCCCATGGCCGCCGCCTTGCGGCGCCAGCCGCTTTTCTGCGACAAGCTGTCGCAGTATTTCCGGGCGGGAGTACTCTTCGTATAACCGCCGCATGTCCCACACATTGCGCACCGAGAAACCCTGAGTCCCTGGGAACGAAGCCCGAAGATCGCGCGAAATCTGCTCGACGACCGACTGGCCCCAGCCCCGCGACCGCTGCTGCTCCACGATGGCCTTGCCAATATCCCAGTACAGCGAGATCAGCTCTCGATTGATCGCACGCGCCGCAGACAGGCGGGCAGCAGCGACTCGGGCCTTCAGTTCGCCGATGAAGAGGGCATAGTCGGTCGTGATATCCATATTGCGCGTCATTGTCACGACTGTAGAGCTTGCCCGCGCAGCATCGATTGCAAGCAGGCACCTCGGCGGAAATCTGTGAGGCCTGCAGCACCATCAACACGGGCTGCGCACGCTTCTGCAAATGCTGCTCTCACAAGCCGCCTGCGTTCTATGCGGCCAGTAGGAATTCCCGCCGCTCGTGATCATCACGAAGTTCATCCCTATTTCGTAGCGCTCCGAGCGCCGCTGTCCGGTCCCCGGAAAACGCCTCGAGTGTATCGGCCGGTCGGCGCTCGCTGCCTTGCAAACCCCCGAGAACGAAGCCGGCGACATGGCGCACGCGACGGGGCCGTACAGCCGCTTTGAGTCAGCCTCGCCGAGTTCCCTGCTGATCAGCGCCAGCGAATGGCTGCGCCGCGTGAGGTCCCATCGAGCATTCGTTGTCGGAAGGCGCCCCTCGTGGACGACGTCAACGCCTTCTAATCGAGCAGCGATTCCAGGCCGGGTGCGTTGTCAACCTCGGAGGGCTTGTAGAGTTTGTGCTGCGCCGCGGGGCCGAGCGCGTCCGCGACCACCGCAAGGCGCCAGGGATCCCCCCGCTTGGCGCACGCACGCTCCTCAGCCGTGAGTTGGAAGCCGGCCATTCCAGCGGCGGTGCCCTTCACCGCGAGCTTGAGCAGAGTGGCACCCTTCTTGTCCGACACCTCGATGTCGTAGCCAAGGTTCTGGCCTGCCACGTTCTCGGCTTTGTACCCGTAGCCCGCGAAGTGACGCGTCAGGTAGTCCATTGCGGCCGCCTGGACCTCTTCTCGAGATGCTTGACCCGATGGGCCCTGCGGCGCCGCGGCCGGAACACCACCCCGCTCCCGTGCGGCTTGCATGTCTTCTTCGGTCGGTAGCCATCCGCGCGGGCCGCGAACCAGAACCGCAATCTTTTGATCGGGATCCCACGCGGCGACGTGCCATTCTTCGTCGTCCGCCACCCGCATCGAAACCTTTGCGGCCCTGTCGGTTTCCAGATCGAGAATGGGTACCCGGTTCGTCTGCAATACCGCCCGGAACCCCCGCGCTGCGTCCAGCGAACGCCTGAGCAAGCCGAGTCGGTCCTTGGCTCGCTGAATCTGCAGAGCGGTCCGCTCGCCGCCGCCAATCCGCTGTTGCGGATCCAACGACTCGAGATAGAACCATCGTCCGCCGGCTCCGATGCGCACGAACTCCGCCCAGATGGTGGCGATGACGATGTCGCCAGTCGCCAGCCAGGCGTAGTCGGAGGCCTTCTGGCGTGCATCGAACACGCCCATCCTGGCAATGATGTCGACCGGCGTGCGCTTCTCGCCTAGGAGGCGCTTTTCGTTGATGACCGCAAGCACCGCGGGGTCGACTTCTTTGTCCATTCGGAACGATTCAAGCGAGTTGTGACCTGTTCAAGTATGCCCGTGAAGCGCACAGCGCTCTTCGGCATCATCCTGCTTCTCGGGAATGAACCGCCACTGGCAGCTGCGACCGCCTGGCTCAACCACAGGCCTCACCCTTCGCCATGACAGCGTCGAACCGAACATGAACTTGGGGGCCAGCCCGTAACTCAGAATGCGGCCAACCGCAGACCTTCGATGCTGACCTCCGACGGGCCGCTCATCCTTCATGCGTCGCCGCTGCCTCTTTGATGACAAACGAGTCGGCGCTATCGGATTTCCATGGCCGCGGCCTCAGCGCAGACAAGCTGAACGGCCAGGATGAGAGTACCCGCGATGGCTACGGGACGAGCCGGTCGTTCGACGTGTCTGCGATGGCCCGGGGGGCAGGTGAGTTGCCGCTCGCATCTGTGGAAAAGATAGCAGGCGATGCACCAACATGGCGTGCTGCACTGCATCGGCCCGACGCACATAAAACGTGCTGCTTCCAATGTGGAAAGTGCATTGTGCACTGCACCAAAACACGAAAGTCAAGGATTTGTTTTCCCCTTGGCCGGTGCATGACCCTGTGGATAACCGACTGAGCATCTCGCCGGAACCGCATTCCGCTTGGCTTTCATTGCGGTGCTCATCGAACGAGCAGCCCCATCACAATTCAAGTTTTATTCAGGACCCGAGCCGGCGCACGAAGTGGTACGCCAGGGAACAGTTTTCACTATGCATTGCGTCACGCCTCGGCGCGCAAGGCGCGTTGGACCTCTTCCTCGCCAACGTCACGCGCCGCTGCGAACCCTGAGATCTGGCGGGCGTGATGGACATGAACCGCGACAAACCGAAAATCGCTCAGCTGCGTCATGGGCTCTGACTCAGGAAAGCGCGCCAAGTATGCGGCTCGGCACGGCCCCCACTCCGGCCTGTCGCTCTCCAGCACGTCGGCGTCGCCCCCCAGAGTAGCGCGTGGAAGCGCATGCACCGGCTCACCGGGCAGCTCGTGCTGCATGACAAGCACAGATACCTTGGGCCTGTCTCGAAGGTAACGCGTATGGGCGGCCAAGTCGCTGACATGAATGATCAGGCATCCAAGAGATGGCTCCACCGCGAACGGGATCATGGAAACAAACGGCGCTCCGTCATCACCCACAGTGCCTAAGGCGGCTGTACGGCGCGAATGCAACAGCATGCGCAGCTCGTCGGTCAAACTGGATTCACGAGGCATAGGCTCCCCCTAAACATTCGCTGCAAGCGCAGTGATTCTGACCGAAGCTTGGCGACTCAGGCAGTGACACGGCGCGACAAGCTTGACGACCTGGAAGCCGCGTGGCGCATTCAGTGCTTGTCCGCGAGGGTCGCGATCGGAAGGATGAAGGTCAGTGGGTTGCTGCTGGCCGCAGTGAATCCGCGATGCTCGTAAAACGCGGCTGCAACCGCATCTTTGGCATCGACAACCAACGCGAAGACGCCCATGCCCGACTGCATTGCGCGCAGCCCTGCATCCCACAGCAGTGCGGCTCCAAGCTGCCTCTTCTGAAACGCCACACTCACTGCGAGACGGCCAATGCGTGCCACAGGAACGAGGGGATAGCGCGGCAGTTTCTTCGCCATCGCCTCGGAAAGGCCTGTGAGAGGAACGCTGCCTGCGGCCAGGGTGTAGTACCCCGCGACCGCATCCGTCTGGTTGTCGATCGCGACGTAGCAGGCACGGGTGCGGCGACGTATGTCCTGCGACGCTTGCTCTCTCAAATACTTGTCGAGCGGAGCGCTCCCGCAGGCAAAGCCCGCGCGGTCATGCTCCGGCGCAAGCGCCTCTATGCGGAACGGAGCTGTCACCGCGAGGAGGCGATGAGCTTCTTGTGCGCCTTGGCCGCGCGTGCCATCGCAGGAGAAAGCGCAGGGGGATCAAGCAGCAATGCGGCAAAGCGCTGCTGTTCTTCCATCGACAGGCGGATGATCTGCGTCTGCTCGATCGTGCGGCGCGCGGCTTCTTGCGCGGCCCCGACGAGAAAGTCACTGATGCTTCGTCCTTCGATCTCCGCGGCGCGTCGGACCACGGCCAGCACGTCAGGTGCAATGCGCGCTTCGACACGCTCTGTTCGGGTGGTATCGCGGGACATGGCAGACCTCTCTTCCCCTCACTGTACGGTATTTTGCCGTACAGTGAGGGCAATGAACGCGCTATCGAAGACTGGCGTCTTTTGCAGCCGACCTACACCGTTAGCCGCAGAAAGCCATAGAGCGCCGAACGAACATCTACATCGCCGGCGCGGTAGATGCACCCCGTTCTCCTTGACCCAGGCCCGAAAGTCCCCACCATCGGTCGATTCGCCGGTGAAGATTCCCTGCCGGAGGCTTTGGACTTTGGGCGAACAGCCAGGCCGATGTCGTCGCGAGCCGCAAAGAGATGCCGCGAATCGATTGAATTGAAGGCTGGGCGCCCACCGGCTGCACGCCGGTGTCGGGCTGCTCCAGGTTCGCGCTATGGCGCTCATCCCCTCGCGCGGACGGGCCTGCTGGCCCGCCTTGCGCATCCCTGGCGCGGGATCGGGAGCGGTTGCGTCCCGGGGGTTGGTGAGGGTGGGGGAGGACTTGCCTGTGTGTCCTCAGCGTACCCCACCGTTCTCGCGTTCAAGGCCCTGCGCGCGCTTCGCGTGCTCGGCGCGTGCCGCGCGCCTGCGGCGGCCTTGAGCACTGCGCTGCGGCGGGGTGATCCGGGGTCACGCAGGCAATCCCGCCTGTGTCACCCACAGGAGTTCACCATGACCGCATCTCTCGATCTCACCGCCCAGCAACGCCGCATCGTCGATGCCTTGCGCCCCATCCTTGGCGCAGAGGCGGAGGCGCTGTACGAGGCCCACGGCCGCTCGCTGCACAAGCTGGCCGGCTTCGCGCGCGACTCATCGATGCCTAGTTGTCGGCGCCTGGCGACCAGCCTGGCGCTGGCGCAGGAGCTGCTGGCCGAGGAGATGACTGCCGCGCCGGTGTTCGACTCGCCGACGGCGGTGAGCGATTTCCTGAAACTGCACTTTGCCGGACAGCCGTTCGAGAGCTTCGTAGCAATGTACCTTGACGCGCAGCATCGGCTGATCGCGATCGAAGACCTCTTTCGCGGCACGCTCGCACAGGCCAGCGTGTACCCGCGCGAGATCGCGCGCCGGGCCCTTCATCACAACGCGGACGCGTTGATCGTCGCGCACAACCACCCAAGCGGTTCGGCCGAGCCGTCGCATGCGGATGAAGCGCTGACGAGCGCGCTGAAGACCTCGCTCTCGCTGCTCGACGTTCGCGTGCTCGATCACCTGGTCATCGCCGGAAGCCAGGCGACCTCGCTCGCACAGCGCGGGCGCATGTAGCGGCAGGGGGCTTCGGCCCCTTATTTCGGCTCCGCCGCGCGACGCGGCTTCGAGGCCTTGCACATGAGTGGCCGCTGAAGCGCGGCCACTGCAAGGCGAGAGGTCGATCCTTCTCGAGCCTCTGCGCCGGCGCGCAGAGGGGGTGCGGCCTGCTGGCCGCCAAAGGCACTGCGGCTGGACGGATGCGGCGTGCCGGCGTCGTGCGCTGCGGTGCATCTGCCTTCGGGGCCGCCTCCTGACCGACGCATAGCTCGCCCGGGCCGCTGTCCAGGGCAAGAGCTTCGCCACCGTCCTCACCCGGTCCTCGGCCAGCGCCTCGGCTGCGGCCTCCGGGCGGTCCCCGGACAACGGCCCTTGCGCTCGCTCTTCATGCGTCGAGGCGGCTCCGAAAGCAGATCTTTTCAACCACCGCGGCACACCCCGCAGAAAGGCCCAGCCATGCGTGCAACTTCTTCCACCCGTCAGCGCCATGCGGACAACCGAACAGCCACGGGCGTTCCCCCCGTACCCCCCGAGGACTCACCCAAAGCAGGTCAGGTTGAAGGCGATGCCCGGACCAGTCGCAGCAGCAGTCGGATGGATGTCCGGCAGGTCATCACCGATCGCATCATCGGCATGCTCGAGAAGGGCGGTAACGTGTTCCGTGAGCGCTGGACGCGGGCCGCTTCGCGTGGCTTGCCGCGCAATGGCAAGACTGGCGAGCCCTATCGCGGCGCCAATGTGCTGCTGCTCTGGGATGCGGCGATCGAGCACGGTTATGGCTCGAATGTCTGGATGACCTACAAGCAGACAGCCCGTCTCGGCGCGCAGGTGCGGCGCGGCGAGAAAGCAGTGCTTTGCGCGCATTTCGAGCGGCGATCGGACAAAGCGCGTGATCAGGGCGACATCGACAGCTCCGCCGCTGATGGTGAAGACCGTACGGAGGCGGGCGGGCAGCGCGGCGTGCTGTTGTGCAGGCCGTTCTGGGTGTTCAACGTGGCGCAGATCGATGGCCTTGCGCTGGCGCTCATCGATGGCCATTGCTATCCGCCTTGTCCTTCCTGTCCACCGGTGGAGGCCGCACTGCGGCTCGTGGCAGGCAGCGGCGCCGAGATTCGACATGGCTTCGAGCGAGCCATGTACATGCCCGAGTCGGACGAGATCCGGCTGCCCTGGCCGCGGCGCTTCAGCGGGGCCGAGGCGTACTGCGCGACGACGCTGCACGAGCTGGTGCATTGGACCGGGCACCCGAGCCGGCTCAAGCGGCAATTCGGCCGGCGCTTCGGCGATGCGGCCTATGCGTTCGAGGAACTCGTCGCCGAACTCGGCTCCGCCTTCGTGCTGGGCCACTGCGGACTGGTGGACGCAACGATCGAGGGGCATGCGGCGTACCTGGACAGCTGGTTGCAGGTGCTCAGGAACGATCGCACCGCCATCTTCACGGCGGCGCGACATGCCGGCGCGGCGTACGAGTTCATCCTGTCGAAGGAATTGCCGCAAGGAGACCGGGCGCCTGAGTTTCCTTCGGGGGCATGACGTCGCGTTGTCCGCGCTGGCGGCGCCGCGGCCTCGCGGCCTCGCGGCCTCGGTATTGTCAGTCCTACTGCGCGAGCTCAGCCCGGATGTGGGCACCTGCGGTGTCCTCCGGACACCCGGCTGCCGGGTAGCCGTCGCCGATCGCGGCGGCCATCTCGACGACCTGCAGGCACAACTCGACCATGTTCCGGTCGAGCTTGTCACCCGGGCGGATCAGCCCGACATCGACGGCTGCCGCCGTGAAGCGCGCGACAGGGTCGTGCGGAATACCGACGGGGTCGGCGTCCTCGTCTTCGACCTGCTTCGAGACGATGCTTGAGAGGAAGCCCATGCCCATCGACTGCTCCTTGATACCTCCGCGCAGCTTAGCGCTGCGCGTCATCATGCGGATCTCTGGCTTCGCGTTTCGGCGAACCACTGCGCGTAAAGACTGTCGCTCACCAGGTGGTGGTCAAGGTCCGGCGCGCCGTCGGTCCACCAGGGCGGGTCTTGCCCGCCCAGGGCGATCCTGGCGGTGAGAGGACGACGCGGCGGATTGAAGCCACACCGCGAACCTTCGGAAGCCGGCAGAGATCCTGCCTTTTTTTTAACTTGTTGTTTGGCGTGCCGAACAGTCGCGTCGGTGATCGTGATTCCGAAGAGGCTTGTTCGGCATGCCGAACAGAAAGTGCCGAACCTCAGCTTGGCGGCTTGCGATGACGAGACGGGCTTGTTTGGCATGCCGAACGCAGAGTCCTTGTTTCGCTTTGAGGGCAGGATAGACTGACGTCGGACCTTAACGGCTCATCGTTCTTCATGCCAAGCGCCCAGCGACCCGTTGTTATCGGTACACGCACTTCGCGCGAAACGAAGACTCGGTTTGCCGCGCTGGCCGCGCAGCAAGACCTCACCGAATCGGCGTTGCTTGCACTCCTTGTCGAGAACGTGCTCGCCGCACAACCGACGAGCGACAGCGACATCGCGCTCGATTTGGCATGTGACGAGGGGCGCGCAAACGACCGCCTCACGATTCGCCTACGCCCTGGCGATCGCGCGCTTGCCGCTGCTCGGGCCGCGAGACGGCGCATGAAGACCGCCAGTTACCTGTCGATGCTTGTTCGTACCCATGTCCGTGGCACACCCGTGATGCCGCCGGCCGAGCTCGATGAGCTCAAAGCCGTGGCCGGCCATCTCGCGGCGATCGGACGGCAACTGCGTTCGCTCAATGCGGCAGCAGGTGAGCAGGAGGGTGCCGGCGTATCAAGTTCAGATGCGCTGCTGCGGGACGTGGGCAATGCCGTCGAGAACGTGCGAGAGACCGTCGCTTCGGTCGTGCGAACCAACTTGATCAGCTGGGAGTGCGGCAATGCCTAAGCGCATCGTGATGCTGCCGAGGACGGCCGGCATGGAGCTCGACATCGTCAGCTACGGCCGGCGCGGCCCCGGCGGCTCAACGCAGCTGAGCGTCGAACAGATCGAGCAGGTCAGACGAACGGTGAGCGGGGTGCCGGAGGTGATGGTGAAGGTGTCGGGCGGCGCGCGCGACAGTGGCGGCGCAAAGGCGCATCTGAAGTACATCGGTCGCCACGGAAAGCTTGGGGTCGAGACGGACGAGGGCCTTGCCTTGCGGGGGCGTGACATGGCCGATCAGCTCCTGGCCGACTGGCAACTCGACCTCTGCCGCAGCCAGTACAAGCCAAAACCCGCCGAGGGCCAGAAGGACACGCGGGCCAAGGTGGTGCACAACATCGTGCTTTCGATGCCGGCGGGGACGCCACCGCAAAAGGTGCTCCTTGCGGCGCGGCACTTCGCACGCGAGAACTTCGCGCTGCAGTATCGCTATGCGATGGTGCTGCACACCGATCAGCCGCACCCGCATGTTCATCTCGTCGTCAAGTGCGAGCATGAGTTCGAACCCGGCAAGCGCCTTTACATCCGCAAGGACACGCTGCGGCTGTGGCGCGAGCAGTTTGCGGCGTTGATGCGGGAAGAGGGTGTCGCGGCCAACGCGACGCCGCGGCAATTGCGCGGCCAGCGCAAGGGCCTGAAAGACCCGATCCACCATCGCTTGCGTGCGGTGCACGCGTTCCATGTGCTGCCGAAGGAAGATCAAAGCAGGCGGCCGGCGCCAATGGACTCCAGCTTCATGCGCCGCAAGGTCGAGAGGATAGGCAAGGCGCTTCAGGCCGGACGCCTCGTTCCCGAGGAGGGCAAAGAAACGCTCTTGGCGACGCGGGGGAATGTCATCAACGACTGGCGGGCGACCGCTGCAATGCTTCGGCGACAGGGGCTGGACGCCCTTGCCGCGCAAGTCGACCGGTTCGTCAAGGCAATGCCGCCTCCGAGGACCGACCACGCACATATCGCGCAAGGACTGGTCGAGCGGCTGCTGGCACGACGCCGCGTCGCGAGTGACCTGCCAGTCGATCGAAGTTCCGAGAAGGGGCGTTGAAAACCGAAGCGGGGCGCTTGTCGCTCATCTCGTCGTGGGCTCCTTGCGTCCTTCTCTCGCGACAATGCGGGCCATGTCCCCGCGCTCGAAGCGCTGGGCGATATTTTCGCGGGCGTGGAAGAGCAGCCGCGCGCCTTCCTCGTTGGGATAGTTCTCAGCCTCGAGCACCGCCATGCCGAGAGACTTCACGGCATGCGCGTGGTGCTGAAACTCCTTCTCGAACTCAAAGCGGTCCATCGTCCTGAAGGCGGCGCCCTCGCGCGCCCACTGCAGCATCTGCGCGGGCTTCGTCGCGCTCGTCCCTTACTCACGCGAGTTGCTCCTTGCATGGCGCGTCGGGGCGCTCATCGAGCCAAGCCCAGCGATCGGCAATCGCCTGGTTCAGCAGCGCCAGCGCCGCCTCCGCGTCCAGAGACTCCGTCAGCGAATTCCAGTAGCGAAGTTCGTACGCTTGGAAGGGCGGGTCGCTCGCCGATTTCGAGGCAGCGTCCCGATTCTGGTCGATTGCGAATCGCCGATACGCACGGCCTTCGTCAGCATCATGTGCATTGCGTCCGGCAGATCGAGGCCGCACTCGGCAGTCATCCGGTGCGCTTTGTCCGCGATCTCGCGGTCGATGCGGAAACGGATGAGGGTGGCTGTCGATGGCGACGCCCGTAGAGCTCGCTGCACCTTTTACTGCTTCGAAATTCTGCCTCAGCCACAGGCGTCCACCATGGCGCTCCTGCAAGCTGATCATGAACAGCAGCTTCGGCATGAACTGATGGTGGCCGTCTTCTATTCCACGACGCCATGGCCCCTCATCCGCCACGCACCTTCGTACGTCGCGTCGGGTGCCTTGGACGTACGCAAAGAACGCACGGAACAGCTCGTGCGTCAGCGAGTGCGATTCACGGTCATGCTCGTGCATTTCATCTGGCGTGACGTCCTCATCGGATGCCGCTTCCTGAAGCGGCAGTTGTTGTTGCTGTTCATATGTTGAATCGATTTGGTGGCTGGCGCGCACGGCGCCGCCGCGCCGACCGGTCAGACGGGCTCCGGTGGTGCGTCGCGGTAGAACGATGGCGGCAAGATGGCTTGCTCAAGGTAGACGATGTCGTCCTTGCTGACACCCATGCGGGCGAAAAAGTCGCGCCACCCATCGACGACCTTCAGCATCGCCTCGAGCTCATGGGTTGCCTGCTCGACTGACAGGCCGAACACGTCGCATTGAGATAACAAGTTGTAGCGACCAGCCGAGCGGCCGTACTTTCCAACCGTGAGGGCGAGGTCCCGCCGCTCCTGGGAGACCAGGGGCTTTGGCACGATGTCGTACGCGGGCGAGAGGCGCCAGCCATCGTTTGTTTGCAGCAGTGCGTGATTTCGCGGATGGTCGTCGTTGTTCGTGACCATGGCGTTGAAAAGCATCCGGCGGTAGAGCTCCATGCGGTCTTCGTCGGGCTTGCGCGACCAACGGCGCAACTCGTCTGCAAGGAGCGGATAGGACCACCGGTCACGCCCGAAGTAGCCGTCCTCGGCGTCAAGCACCGTGAGGCCGGAGATGAGGCCGTGACGCAAATACGCCTTCGCCTCAGGCACCCACTCGCGGTCGAAGCGGTCGAGCATGAGCACTTCGCCCTTTCCGACGGACTCCATGCGGGTACCGCACACGTCGATGCCGGCCGCGCGAGCAAGCTCCAGGGTGGCGTACTCGATACGCTGCATGTTCTGCCGATCGCCTTTCTCGGGCAACTTGGCTAGCCAAATCTTGTTGCCGTCCTCCAATGTGACCTTTGGACGCGCGCCGCCCATGCTGGTGCCAGGCTCAAGCTCTTCCAGCACCTCGCAAGGTAAACGGCCGTCCTCCTCCAGCTTCTGCGCTGCTTCGACCAGGGCTTGCAGCTGGTGGGTCCGGTTGAAGGGCCTGTGCTCCTTCGGTGCCACCGATTCCTTGCCAAAGCTCAGGTTTCCGGCGCCGTCGTCGGGCCCATTGAGCAGGTACTCCATCTCCTGGATGTCGCCTTCCGGCCGCTGCAGCTTGGCCTGGATGACGCGCCTGCCCCAGGCGTCCGGACTGGCGTCGCGCACAGCGCCAGGTATGCCCTTGAGCTTGGTGAACTTCAGCGGGCGAGAGGTCAGTCCCAGATGGAATGCGTCGAGCGCGACCACGTCCTTGCGCTCCAGGAAGCGACGCCCGTACTGGAACGTGCCTTCGTACGTGTCCTTGGCCACCTCGATGACTGTCAGTGATGCGCAGGTCACCGTCTCGAAGGTGCCGGGGAGCTGGATGTAAATGAAGCAGGTCTGCTCTGGAGCGGCCATGTGTCTAGTTTTCAGAAATCGTTGTTGACGTTTGTGGGGCTGCGAACACGCTGGGGCTGGCGCGCTGCTTCCAGGACCCGACCATGCTCATCCTTGTCGGGGTCGGCGACCGATGCTGCGGAGTCCAGCAGCCCCAGGGCCCAGAGGACGGAAAGGAGCGTGCCCAGCGAAATCCCTGGCGCGCCCTTCTCGATGGCATAGAGGGTCTTGCGCGTAATCTGCGCGGCGGCAGCCAAGTCATCCTGCGTCATTCGCCGGCGAATGCGCGCCGTACGTACGCGTTGCCCGAGCTTCTCTGCGACCTGTTGGACCTCAAAGGGAAACGAAGAGACGATTGTGGGCACGTTGCTACTCAATGGAGCGGTTTATGGGTATTATTATACCCTATTTGCTGCCATGGTGCCAAATATGGCAAATCTGTTTGAGACAAATTGTCCCCATTAAGTGCGATAGCGGGTATTAAATTACCCCTGCCCATCGGCCGCGAGGATTACGGCGCATGAACCGTATCCGCGGGGTAGATAAAGTGCTGCTATTTGTGTGGCGCATACTTGCCGATTATCCGTGAAAAGGATAAATTACAAATATTCGTCGACCGGATAATTCGATGGCTCAATTTCTCTCAAATCCCACCCAGCTCGGACATTTGCTGTTGTCCGCGCGGCGCCGCAAGAAGCTCACCCAAGCGGCGGCCGCCCGGCATGCGGGCATCAGCCAGAGCCGGCTGTCAGTACTGGAAACGGCCCCCTCCGCGATGACCGTCGCGCAGCTCTTGGCGCTGTCGGCGCTGTACGGGCTGCGCGTCACGGTTGAAGAAGACCAGGCGGCGGCCTCCTCGACCACGGAGTGGTGAAACATGGGCCGCAAAAGTCACGCCCAAGCCCTGTCGCTGTGGGCCAACGGACAACGCGTCGGCACCTGGCGCATACCAACCAGGGGAGAGATGGAGCTGCAGTACGACGAGGCCTGGATGAAATCCGACCTCGGCCGGCAACTCTCCCTCTCTTTGCCGTTCGGCATCGACACCACTCCGCTTCGCGGGGCTCGCGTTCAGAACTACTTCGACAACCTGCTCCCCGACAGCGAAGCAGTCCGGCGCCGCATCGCCGCGCGCTTCAAGACAGCCTCTCTCGACCCCTTCGACCTTTTGACGGCCATCGGCCGAGACTGCGTGGGCGCGCTCCAGCTTCTGGGAGAGGACGAGGTTCCTGGGCGCATCGACATCATCGACGGCGCAGTGATTGACGAGGACGAGATTGAAAAGCTGCTCATCGAGGCCGTCACCGCGCCAGGGCCGGGAGCGCATGCCGACGATGACGACTTCCGCATCTCAATCGCCGGCGCCCAGGAAAAGACGGCGCTGCTCTGGCACGACGGCAAATGGATGCGGCCGCACGGCACCACTCCGACGACCCACATCCTGAAGCTTCCGTTGGGCCTCATCGGCAACAGGAAGGTCGACCTGAGCACGTCCCTCGAAAACGAATGGCTCTGCATGAACATCCTGCGGGCATATGGCTTGCCAGTAGCGGCATGCGACATCCGTACCTTCGGTAAGCAAAAGGTCCTGAGCGTGACGCGCTTTGACCGGCAACTCCATTCGAGCGGCGCCTGGTACCTGCGGCTGCCTCAGGAGGACTTTTGCCAAGCCCTCGGCCGCTCGCCGCTCGCAAAGTACGAAGCCGACGGCGGGCCGGGGCTCGTCGAGCTGTCTACGCTCCTGAAGCAATCGACGCGGCCCGGCGAAGACCTTCTCACCCTATTCAAGGCTCAGGTCCTATTCTGGCTCCTGGCCGCGCCGGATGGCCACGCCAAGAATTTCAGCATCCATCTCCTCCCGCGGGGCCTCTTTCGCATGACCCCGCTCTACGACGTCATGTCCATACTGCCCGCGATGGGCAACGGGCCGAACCAGTTCAACTGGCACAAGGCGAAGATGGCAATGGCAATCTCCGGCAAGAACCGCCACTACCTCATGAAGGACATCCAGCGCCAGCACTTCAACGCGACGGCCCGGAAGTGCTTCGGCGTGCACGCGGAGCCCATCATTGGCGAAATTCTGGCAACGACCCCGGTCGCAATCGATGAGATATACCGCTCCCTGCCGCCCGGATTTTCGCCGCAAGTTGCCGAAAGCATCCTTGCGGGGCTACGCGATGCCGCCAAGCGGCTGGAGGCCATGCCTGCTGCATGAGCAATGCCCCTCGAGTCGAATTGCAGGCGGGCTTTCCCGAGTGAGTCAGGGCATCTGCAGTACGAGCCAGATGATGGTCAGGTGGGCCGGATAGAGCCCATAGAAGGCCCATCGGTGGCGTCGCAGCGGTATGTCAACCCGCGACGCTGCCCAGATGAGCGGCAGGCATGCCAGCGCCGCGAAGTTCCGATTCACGACCCAGAGCGATGCAATGGCGGATATCCAGAGGACGAGTCGGACCATCGTCGGCTTGCGACAAAACGCCCAGGCACCCAGGCAGCTGAGCACTCCAAACCACCAGAACTCGACGACCGCGCCTCCCAGGATGAAGGCCATTGCAGCGCCAGCGGTCCTCAACGCGCCGCCAGCTTCAACCAGCGAGATGATGCCGGTGGCTAGCAACAGCATGAACAGAATGTTCAGCGGCCACCACCCGACGAGGGCCACAAAGGCCGGGGTGGCAAGGGCGCCGAAGACGAGGAGTCGGCGCATCACCTTGAGATGCATGCCAGCCTCCAGCGCGCCTGGACGCGCCAGGTTGTACATGAGGACGAAGCCGAAGAGCGGCATGGCCATCCGTCCGAGGTCGTACAGCAAGGCCGCGCCCTCGTTGAAGAGGTACTTGTTCGCGTGGTCGAGCGCCATCAGGCCGAGCGCGAGCCACTTCAATGCTTCCAGCGTGCCGTGCGCGACGACGAAGGGCTCGGCGCCCCCCACGGCCACAGTCGACTTCTTCGCTGAGAGTACCTTCGCCATTGTCAATACGCAGGGGGCAGGTCCTTGCCCTCGTCCCAGAGGCGGCGCCACTGCGCGTCGTATTGCGCCGCGACCGTCGCTGCGTTACGCACCACCAGCACGTTCTCCGCATTGCGCGCGGCGGCGGACGCCGTGTAGTTGAAGCTACCGGTCTGCACGGTAGCGGCATCCACGACCATGAACTTGTTGTGCTGGATTGCATAACGCGCGTTGACGCGCACGGGCACCCGTTCGTTCGCCAGGAAGCGTGCTGCCGAGTAGCTCCTGGTGGATTCGTCCGCGTCGACGAGCACGAACACCTTGACGCCCCGCCGCGCGGCGTCGCGCAGGGCTGTCGCGATCGGCCGACTCGTGAATGAGTAGGCCGCCACGAGAATTGATGAGCGCGCGCCGCGGATCGTGTCGAGCACCAGAGGAAGGGCTTGTCCGGGCGTGAATGCCGCGGTGACAACGGCCTGCGCGCCTTGAGGCGAGGTTGCGAGCTGGGCGGAGGACGCGGCGGGCGCGCCCAGGACAGCGACTGCGAGGACCGCCTGCAGGAGACGGCTGGCGAAGCAAGAGGAACGAGGCGGGAAGGACATGGAACTTCTGTTTCTTCAAAGGCGCGTGTGCGCCGGATCATCGATGTTGGGCGCGGCGCGACCGCGATGAGGGACCGGTGAGGATCGCATGCGCTGGGCCGGTATCCGGATGCGTTCACCCCGACCCACCGCGTCGGCCATCCGCTCGCGGATCGCCTGTACGACGCGGGCCTGATCCTCGCTGCGCGATGTCAGGCGCCGGGCGAACTGTTCAGCCAGCTTCAACCCGACGACGGCGCCGGCGAGCTCGGGGTATTGGGCCGGGACCGCGCCAGCAGCCAGGTGCCCGCTGCGCACGATGTCGGCCTTGCGCCTCAATGCTTCGAGATACTGCGCTTTCTCCACGGTCCAACCCATGCGCTGTGTGACGATCTTCTTCTCGCCCACCAGGTCACCCGCCTCATTGCGGTCCGGCACGCGAACCGCAACCGGCCGCGCTCCGCGCTGGCTCAGCAGCACCTCGTCGCCGATGCGTGCGCCTGAACGGGACTCGGCCAACGCGCGTTCCAGGTCGGCGCCCCACAACGTTCGCTCGCCGACTTCGCTCCTGACGCGCACGTAGTACGACATCCGCTGCGCCGGATCGAACTGGTATGGCGCGGCCGCATGCGCGAGCAGGATGCCGGATATCGGAGGCCGAGGCCCGTCCCGCGGTGCACGGCGGTCGCCGGCGGGCGTTGGCGCATCGACGGAAGCAGCTGGTGCGCCGTCTTCCCGCCCGGCGCCGCTCGATACTCGTGTGCGCGCACGCTGGAGTTGCTGCAGTTCCAATGCGTCGGGCTCGTAGCCCTGGACGCGGATGCCCTGCAGGCCGGCTTCGTACCAGACCGTGCGCCGAAACTCCTCTGTGCCGGAAAGCTTCACCACCTGCCAGCCTCTCGCCTGCATGATCGCGACAACGCTGTGCACCACTTCCAGATTGTGCGTGTGTACCTTGAGACGGCCGCCGTGGTCGACAAATGCGAGTGTTCGATCGGGAAAGAAATAGCGATCGTCGATGCGCAGGAAGCGGCGCGCGACGGCATCCGGAACCATGCGGTTCGACGGGTTGCCAGGGTGGGGTGGATGCTCCTGCAGAGAGCCGGCCGCCGCATCGGGGTCGTTGAAGCTGCTCGGGTTGCCGGGGTCCGGGGTCATGTGAATCTCCTTCGCTCTCCTTGCCTCTTCTTCAGTCCAGCAGCTTCGAGATGAAGCTGTCGGCCGCTGCCTTGATCTCCGCATCGGTCATCTGACCCTGCGGAATCTCGACATCGTCGAAATCGAGCGAGAAGTCCTCCAGGTCGAGCTCATCGAGGCGAGCTTGATCGACTTGCATTTCGGGTGCCGCCTTCGAGAGGATGTGTCCGCTTGGCCGAGCGTCATGCCTGGGGGCGCCACTCATTGATGAACTGTTGGCTGCGGCGCGCAGGGCCGCTGCGTCGGCGATATCGAGCTTCGGGACCTCAGGGGGAGGCAGCTCGCGCCTGGCAAAGTACCGATCGCGGAAGTAATAGACGCGCTGGGCCAGAATGGGACGCAAGCCTTCGTAGAACAGGATCATCCGGTTCGCGCCCAACTCCTTGACCTCCTGCGGCAGCAGGAGCCGCCGAGGCTGCTCGCTGATGCTCACGGTGGGTGACTTGCCCGCGCCACCCCACATCGGGCGGCTGATGTTCTTCTGCCTGACCGTGTAGGTGCCGAGTTCGCGCGAGACCGCCTCGGCGTCCTCGAACTCCTTGGGCGGGAAGACGATTCGGGCTGCGAGCATCTTGCGGATCGACTTTGCGCCTTCGACGCCGTATTTCTCGATGAGCTGCGAGTTCGACTGGACGATCACGACCGTGCGGACGTTGTAGCCCGGCAGAAAGGCCGTGGATTCGGCGATGACCGGGATTCGGCCCAGGGCAGGGAATTCGTCGAGCATCAGCAGCAACTGATGACGCAGCCCGGGGTTGTTCTCGGGCAGCTCGCGCGTCTGCAGGCCGATCGCCTGCTGGAAGAAGAGGTTCAGCAGTGGCTGCAGGCGCGCGATGTTGTCCGGGTTGATCTGGACGTAGATCGAGATCGGGCGCTTGCGCAGATCGCGCAGGTCGAAGTCGTTGGCCGACGTGGCCGCGTCAATCATCGGGTTGAGCCAGAGGTCGAGCCGGCTCGTGAAGGTCTTGCGGATGCTAGACGCAGTGGTGGGCGCCAGGTCGATCACATCGTAGAGGCTTTGCACGGTCTCCTGCGACAGCGGGTAGCCGGCGCGCTCGCACGCATCGATCACGCGCTTCCAATGCTTCTGGAAGCCTTCGTCGTCGCTGGCCATGCCCTGGCGCAGGATTTCACCGAGGGTTCGAGTTGCGCCTTCGGTCTCGAACAGGTAGAGCGCGATGCCCAGGAAGAGCGAGCGCGCCGACGAGGTCCAGAACGGATCGCCCGCGTGCGGATCGGGAAACAGCATGGTGCCAATGCGCTGCAGATCGTCGATGCAGCGGTGGGGCACCGTCGAGACATAGCCCAGCGGATTCCAGCGCGACGAGCGCTCGCGTTCCGACAGGGGATCGAACAGATGGACTTCCTGGCCGTGGGCATTGCGATAGCCGGCGGTGCGCAGGAAGTTCTCGCCCTTGATGTCGCTGACGATGGCGGAGCCTGGCCAGTTGAGCAGGTTCGGGATCACCAGGCCGACGCCCTTGCCGCTGCGCGGCGGGGCCTCGAGTTCGACACCCTGCTGGCCGGGCAACACTAGGTACCGATGGCCCAGTCGGCCGAGAATGATGCCGTTCTCGCCGAGGAGGCCGGCCTGTTCGATTTCGCGTCTCCTCGCAAAGCGCGCTTCGCCATGGAGCGGCCGGCGGCGCGGCAGCATCGCGAAGCCGATGAGGCCGAGTGAGAGCCCTTCGCCACCGGCAAGCGCCACGAGCAGCGCACGGCGGACGTCGGGGCGTTCGCGGTACGCCTGCCAGTAGCGATAGGTCGTGAGCGGCGTGGCCTCGTGCGGCGGCAGTTTCATCGCCATCAGGAAAAAGTAGCCGGCCAGGTACAGGCCCACCGCTGTCGCGAGCAGCAGCGCGACCGCGACCTTGAGCGGGCTACGCAAGTCCTCTGAGCTTGGTACCGGGGTCATACCAGAACTCCCGCACGATGCGGCGCTGACGCTCGCGCGCGCACTGCACCACCACGTCCACGCTCAGCTGCGCCAGCTCCACGCCCTCGCGCGTGCTCATGCCCTGGCCCGCCCCGCTGCGCTTCATCAGCTGCGCCAGTGCCACGAAGGCCATTTCGGCGCTGTCGGCGTGGACGCTCGTGATCGAGCCTGGGTGGCCGGTGTTTACCGAGACCAGGTAGTCGTAGACCTCGTCGCCGGTGCGCAACTCGGACACAAAGACGCGATCGGGTCGCTGCCGTTTGGCGCTGGCGAGTAGCTGTCCCGGCGTGACCGACGCCTGGCCTTGCGCGCCCTGCGAATAGAACAGGCGGACGTGGTTCGGCTGGTTGCGCAGCGACAGCTCCTTCACGTCCTCGATCGTCACGAGACGATCGTCCGCCGGCACTTCCAGGATCAGCGCCTTGCTCACAGTGGTCTTGCCGGATCCCGTGGCTCCGGACAGGAGGATGTTCTTGCGCAGCTGGACGGCCCGGCGCAGGAAGCGGACGAACTGGCGCTGGGCGAGCAGGCCGATGAGTTCGCGATCGGCCTCCGAGTTGCCAGCGTCCGCCTGCGGATGGCGCAGCTGCGGCACGCTGCGCGTCGGCTCGAAGATCCCCAGCCCTTCGAGTTCTTCCAGCGTCCACACCACGTTCGATGGCCGGCGAATCGTGATCGATACGGTTTGGTCTTCGGTTGCCGGCGGCAGCACGATCTGAATGCGCTCGCCACCCGGGAGCGTCGCGGACAGCAACGGCTCGTTCGCGGAAATGCGCTGGCGCGTGTGGTTGGCCACGAGCTTGGCGATCGACATGCACCAGTCGAAGGTCGCGAAGGGTAGCGCCTCCTGCGTCCAGCCCGACTGTCGCTCGACGAACGCGGTGCCCGGCTGGTTGATGCAAATCTCCGTGATCTCCGGATCATCGAGCAGGAAGGCGAGCGGGCCGAGGAAGAGGGCGAGGGATGAAGGCTCTTCCCTGAGCGCGCTGCGCCGAGCGGCGCCATGGGAGCCATTGGCGACCTCTCGGGAGTGAGAGTGCGCCTCACGGATTGCCTGGATCGCTTCGGAGTGCATAGACGGTCCGGAAGTCCACATCGCGCGCCACGAGGATCTGGATGCGCTCGCCTTGGTTCTTGATCACGGTCGGCGGGATCGAGACCGTGCTGCGCAGCACCTCCGTCACGACGTCCCGACCCGTCTGCGGCCCGAGCACCACGCCGCCGCCACTGCCGACGTTGGTGCCGCTCTGCTGATGCGCCGCGATCGCCTGCATCGTTCCGTCGATCACCGAGATCAGGATGGCCGCGCCGAAGCGTTCCCAGAAGTGCGTGTCGACGAAGCCGGGCAGGCCGTTGCGGCCGAGTTCGTCGGTGCCCGGCGAGGCGAGCTGCACAACCACGCCGGTGGGCGTGCGCGCTTCGTTCCAGACGACGAAGACGCGGCCCTGGCCCTGGCGAGGTTCGCCGCGCTGCTCGCCTACATACTTGGTGCCGCGCTCGAGCAATACGACCTTGCCGTCGGCGCCGTAGATGTCGCTGGCCCCGATGCAGGTTGTCATGCCTTCGTAGGTCGAGTCGATGGCGGTCTCCAGCGTGCAGTCGATGAAGGCGCCTTTCGGCAACAGCATGCGCCGCGTGGGCAGCATCTGGGCTGTCACTGCTGGCGTGGGCGTGGGCTTCAGGTTGGTGGCCAAGGTGCCGCCGGTCGGCAGTGACGGCGCTGCGCCCGGCATCTGGAGTGAACCCATCAGCTGCGACATGTTGGGAATGGCTGCAGGAACAGGTTGCGGCGAGGCGAAAGCGCCATAGGGCGCCACGGCGCCGGCCGGTTGGGTGGCCTGGGCGCGACGCAGCACTGGCATGCCGAGCTGGCGCTCCAGCGCTAGCTGCTCGGGGGTCTTTGGCGGCGGCCCTGCGTTGCTGTTGCTCACGGGCGCAGGCGGCGGCAATGCGGCGTTCGTTGCGACCGGCGTCGGATTCAACGGCGGCTTCGGTGGTTCGACGCGCCCCAGGGGCGGTACCTTCATCTCGCCGGCGGCGCGTGCTGCCGCCGCCTTCTTCGCTGCGTCTTCCGCATCCCGGGCTTTGGAGTACTGCGTGCTGTAGTACCAGGCCAGGAAACCAGCGCCCAGCAGCACGATGGTGCCCAACGCGAGCGAGCTGCTGATGCGCGACTGGATCGAGCGCTCACGGTTGACCGAAGGGATACGGCGTTCGCCGTGCACAGCGCTTCCGGCCGCATCGGCGCCTACCGCGTCGGCTGCGGCTGCCGCCTCGTCGCGCGCGGACAGAATCTCGCCGGTATCGCTGTCCACCGAATATGCGTCGTCGTCCCGCGGGCGATCCGATCCGGACGGACGACGGCGGAAGCGGTCCTGCCAGGTCATGGGCCTTCTCCCGCGGAGCCTGCGGTCGTGCGCTGAACGCCGGGCACATTGGTGTTCGATCTGGTCCGAGCACCGCCGCCGGCAAAGGACCGGTTCACCACGCATCCGACCAGCTTGCCGCGCCGCAGCACGAAGCGCCGCGCCACGCGATGGATCACGACCTCGTCGTCCTCGATGTTGAAGTTGAGCAGCGACTCGCTGCCGTCGTCGTTCTGGACGAATATGGCAGGGAATTCGGATCGGGCCTGAAACCGCAGGCGCGTTTGCACGCCATCGTCGTAGGCACTCATGGGCCGCAAGGCGTCGCTGCCGCAGAACCAATAGTCGCTGTTGCGGGCGCGTTCGCTCGCCGCCTGCCTCATACGCGCTTCCGTCTGCTGGCGCTCGCGCTCTGCCGCAGCGATCCTGGCGTCCTCATCCGGATAGGTGAAGCGGATCGAGTACACCATGCGCCGAGCGCCCTGCCCGGTGGGTGCATTGGCCGATACGACGTACTCGAAGTGATAGGCGCGGCGGTTGGTCAGGACTGTCAGGTTGGTGGACGCGCGAGCCTCCTTGGGCTTGATGAAGAAGTGGTTGCGCTCGGCGCCGACATCGAACGCGCCGTTGTCGCCGGAGCCCAGGTTGACGAACTCCTCGCCTTCCGCGAATTGCAAATGGATCTGATACCCCACGTAGCCATGCAGCACCACCACGTCGTCCGGGTTGTAGGCGACGACTCGGACGCGCGCGTCTACGGACCCCGCCCGCGGCACCGTCGCTGACGACACGCCGCAGGGCAAGAGGCTCGTGGCGATGCATGAGCCGAAAATGAGCATCGCTGCCACTGACTTCATCGCGCGTCGGCCCTTCCCGCCGGAACGCCGACCGGCGCGACTTCAGGTTCGCGCCGGTACTCGACGACACGGAAGCCCAGTGGATTCAGCGAACGCGTCTTGTCGTCCTTCGAGGGCTGCGTGTAGGCGTACTCGATCGTCGACACCCAGTGGCTGATCTGCTCATCACCGGTACCGCCCGGACGCGTGTACTTGCTGAAGCGCACTTGGGCAAGCTTGTCCTTGCCGCTGTCGAGCTTGAGGAAAGTGACGGAACGCACCTGGACCCGCACCGTCGTGCCGTCCTTGAAAACGTTCAAGGGAGAGAGCGGGTTGTTGAGGTTCCAGAGCGCTGGCCATTCCTGGTTGAGTCGTGGCGAATTCTCGGCCGCGATGAGCTCATAGTCGGCTTCGGCGGTGCCGTAGAAGTAGCGCTCGCGCGAGATCACATAAGTGGAGAGCAGGTTGCGTGTCACCACCTGCTCGATGTCAGTTGTGCCTTCGTAAGTGGAAACCACATCCACGATGCCACTGCTGCTGTCGACTCGAATCACGACGGGGACGGGCTGCTTCAGCGGCGTCAGACCTGCAACTGCTGCGACGGCAAGGATTGCGATGACGGATGCGACGCTTGCGACGATCCACGCGATCTTCGAGGAGCGCATCGCACGGCGCGCCTGATCCAGCTCCCAGCTCTGTGCCTCGAGCAGGTACCGATCAAGGGTTGACTCGCCGTTCATGAACCGTTCCTGTGGTTGCCACACTGGGCTGGGCGTTGATCGGGCTCAGCGCGCCCTCGCATTCGGGAGGCAACGGAGGACGCGTTCCGCAGCCAAGCAGTGATGCGGCTGCCAGGAGTGCAATGAAGTGCTTCATGAATTGCATTCGTCGCGCTATCGAGACCGGTTCGGATTGGGCATGACCTGTTCGCGCGGAATGACGGTACCGCCGCGCCGAGCGCCACCGATCCGGCTCCAGGTGTTGGCGACTCCGGTGCCGACCCGGTCGCCTGCCAAGCGTCGGAAGGAGTCCCACTTGCTTCCTGGTTCGTTGCGCAATCCGTCTAGGACGCCGCGACTGAACTCATAGGTGGATCGCTTAGCTCCACCCATTCCCCATTGAACGAGGCTGCTCACGAACCCAAAAGAACTGAGTGCGATGCCGCTCGCTAAGCCGGAAGCGATGGGCATCACCTGGCGCATGACCAAGAACACTAGCGAGGCGCAGAGAACCATGTTGAGCGCGTCGACAGTAACGATTGCCGCGCCGCGTGCCGCAGTCTGGGTTGCGTATGAAGAGACCACCTGCAACATGAGCGAGGTGACCAGAGTGCTCAGAACCGCGATGAGAGCGTAATTCGCCAGTTGGGCAATCCACGCTTCAAAGAAGCGCCGGGTTGCTTCAAAAAGCAGCAAGCCAAGAAAGACGGGGCCGATCGCCAGAATGATTGCCAGAGCGAGCTTGGAGAGCGCCAGCAGAAAGAGCGCATAGACCGCGACGCTTCCCATGATCAGGTAGACGATGGCGCCAGCAAGATAGAAGCCGAAGTCGCCACTGAGGACGCCGCCCTTGTTCCAGAGGTTCGAGGCAACACTTCCGCCTTGATCCCAAATCGTATCGATCACCGAAACGGGTGCGCTCGAGCCAGAGATGACGGCTGCGAGCTGGGTAGGTGCGTTAAAGAAGGTGTCCACAATGACTCCATTGAACATCCACAGTCGCAAGCCAATTCCCAATACAAGCGCGATGAAGACGATGCGCTTGACGCCTTCCCAGATCGGCTCCTGAATCCGACCGGTCATGCTTAAGAAGCCCCACATCATTACGTAGATGGTGGCAAGGGTGACGACCGCCGGCTCTATCGCGGAAGCGACCACTGCTGTATGGGTTGCAACATATCCCACTAGTTGTGAGTTGAGCCATGTCCAAAACTGCTGGAAAAACATGCTCGCCCCTTGCCTTGATCATGCTCAGTTGCTTCCGCCATTGGAGGCATGGAAGGTTGAAAGCGCTTTTGGAAGTTGCCGTGGTCAGGCTTTGGCGTCGATACGCTGGGCGGCGCCTGATTTGCAGGATCACGGAGAACAGGCTCTGCCAGCGGAGGCGGTTTCTCGCTGAAGTACACGTAAGCGCTGCCGGCAGCTACGGCGACGACAACGACGATCAACCAAATGATTGACTTAGACATGATGGCTGATCTTGCCCCTGTTGGCCG
>NZ_JAGGNV010000105.1 GCF_018614955.1 Variovorax paradoxus
GTTTTTCAGGGGCAAGGTCACAATCTCGCTAGTTGAAGCCGCGCGGTCCTTTCGCTTTCCGGGCCTGCTGAAGCAAATCTTCTCTCTAGTAGCGCCACGACGCATGTGGTGCGCTCCAATAGAAAGCGGAACGCACTGCGAAGGTTTCCCAGAGGGGAGCCACCTTCAGCGGTCCACACATTCCGCCCGTCGATAGTTTGGAAAACGAGCCAATCGGTCCCCGATCAGGCCGCCCTCGGCTGCTACTTTCTGACAGTGGAAACACTCGCACTCCAAGTGCTCGTCGCGCCTACGATGGAAGGCAGTACGACTTTTTGTTCGCTGGTTGCCCACCGTGGGCACAACCCGAAAATAGAGGTGCGACACCGAGCGCAAAGGAGTTTCCATGCCCAAACCGAACGAACGACTGGAAAGTCCTGCCGCACGGCACGTTGGCCGAGGTTGACAGCGCCATCCCCGCAGTCGAGGGCGAATCTCCGATGCCTTTGACGCACGCCCAGGACATGGCCGCGCTTGGAGTTCAGCCTCTGCAATGGTCCGAGATTCGGATCTCAAAACATCACCGTCTCGGTGAGACCATCGAGAACAACCCGCGCGAAGTGCTCCGCAAACTGGCGAAAGCGCTGCTATGAGTACCGAGCGCGCATCGAACAGACTTCATGGCACTGAACGCGCAGCGGCTGTCTGCTCGAGAAAAGCGCCGGCCATCATGCTTCGCACCCCAGCTCATCAGTCTGCTCAAGGTCCCTGGCGGCTCGCATGGGTGTTGCTGATTCCGTTGGCCTTGTGGCTGGGACTCGCCAAGACCACCCTTGTGATGAACGCGCTGTTCGCTGCTCCAGAAGACGCGTTCCGGTGGGTCACGCTGTTGCAATGGCTCTGGTGGTTCACCTCCTTGCACTTCCTCCTGGCGATGCTTACGGGCCTGGCGATCCAAAAGTTTGTTCTGCCACGACGCCGATGGATGTTTGTCCCGACCTCTGTCGCAGTGCTGATCTTGCTCGCGTTGATGTTTCCGATGACGGGCGACGATCGCACCGTGGCTCGGACGCTGTATGTCTGGAGCGTCACCGCGTGGGGCCAGGTGTCGGGGCTGGCCGCTTGCTTGTGGCGCGACATCGTCTCTATCGCCGTCGTGGTATTCGCGCTGGGGCTGGTGCTCAAATTCACGCCCTCCCGGGCTAGGACCGGAATGGTGCTCGTCGTGCAACTCATGGTGATCGCGTTGTGCGCCCTCGTCGGCATCGATCTGGCCTATCAATTCGCCACCGGTCAGCCCGCCAGTTCAAGGGTGCTGTTGTTTGCGGCGCTGAACGCGAAGGAAATGGCGCCCCTTATTGCGCCAGAGGCGACCTCCTTCCGCGCGTTGGCGATTGGGGGCGGCATCTTCCTCGCAGCAGGATGGGCCTGGCGCCATCGCAGGCTCGCTGCCTTGCCGATGCTCGCCGGTCGGCATGGGTGCGGAGGGGGTGTGGTGGCGCTGGCGCTTGCGCTGGCAATTCTCCTGCCGGCGCCGGCCCATGGCGTGCTGCCGCTGTTGCGGCACACCGAAGGGACGCTGATCACGCTGGCGAAGACAGCGGCCCCGACGCTTGCGCATGACATCCAGCTGAGTGTGGCCACAGAGTTTGTGCGGACCGGCCGGCCACGTTGGCATAGCGCTCAGATGATGGCCAGACAGACGGAGGCTACGGATCGCAAGAACGTCGTAGTCGTGATGTTGGAGTCGATGCGCGCGGAGTCGACCATGATTCACACGCCGACGCTTCAGACGACGCCATTCATGTCATACCTGGCCAGCGACAGCCTCGTGGTCGAGGACATGACCGCGGTCATTCCGCGCACCGCTGCCGCCTGGGTCGCCATTCTTGGAGGCCAGTACCCATTGGCCAACGAGGGAACCCAAAACTGGGCGCGCGAGAACCGCAAGAAACCTCGCATTCGTTCGCTGCCTTCGGTCCTGCGCCAAGCGGGGTATGCAACCAGCTTCTTCACGCCCACGGATCTGCATTTCCAGAGCGACCTCGACGTCGTCGACATCTTCAACTTCGAATTCATCCAGACCGAAAAGGAACTCGCACGCCCGGGGGCCGAACGAGTGACCTATTTCGGCATCGCGGACGAGTGGATGGTCCAGCCCATCCTCGACTGGACGGCGATCCAGGTCCGGGCCAAGCGTCCCTTCTTCACTGCGGTGATGACCAACGTTGGCCACCACAACTTCGAGACGCCCTCGACGTGGCGGAAGGTTGTCTTCGAAGGTGTTTCCAATCCGAAGCTGGACGCCTATTACAACTGCCTGCGTTACATCGACGGCGTGCTCTCGACTCTGATGGAAGGTTATCGGCAGCTCGGGGTGTTGAAAGACACCATCTTCGTGTTCGTGGGCGATCACGGACAGATGTTCGATGAACATGGCGCCAAGCAGATCCACAACGCGATCTATCAAGAGGGCCTGCATGTGCCGACGCTGATCTACGCGCCTGGCATGGCGTTGGTGGCCGGCAGGGTGCGCGGCCCACGACAGCAGATTGACATCTTGCCGACGATTGCCGAATTGCTTGGCCTGCAGATCCAAGGCGCGGAACTGCCTGGCCAATCGCTCCTTCACGCCGTCGATCCGGAGCGGGAGCTCTTCTACACAAGCAGCATCGACTGGTCGTTCTTGAGTGCTCGACACGGCCATCGAAAATACATCTACAGTTTCGACCGCGAGCCGATGGAGGTTTTCGACCTCGACAAGGACCCCAAAGAGCTGGCATCGCTGCGCGATGTCGACGTTCAAGAACTCGCGAGAATGAAGCAGCGAATGCTCGAGTGGCGCATGAATGCCGAGGCCTCGATGTTTGCATACCCCGGCGATGGTCTCGATTCCTCGGCCGCTTGGCTGCCCAGATGATTCACGTTGAAGACACCACTGCAACTTCCGAATTCACCGACTCGGCCGCGCATCGACGAGTGCCAATTTTGTTGCTCTCAGGGCTTGCCGGTCTGGATCTCGACGTGGCTGCGCGCATGCCAGCGCACGCGCACGGGCCGTGCCGCGTCGGCGATGGACTCCGAGTTCACGTCCTTGCCGCTGCCGTAGTTGATTTGCCGGTCGGCGCGCTTGTTGAGGCCGATCAGCAGCACGATGCGGCTGCCCGCCGCAAGCTTGCGAGCGGTCACGCGCTCAGCGGTGAACGCGAGCAGCTGGCGCTCGCCGGCCCGAAGAAGCCCGCGATACACGCGATGGCCGGCGTAGCTGGCACGGAAGTCGTAGGGCTCGAACAGCAGTTGGTATTCGCCGCTGGCCGTCTGCTCGTACAGCGAGACGCTGAGGTCCAGGTCCTGCCGCGACGGCGTGATGTCGAACTCGCCGCGCAGGCTGCCGTCGATCTCAGTGTCCTTCGGCAGCGGATCGCTGACGAAGCTGATGCTGTTGCGCGTCGGCAGGTGCTTCAGGCGCAGCGCGTTCGGCCACGGGATGCGCGCGTCACGGCGATCGGCGAGATCGACCGAGAGTCGTGCGTTGCCACCGCCTTCGGCCGGCGACGGCGACAGACGGTGCGGTCCATCGCGCTCGCGGGTGTCGAGGTACAGGCGCAGCCGGGTGCGATTTGACGAGTCCAGCGTCGGCACATGGCGCCACTGGTCGGCACCCATCACCTGGTAGTTGACGCGATCCTGCAGCAGCGAAGGCTTCTTTGCACCTTTGAAGATGTGATCGAGCCATTGGTAGCGCAGCTCGGGCAGATCGACGCGTGCGACGAGGTCAAGCGTGTAGCCGCGCAGCGTCGCCGCCGTGCCGAGCCGGATCGAGGTCGCGTCGTAGGGGCCGAGCAGAAGCGTCGTGTCGGCCTGCGGTCGGTTGCGACGATGCTCGTCGTGGAAGTACAGCGCGCCGGCCTCGGCCCCGTAGTAGCCGGCGATGCCGAGCACCGGGATGTCGATCTGCGCAAACTGCCGCGCCGTCGGCAAGAACTTTCGCCAGTACAGATCGTGACTGGGGTGCGTCAGCCAGGTTCGGATCAGCTTGCTGCGCTTGCCCAGCAAGACGCGGTCCACGTCCCAGTAACGGCGGCCGCCACGATACCAGCGCGCGTCGAGTGCCTGCCATCTTGCATCCTGGCCGGCGTCGGCGTCGGCTCTCCCCGGCCCGGTAGTCGCCTGTTCCTGCGCCCAGCGGACCATGGCATTGCGGTAGATCTGTCCGGCCATCGGGAAGTCGATGCCCGGCGCCATCGGCGCGATCGTGGCGATTGCCTTCAGTGCCGCCGGTTTCCTGCGCGCGGCGGCCCAGGCGGCGTAGCCGGAGTAGCCGTCGCCGAGCATGCCGACGCGGCCGTCGCTCCACGGCTGCCGGGCAATCCAGTCAATGACGGCCGCGGCGTCTTCGCCGTCGCGAACGAACGGCCGCACGGCGCCCTTGCCGTCGGGCGTGCGTCCTCGCACGTACGCCGTGACGCCGACGTAGCCTTTGACGGCGCTGCGCTGCGCATCGTCCTCGGCGGGATCGAGCGTGAAGCGCAGCAGCGTCGGCAGGGCGCCGCTCGCGCGGGCGGGCCGGACCACGCTGGCATGGATGACGACACCCTCACGCACCGGAATCCGGACGTCGGCCTCTGCCAGGTAGCGGTTGCGGTTTTCCGCCGCAATCAGCTCGGGCAGCAGCGCTCCGAAGCTGCGACGCGACTCGTATGCAAGCCAGGAGCGCACGAGCACCACGGCGTCGGCCTGCGGGAGGCTGCCCCTGGCGCGCCAGCGATCGAAAGCTTGCCGAACCGGCTCTCTGTACGCCGCCGGCGGGGCTTCGAGCCGCGCCATGACGGCCGCGGCTTGCGCGTTATCGAGCCGCGGTACGAGCTCCTGGAACGAGCGCGCGTAGGCTTTGGCGAACCCGACGCGCTCGTTCGCTTCGATCGCGCGCGCAAGCGCATAGATGCCGTCGAGGAGCGCTCGCTCGCCCAGGCCGTCGAGAGGCTTGCCTTGCTGGCGGTTGCGCAGGGACCTGCTGCTGTCGTAGGCTGCACGGTAGGTGCCGCTGACGATCTGCAGAGCGGTCACGTTGGCCAGGAAGACATCGGTGTCCGCCTCCTGGTAGACCGGCACGATGCGCTGTGCCAGATCTCGCATCACCTCCACCGCAGCGACATCGTCAGGGTCGCGCGGCGGTTGGAAGCCGAAATCCTGCGCCCAAGCCCAGGCCGGCAGCGAGAGCACCAGCAGCACGAAGAGGGCGCGAAGCGCACGAAAGATCATGGCAACCTCCGTGCTGCGCACCGCGCTGCGAGCCCCGTTCGAAGCGGTCGGGCAGGGGCTCATGACGGCAGGTCCTCGGGCACGGCGTCGGGCGCTACTACAAGATGCACCACCTGCGTGAACAGCCGGTCGTGCGCCTCTCCGGCCGAGCCGATGTGGACGATGCCCGTCTGCGCGAGCTTGCCGTTCAGCACGTCGATGATGAGTTCGAGCGTATCGTCGTCGAACGCGCCAAAGGCTTCGTCCATCACCAGCCAGGGCGGCATCTGCAGCACCACGCGGGCGAAGCCCAGCCGCAGCTGCTCGTCCATGCTGAGCTCGCGCTCCCAGCGGCCCGCCTTGTCCAGCAATGGCTCCAGCCGCTGGAGGCCCACGCTCGCAAGCGCGGCTACCATGGCTTCCTTCGGATAGCTCGACGGCTCCATTGCATACGTCAGTGCTTCGGCCAGCGTCCCGCGAGGAAGGTAGGGCGTGCCGCGCGGCATGTAGTGGATCGTCTCGCCGCGGGGCCGGTGCATGGTGCCGGAGCCCCAGGGCCAGAGCCCCGCGAGCGCCCGGAACAGCAAGGTCTTCTCGGTGCCCGGCGCACCGAGGATCAACAGGCGCTGACCGGCGTGCACGACGAGATCTTCGGCGTCCAGCCGATCGTGGCCGGCCCAGGCGCGAACCTCGAGCGCTTCGATCGCGAGGGTTCCAGGTTCGCTCTCCACATAGGCGATGCGGCTGCCGCCCGGTTGGGCCCCCAGATCGGATGCCAGCACTTGACGCAGGCCTGCGACGCGCAGCAGCGTGGCTCGCCAGTCGGCAATGCTGCTGAAGTTATCGACGAACCAGCGCAGCGACGACTGCGCCTGCGTGAAGGCAGCAGCGGCCATCATCAGACCGCCGAACGAAACCTTCCCCGAGAAGTACAGCGGGGCGGCCACCAGAACCGGTGCGATGACGGTGACCCAGCCGAAGCCCGCGGTGACCCAGGTCAGGTTGGTCAGTCCGAGCACCACGCGCGACGTGGCGTGCAAGACGTCGCCGAGATGCGCGGCGACGCGGCGCTTCTCGTCGGCCTCGCCGCCAGCCAGCGAGATGCCGTCGAGATGCTCGTTGATGCGGGTCAGCGAGAAGCGCAATTCGCCTTCGCGCGCATAGCGCTCGGCGTTGCGCGAAACTAGACCGTTGCCGACCCAGTAGGTCATCAGCGAGCCGGCGACCGCATAGAGGATCGCGGCCCACAGCATGAAGCCCGGCACGGCGTGGACCTGGCCGTCGTAGAAGATGCTGAAGTCCTTGGAGAGGACCCACAGTACGCCCGCGAAGCTGCCGAACAGAATCGCTGCCTGCAGCAGACCCACGCCGAGGACGACCGACAGATCGCACAGCTTCAGCGTGTCGTCGTGCATGCGCTGATCCGGATGGGCGCCCATGGGGCCGCTGCCCTGGAGCCAGAACGCCTGGCGCGGCTGCAGCCACAGCCCCACGAGGTCGGTGACCAAGGCCTCGCGCAGCTTCAGCTGCAAGGTTTCCGCCAACCACTTCTGCGCGACGTTCAGCACCAGCAGCACGCCCGCAATCACCGCGAAGATGCCGACCTGCAGGATGAAGTCGCGCAGGTCGCGACGCGAGATCGCGTCGTAGAACGGCTTGTTCCAGCTGTTGAGCTCGATCTGCCCGTACGCCGTGAACGCGACGACCACGACGATCCCCCCGGCCAACGCGGCCAGCGCTTTCCTGACCGCGGACACTCTCAAGGCGCCGAGCAACTCGCGGACCTGACGGACGACACCGGTCTTCACAGCCGGCTCGAGACGGTTCGGCGACGATGCTCTCATCGCTGCCGCGGCGCCTCGCAGGCTGCGGCCGCGATGCGGCGCGCCGAGACGCACGAAATGAACGCGGCGGGGCTCCAGGCGCCCGAGCAACACACGTCGCCGGCGTACCGGCCCATCGCCGGGCCACCGCCTACTGCACGGCCGCGGTTGATCGGATAGGTCGCATCGAACAGCGCGTTGAGTCGCGCCGGCGTGGCCTGCATGCGTGGATCGGCCAAGCCGTACGTGGCCTCAGTGCCGAGGCTATGGATCGCCGACGGGATCACCGCAATGTCTAGCACCTGCGCACTGGGAGGATCGTCCGCCAGCACCCGTGAACGGTAATAGCCGAGCGTCGCGTCGCACTTGTTTACCCGGTATTCGTCGAGCAGGCTCAGCACGGCCTGCGACTCCGCAAAACAGCGCTGCGCCTGCGCCGTGTCGCCCAGGCCCTGCAGCGATGCCGCGCCTTCGGTCAGCGCCGCCACCGTGACGCCCAGCGTGTAGGAGTGATGGCTGATTTTCACCTCCCAGATGTCGTACGACGGCTCGCGTCACATGCATTGGCACGACTCGTTCTCAGCCGTGATGCGCGCACCGGCGGGGATTCCCAATGTGTGGGGCAGCATAGCACCACGCCTCCCTGCGCCGGCATGCGCAGCCGTCCGAAGGAAGCATGCGGGAGGGGGCGGATTTGACGAGCGCGGCGCGACGACTAGCCAGTTCTTGAATCGGATGCACACGCCGTTTTTCGTATTTTTTCCGTACCCGGTGACCAACTGCCGAAGAATGCTATTAATTTCAATCGCAGCACCCCCTGCGAGGTGTGCGTCGCCCAGGGACTTGTGTTCGCTGGGAGGCCGACCATGCCCCGCCGAGGCTCGTGTTCTGCGCTGAGAAATGGGACGCTACCAATCGAGCATGGCGGCGTTGTTTGAATTGGCGCATTGGCACCTCCTGGCGTGTCGCAGTTCGGCTACTATTTGAAAGTGCCCAGGCCCAACACCCGCCCATTCGACATGGCGAACTATCTGACGTCCGAAGATGACGTCGTCATGTACCTGGATCTCGTGCTGCAGGACGGCGGCCCGGCCGAGCTGGTCGGTGCGCTTGGGCCTATCGCGTGCGCCCGCGCCATGACCGCGCTGCCCGCCGCCACGGGCCTGGCGCGCGAATCCCTCTACCGCAGCCTGTCCGGCGAGCGTCCGCCTAGCTCGGGCACGCCGTTCGTCGTGCGCCCGCTCGACTTCACGCGCTCGGCGTCCTCGTCGAAGCCCAACGCCGCTCCCGGTGGAGGTTCAGGATGAACGACCCTGCCATCACGCCATGCCCAGCCTGCAAGCTGGCCGAAACCACCGAGAACAGCTGGCCCGACTTCATCGCCGGCTGTCCCGGCTGCTTCGACCGCGCAGTGGCCGAGGTCCGGCGCTTACGCAGGCGGCTCGAGATGGACCGCAGCAAGCCTTTCGATGGCATCGACGCCAGGGACGAGGCGATCCGTCAGCTGCATTTGGAGTACGACCGGCTGGCGGCCGACCTGCGCCACCTTCGCGCTCCATGACGCCCATGGCGGAGGTCGTCGTGCCCCTCGAACAGGGCGGATGCGGCAGCTGATTTCTTCAGCAACGTCACGGTGTCGCTCACTGCGACAGGGTCGGCGGCGTTCGTATGCGTCTTGGTGATTTGCATCAGGCTCGTTGCGTTGTTCGGGAACACCATGTGTGCCGACTACGATCCCGGAGTTCCTTGCGAAGCCTGGGCGCCGTCGTTCGGCGTTCCCGCTCATACTGCAGCCTCCGACTGATGGTGGAGGCTGAAATGCTGAAAGATCCCGAAGGTCTGAAGATGTGGCGTGCCCTGCACGACCAATGGAAGGAGACCCAGGAGAGGGCGCTTGCCGGTCGCGCGGAACTCACCAGCAAGCAATTGGCGTGCGTCAAGGGCACGGGGCCAGATCCGACGGTCGCAGAAATCGATGCGGTCGAATCCCTCGAGCGCACCGCCGCGAAGCTGGCCAACGAGATGGACAACTTTGTGAAGCACAGGCTGGGCTGAAGGCCGGGTGTCCAGTTGCGGTGCGCCGCGCGCTACTACGGACCTCGTGCCCGGCTTGTATTCGCTGCTTGTCCATCGTAAGGTGCCGGGCAAGACGGCGGCGCTCAAGGACCAGGGAGTGTTCCAAACCCTATTGACGGGTGAAGCACCGCAACCTGGCGTGTTTTTCAAACACTATGGCCCATTTCCGATTTCTATTGGCGAGCACCAGCATGCGCATGGAAAATGCTTCATGACCTTGCCCCTGAAAAACGTACTCCATAGCTGATGGTCAAATCAGTGATTGGAGAGAAGAGATATGAGCAAGAGAAAAGACGGTCAGCCACGTGGCATGTACACGCTGGAATTCAAGCTGGAGGCCGTGCGACTGGTCAA
>NZ_JAGGNV010000106.1 GCF_018614955.1 Variovorax paradoxus
TCCGTCGAGTCCTTGGCTTCGCCAATGATGGATTGGTCCTGGGCGGCTTGAGACCGCAGTCAAGCCAGGACCCGCAACTTCCGTTGAATTCTGAGTGATCACATGACCGTTCAGCAGTGCGCCAACCACTTGCATGTCATCGCGATAGACGGATAGACGCGCCTGACTTGAGCTTCCTGTTCTAGGACGTTCCCGTCGCGCCCCAGGGGCCGTGTCCAGGCCAGGCCTACTGCGCGTGGTACGGAATAGCCCTTGCCTCGGCGCGCCTGAACTGAAGTCTGCGGACTCGACCTCAGAACGGTCAACCTGACCCTAGCAGGCTGCTGAAATACCGCCCGCCGGTCGGCGCGTGACAGCCCACAGGCGTTGGAAGTGGATCCCCCGACAGTTGCAGACAAGACCCCAGACGATGCGCGGAGCCGATACCTTCACCGAGAGCTTGTTCACGATGCGCCGCCTGGAGGACTTCGTACCCGCGAATCACCCGCTGCGCCCGATCCGCGCAATGGTCAATGAGGCGCTGCTCAAGATGGACAACCTGTTTGCCGGCATGTATGAGGCCGACATCAAGGGCGGGCGCCCCAGCATCGCACCCGAGAAGCTGTTGCGCGCGATGCTCTTGCAGATCTTCTTCAGCGTCCGCTCGGAGCGCCAGCTCATGGAGCAGACCCAGTACAACCTCTTGTATCGCTGGTTCATTGGCCTGGCCATGGACGATGTGGTCTGGGTACCCAGCGTCTTCACCAAGAACCGCGAGCGCCTGATCGCGCACGACGCGATCATCGAACTGTTCAACCACATCGTTGAAACCGCGGAGCGCAAGGGCTGGCTGTCGGGCGAGCACTTCAGCGTCGATGGCACCCTCATCCAGGCATGGGCCAGCCACAGGAGCTTCGTGCGCAAGGACGGCGGCAGTGACGATGACAAGGGTGGCGATGGCAGTGGCGATGATGATGCGGGCAACAACACGACGGGTAGCACCAGCTTCAAAGGCCAGAGCCGCAGCAACGACACTCACGCCTCGCGCACCGATGGCGATGCGCGTCTGTACCGCAAGGGCAAGACCGCCAGCGAGTTGCGCTACATGGGCCATACCCTATCGGACAACCGCCATGGCCTGATTGCCAACGCGATGGTCACGCAGGCGAACGGCTTTGCCGAGCGCGAAGCGGCCAAGGTCCTGATCAACGCCGCCTGCGAGGCGGCGGACGATGACACGATCAGCATCACGCTGGGCGCGGACAAGGGCTATGACGCACAGGAGTTCATCGGCGCGTGCCAGGACATGGGCGTGATCGCGCACGTGGCCCAGAACACTTCGGGTCGGCGCTCCGCGGTGCCCGACGCCATTGCTGCGAGCGAGGGCTATGCGTTGTCGCAGCGCAAACGCAAACTTATCGAGCAGGGCTTCGGCTGGGCCAAGACGGTGGGTGGAATTCGTCAGGTGATGGTGCGTGGGATCAAGCGCGTTGACCACCTGTTCGTGCTGACGATGACGGCCTACAACTTGACGCGCATGCGTTCGTTGGGACAAATCCGTCCGCAGACACTCTGAGGCACATAAAGGCCCGCAAAACACCCGCCAATCAGCGAAAAAGGTCCCAGAAATCGCCGCCCGACGCACTATGTGAAAACCGACCTCTCGCCAGCGAGGGTGGCTCGCTTTGCAGGGGTGTATTTCCGCAGCCTGCTAGAGCCCCTGAACAATGAAGGCGTCCTTCGAGGAGGGTACGAACAGGGTCGTCTCGCCGACTCGGGTGAATCGATATTCCTTGCCGTTGATCACAATGGGCTTCGTGTTCGCCCATACCCGGTGTTCGTAGCCACCGGCGATGAGCGTCGTTTGCAGGATCCTGGAAACCGGTGGCACGTGCACCTTGAAGCTGATGTGGGCTGTTGCACGATTGCTCGCCCCATCTGACGCTGCCGTGCAGGGCAAGGCCAAGGGCAGCAGGAGCACAGTGAGAACGAGCCTTTTCATGTTGGCCCAATGCAGAGTTACCCTTGGATCTGTCCGGCCCGTTTCTCGAACGCCTACTTCAGGTCGTTGAGCTCGATGAAGTTGCTCTCGATCCAGACGCGGCCCTCATCATTCAACGCGAATGTCAGCGCCTTCTCCTTGGATAGCTTCTTTTCCTGAATGGCTCGGGAAAGCGGATTCGCACTCCCGAACTCGCCGCGCCTGTGGTTGTAGACGTGCTCCGCGCCATCGTCATCGCTGAAGGTGTACGAGACAGTGATGCCGTCCAAGTCGGCGAGGGGCTGCAAGAACGCGATGAACTGCGATGCCGTGATGCCTTCGGCCTTGATGGCGTCCCAGTGCCTGTAGAGAGCCGACTTCGCGGCTGTCTGCTCGCGCTGGACGACCTCCAATACCGGCCCGAATGGCTGGACCTTGGTGAGCATCGACTATGGAGCGTCCGCGCCGCGCGCGCAACTCATGGACGAGTCATTGCCATCCAACACCTTGATGCAGCTGCGTGCGGAAGGCTGAGCTGCAAACCCTGCGGGACTGGATAAGAGGACGATCGGCCTGCTTGCGCCCTGCCCTGCCGAGAGCAGAACTACTCGCTGCGTCGTGTCGGTCCCCGTCTTGCGACGGGCCGGCGTCCGACACGGCGTGCGGCGTTAGCCGCAGGTTGACTTGTCACCCAGGGAAATCGATTCCCCGGCGCTTGCGCATCGCGCGGCCGATTCGCTCCAGATCATCGTCACTCAACAGTCGCGCGGCCATCGGCAGGAGTTCGCGCTCTTCACACTCCATGTGCCGCTCGTACAAGCCGACCAGCGCCTCCACATCTTCGGAACGGAGCAGGACGGAGTGCCCCGCGGCAATCTGCTCGAGCGCGACGCGCACATGTTGCCAGCGTGCTTCGAGCTCCCGGTGCTCGGCCGCGAGGCCTTGGGTCATCTCGCGCAGGCACACCGGGTCCGAGCCGGCCATCGACTCGATGAGCGCCGGGAAGAGATCTTCCTCTTCATCTTCATGATGATGCTTCGCGGCGGTATCGAAATAGCGCATCACGTTGGCCGCCGCGGTACGCACCTCCTCGTCCGCGCCGAGACGGGCCAGGTGCGGCACGAGGCGCCGCAACGTTGCGCACTGACGCTCGATGCGGGTGTGGCAGGCCGAGAGCATTTCCAGCGGAACCTCGAATCCGCCAGCCGGTGGGGGATGACCCGGAATGCCGATGCTCATGATGTCTGCCTCGCGAAAGCGGCGAATCTGTCCGGCGGCGCTGCTCTTCGAGCGGCACCGGTATTCCAGTCGCCGGCACCAAAGCCAGCGCGTTGACTGCCGTTGCCTCGCATCCATGATAAGACCGACGCTGAGATCCACCAACGAGGTGGTAGCAAGAGAGAACATGAAGCCCAAGACGCTGCTCATCGTCCACCACTCCATGACCGGCGGCACTGCGCAGATGGTGCAGGCCGTCGCTGAGGAGCCCGTGACGCGCCTGGCGTGCGCGGGCGCCAGAAGCTCAGCGGAACAATGTGCTGTGCGCAAAAGGCTACCCGTTCGCGGCGCCGGGGAACCTGGCAGCGATGGCTGGGCTGATGAAGGACTTTTCGATCGCCGCTACTACGGCGTACTCGACCCGTTTGAACGGCCGCCCATACGCCGCGCTGATATGTGCGGGCAGCGACGGCCACAACGCTGCGCGGCAGATCGAGCGCATGCCACGGGCTGGCGGCTCAGGTCCGTGACGCCGGCGCTGATCGCGCATGCGCAGACCTGAGGCGATCGCCCGGCCCCAAGCAGATCGCTACCGAAGACCTGACGCTTTCCCGCGCGCTCGGCGCCGCGTTGGCTGCTGGTCTCGCCCTGGGCATGTACTGAACGGGGCCGCTCCATGCCGTCTTCCTTGCGGTGAATACACTAACGGCAGCCCCGTTCCCTACAACAACAGAACACCGCCCCCATCATTTCACCCACCTAGTGACACAACCCATCGAGCTTGGCAAAATGCGGCTCGTTTGCCGTTAGCGTATTTTCAATGCCCTCTCTTTCCCTCTTCGAAGAACCGCCAGCCGCCACTCATCGCCTGGCGTTCGAGCGATGGCTGCAGCACCAGCGCGCAGCCGGATCCCTGCGCCAGCCCTCGTCTATCGAGGTCTACCGCGACATGTGGGGCAGCTTTACGGCTTGGTGCCTCGGGCAATCTCCCGCGGTGTCATTGGCGTCGCTCGATGTCCACGATCTGGAGGCGTTCCAGGCCGCGCGCTTCGGCATGAAAAGCTCCGACCTGTCGCTCACCCCGCGGCACGCGCTTCGCCTGTTGCGCCTGATCGACCGCGTGCTGCGCCACCACGCCGCTGAGAGCGGCGAGCCCGTCAACACGGCAGCGAGCGACTGGATCGACTCCCATCCGGAGATCCGGTACGCCGAAGCTGCGCAGGCCGATCCGTTGCCGGAGTTTCTGTCGGTGGCCGAGGCCCGGCACCTGATCACGTTTCTGTCTGATGCGCGCCCTCGTCCGGGTCTTTCGGGCTCACGCCGCGACAGTCATCTGGCTTTCACCTGGCAGCAACTGCGCAATCGGGTGGCCGTTGCGCTGCAGTTGGGCGGCGGGCTGGCACCGGGCGATGTCCGGGTACTGACGATCGATGCGCCGACATCACGCGGCGGCCGCGTGCGCGAGCGGCCATGGAAAGTGGCGGTGCCGGGCAACGGCAATTCGCCTGCGCGCGAAACGCCGATCGCCCCCTGGGCGGGCGAACTGCTGCAGCACTGGCTCCAAGTCCGCACGGAAGCGCGCATTCTGGGGAATTTCCTTTTTCCGTCGACACGCAGCGGCAAGCCCTGGAGCAAGGAAGCGCAGTACAAGGCCGCCAGACAGGTGCTGGAGGAAGCAGGCCTGGACTCCAGCGATGGTGGGTCGTTTCGACTGCGGCATACCTTTGCGTTGCGGCAGCTGCGCCGCGGGACAGATTCCGATCAGGTCGCACGGTGGCTCGGGGTCGAGCCAGAGGCCATGGGCAAATACCGCAGAGTCGTGAGCAGTCCCGAAGATGTGGTCTAGCATCTGATTCACACTGTCGAACGGGCGCCAATCAATCAGTCGCATTGGTAGACTCGCGAATCGAGTTATCTGCTTCCAATTGGCAACAGAGTAAAGTCGGCCCTCTGTTCATTCAATGAAGGTATCCATGGCGCAAACGTACAAGCAGATCCAGAAGCAGATCGAACAGCTTCAACGACATGCAGAAGTTCTACGCACCAGTGAGGTCAAAGGTGTCATCGACCGCATCAAGGTGGCGATTGCGCATTACGGCTTGACGGCTGCACAACTGGGACTAGGCACGAACACGACAGTTGCTCAGCCGAAGAAGGCACTGAACGCTTCGGGCAAGTCCGGTGCGAAGTTCAGTGACGGCAACGGCAATGTCTGGTCAGGCCGTGGACCGCGTCCTCACTGGCTTCGTGACGCTCTGGGTGCGGGTCGATCCATCGACGAATTCCGAGTGGGATCGCGCAAGAAGTCGAAGCCCGTCTCCGCGGAGACGGCGTCCGGCGAGACTGTTGCGCCAGCTGCCCGCCCTGCCCGCAAGAAAGCGAAGCGCGCCGCGTCCAAGAGCTACAAGGATGACGCCGGCAATTCCTGGAGCGGATTCGGACCCAAGCCCGGATGGCTGAAAGCCGCACTGGATGCCGGAAAGAGCCTGGAAGACCTCAGGGGTTGACGCGTAGCCAGGGCTCTGGCACTCCATGAGCAGCGGCAGGGTGTCGACAGTCGATCTCGCCACTATTGAGGCCCTCGCAGTCGACAATCCATCGACTACTTTTCCGCTTCCTCTGCCGCCAGCTCGCCCATCTGCAGGCGAAACAATTCAGTGATCGCTTGAACGACGTCGGCCGGTCCGCAAAGCTTGACCTCCGTCCAGCCGTCAGGCAGACCGTATTTGTCGACCTGCTCGATGACCGAGCGACGGATCGCATAGATGCGCTGGTGAATCACGCTGTACTCGGTCGATAACTTCTTGACCGGTTCGTTCTTGATGAACAGCCGTCGTGCGATCTCCAAGGTTCGAGGGTCGAAGCGCCGCTCACGCGCGACGAGTTCGAGCAGGCGGCTGCCAACGACGGTGATGGCTGGGCGGCAAAGTCATGAAAAGGCTCATCAGCCTCAAGATAGCCAGTACAGCATCAGCGCCCCCACCTAGAAGGCAAGCATGCCCCAGCGCGGAATCGGGGGTCACCGATCAAAAAGCCAAAGATGAGGGTCATCAGGAACCCGAGGAATGCGATCGGCACGAGCGTCGCACGCAGAACTGGCTCCATCGGCACGAGCACAGCGCAGCATGCCAGCCGCACCACCTGCCACCCAATGAAGAGCGAGACTTCCAGCAACCGAAGCGCGATGGGAATGCGGTGCGCGGCTCGGCCCTGTACCGAGATCGGTGGATACTGAAATGTTCCACGGTTCATTCCTCCGTGGCCCAGCAGACGAGCCGGAGCTCTTTCAGATTGAGGAGGTCGCGAGAGCCATCGCCGAAGCGAATCTCTGCCAGGTCGTTGTCGTGCGCCTTGAGTCGTAACGAGCCGCGACGTCCACCGTGCTCCACCACCAGCACCGTGCGGCCGGCGCTGTGCACACGAACGTCATTCTTCGCGGCGGGCGCCGCAGTCGCTGCCGTGCCCCCCTCAGCTGGCGGCGGTCGGCCAAGAATCGCATCGACGTTGCCACGCTTGATGGCCGCGCTGCCCTCTAGCAACGCCACTGTCTGGGCCGGCCGTTTCTTCATCGCCGCAGCAAGCCGGTAAAGCACCCGGGTATCGCCGCCCACACGCCCTGTCTCGAATGCAGACCGCACCTCCGCCGGCGCGTCGATCAAGCCTGCGGCCTCGGTGATGAATGATCGAGGCTTGTTGAGCCTGCGGGCAATCTCCGCGCGCGAATGCCCTTCCCTCTCGCGCTCGGCAATGAAGAGCGCCAGGTCGAACGGCGACATGTTCTCGCGGTGGAGGTTCTCCGCCGCCTGGGCGAATGGATCCACTCTATCGTCCAGGAAGGCCGGCACGGTTTCCAGTCCGGCGCGCCTGGCTGCACGGACGCGACGCTCACCCCGGTTCACGACGTAGCGCCCCGCTGCTTCCGGATTCCGGCGCAAGCAGACGGGCTCCAGCACCCCGTGCGTTTGAATCGATGCCGCCAGTTCCGCGATGGTCTCTTCGTCGATCGAACGCCGCGGCTGCATTGGATCGAAGTCGATCAGCGTCAACGCCACCTGCACGGGCACGCCGTCGGCGATCGCCGCATCGGTGCCATTCAGCAGATTGCTCGCCCTAAATTGCGCCAGGCTGCTGAGATCCAGCGAATCGAGTGCGTTCATGACGCGCCCTCCTCCTCGACTTCCGCCGCCGCGGTTCGCTCCATGCGCTGCTTCACCAACTCGAACACCTGCAGCACCTCGACGCTCGCCTCACGTGCCGAGCTCTTGGCGAGCTGCCAGACCGGCACGCCGGCAGCGAGCCCTTCGGGGATTGCAGAACGCGTGGAGATCTTGGCGGGCAGCACGAAGTCGCTGTAGTGCAGCACCAGGTCGTGCAGCGCAGCCTTTTGCCGCACCGAGTGCGGATTGAAGCGATTGGCCACGATCCCGGCGAGCCGCAGCTCCGGGTTGTAGCGCTTCTGTACGCCGAAGATCGTTTTCAGCATGTCGGTGACGCCATCGATGCTGTACTCCTCGAGCTCGATTGGACACACGACGCGCGACGCAGCGATCAATGCTGCACTCATGCGCAGACCCAGGGCCGGTGGCGTGTCGACCACCACGTAGTCGAAGGCCCTGGCCAGCAGCGTCACCTGCTTCCGAAACAGGGGAATGACCACTTCGGGCTTGGCCAGTTCGAGATCTGCCAGTCGCTTGCTGCCGCGGAGCAACGTGATGCTGGAGGCGGCCGCCTCGGGGATGCGGACCGGCTGGGATTCAAACAGCGCCACGGCCTCCATCCCGCTGTCGAAGCGATGCAGGGACTTCGAGCAGTTGCACTGCGTGTCGAGATCGATCACGCCAACCCTCGCGCCATGCCTTTCCGCAAGCCAATGGGCGAACAGCACGCTCAGCGTCGACTTTCCGACCCCTCCTTTCTGGTTGCTGAAGACTAAAACTTGCATGCAGCAATCCTGCGCATCATGTGCCTTAGAACCTTTGTCGATTCATCGAAACCGCTCGTTTCACTTCTGCTGCGATACGGCACTTTGGTCGTACCAAATAGCAGCTCTCGGCGCCCTAGCATTTCTTCCGCGGGATGGGTGGTGGCTGATGTAAATCACCTCAGGGCCTCGAACGCGGATCCCATGGCCGGGAGAGTAGTTTCAGCTCAATCTCTCTGTCTACTACTGCTTTTGGTAGTCACATCACCTGGATGTAATCCTTCATGCTCAACCATCGAACGAGATTGGACATTGCGCTCATGCAAGTGCGGAATCTTCATCGCGGTGTTGTGTTGAATGGCTGGAGAAGGCCTTCAGCTGCGGTCTGCCTGAGCATCTCTCCGTTCCTTTTCCATCCCGGCCTTGCTCTTGCCGAGCCCTCGAGCAGCGTGGTTGTGAGCGCAGCCGAACAATCCCCGCGCGACGTTGAGCGCCTTCGCATCCTGCGCGACGAGCTGAGGAAGTCCGAGGCCTTGGTCGAAGCGCTGGGACGGCGAAAGGCCGAGCGGCTTGCCGCCTCCGATATCGCAGGCGCCGACGATGCCGAGGAGCAGCATGTCCGCGCACTGGCCGATGTGGCGGGCCTTAAGCGCGAGATCGGCGCGACGCGCCCGTCTTCCGCTGTAGCCAAAGCCGTGGTGGCCCACGCGGGTTTGGCTTCACCTGCCAAGGCAAGCCCGACCAGATCTCGACTGCCGACGCCATGGTGGGATGTCTACGGCAAAGCCAATCGCGAAGACAAGCCTGGCCCAGTTTCCTCCGCCAAGCCGTCGAGCCCAACCGACGCGCACCTCGATCGCACCCGTAGCTTGGAGTGATGCACCATGCTCTGCCCTCCTCTTCCGCAAGATCCGGTTCCGTCCCCACGAGAGCAGATAAGGCATGGCATCGATCCGCCGGCGCGGCCCTACGAGGCTGCAGCTAGATCCGGGGCCGATGTCGAAGGTGCTCTCACAGCTGGAGCTCGTCGAGCCTTTCCGGAAGAAAGCGGTCATCGAGTTGATCGGCATGGAGTGCGCGCCGGGTTGCTACCGATTCGAGGCGATCGTTTCCTGGCGCTCGGGCCGTTGGGCGCTGACCGGCATACACGGCCCGCGCACGTTTCGCAGCCTGGATCGGCTGGCAAAGCAGCTCGAGACGCTGGAAGCCGGTCGCACCGTGACCCGGCTCTAGCTTCTGACCTGAGCGCCTGGCATCGGCGTCCAGCGCACGTACGGAATGCATGGTTCACATGGCTGGCCACATGGGCCGCGCTGCTGCCGGCACTCGCCTCGGCTGGCAGTCCCTTCGCCACCGGCGCGGCAGCGACCCAGACCCAGCTGGTTGCCATCCTGACGCCCTTGGCCGCCGTGGCGGTCATGGTGTCCGGCGTGATGGCCTGGTTCGGCCGCATCAGCTGGTGGTGGATGGTGGGCGTGGTGCTCGGCACCGTCCTGGTCTTCGGTAGTCCGCAGATCGTCTCCTGGATCCGCGGGATGTTCGGGGTCTGAGTAAGAACGGCCGCCATGAACCGCAACCAAGGCATTGTTGGCGACACCCTGTTCGTCGGGATGACACGGCCCTCGATGGTCTGGGGCGTCACCTACTCCGCCATGATGTTCAACGTCGTGATCACGACAGAGTCCTTCATCGTGACGAAGAACCTGGCGTGGCTGCTGGCGTTCCTGCCCATCCACGGCGTCCTCTACTTGGTCTGCCTCTACGAGCCGCGGTTCTTCGACCTGCTGCAGCTCTGGGGCCGCACCCGGCTCCCCGCCCTCATTGCCGGAAACCTCCGGTACTGGCGCGCCAATTCCTATAGCCCGCTGCCGCTCGACCTGCCGGATCTGGACGGCCGGCGGCGTTGGGTGCCGGATCGGGTCGTCCTATGAACGGGAGCACGCCATGCCGTTGATGCTCCGCGGGGAACGCGAGCTTCGGCGCGAGGTCAGCGCGGCATCCATGATTTCGCTGCTGGCGCACGTGGACGAGCACGTCGCCAAGACCCGGGCGGGCGACTACGTCCAGACCCTGCGCCTTTCCGGCGCCAGCTTCGAGAGCGCCGACGACGAGGACATCAACAGCTGGCACGACCGACTGAATGTCCTCTGGCGCAACATCGCTTCGCCCAACCTCGCACTGTGGACGCATGTGATCCGCCGCCGCGAGACCGGCTATCTGGCCGGCCGCACCGTGCCGGGCTTCGCGGACGAGGTCGAGCAGCGCTACCGCAACAAGATGGCCGGCGAGCGCCTGATGGTCAACGAGCTGTACCTGTCGCTGGTCTTCCGGCCGCAACCCACCCGCATCGGCCATGCAGCGCTGCGCATCCTGATGAGGACCGATCCGGACGGCGAGCGCACCGAGCTCCACGACTCGCTCGACGAGTGCACCAAGAAGCGCCAGGAGCTCCTCGCCGCCCTGGAGCGCTACGACCCGGAGGCGCTCGGCGTCTACCGGCTGGAGAGCTCGAACGTGCTCTTCTCGTCGCTGCTGGAGTTTCAGGGGCTGCTGATCAACGGGGAATGGCAGCGCATGCCGCTGCCGCGGGCGCCTCTGAACGAGGTGCTGGCCACAACCCGGCCGTTCTTCGGCAACGAGGCCATAGAGTACCGCACCGGAACGCAGACGCGCATCGGCGCGTTCCTGGGAATCAAGGAGTACCCCACACCGACCGCGCCAGGCATGTTCGGTTCGCTGCTTACGGCTCCCTTCCCCTTCGTGCTGACGCAGAGCTTCACCTTCCTCGGCAAGAACACGGCCGCCGACCTGATGAGCCGGCAACACAATCGAATGGCCGCCGCAGGCGACATGGCCGTATCCCAGGCGGAAGAGCTGAAGGACGCACTCGACGACCTGATGAGCAACAGGTTCGTGGTTGGTGACCATCACTTCACGCTGCACGTCCTGGCCGACGCCTTCGATGACGTCAGCGAAGCCGAGGCGCGGTCGCGGCTCAAGCAACTCAACGACAACGTGGCCCGCGCCCGCTACCTGCTCGGCGACACCGGGATGGTGGTGGCGCGAGAGGACCTCGCGCTCGAAGCCGCGTTCTGGGCCCAGCTGCCGGCTAACTTCGCCTACCGCACGCGCAAGGCGCCCATCACCAGTCGCAACTTCGCGGCGATGTCGCCGTTCCACAATTTCCCGACGGGGCGCGCCACCGGAAACTATTGGGGCGATGCGCTGACGATGTTCGTCACCCGCGCCGGATCGCCCTACTACTTCTCGCTGCACGCGAGCGATCCGCGGCGCGCCGACGGCGGCAGCCGGCGGGACGTGGGGCATATCACGGGCGTTGGTCCGGTCGGCACCGGCAAGACAACCTTGCTCGGCTTCTGCATGGTGGCCATCTGCAACCGCCTTGATGCGATGCAGGTGATCTTCGACAAGGACGAAGGCCTGCACATCCTGGTTCGCGCACTCGGAGGGCAGTACCTGCCGCTCAAGAACGGCGCGCCGACAGGCTGCAACCCGCTGCAGCTCGACGACTCGGTCGCCGACAACGTGGAGTTCATACGGCACTGGCTGCGTCGCCTGGTGCTGCGCACGCCCAGCGATGTCCTGACCGTCCGCCAAGAAGAGGACCTCAATCAGGCGCTGCGCGGCACGCTGCGACTCGATCCGCCCTTCCGCCGGCTGTCGCGTCTTGCCTCGTTCCTGGACATCACGGACCCGGAGGGCATGCACGCACGCCTGCGCAAGTGGTGCGCCGCCGAGCAGGGCGACTACGCCTGGGTCTTCGACAACGACTATGACGAGGTGGTGCCGATGCTGGCCCGCCACACGCTCGTCGGCTTCGATGTCACGGACTTCCTCGACAACGAAGTGGTTCGCGCACCGTTGACGATGTACCTGTTCCACCTCGTCAACCGCATGGTGGATGGCCGCCCGTTGGTGTGCTGGATGGACGAGTTCGCCAAGCTGCTCAACGACCCGGCGTTCGCCAGGTTCGCGAAGAACGGTCTGGAGACCTGGCGCAAGAAGAACGCGAACATCGCGACTTTCACCCAGAGCACGAGCCACGTGCTTGATTCCAGCATCGCGCGCGCGATCGTCGAGCAGACACCCACCAAGATCCTGTTCCCGAACCCCGAGGCGGATTACCGGGAGTACACCGAAGGCTTCAACCTGACGGATCGAGAGTTCGCGCTGATCAAGCAGGAGCTCGAACCGGGCTCGCGGCAGTTCCTGATCAAGCAGAACCACGTGAGCGTCGTCGCGCAGCTCGACCTGCATGGCTTCGATGACGCTCTGCACGTCATATCGGGCCGAACGGGCAACGTGCGCCTTATGCGCCAACTCGTCGAGCAGCACGGACCGGCACCCGAACAATGGCTGCCGCACTTTCGCGCAGCGCTGGCCAGCAATCGATCCACCGCCCTCCCCTCAGCCAAGGAGACCTCCTATGCGTAAGCGACTGATTGGCTTACTGATTGCGGCCGCGGCCACGCTGGCACCACTCCATGCCCGCGCAGGCATCCCGGTGATTGACTTCGCCGCTGTCGCCAACCTGATGCAGCAGCTCATGGCCTGGCAGCAGCAACTTGACGGGATGCAGAAGCAGTACGAGCAGCTAAAGCAGTCCAAGGAGCAGCTGCAGCAGACCTACAACTCGATGAACGGCAGTCGAGGCATGGAGCAGCTGCTGCCGACCTCGGAGCTTGCGCGCAACTACCTGCCGCCCAGCTACGACGAGCTGATGAGCATCGTCAACGGCTCGTCGGTCAGCTATTCAGGCTTGGCAAACCAGGTGCAGTCGATCATGAAGGCAAACGCCGTCCTGTCCGGCACCCAGATGGACGCGCTCAGTCCGGAGATGCGGCAGGTTGTGGAGCAGGGTCGGCAGGCCTCGGCCATGCTGAACGGCATGACGCACCGTGCGTACCAGAACACGAGCCAGCGGTTCGCTGCGCTCCAGCAACTGATCAATCGGATAGGCACTGCACAGGACCCGAAGGCGATCCAGGACCTTCAAGCTCGAATCCAGGCGGAGCAGGCCATGCTCGCGAACGAGCAGACGAAACTGCAAAGCCTTTACCAAATTACCAAGGCAGACGAGCTCGCGCAACTGCAGCGACTGCGCGAACAGGTCATATCTGGGCACGGCGGTTTTGGAACGCGTTTTGCACCCGCGCCGTAGCCTGACCTTGCCCCTGAAAAACG
>NZ_JAGGNV010000107.1 GCF_018614955.1 Variovorax paradoxus
TGTTCGCGCGCAAGGTATGGCGTGCGATCGCCGCGATGCTGCGCGCAAAGATGCCGGCCCACGCCGAGGTTTTCTTTCGTCTTGGCATTCAGCGGCGCGTTCTTTTCCTCGCGGGCGGCCGCGTGGGTTTGCCGCTCCAGAAATCCACGATCTGCTTCACGGCCTCGGCCTGGGTCGCGGCAATCTGACGCTTCGCAGCGCCCGTTGCGTGGCCGCGAGTCGAACCGATCGCCTTGTTGGCGCCACTGAGCCAGATGCTCATCAACGGGTTTTTCTTGGTCCAGGGATTACTCATACGCCTTCTTGCGGCGGATGGCCGACAGCGAACCAGTGTGGCCACCAAGCCTTCGCGGCAGTGCAGCAGTTAGCTCAATCTGAGGTCGACCGTGTCCTACGCGCGACTGTCGGCAAAGCTCCGAGTCGCGTGTGGTGGCACCGGATGCGGCCGGTGCTATGTGAAAAGACATGAGAGCGCTCTGACTGCGGCGACCGTCCGAATTCTTCGAGATCTAGGGCGCGGGCGGACGCCTACGTCGACGGGTGGCGCTGCCTGATTGCACGCACGGCACCCAGCCCGTAGATTGCATTTGGGCGCGCTCTTGCGCTTCGCACTCGCGGTCATCCGCCCATCCTCGAAAGGTATTCGTCATGAGCAGCACCTCTTCTGATTCCGGCAGGCTCGTCACCGGACTTTTTCCTGACCGCGCCAGCGCTGAAAGCGCCTACGGCACTGCGCAAGCGCGAGGGTACGCACAAGACGATATCAACCTGGTGATGTCGGATGAGACGCGAAGCCGGCATTTCGCCGGCGAGGCCGGTGTCAAAACCGAACTCGGTAATAAGGCAGCTGAGGGTGCCGGGATCGGCGGCGCCATCGGCGGCACAGTCGGTGCGACCATCGCCGCCATCGCCGCTTTGGGAACCAACCTCGTGCTTCCGGGATTGGGGCTCGTGATTGCAGGCCCTCTCGCGGCTGCAGCAGCAGGGGCCGGCGCCGGCGCGGCCAGCGGCGGGCTGATCGGAGCGTTGATCGGGTGGAACATTCCCGAGGAACGCGTGAAGGATTACGAAGAGGGCATCAAGAAGGGCGGGATCCTGATGGGCCTGCGCGCAAAGAATGACGAGGACGCCGCCCACTTTGAAGAGCAATGGAGGCAGAACCGCGGCGAGCACATCTACCGCTAAGTTGCGATGGCCGTGCCGGGCCAGTTCCCTATGGGGACGGCCCGGCCGGCCGCCGTCGATCTGATCCTGGGACCTATTTGGAGACTCCGATGAAAGTAACTGCAGCGAGTTTGCTGTGCGTATCGCTCGCGCTCGCGGGCACCACTGGCTCTGCTCAAGACGCCACGAAGAAGGATGGGACTGACAAAGACAGTGGGTCGTCGATGGTCATGACTGTGCAGCAGTGCAGGGAGCACATGGCCACGTCGGCCAAGGCGGGCATGAAAAAGGACGATGCCATGGTGAGGAAAGACACCATGTGCGACGACTTGATGAAGAAAGAGGGCCCGAGAGTCACGGGCGATGCGCCCGGCGAACGGGCAAAGAAATAGGCGAACCGTGGCGGCGGGGCTCCCGGGATCAGCCTGCTGCGCCGGCAAGGGCTTCCAAGCTATTGAATGCTGCCCATGGTACGTCGGCGACGGCCCTCGACAGTGCATGAATCCGAGGCGACTCACTTGGTCAGCGGGCTGGCCCGGTCCGGCCACGGACTCGGCTCCGCGACGAGGGCAGAGCGACGCAAGGAGCAGAGCCGTCAAGGTGCTGCAATGCGTTCAGGGTTTTGCGAGCCGCCGTTGTCTCGCGACCTCCAGGCTCGCCACGCAGACACAGAGCCACGACAGGCCCGAGAGCAGGCCGGCTGCCACGTCGCTCGCAAAATGCACCCCCAGGAACACGCGGCTGCAGGCGGTGGTCACGACCAGTGCCACCGCGAGCATCGCCGCTGCCGGATGCCAGCGGGCGGGCAGCACGCGCAGCAGGACGTAGAGCAGCATGCCGTAGGCCACCATCGCGCCCGAGCTGTGCCCGCTCGGAAAGCTGAAGCCCGTAGCCTGCGCCAGTGCGGGGTCGTGCAGCGGCCGCGCGCGCTCGAACACCAGCTTGAGCAGCGGATTCAGCACGGCATTGCCTGACAGCGCGACCACCCAGCCCAACGCGAGCAGGCGCTCCCTCTTGTGCAACAGCCACGACGCCACCAGGGCACCGAGCAAGAACAGCACCAGCGGATCGCCGAAGTGCGTGAGCGAGGCCGAACGCACGAAGTGCGGCGGCAGGCGTGTGCTGCGCAATCGCATCGGCAAGCACGTGGTCGGCCAGACCCATCGTGCGGCCCGGGCCGACCCGATGAGCGATGGCCGCGAACAGGCTCGCGGTGCCGAGAACCAGCGCGAAGCCGGCCGCGAGGCCAGCGAGCAGTCGAGCGACGGTGGGCGCGCTGCCGGCCTCGGCCGGGGTGCGCCGCGCATCGCGCCAGCGCAGCAGCACACCGGCGAGCCCGCCCGCCAGTACGGCCACCAGCAGCCCGGCCAAGAACGCGGCCAGCGCATGCTGCCCCAGCTGCTGCGCGAAGCCGATCAGCGGCGATGTCTCAACCGGCATGCTTCGACGCCGGCGCCTCGGCAAGCGGGAGGGTGTGGGTGGCCGCGATCTCGAAGCGCGCGGCGTCCGCTGCGCAGTCCCAGCGCTCTATCACGCAATGGCGCGAAAGGCGGTCCGTGCAGCGAATCAGGTTGACCGAATTGGGTGCCCCGCGGCGTACCCGCGAGGACACCGCCGTGCCGGCCTGGATCGCCCACAGTGCACGCGTGCAATCGGGAAAGGCCTCGTGAAGCGGCCGCACGAAAGGCAAGTGGATGTGTCCGCCGAGCACCAGATCCGCCCCTGCCGCGGCCCAGCGCGGCACGGCAGCATCGCGCCCATGCAGGCGGTTCTTCGCATCTTCGGGCAAGGTCACTGCCAGTGGCTGGTGCACCACCACCACACGCAGCTGCTGCGCCGTGGCGCCTGCCAGCCGCGTCGCCACGCGCTCGATCTGCGCGGCCGAGACCTCACCGTCCTCGTGACGGTACCAGCGCGTGGTGTTGACCGCTACGACCAGGCAGTGGGCCGACTCGAACTCGGGTTCCAGCTCCGGACCGAAGGCTTCCCGGTAGCGGCCGTAAGGGTTCAGCAGCCGCGTGCCGAGGGCGAACAGCGGAATGTCGTGGTTTCCCGGAATAGCCAGCACTGCCGGCGCGCCTAGCCGGTCGACGAAGGCACGAGCCGCACGAAACTGGGCCCGCGTGGCGCGCTGAGTGATATCGCCCGACAGCACCACCAGCTCGGGCCGCTGCGCGCGCGCGAGCTGCTCGAGGGCCTGCATCACCGGCCCCTGCTCGGTGCCGAAGTGCGGGTCGGAGATCTGCAGCAGCACGCTCATTGGCGCGTGATCTCCAGCTCCGGCGAGACCGCCGGACGCACCAGCCACAGCGGCTCGGGCGAAACGCGGAAGGAAGCGGCATCTCGAGCCAGCCGATCTCGCCATCGGTCGCGACCTTGACGCGACGGCGGCCGCGCATCGGCCGCACCGTCATCGACTCGAAGGGAAAGCTCAACACACTGTCGGCCTCGCCGAGGCGGCCGAGCGCACCGCGCGCGAGCAGTCCGAGCATCGCAAAGACGCCCAGCGGCTTGAGGGCGACGGCCGCCAGCTGCCCCCGCTCCGGGGCATCGGCTTCGGGCAGGCCGACCTGGTGCAGTTGCAGCGCGTTGTTGGCCACGAACAGGGTCGGGGTGCGGATGTCGCGCTGCTGCCCGTGCCACGACATGTGGAGGTACCACGGCCGGTGGCCGCGCACCAGCGTGAGCAGCCCCGACCAGAAGGCCACCCAGCGATGCCGGCCGTATTGGGCCTTGAAGGCCTCGCGGTCTTCCAACAGCTTGGCATAGAGGCCGAGGCTCGCGTTGACCAGGAACACCCGGTCATTGACCAGGCCCACCTGAACGGCGCGCGGCATTTCGTTCAGCAGCACCTGCAGCGCCTGGCCGGTATCGCTCGGAATGCCATGCGTGCGGCTGAAGTAGTTGAAGGTGCCCTGCGGCAGCACGCCGAACGCGCAGCCGCTGCCCAGCGCGGCCTGCGCCACCGCGTTGATGGTGCCGTCACCGCCCGCGGCCACCACCACGCCCTGAGATGCGCGGGCGTGCTCGACCGCCTCGCGTGCACACGTCTGCAGGCTGCGGGGACCGTCAACCTCGTAGATGCGGTGCTCGCGGCCCGCTGCGGTGCAGCCGGTCTCGATGGTCCGTCGGGCGTCGGCGGCCTCGCCACGGCCCGAACCGGTGTTCAGCACGATGAGCAGTGGCGGGCGGAGGGCGATGGCGAGCGGGGTCATCGAGCGGGGGGCCATTGGCGGCGGGTGAGGTCGCGCAGTTTCACTGCGGCTGTGGAAGACGCTTTTTAGCGCATCGGCGCTCCGGGCTTCGCCGGCGGGGCAGCGCCGGTCATCGTAGGAGCCCGCGTACGCCGGTTTCTCCGCGACGCTGAATTGCCCTGATGCGCCCGATAACATCCTTGACCACCGCTGCGCTTGATCTCGCGGCTGACCATGGACGGCGCTCGCCCAAGGGGCATGGCAATAGTTCGGATCGACAACCAGCCACCACGGCACGCGAAATCTCCTCTCGCTCGGACAAGTTCAGCGCCAGTTTTGAACTGTGACGCTCTGGCGGCCCGATCCCGCCTGTCCAGCCTCGCTGACAAGTGCTTGATGCCCGCCGTGCTCCAGGGCCGAAAGCAGGGCCCGCGCTTTCGCAAAGACGTCTTCTGTTCGATTGCCAAAAAGCTCCTGGTCGAACCGCTTGCCCGCAGAAAGAGCAACTGGATGGCTGCAGCGACGCGTTGGTCGTCACGGAACCGCTCGCAGATTGCGGAGATGTCGTCCTTGCTCAGGCTGAAGAACTGTTGGACGTCGAGCTCGGACATCCTGGCGGGAAGGGTCTCCGCGCCAATGAAGCGCTGGGCGAACGACACGGCGGGATCCTCCGGGGATGGGGCCCGCCAATCTACTACTTCCGCGCGCGTTGTGGCTGAGGGGCTGAGGGTTCCGGATCAACCCGTCGAAAGCGTCCGAGGCGTCGGCGACCACCACGACCGTGTCAGTATGTCGAAAAAATACGATTACCCCAGCCAGCGCTGTGCCTCGCGCAGGCGGATGGTTCGCCTTTGACCAGCGGCGGCAAGAAGATCCATCCGTTCCGAGAAAGTCTGCTGTGGAGAGACGACGCGCTTGCCAACGGTGTCAAGTGACCGCGAAAGTCCAGGGATGACGATCATCGTGCCCTCGATGTTTGAATTGAAGACCTTCATCATCCGGCCTTCCTGAGAGCGTCACATCGAATGCACAAGACCCTTGAATGTGGGACTTTTGTCCGACATTTCTGAATAGAGTTCGTTAGCCGCCTGAAATGCCGCCTGCGTCACATCCCTCGGGAAGGCGCGCAGCTGGGCTCCACATGTTCATGTACGAAACCCGCCGGTTGCTCAGTGAGTGTGCAGTTTTTCCTGCAACCAGACCTTGATCAGCGACTGATAAGGCACATCGCGTGCGTTCGCCGCGACCTTGATCGAGTCCAGCAGGTGCTGAGGCAAGCGCAGCGAAATCGTCTTGGTGGTGGGTTTCAAGTTGGGCAGCGTAGCGTTCTTGGCTTTCGACCAGTCAAGGTAGTCCGTGGAGTCATGCTTTTCCCAGTACGCACGCTCTTGCGCTTCGGTAGAGAACTTCGGGATCGCTTTAGTCTGCTTGTTCATAGATGGCTCGCTCCTTTCGGTGCATGTCCCTGGCTGAAATGACGCGGATCAACAGGCTCGATTGGCGCAAAGTGAACGTGATGTGCAATGGGCGTCCGTCATCGGTCTTGCCCAAGGCGTGGAGCCGGGGTTCCTGATGGCTGTGGGTGGCATCTTCCAAAAGCAGCAAGGGCACGTTGAAGAAGACTTGCTCAGCTTCGGCCATGGAAACACCATGCTTTTCGTTCTTTCGGGCATTGCCGTCATCCCAGTTGAACCCCGTAACACTGCTCAAGTCAATCATAGATTGTATATTACCATCATGTACATTTCCGTTTCGCCGCAGTTTGCACTACGGTTTATGCGAGGTCGGCGAAGTTCTCCTGGGTCCAACGTCGCCGTTCACTCCTCGTCGAGCATGCGGCTGACCTTGCTGCCGAGCGCGCTCTCCGCCCTGAAGTACCCCACCACGGTCGCCACGCTCTGATGCCCAGTCATCGCCATCGTCTCGGGCAGCGGCATGTTCTGACGGCCGGCTTCGGTCACGAATCCCGCGCGCAGCGAGTGCGCGCTGAAACTTCCCTCGACCCCCGCCAGCGCACACCGCTCCTTCACGATGTCTCGCACGGCCGCGGGCGCGAGGGGCTCGCCCAGATGCCCGCCCTTGCGGATGCGCCGGAAGATCTTTCCTTCCTGGATGTCATGCGCCTTGAGCACCGCGAGCCATTCGGTCATGGCCGCCGCTGCGCTGCCCACCAGCGGCTTCACATCCTCGGGGCGCAGGTCGCCACTCTGGTTGGTCTTCGAGTGGGCCAGCGTGTAGACGAAGGACTCGGCGTTCACCCGCTGCAGGTTTTCCAGCGTGGCGGCGGCGACTTCGGATCGGCGGCGCCCGCCGGTGGCCCAGGCAAACAGGAGGAGGGCGCGGTCGCGTT
>NZ_JAGGNV010000108.1 GCF_018614955.1 Variovorax paradoxus
TGGATCGCATAGCCCGCGAGTAGCGCGAGCAGGAAGCGCAGGGAAACGAACCACCAGAGCCATTTCAACAGCGCCACCCATCCGGCGCCATTTTCCGGCGCCGCGAGCAGTGCATCCATCACCAAAGCGGTCTTGGCGAGACTCAGCCAAAGTGCCAAGGGAACGAGCAACACCCAAGCGACTTGCCAGGGACCCTTGCCAGCCGCCCCGAGTGGCTCGCGCGCCTGGACTGTGTGTCGATCGCGATGCGCATCGGACACCCGCCCAGAATGCCTGTTCGGTGCTGGAGTTCGACGCCTGCGACGCGTCAGCGCCGGAGTCTTTGGGGAGGACAACTTTAGTTCCCGTTGGTTCAGCATCGTACTCCCGCCGGATGCAGCTTAAGGTCAACTGATTCCGGGATAGCTGCGCCCGTGTGAAGCGAAACCGAGGAACCAAGCAGGCGGGCACAAAAGCTCGGTTGCGGCCGTCGAAGGGCCTTCGGTTGCCTTTCGACGCTTCGATAGGCGGGGCGTCAGACTTTCGTTGCCCGCTGATCTCCGGCGCGACCCGCGCCGCAGCCACAGAGTCCGGCGTGGCTGCCGTTGATTGGTTCACACTGGTTGCCCCTGTTGACGCTCAGTAAGTCAAAGGGCTTAATTGCAACCATTCGCGGCCGGTCGGCAGCGTTCGCAATCCTCGGGAGGTGCTGTGGACGCCGATGGTGAGTTCGAGGTGAAGCGCTTCGACCACAAAGGATGGTCCGTCCGAATCCTCCTGACCAAGCTTGAAGAAGGTTTCGTCGCTGGCCATGCAGACCTGTACCAGGGTGGGGCTCACAAATGCCGCATCGCCTTGGCTGGCCAGCAATACGATCAGGCCGCCGCGATCCTCCTGCTTGAGGAAGAAGCCACGGTGTTCATCGCAGGCTGGGAGGGTCAGGGTCACTTGGGTGAGACTGAGCCCGCCAAACCGTAGAGCGAACAGCGTTGGTTCAGCAGCGTGAGATCTTGGCGTTCGAAGTCATCGACAGAAAGATCACGGACGCCAACCTCACCAGTCGAGAATTCGACCTGCTGCGGAGAATCTACCCAGACGTTCCCCGCCGCTTGAGGGATGAGGCGTTGGCTGCAGAGACTAGGGCCGGGCGGCTGCGGCCCTGTTCATAGCAAGCTGCAGCGTTCGACCTCTTGTCGCGTTGCCGGCATTTTTCGCCTCGGGTACCGGAACGACGAGAAGGTTGACAGCTATGCCAGCTGCAGTTGACTCTCAGGCAGCGAGTTGCTCGAGAGTTTGACCTGCAGCGAGCGCCTCTTTCAGCCACCTCGGCCGAGGGCCCATCCCGGTCCAGGTGTGGCCAGCCTGGTCGCGATAGAGCACCTTTGACTTCCACCTCTTCACTGTCTTAACCTTTGCACTACTCGCCTTTGTGAGCAATGAGCTCGCAGCGAATTCTTCGAGCGTCCTGCCAGCATTGAGCGCGTCACGCAGCCAGTAGGGCCGCTTGCCCATGCCCGACCAAATGTTGCCTTGTCCGTCGGTGTATTTTGCTGACCGAGCCGGGGGGGACTTCTTCAGTTCCGCTTTGGCGGAGCCAGACGTCGCGCCAAATCCGAGTTGCTCTGCGGTCAGTCCGTAATGCTTGATGGCAACCTTGATGCGGTCCACCACTCCCCCAACTTCTTGTCGCCGAAGTTTCTCCGCCTGGCGCTGAAGCGTCTCGATTTGCCGTTGAATCTGCTTGTAGTTTTGAGTCATTGAATGAAGTTCCAAGGTTCGGATGAAGTTGGACTTTAATAGCATCGAAAAGTTGCTCACGCGTCGCGCTGGGCGTCAAGGCTCGCTCCCCGCGTTTGAGGCCAGTTGAGAGCGCGACCGGGTCGACTGCACTGCGCCCATGCCAGCAGGAGGCGGTCGAGCAGGTACGTTTGAACACGGCCCTTCGTCGAATGCGAGCAATATCATTCTTGTCGCAAATCCACTCTTCAGCCGTTAAGGCGGGAAGGCTATTGGCGACGGCTCAAACAGTGTTCTTCAGTCGATGCCGCAGCGACGTCTTCGACGCAGCCACTCGATGCTCTTTCCTGTATCTCTTGGCTATTGAACTAACTAGCTCAGCGGGATCAGTTTCGAGCCCGGCCGCCAAACGGAACAAACTTGTCAGCGAAGGGGACGATGAACCGGTCTCAAGGCGAGCGACAAACGACCTGTTGACGCCGGCCGCAAATGCGAGCCCCTCCTGGTTGATACCAAGCGCTGCGCGGCGAGCCTTGAGCTCTGCCGAGAACGCCCGGAGCAACGCCGGATCCTGCTGGGTACGCATGCAACGAATCTCGTCGCTTGTGCGCATTTATGCACCCTGATGTATGCCACAAAGTGAAGGCGCAGACCAATAATCTGGGTCGAAGCTGGGGTCTGCAGCTAAGGAGGAACCGCTGCAAGAGTTCTGACGCAGCTTGTGGTCTGGGCGCACGGCGTTGGGAGGGGGTCGGCGCTACGGAGCGGAAGCGAGCCCAGAGCCTCATCGAATGGCCATCCGCCACCTAGCCCCAGCAACAGCTCTCCCGCGTTTCGAGGTCCAGCCGCGCTGTGTTCGTTTGTCACAAACGAGTTCTTGCGCTTCTATGCACCCGCATCTATGCTACAAGCCGCTTCTTGTCAAGCTGCTACAAAGGTCGTTTTTTTGGGGAAAGCTTGACAGGGGCTACGAAGAGGACAGGCAGAAGCGCGATCACGCTTGGACGTAGGAGCCAGCGAAATGGAGCAACGTCACCATTCAGCAGGGCCTCAGAAGAGCCAGGGATCAATTGAGCTCGACATCACCTACGCCAGATATTTCCCACAGGTTCGACCTACGGCGCGGCATTCACCGAGGGCTCGCTTCCCGGCAATGTTCTGGGGACGACACCTCGGATTGACGCTGTATCGGGGCTGGAACCCGATCCTGGCGGCGGCGTGCGGGGAGATCGAACACGTGCTATCGCACAGCGCGCTCGCCTTTCACTGGGTGCAGATTGAGGAGGAAGACGGTGCGGCGCGCTTCCTGTACTCCCTTGGCGAAGGGTCCCGCTACGTGGTCGAGCTGGCGCATCAGTCGCGAAGGGCGATGGTTCTTGTCTCCCACGACCCTGCAGACGATCTCGCCAGATCGATCGATAGGATCGTGAACGAGGCTGAGCGCCTAACGAGCGAATCCTGCATGGTTTGCGGCGCTCGGACCACGAGAGCCCGGTACTTCGGTCGAGAGCTTCCGCTCTGCCCCCTTCATCAGCCAGAGAAGCTCAATGGGCAGCATGAGGAAGGGCTCGAAGGCCTGTGGCGACATTCAATCGAATGGGAGGCGAGGTGAATAGCGGTCATGGCAGGCGTGCGGCCATCGATCTTGAGCCTGCCGCGCCTTGCGGATTCTCACTACTACGCATGTCGAACATCAGGGACGGGTCGGACTCGCTTGAACTTTGGCTCCCGACAGGTCTGACGAACGATCTCATCGAGGAGCAGCGCGCCATATGGCTGAAGCGTGCCGACGAACAACGTCTGAAGCTGGAACGAACCCGCCTGGAGCAATCGAGCGCTCCTGGCGTTTCTCAGCCCCAAAGCACGGCCAAATTCGAAGGCGACCTTGCCTTTTCCAAGGCCTTCGACCGAGGGGTTAGTCGGCGAAACCGGGCTAGGCTACACCCTGTGGTCACTTCGAAAGAGCTCGCTCGCGTCGCGGAGAAGGTTTCGTCGATGAGAGATCGAGATTACCAGCGGCGCGAGCGGGAGTTCCTCGATAAGCTCAAAAGCAAGGGCGCGCTGCGCGCCGTTGCCAACCCGATCTTCGTGCCTGACATCTGGCGCCGTTCGCTCGACGACCTGTATCGTGTCCACCCGCATTTCCGCGCCGTCACAAGCTACGTGGCCAAGCAAGTCGCGCTTTCTGCCAGAAGCAGCGGTCCACTCACAATTCCACCATTGCATCTGTGGGGAATGCCGGGCATCGGCAAGAGTTGCTATGCCAACGCGCTTGCAAAGGCGCTTGGAGCTCCTATCCGTCGGCATTCGATGGAGAACGCCCAAACGACTGCGCTGCTGCTCGGGAGCGAGCGGCACTGGAGCACAGCTTCCCCAGGCATCGTCTTCGAAGAGGTTGTACTAGGTCAACACGCCAATCCAATTTTCCTCATCGAGGAGCTAGACAAGGTGTCGCGCGGAGCGAGCTACGACCCCACGGCACCGTTGCATTCTTTGCTCGAGCCCCTGACTGCGCAGAAGGTACGGGATGCTTCCCTGGATCTGGAGTTTGATGCGAGCCTGGCAATGTACATCGCTACGTCCAACGATCCGAGCAAGGTACCTGCACCGCTGCGATCACGCTTTCGGGAGTTTGAGATCCTTCCGCTCACGGGCGAAGAGGCTTTGCGTGCAGCCCGGGTGGTGGTCGCCAGCGCCGTCGCCGAGTTGAACGTGCCTGGCTTTGCGGAGCCGGAGCCAAGGCTCGCGCACAAGCTGGCACACCTGACTCCTCGTGAGATTCACCATGCCGTGAGGGATGCTGTGGCCACCGCTCTGGAGAGCGGCCGTCTCTACATTACGTTTGATGATCTTGCAGATGAGCAGGCGAGCGAAGAGTGCTCACCCCGCGTGCTGCATTGAGCTTCTCATCCTTGGCCCTGTGGTGAGCTGTTAGATGAACAAGGATCTCTACGCGCCATCCTCCCTAACCGAGGTCCTGCTTCGGTCGGGAAAACGTTGGCGCCGGAATCGCCTTCGCGCTGCGGACATGATCACGGCCCGAGCCCTGGAGCAGGGTATGTCGCACATGCGAGTGTTGGCAGCCGCAGTCGCTGATTCTCATTGAAGGAGCGACCTTGAAGCTGCTCATCCTCTCCGACCTGCACGCTGAGTTCGAAACCTTCGAAGCGCCGAAGGACCTCGAGTACGACGTAGCCATCCTGGCGGGCGACATCGTCGCGCCCGGTCGAGTGGCTCCGCGATGGCTGCGAAGTCCCGCTCGCTTCGGCGACAAGCCGATCGTGCAGATCGCCGGGAACCATGAGTACTACGGATCTGTGTTGGACCAGGAACTGGGCGAGATGCGTCGCCAGGCTCGAGAACACGACGTTCAATTCCTCGAGTGCGACGAAACCATGATCGGTGGCGTGCGCTTCCTCGGCTGCACCCTGTGGACCGACTTTCGCCTGAGCATCGAGGCGCCTGGGTTTGCGGGTCAGCCCGTCCGTCTGCTGTCAGATCGCGACCGTTCGATGACGGAATGCTCGCGCTACCTAGCCGACTATTCGGCCATCCGCATCGACGATCCGAAGACCTCGAACACACGGGGTACGCGGCGACTGGTGCCAATGGATACCCTACAGATCCACCAGCGGCACCGTTCCTGGCTGCGCAGGAAGCTCGCTGAGCCATTCCATGGGCCCACTATAGTGGTCACGCACCATGCGCCACATCGCAAGTCGCTTGCACCGCGATTCGCTGAGGACTGGGTCTCCGGTGGCTTCGTCAGCGAGATGCAGCCCGAGTTCTTCAAGGTGCCCGTGCTTTGGGTGCATGGACACACGCATGACAGCTTCGACTACCAGATCGACGGGTGCCGGGTGATTTGCAAGCCGCGTGGCTATCCGAACCAGCACGGGAAGTTCGAGAACAAGGACTTCGACTCGGGGCTGGTCATAGAGATCGGCTCTTCGGTGAACGCGGGAATCACTCTGCATCGGTCCGAAGCAGAAATACCGATCCTTGCCGCGCACGTGTTTGGCGCAGAGGCACAGGCTTGGTTGCACAAGCCGCATGACCTTCTTGAAGGCCGTACGCCTGCAGAGCTTGCTGCCGCTGGCGGTTCAGAGAGAGTGCGCTCGCTGCTCAATGCAATTCAGCACGGAGGGGTTGTCTAACCTGAATCGGGCTATGGTGCGTCAGCAACGCCTCAAATCTGAAGGGTACGGTTGTGTCTCGCAAGATGAAAGATTCGGCTCACAGGGCGACGGTTACACGGACCTTGTCCAAGGCGGTCGATGTTCTCGGCACCCGTGAGGTCGCCAGAAAATGGATCCGCTCGCCCGCGATGGGATTGAACGGCGCGCGCCCGATCGACCTGCTTCGCACTGAAGAGGGTGCGCGCGTCGTTCACGAGTTCTTGATGCGGCTCGAGTACGGCGTTTACAACTGAGCTGTTGCCGACAGAACCATATTAGGAGGCGCCCTGTTCGCCGTGTTCTAGCTCTTGGAACTCAGAACCCAGGACGCGGATGTCGCCTGCAAAATCCTGGACTTTCCCAGCCCGCCAACAGGCCCAGCTTGTTAGGGCGCGCAGATTCAGAGGCCTGCCAACGAATCGTTCGTTCGGGGATCCAAACGGCAGCGATAACGTGGTTAGCGTCTACGAACGGGCACTGCCCAAGGAATAAAAGGTCGGTGACGCTGCACTATGAGAGCGTTCGTCGGTATACGGCGAAGCGCGCATCGTGCCGAATTGCATCAGCTTCGAGTCCGCTGGGCGCACCATCGCCTTGCAGTATCCGTAAATCTGCGCGGGAACCCTGATCAGCAACACATGCTGCGGCAACTTCTAGGGCTTCCATAGTCCCTCGCTTGGTTAGCCACCGCCCGACAATGGCGAACGCGGTCTCAGGCTTGCCCCCTGCTTCCACGTACCGCTCGAGCCACGCGCTCCGCCATATGCTTTTGGGCTCCGCCATTTCAAGGTCGGTAAGCGCGGCCTCGACCCCGTCGTCTCGCAAGAATTCGTGGCCGTACTGACGAGATTGGAGCAGACCATCCAGGTGCGACTTTCGCCAGTCGAAGTGACCCTCAATATTGGCAGCGTCCCACAGGGACTGCACGCAATGTTCGGAGAGCAAGTTGAGGTGCGGCTGAAGTGCGCGGGCGCGCGAAAGCGTTAATCGGCCTTTGTTGTCCGTGCCGCCGATTTGCCAATTATGGTCAATGTGTTCAAGAAGCCGCATCGGGTCTGGCGTAGTCCTGAGCGCGGCAGCAGCGGCCGCTCGAGTGGACGCTGACTCGGCGTACAACGCGGCCTGCACAAAGTCGCTTGAGTCGCTGATGTGATCCCAATGTCCCAGAAGTAGGCGCTCTGCGTCTGCAACGGGGAGTTCGCATAGCAATTCCCGGACAATCCAGTCTGACTGCTCGGCCCCCTTCAGTCCATCGCGCTTGCGCCCGCGGCGGCGGTCGAGTTCATTGTCTAGCTCCTCGGTGAACGCGGGGCACCACCAAGCTCTCGCAGCCTGCCACCAAAACCCGGTATCGGAGTTAGCAACGTGCTGGAGGAACTTTGGCACAGCTAGTCCGTCGCCAAGTTCGATTCGACGAAACAGCGCGCCTTCAAAGAGGGGGCGTTCGTCCGGTCCGATGCCCCGGAGTGCCGGCAGGTCGTCGACTGTCGTACGCGATAGAAGAACCTCGAAAGCTTGGCGGCGAACGGGGGATCCCGTTGGGTTGCCGTGCCAGATGTCGAGCAGGCGTTGCCTGGTTGCTTCTGAGAAGCGACCTACGTTCCTCGAGTCTGTCCGTAGATGCATTCGACTGAGCCAGAACGGATACTCACAACCCTCGGTTTGAGCCTTCTCCTCGGCGTCGGCACGCATGCGCACTATCAATTCTTGCGCCGCCGGCATGTCGAGCGTATGGATCAATGTGTGGATGGCCCAATCGAGAGGTTTCGCTTTCGCGGCGCTGATCAGAATGTCCAAGGCCTCGCTGGACATGCCGTCCCTCCACGTGCGTATTTCGGCGCATCGTGACCGCCGATTTCGGCATCGTGACCGTGGATTTCGGTCATCGTGACCGAGCTTTCATTTCGGCTCATCGTGACCGACCGTTTCGGGATCGTGACCGGCCATTTCGGTCATCGTGACCGCCCATTTCGGCGATCGTGACCGCCGTGACGGCGCCCCGTAAGAAGGGCGCCGATCCAGCCGGCAGTGCTGCGTAGAGAACGCAACCCGGGTCTCCTACCCTCGACGGTTTTTTGCCCTCGAGCCGCGGATGCCCAAGCAACAACTCTCTCTACGCATGATCAAAGATGTTCTCCGCCTGAAGTGGCACGCCCAGCTCTCGCACGAGCAAGTCGCCGCCACGTTGAAGATCTCCAAGGGCGTCGTCGCCAAGTACGTCGGCCTGGCCACCGCAGCCGGCCTGGACTGGGACACCGTCCAGGACTGGAGCGAACAGCAGCTCTCTACTGCGCTGCAACCTCGCTCGGCAGCCGCGCTGCCCGTCGTCGTGCCCGACTGGGGCCGCATCCACCGCGAACTCGACCGCAAGGGCGTCACGCTGATGCTGCTGTGGCAGGAATACGTGGAGGCGAATCCGCAGGGCCGCACCTGGCGCTACACGCAGTTCTGCGAGCACTACAAGGCCTTCGCCGCCACGCTCAAGCGCTCGATGCGCCAGCACCGACGCGCCGGGGAGAAGATGTTCATCGACTACGCCGGCTCCACGGTGCCGCTGAGCGATGGCGCCCGCGCCCAGGTCTTCGTCTCGGCCATGGCCGCCTCCAGCTGCGTGTTCGCCTGCGCGACGCCCACGCAGCGCCTGGACGACTGGATCGAAGGCATGGTGCGGGCACTGCACTTCTATCAGGGTGTGCCGGCGCTTGTCGTCCCCGACAACGCCACGGCCGTGATCGCCTCGGCCGACCGCTACGAGCCCCGCGCCAACGACACGGTGCAGGACTTCGCCCGCTATTACGGCACCTCGGTCCTTGCAGCGCGCCCGCGTTCTCCAAAAGACAAGGCGTTGATTTCATATTGCACCTCGTTCAGACGGTTGGACGGCGATTAAACGCGGGGGGCGGCTGCCAGCGCGGCTGGGGACACCCTTGATCAATTTGACATCACCTGGCGGTTCGTAGAGGCATCGACGGTTGCCGTACAGATGCCGCTTGAGCAGCCCCGTACGCACGAATTGGTGGACCGTGGTGGTCGATATACCGAGTTGGCTGGCGACCTCCTTGGCAGTGAGCATTCCGCGCTCACGCAGCCGCTGGGACCGGCTCTTCAGGCCATAGACGATGCGTACATGCGTGACCTTCGCTATCGTGAAGGGTTCGCCAAGCCAGTTGCGGTGATTGAGCTCGTTGAGCCGCTTGACGACCTCTCGGTCCGACAAGGTCTCGAACAGTTCGTCGATGAGTTGCACCACCTCCGGCAACGTGCGTCGAATGCGCGCAATGGGCACGGGCCTGTCGACGAACAGTGTCTGAATGCGCCCGCCGCGCCAGCGGACATTGACGGTGGTCTGCGCACCCCCGACGAGCGTCACGTCCTCGATCAACAAGGCAAGCATCCGCTTGCGCTCGACCGCGCTGGTTCGTGGGTCATTCCACACGCGCGGGAAGTCCCGCGCGAGTTCGAGAATGCGCTTGCGCGCCGGCTCGTCCATTAGCGACTGGTCGGCCTGCTGCTGGCGCTCATGGTCGCGCTGCAGAGCATCGAGTTGACGTAGCCGATCGTTCCACTCAGCTTCCAACGCGTCGGCAACGAGCCGGTTGTCGGGATCGACCTTGGCGTAGCGACGACGAGCCAATTCGGCCTCATACCGGGCGCGTTGAAGCTGTGCCTGGCGTAGCTCGCCAGCTTGTTCGACGCGCTGCGCGATCTCCTGCTGAACGGCCAGCGCCACCTCGATGGCTGCGGGTGCAACCGTCTCGAGCAGCAACGCGCCAATCGCCTGATCGATGGCCACGCCTTTGACCCACAGGCACGGACGCTCGGCATTGCGCAACAGCTGCTCGTTGCAACGGTAGTAGGGTTGCAGCTGTCCGCTCAGCAGTTCGTAGTGCACGCGCATGCGTGCGCCACACTGGCCGCAGAGCACTCGTCCCTGAAGCAATGCGTTTCCCTCGCGCGGCGCACCCCCGCGCAAGCCTTTGGAGAACCCAAACGCGTTCTCCCGGAGCGTGATCTGGTTGCGCTCGAATTCCTCCCAGGAGATGTAGCCCGCGTGGGCGTCACGGATCAACACCTGCCAGTGCTCCCGGTTCACGGCGCGTTGGACATGCTTGAGGTCGGCGTTGTACGCGCCGCGTGTGCGCCCATAGACGAACGCACCGGCGTACCGCGGGTTGTGCAGGAGCTGTATGACCCGAGAGTGGTTCAGCGCGCCCCACAGCAGATCCCCCTTGCCGATCCCACGGCGAATGCGCCGCGGGAACAGCACGTTCTGCGCACGCATGCGGCGCAACACCGCGCAGGCCGACTTGGTCTCGCGGAAGGTGTCGAACAGCAGCCTGACCGTGTCCTGGATCTGCCGATCCGGATCAAGCACCAAGCGGGCGTTGGCGTCGTAGGCGAACCCGATCGGCAGCCCCATCTCGAGTTCGCCACGCCGAGCCTTATTGAGGATGCCACCCTGCAGGCGGCACTTCAGGATGTGCAACTCCGCCTCGCTCATCGTGCCCTTCAAGCCGAGCAGCAGCCGGTCATTGAAGTGCGCCGGGTCGTACACGCCATCTTCGTCGCTGATGATCGTGCGCGACATGGCTGCCAACTCGAGCAGGCGTTGCCAGTCGGCGTTGTTGCGCGCCAGGCGCGAGACTTCCAGGCCCAGCACGATGCCGGCATGGCCCATCGCCACCTCGGTGACCAGGTGCTGGAAGCCGTCGCGATCGCGGGCCTGGGCACCTGAGAGGCCCAGATCATTGTCGATGACGTGTACACGCTCGAGTGGCCAGCCCATCGCGACCGCGCGATCGCGCAACGCGTACTGGCGCTTGGTGCTCTCGGTGTTCTCGAACACCTGGCGTTGCGTGGACTGACGTACGTAGACGAATGCGTCGCGCCGCAGATGATCGGCGTTGATCTTCAAGGCATAGTCAGTAGGCATACTCATCCCTCGACTGCGTGAGCAGCAACATGTTGGCGAGCAGGCGCACGAGTTGCGGATCGTGTGCCACGGGGACCGGCGCTGCTTCGGAGGTCTCCGCAGATGAAGACGAGGCCAGCGGCGGCGCACTGAGCAGCACCACCAGGCCGCGCGACATGCCGTGGAAGACGATCGCGCCCAGTCCATCGGGCCGAGCCTGGCCCTGCAGCACCTGGCAGCGCAAGGTCTCGTAGGCTTGGCACGCACTCATGGGCAACTTTGAAGGGTCGATAGCGGGCCGATGCTTCAGCGTTTTTTTTTCCGCGCGATCGCACGCTCGATGCTTCGCGGGTGCACCGATATGCCCAGTTGCTTTTGCACCAGCTGGGCCAGGGTGCGCGCCTGGATCGGGCCGCCGCCGTGGTGGTGCTCGTTGATCACGGTCATCACCTCGGGCGTGAGCTTGTGGGCCGACTTCGGTCCACGGGCCTGGGGCAGCAAGCCGCTGATCCCGTCGCGCGCGAAGGCGGCCTCGGCCAGGTAGAAGGTCGGCCGCGACAGGCCAAACAGGCTGGCCGCCTCGGCCTTGGTGACGCCGTCCTGGCGCGCATGACGAAGCATCTCGTACTTGACCTGCACGAGGTCGTTGGCGTCGAAGAAGCCGGCGCTGTCGAACCACGCGGCGCGCACCCGCTGCGGCTGCGGGTTCAGCGCACCGAGCTCGCGCAGTCGATCGGTCTTGGTCGGGTGCTTGGTCATGATGCTGCGTGTGATTTGTGTGTAAGTCACAATACGCCGCATATACCGGACTGTCAAGCCGTATTTGGCGAGGCCATATCGGGTGAATTGCCAGTTATTTGTCATCGCTTCGTGAAGTAGAGAAGTGATTGCCTGCAGCATGATGCGGCGTATAGCGGCTTACGATTGCGGCGTATTGTTCTTTACGCCCTTGCGCCGCTGCAGTGCGCTGCGGACCTCGTCAACGAGCGCCCTCAGGCGCACCAGATCGTCCGTACGCAACCACGATTGACCGGCGGCGGCATGGGCGAATGCGTCCGGTTCGTCCACGTCGGTCCACGATGCCAGCAGTGAGCGCAGATGCCCGTCCTCATCGAAGAACATCACGCGGTCTTCGCCCCAGTTCTTCTTGCGCGTGGCGAGCACGAAGCGCGTGCCCCGCCAGGGGTGAAATGCGTGCGTGACCTCGAACTCAATGGCCGCGCCAGCGTTCGCATGGCGTGCAGTTCCTGACCTGCCCGGCGTCAACTATTCTG
>NZ_JAGGNV010000010.1 GCF_018614955.1 Variovorax paradoxus
GCCCTTTCATTCGCTATCCACGGTGGCCACCCCGGGGGAATTTGAGCACTCCTCGGCAAAGCGCTGTTGGTAGGAGCGGATCGTCTTGCGGTCCACCCCCGTGATCCGTTCAACCTCGCGCTGCGTGGACCCCTTGGCAAGCAGGGTCGAGATCGTCGTTTTCAAATGCGGCTTCAAGACGTTCACTCCGGTCTCCCCTCGTACAGAGGGGGGTCAAGGTAACGTCCTGCCCGGGATCGCCCCGGAGGTAGGCAACTAGCGTCAGCTCGTCGTCACACCTCGTTCAGGGTGGAGGAATTTGAGGTGACCGAAGGTGGGGGAATTTGGGTGGCCGCCGGGGGTCGAACGAGAGCGTTGGCAACGGCTTCCGCTCGTGCTTTCGACAAGCTGAACTGAATCATTTCGTCCCCCTCACTCACATCCGCATGCCCAACAATTGATGAACACGAGCCATGCTCGGGGAAGTCCTTGGGGACACGATGAAAGTGGGTTGCCAGAGCGTTCTTCTCGTCAGGCGAGAAATCTACTGCTCGGCCATCAAAACGCACGTCCAAACCGTTCTTGTAGTCCCGAAAAACAGGAGGCGGCTGTGCCACAGAAGCACCGGGAGAAATCAGCAAGATGGCAAAAAAGTAGGCAAGTCGCATCCTTCGTACGAAGGTCAGGTCCTGGCCGGCAGCCGCGTGCGGACCACTACTGCAGCCAGCGAAGATTTGACCAGAAACTGTCACCGAACTGAGCTGCGCAGACGGCGCAGGCGGCAATGTCGAACCCCATAAGCATGCATGCGCCCAGGGTGCTCAGCGGCCACAGGCTGACACACATGCCCAAGCCGACTACCAGGCCCAGCAGTGCCCCGCATCCCAATCGCACCTTCATCTCGAAAGCATCGGGCTTCCTGCCTGCGAGAGTAGGCCGTGATTCAGTCTTCATGTGCCTGTGGCTCCTCTGCTTGGACGACCGCTTGTGGCCCGACAGCCGAAGCTCAGCATTTTGCTGGCGACCACCGCTTCCGCTGCAGAGTCGACTTCAGACTGAAAGCGGTCTGCCGTCCAAGCTAACCGGAGCGGCGAGCGCAGTTCGCGGCGTTCGCATTAGAAAAATGGGAATCTGCTGCGCCTTCAGCGCGCTTTTCAGAGCGTCGGCAGCGATCAAGGGGCCGAGGTATGGCCTGTGCGGCTCATTTTTCGCACCACCTGATGGAGGAAATCGGGTCTTGTGGCTTTAGCGCCCCACCGACGCGACGACTAAAAGGGCCAGCGCCGAGAAAACGCCTCCGACAAATCCGGCTTCTTTCAAGAGCTCGCGCAAGGGCGCGTTTGTGCCCGGTGTACTGGCCGGTTCAGGCGGTACATCGTTGTGTTGCGGCCTCGCTCCCTAGCCCCCGCCCGATCATTTGCATGGTTGACGCTCCTCAGCCCGAAAAAATGTGAATTATTCACATTTTCGGCTACGCGATGCGTTACAAAAAGAACCAAAGTACTACATATGGCCGAAGATTTCGGTCATGAAAGACGCACAAGACATAAGCATCGGCTGGCGTACCGAGCCGCCGCCAACGACGTATCGCGTGTGGGCAGACGATCCCGCGCGCTTCTCCATGCATCGGATCGCCACCCTGCATCACAACTTTCACGGGCATCCGCTCTTCCAGGTGCCTGAACTCCTGAAACTAGGAAAGGAGCTCGCTCCGTTGGGGCAGTGTCGATTCATGAGGCCTGGCCTCACAGTCGCCTCCACCATCGCGCACGACAGCCGGCATCCGGACGGGCGCAGCATCGACGAACACTTCGAGCGCATGGAGGAGCCGGGTTCGTCGGTCGCCCTCTACAACATCGAAACCATTCCGCGTTACCAAGCACTGCTTCTCGCCATCGTGGACACCTTGCGTGGAACCGTCGAGTGCGAGCAGCCCGACATCTTCATGGTGAACGGTTTCGTCTTCATCTCGGCACCGCCTTCGGTGACGCCCTTCCACATCGATCGCGAGAACAACTTCTGGCTGCAGCTGCACGGGCGCAAGATCCTGAACGTATGGGACCACCAAGACCGCTCCATCGTGCCGGCCGAGGCGGTGGAGGACTTCATCGTCACACATTCGCTCAGGAAAGTGCGATTCAGCGAAGAGTTCCGGCCTCGCAGTCAGGAGTTCCACGCACGTCCTGGCGACGGCGTGTACTTCCCGAGCACCTCGCCGCACATGACGCGTTCCGTGCCTGATTGGACGGGCCCCGGCGATCGCGTGTCGATTTCGATCGGAGTGACCTTCTACACCTCCGTCACGCGCAGAACCGCTCGCATCCACCAGGTGAACCGGGTCCTGCGCAAATGGGGGTTATCGCCCGCCTACCCCGGCGAGTCACCCGTCGCGGACGCACTCAAGGCGTCGGTGGGCGGGCTGGTCGGTGCGACGCGATCCTGCCTCGTCGACATGACCGCATCGGGGCAGCGCTTCAAATCGGTGACGACACCACCGCCGGGCTCCTATTGAACATGAAGCCCCAGGCAGCGGCACGCCATCGCTGAGTCAGATCTGCACCCAAGCATCTGCTGGGCCGCTACGCCTTCGACGCGGTGACCCGGTCCGCGAGCTCCCTGATTCGGAGCTCGACCAGCGAACGCCAGCCCTTGAGGTCCGAGCTTCGCCCGTATTGCGCTTCAACCTCCTTCTCCGCCTGCGCACCAAACTGACGTCTGGTCCAAATGGGCAAGCGAGGAATTCGCGCGCGCGGGGTGGCCTCGCGCGGGCCCGGACGCGCCGAGAGAGTGCCGAAGGCGGAGCCATGTCCCGCGTCAAACTCCGCCATCAGCTGAGCCGGATTCTCTGCGAGCAAGCTGCACTCCCGCTCGGTGAGACGGCGGACATCAGGCGCCCCATACAGCGGCCGAGCTGAGACCTCGGCACCGAGCATCTTTCGATAGCAGCCTGCGCCCAGGACGACGAGTCCTCCGCTGTGGAAGACGACATAGAGCTGCCGAAAGACAATGCGGCCACAGCCTGGAGCCTGACATGCAAACCGTCTGGCTTGTGCAACCTCCAAGATCGCGAGCAGCTTTCCAGTTTCCATCCGACGGCCCGATCAGGACTTAGATAGGAAAGTATGTTTCGAGCGATGGTGTTTGTCCGCTGCACTTCCGGCCTAGGTCAGTACATCCTTTGCCAGTAGCCGCTACCCACCGCTTGCGGAATATCTCGTTTGGAGCATGGCTGGAGGCTGGGGAAAACTACGCTCATGACAGGCACCAGCGAACGGACAGTGGCCAGCCTGTCGCGCTGAGCACCGGCGTGACGAAGGGCGGCGCGCGATGGGTGATCATGACCATCAGTCGCCGGACGCGTGGCGGCCGCAGAATTCGGCCTCGAGCACGATGACCTCGAGCCCGCGCCGCGCGAGGCGCAGCGCGCTCGACATGCCGTTCCACGACACCCTGCGCCGCGCCCGGTCATGTGGCATGCGCTGGCTTCTCCAGGAGATAGTTGCCTGCCTCGAAACGTACCGGCGCCGTGTTGAGATTGAAGCTCGTCCCGGCCGGATCCCGGCCTTCGCGGATGGCGTCAAGCTGCCGCCGCAGCAGGCGACGCAGCATCGCGACGCCGCGGTCGCTGCTGGCCAGATGTTCTTCCGAATGTGCGGTGATCGCGCCCTGGCTCACCTGTGCTTCATAGTCGCCCGGAAAGTCCCGATGCTCGGCTGGGGTGAGCTCTTCCCACAACTTGCCGTTGATGCGGGAGCGCACTCTCGCGAGTTCACAGGAATTGCGCACGCGGCCGGCTGTGTAGATGCGGAAGCTGTGGTCGTCGATGGGCAAGACCCAGCCGATCGATTCGACGCGCCCGTACACCGCTACGCGCGGGTTCGGCACGACGCGCAAGGTTGGCAGCACGGCGGCGGCGACGCGGCGGAAGGTGCTGCCGTCTTCAAGCTTGCGAATCGACGTGATCGAGACGCCAGTCTCATCGGCTTCGAAAGTGACGTCGGGCATTAGTCCCATCTGCGCGACGAACTGCGTGCCGCTGAAGCATGCCGCTCTTGCCGCGCATGCCTCGGCTTGCAGTCATTCCGGTGCTCGGGCGACGCTGATGGCCCGCGCGGGTCGGACGAGAGCGTTGCTACTGTCGCGCTGCGCGTCGAGCGGCTCGTGCCGTCTCGCCCCTTCGGCTTCCATCGCTGACGCCCGCGGCCATCAGCTTTGCTGCAGGCCTGCTTGCCTGGAGGCAAGGGTGGGGTAGGGCTGGCTTGCTGCTCCCTTCACCGTAGCACGGCGTTCCCGCCGTCAAGGTCTGTGCGCAATGGCTTGCGCTACTGTCGAGCACCGCATCGAGCAGATGGCAGGCCGCACCTGCAGCGTCGTTTCGGCATCGCTTCTCGCTAGACGTGACTCATCGAGCGACGCCATTGACTCGTACGCAAGGTCGCGCCGTACACGATCGGCGACGGGCCGCAGTCGGCGAGGCGCAACGCAATGGGGCTCACCTTCCTGAAGATGCCGCTGGCGCATGGCCGAGGGAACGAAAAGCGCTACGGGGCCAGCCGAAGGTTTGCGGGCCAACGTCCTACGCCCGGCCCAAGTTTGTCGCCTCATGCTTCAGCGCGACAGTCCGTCGGCGCTGGTAGAGGTCGCTTCGGCGCCCATCCTGTGAGGGGTGGTTCCTCGATGCCGACGACTGTCCTGATTTTCAGACGGCGCCTCGTAGCTGAAGTTTTTTGAAGGTGTGCTGCGGCGCATCGCCAAGCGAGCAGCACTTCACTCCGGCGAATTCTGTGTGCGCGGTGTGTGTAGGTCGCAGGAGCTTGGCATGGCGTGGTTTGCCGGGCAGGGCGGCCTCACTTCTTCCCGAGGTGCTCGCGAACTGTCTCGGCCTCGTCGCCCACCGCAGCCACCGCCATGCGCAGCTGCTCCTCTGTCACGCCGAGCGACTTGCACCAGTCCCTGACTTCATAGTCCTCGCTCAGGTTGATGCGCGTGCGGTCCTGGCCGCCCACCTTCGTCTTGTCGTCTGCCATTTCTGCTCTCCAGGGTTTCATTGGGATGCGGCTGCGCCGCGCGCTCTGCGGTTGCCAGCGCCTTGAAATGGTGGACGTCCTCATGAGGCGGGACCGTTGGGCATCTTCCTCCTTTCGCTGACAGAGGAGACGCCGTTTTTTCGGCCGACGGCATTGAGGTTCGCCCCCAAAGTTGGCGCTTGAGATCAAGCTCAGCCGGCGACGCAGGACTTGACGGTGAAGGGGGCTGGGTCGCTGCCGAAGTAGGCATTCGTACAGCTCACCGTGCCCGTCACGGTCCTGGTGACCCATCGCGTGTCGGCGCCGTACTTGACCACGGTGGCGGTCGACACGGTGAAGGTCTCTCCTTCCCTGGCCAGGACAGTGCCTGGCGCTGGTGCTGGTGCTGGTGCTGGTGCTGGTGCTGGTGCTGGTGCTGGTGCTGGTGCTGGGGCTGGGGCTGGGGTTGGGGCTGGGGCTGGGGCCGGGGCTGGGGCTGGGGCCGGGGCTGGGGTTGGGGCTGGGGCCGGGGCTGGGGCTGGGGCTGGGGTTGGGGCTGGGGCTGGGGCCGGGGCTGGGGCCGGGGCCGGGGCTGGGGCCGGGGCAGGAGCAGGAGCAGGAGCAGGAGCAGGAGCAGGAGCAGATGCCATGTCCGAATAACAGGACTTCGCCGTCATCGGCGCCGGGTCCACGCCGAAGAAGGTGCTGGAACAGCTGGCGCTGCCCGAGACCATCTTGCTGGTCCAGCGCGTGTTCGCGCCGAAGCTCACCAAGGCCGGGCTCGCCATGCTGAAACTGCCGCCTTCGTTGGCGACCAGCTTGTCGCCCGAAGGCGGCTGGTTGCCCAGCACGACGCCCGCCGCTTGCGGCGTGAGTACCTCGCAGGCCTTGGCGAGGCCCGGTGCGGGATTGGCGCCGAAGAATTCGTTGTTGCAGGCCACGGTGCCGGATGCGGTCTTCTGCACCCACTTGCTGCCGGCGCCGTATCGCACCGTGGTCGCCGTCGGCAGGGTGAAGCTCTGCCCCTGGTCGGCGGCCTTGGCCCAGCTGGCATCGACCTTCATGATCTTGGCCACCGAGGGCACGCCGGCGCTGTCGATGACGAACAGCATGTAGTAGCCGATCGGCAGCGTGTTCGGTCCTTCGTTCAGCTTGATGCTCACATTCGAGCTGCCCGCTTCCTGGGTGAAAGGCAGTTCCAGGAAGCGCTGCTCGAAGTTGGTCGAATGGGTCACCGAGCCGGTGCGGATCAGGGTCACGCGCTGGATCGCGCGGCCCGACGCCACCGTGATGCCGAAGGTCGAGCCCAGGTCGACCTTCGACGGCGCGGAGTTGATCATCGGCCGCGCCTGCTTCTGGCCGTTGCTGTCGAAGAGGTAGGGCGGCGAGTAGATCTCGGCATTGAGATTGACCACCGGCCCCGGCGAGCCGCCGCCGACGGAGAGCACCGTCGCGTCGGGCAGCAGGATCGCCGACGAGTGATAGAGCCGCGGCTTGGCCGCTGATGCGCCGGTGGTCCAGCCGTTGGTCTTTGGATTCCAGATCAGGGTGGAGAAGGCGGTGTCGACCAGCACGTTGTCTTCCGACGAGCCGCCGGTGACGGCCACCTTGCCGTCGGCCAGCACGGTCGCCGTGCCCCAGATGCGGTTGGTGCCGGGGCCGGCAATCGGCGTGATGACCGGCGTGCTGCCGTTGACGTCGATCACCATCGCGCCGCCCTCGTCGTCCACCATCATCATGCGGCCGCGATCGAACAGCGACCAGGGCAGCGTCCAGTCGGTGTTCTTGGGCAGCGAGCCGATGGAGTCCATCGTCTCCGCCTCGACATCGAGGCTGAAGAGGTTGCTGCCGCTCGCGATCACGACCTTGCCGTTCGGCGCCAGGAAGCCGCGCGGGTAGTACCAGTCGGCCGGCCAGTTGGCGATCTTCGACAGCGTCTTCCAACCCGAGCCCGGCGTGTAGATCTCCGGCGGCCCCGCGCCGGCGCCGGTCTCGTCGATGCCAGCGGCCGTCAGCACGCGGCCGTCCGCCAGCGGATACAGCGAGCCGTACCAGCGCGCGTACTGCATCGGCGTGCCGGAGGCCTTCAGTTCCAGCAGCAGCGGATCGAACAGGTTCGTGTCGCGCACGCCCAGGTTGGGCGGCGTGCCGTCGTTCAGGCCGCGGGTGTCGCCGCCCGCCATCAGCACCTGTCCGGTGGTCGGCAGCATCACCTGCGCGTTGCAGAACATGTCGGTGCGTGTGGCGTGCTGCAGCAGGCTGTGCGCGCTGGTCGCCGGATTCCACACGTCGTAATAGAGCTGCGCGCCCTGGTTCCCGTCCGGGTCGGTGCCATAGCTCATGATCTTGCCGTCCGGCGTCAGGATGGCGTGAATGGCGTTGAGAGGCCAGCTGCTGGCGGAAGACCATTGGCCCTGGATCTCGGGGCCGGCCATGGTGCCGGTCTGCAGGTTGGAACTCTTGCGCTTTGGGCCGTCGCCCCGGTCGATCGGCGCCGGCACTTGGCGTTCGCGCTCGCGCTCGCGCTCGATGTCCTCGCGCGTGCGCACGGCGCGCCGGATCTTGCCGGCCTTGGCAGCGGCGTCGCTGCCAGTCGCATCGGCTGCGCCGGTGCCGCTGCTGCTGCCGTCGCCCGCGCTTCCCTTCGCGGCGCCCGCCGCCGACAGGCCACTGGCGCCACCGCCACCGCCGCCACAGCCCGATATCAAGGCCGCAACGGAAACGGCGACAAGGGTCAGGCGAAAGACGTGGCACTTGCAAGACATGGGCGCTCCGCGATAGGAATGAGTACTTTGCGGTTATATGTTGTGCACCTCACAAGACGTTACGGTTTGCGGTGTTCTCCTACGTCGGGCTTCGACGATGTCTCGGATTGGCGGACTCGAGCGTTGGGACCGCGCGACGCTGTGAACGAAACGCTAGAGCGGCCCGCCCCATTCTTCGCGCGCCACCTCAACGGGATTCCGGTTGCCCTTCGGCGCATACAGCTCAATGGCGAAGTTGGTCGTCTGCTCCAGGTCGGCGCACCCTTCGGAGAGGCGGTGCCACTCGACGACGAAATCGTGCTGCCACTGGCGGCGGTGGTCGAGGTTCTCGCCGAGCATCGTCGGCGGCACCTCTTGTTGCCAAGTCATTCTTCCTCCTTGTCTTTCAGCGGCGGTAGTCAGAAGGCCGCCGTTGCGCAACGACTTCCACCGGTCTGAGGCCATCCTAATTCGCAAAAACGACGCTCAAGAAGCCAGTGGACCGTGGCGGTCACGACTTGTGACTTCGGTAATCGGGAAGGCGAGCGCGAAACCATCGAGCGCTTGCGACTCGTGGCGGACGCACAGCGCCGGAGAGGAGTTTGCGCACAGGGCCCCGAGACGCTGTCTGACACATAACTATTTGGCAATAGACGACAAGCGAGGGAGTTGTGAAGTTTTCACATTTTTACGCACTCACCCAGCCCAGGACATGCAATGGACTCACCAGCAGAAATGCGCAAGAGATATCAGCGTTTTTTCGCCTGGGCGTCCGTGCTCGCAGCTGGGAGGGGCCCACTTGGTGAAGCTAGAGGCGCCGACAGCCTTGGCAAGTCGCAAGCGACTCCCTGATCCTGTAGGCGGCTCAGGTCAACCATGAAGGAATCGTGCGATCAAACGGAACTCGAACGGCTGCACTCGGCGATGACAAGCAGCAAGGCCGCAACCGCTGCATGGCGCGAACTGCTGATTGAATCGCTGGGCGATCGCATGTGCGGCAGCGGCTCGGGGCCCACGCAGGACGAGATCGATACCTTGGCTTCCTTGGAGGAAGCACAGCAACGGGCATCGACGAGCTTCATGATGTTCGTGGTATCGGTGCTCCTGAAGCGATCGACAAATGCATGGCTGCAGATGAGTGCATCAGTCGGCTCGAGTGGTACGCACATCGATCCGCGTCCACGCGGCAGCACAAGTCGACAAACACCCCACTCAGTGAGGATTGCTTCGTGAGAGACGCACTACAGAGGGCTGACAAATCCGACCCGGATACTTTCGATCCCTTCGCATTCGGCGACCTGGAGGCGATCATTGCCACCACGGAGGCCCAGCGTGAGGTTTGGCTTGGAGATCGTCTGAGTGCGGAGGCCGCCCTGGCGTACAACGAAGCCAGCGCGCTGCGGCTTGCGGGTCCTCTCGAGGTGGACGCGCTGCAGCGCTCGATCGGCCGCCTGCTGGAGCGCCACGACTGCCTTCGCGCGACCTTTTCGGGGGATGGAGCGCAGCTCTTCGTTGCTGCAGCGCAGTCGTTCGCGCTGCAGCGTATCGACATGTCGACGTTCGATGCGGCGGAGCAGGAGCGCCGGCTGGCAGCGGTCTTCGACACGGGAGTTCGCGAACGCTTCATCCTGGAGCAAGGCCCGCTCTTTCGCGCAAGGCTCTATTGCGCCGGGCCGGAAAATCACACACTCTTGATCAGCGCCCACCATGCCGTCTGCGATGGGTGGTCCTGGAGCGTGATATGGGTTGAACTGGGCGACCTCTATGCGCACGAATTGGGCCTGGGCCCACCGCTCCCGCCGGCGCCGCGCTATGCGGACTACGCGCAGTGGGAAGCCGACGAGATGGCCAGTCCACGCATGCAGTCCCATGTCGACTATTGGTTGGCGCGCTTCGCCGGCAGCAGCGTGCCGATGCTCGAGTTGCCGCTCGATCGGCCGCGCCCGCAAGTGCGCACGTTCCGGTCGCGCCGCATGGACGGACTGCTCGACGCCGAGCTGATCAACGGGGTCCGCAAGCTGGCCGCCGAATCGGGTGCAAGCCTTTACGCCGCACTCTTCGGTGCATTTGCCGGCCTACTGCATCGCCTGACGGAGCAGGAAGATCTGGTCATCGGCATCGCCGCCGCCGGCCAGCTCGCCAGCGAGATGCCCCGCCTCGTAGGGCATTGCGTCAACCTCCTGCCCCTGCGTGTGTCGGTGAATGCCTCGACGGCGCTGCACGAACTGGTGAGCCAGAGCCGCGGCCTCCTGCTCGATGCTTTCGAGCATCAGAACCTCACCTACGGGACGCTTCTCAAGAAGCTCTTGGTGCCGCGCGATCCGAGTCGTCTGCCTCTGGTCAGCGTGCTCTTCAACGTCGACGCCGGCACCGAGCGGGCGGCTGGTGCGTTCCCCGGCCTGCAGACGCAGTTGCGCAGCATCCCGCGCGCCTACGAGAACTTCGAACTCTTCCTCAACCTCACGCCGGTCGCTGGAGGCATGCAGTGGGAGGTCCAGTACAACGCCGACCTGTTCGACGACGAAACCATAGGTTGCTGGCTGGGGATGTACGAGCGCCTTCTGATGGCCGCTGTGCGCGAGCCCACCGCGGCGCTCGGCCGTGTCGATCTGCTCACTGCCGCCGAGGAAGCGCGGCTTCTTGCGCTGCAACCCGCACCGACCCCGCTCTTGAGCAGGGGCCTTATGCATGCAGGTTTCGAGGTGACTGCGGTGGCGCAGCCGGATCGCGTGGCGCTGCGGCACGGCGTGCAGCGTCGGACCTACCGTGAACTGGACGAGCGATCGAACCGGCTGGCGCATGCCCTGCGCGCTCGTGGCATGGGGCGCGGCCAGCGCGTAGGCCTGTGCCTGGGACGAGACACCGACATGGTGGTGGCCGTGCTGGCGGTACTCAAGTGCGGCGCAGCCTACGTGCCGCTGGACCCCGATTTCCCGAAGGCGCGCCTCGACTATCAGGCGCAGGATGCGCGGCTCGATGTGCTGATCACCGCGTCCGGCATCGCCAACGCTCCCAGCAGTTGGTGCAACGACCCCGACAAGCAGATGCTCCGGCTGGACACAGACGTCCAATGGCTGGAGGCGCCGGCCAGCCCACTGCCCCCCGGGCCGCAGGACGCGAAGTCCGGCGACATGGCCTTCCTCATCTACACCTCCGGCTCGACCGGCAAGCCGAAGGGCGTGGCGATACCTCATGGTGCTGTTGCCAACCTCCTTCGCAGCATGCGCGACGAGCTCGGCATAGGGCCGGAAGACCGCGTCGCGGCAGTGAGCACGCTGGGCTTCGACATCGCGGTGCTCGAGCTGATCCTTCCGCTCGAGGTTGGCGCCGAAATAGTGCTGGTCGCGCGCGAGACGGCCATGGACGGGCGGGCGATGCGCGAGCTGATCGAAAGCGAGGACGTCACGGTGCTGCAGGGCACGCCGAGCGCATGGCGGCTGCTGCTGGACGCGCAATGGCAAGGGAAGCCTGGCTTGAAGGCCATATCGGGGGGCGAGACCATGTCCCGCGACCTGGCACTGGCACTGAGCTCGCGTTGCGGCGAGCTCTGGAACCTGTATGGACCCACCGAAACCACCGTCTACTCGACCCTGTGGCGCGTGGACGATGCACAGGTCGTGCGCGGTGGCGTGTCCATCGGCCGACCCATCGCGAACACCAGCGTTTGGATCCTTGATCCTCAAGGACAGCGATGCCCCATCGGCGTGCCGGGCGAAATCTGCATCGGCGGCGCTGGTCTCGCCATCGGCTACTTCGACCGCCCTGAACTGACCGACAAGCTCTTCGTTTCCGACGCGGGGTTCGACGCAGGCGGTCGGCTGTACCGTAGCGGCGATCGGGGCCGCTGGCGCAACGATGGCCTGCTCGAGCACCTCGGCCGCCTCGATTACCAGGTCAAGGTGCGCGGCTATCGCATCGAACCCGGCGAGATAGAGGCGTGCTGCAACGACGTGCCTGCGGTGGGTGCAAGCCTCGTTGTGGCGCGCGAGGACCAACCTGGCGACGTGCGTCTGATCGCCTACCTGGTCGCGGCAGCCGGCGCGCAAATCGATACCTCGGTCGTGAAAGAGGCGCTGTGTGCGCGCCTTCCGCAGTACATGTTGCCGCAGCACTTTGTCGTGCTCGAAGCATTTCCGCGGCTGCCCAACGGCAAGCCCGACAGAAAGGCGTTGCCCGCACCTGGCGAACTCGGCACTGCGACATCCGCGCAGCCCATGCACATCGTCGCGCCGCGCGATCGACGTGAGCAAATCGTGCTTCAAGCCATGGAGCAGGTGCTGACCCTGCCGGGCCTCGGCATCCGGGATGACTTCTTCGCCCTGGGCGGCCACTCGCTGCTGGCCTCACGGCTTGCCACTTTGCTGAGCCGGGAATTCGGGGTGACTGTGCCCCTGCGCACGCTGTTCGCGGCGCCGACCGCTGAGCGCCTGTCGGTGGCCGTGGGCGAGCTGCAGGCGGGCGGCGCCCTTCCCATCGAGCGGATTCCCTACCGCGCCGAGCGAGGCAGCGCGCCACTTACGCCGATGCAGGAACGCATACTCTTCCTCGAAGAACTGCATCCCGGCCGATCCGTCTACAACACGCCCTCGGCTCACCGACTGACGGGCCGTTTGAACGCCTTGGCCTTTCATGAGGCGCTGCGCGAGATAGTGCGTCGTCAGCCCGCGTTGCGTACCGCATTCGACAAAGACGCGAAGACCGGCGAGTTCGTCGCATCGATCGCTGCCGAAGTGCCGGTCGAGCTGGCGCGAATCGACCTGGGCGGGTTGCCTGCCGACCAGCGCGAGCCGGAACTTGTCGAGAAGTTGCAGGACGTGGCGGACTGGTTGATCGACATCCATCGCGCGCCGCTTTTCAACGCCGCCCTGATCCGCATCGACGACGACGACCACGTGTTCGTCTTTGTCCCGCACCGCCTGGTATGGGATGGTGGGTCGGTCGATCTGCTCATCAACGAACTGTCCGTCATCTACCAAGCGCAACTGAGCGGGGCGCCGCATGACCTGCCTGAACTGACCGTGACGCACGGCGACTATGCCGAGTGGTACCTGAACTGGCTGGCCTCGACGCAATTCGAAGAACAGTTGAGTTTCTGGAAAGAGCGCTTCGCCGGCGCACCACCGCCGAAGGCATTGCGCACCGATATGCCGCGGGGAGCGGGCATGACCGGCCAAGGCAGCACGCATTGGATGACCGTCGATGGCGTGTTGACGCAACAGCTGCGGTCGGTCGCGCGCAGCCACGAAGTCACGCTCAACATGCTCGCACTCGGTGTTTACGCTCTTCTGCTGAGCAGCGTGGCGGATGCGCGCTCGCTCGTGGTCGCAACGCCGGTGCGCGGTCGCCAGTTTCCGGAGGTCGAAACGGTGATGGGCCTGTTTGGCAACTTGCTGCCGCTTCCCGTGGAGGTCGATCTTCGGCAGACGCTTGGCGAGTTCGTGCAGTACCTGAAGCACCAACTGGTTTCGGCGATGGACAACCAGCAGGTTCCTTTCGAGCGCTTTGCAGGCGAGCCGGAGTTTTCCGGGCGGGCCAAGGGCGTCGGCCTCTACCAGGTGCTCTTCTCTTTCGAGGACGCGCGCGAGCGGGCGCTAGCCATAGGACCGCTGCGCCATCGCCAGTTGCCGGTCTCACAGCGCGGTGCCACGGAGGATCTCGGCTTGTGGTTGACCGAGGGGCCTGGCGGCCTCGAGGGGGGACTCACCTACAACGCCGACATCTACCGGCGTGAAACCGCCGCGGCCTTGCGCAACCGATACGTCGAGTTGCTGCAGCGCGTGGCCGAGCACCCCCAAGACACCTTGGCGGCATTGGTCGCGGCCGGCGCGTCGCCCGACGCGGTGTACCTTCGGCACTTGTCGCGCAGCGAGACGGCCGAGCCTGCGCCTCGCGAGCGGGCGGAGCGTGTAGCGAGCATTGCTGCGGAAACGTCGATCCCCGCGGTGCTCGTCGCCGGGCAACTGCAGCTGGCGCAAATCTGGGCCGACGTGCTCAAGATCAAGATCTCCGACATTCGGCCCAGTGACAACTTCTTCGATCTCGGTGGCGATTCACTGCTTGCCATGCGCGTGATCCAGTTGGCGGAACGGGCCTTGGGCTTCCGTACGGCGCCGCCTAGGTATGTATTCGAGAACCTGGGACAACTTGCTTCCAGAGACGCTGCATCGGCTCTCGGTGAAGCGGGGTTCGCTGGTGGCGCGAGACTCAAAGACGCAACGGGACGAACCCTGCTGGGAAGGATGTTCTCTGGCTGGGGCAAGGCCATCAGAAGCAACAGTTGAGTGCCTCGAAGCGTTGTCCGTGCTGCCCATGCCTCATCGACTTCCCGCACCCTTCGGCTTCTTTGATGAAGGGTCGGCCTGTTCAACACTTGACTTCAACGACATGCCAAGTTTTCTCCGATCTATCGCGGTCACAGTTGACGAACCCGACCCAGGGATTTTTTATTGGGTGTTGCTGGAATCGCGAGCGTCCCATCCTGACCAGTTCCGCCTTTTGAACTCGGCTCCTCGCGGGGCAGATAGCTACGAACATGCCCTGCAGGAGGGCGTCAACGAACTGCGCAGACTCTGTCAGGAGCGCGCGAATGGTCCACGTCGCGAGTACCAAGGCGAGGATGAGAATCCGTCGGGGTGGACCCCGATGGCGTGACCTTTGATGCCCCCCGGCCAGGTCAGGGCTCGTTGATGGCGGCAAGCCCGTCGTCGGTGAGATAGAGATCGAACTCTCCACGGCCAAGCAGGCCCATCTCCACCAACGTACTCACGCCCGCGTCGATCTCCAGCGTGCTCAGCTCTTCGCAGCCTTTCACGACTGCGATGGGCAAGTGGCGCTCGGCGCCGTGCAACAGGTACTCGCGTTTGAAGAATTCCCAGACGGCTTCCGCTTCAGGCGTCATGCGATCTCCTTCAGCTATCGACGTGCGACGAGATTGTGCGTGGATTGGCAAGGCTACTACGGCAGCGGGCGCGAATGCAATGTTTGATAGATTGAGCGAGCTGGAAGCCTTCTTCGCGTATTGCCTGCAAGCTCGCCGGGATGAAGCGCAGCGCCACCGATCGACCTCCTCAGGCAGGCAGGCGTTGCGGGTCGCTGAAAGTCGAGGCCGCGCGAGGCTCACAACACTGCGGGCGCGCGGCGCATAATTTCGTTTCCCCTCATCCGAAAGCACTGACATGGAAAAGCTCGATCAAGCGAAGGTCGTCTCCGTGCTTAACCAGCTGCTTGAAGCCGAGTTGGCCGGCGTGGTGCGCTACACCCACTACTCCTTCCTAGTGTTCGGCTTCGGCCGCATTCCCATCGTCTCGTGGTTGCGCGACCAAGCCAATGAATCGCTGTTGCACGCGCAGCAGGTCGGCGAGTGGATCACCACGCTCGGCGACTACCCATCGCTCGCGATCGGGCCACTGCTCGATTCCCACCAGCACGATATTGCGGCCATGCTGCGCGAATCGCTCGACACCGAGGCGCGCGCGCTGGCCCTGTATCGCGAGCTTCTATCGCATGTGGAAGGCCGCGCGGTGGCGCTGGAGGAGTTCGCGCGGCAGATGATCCACGCCGAGGAGTTGCACGCCGCGGACGTCGACAAGATGCTTCGCAAGCCCGGTGACGTGGCGGCGTTCTCGTCGAAGCCGGTCCCCTGAGCCAGAGCCAGCGCGGGTGCAGCAGACCGTCTACTGCCAGCGCGACGCTGGGGCGCTGCGGCACGGTGAAGCTCAGCCGCCGGTCGCGGTCGCGGTTGGAGGCGACCGGTACGTCGACGGTCAGTACGAGCACGCGCACGCCGGCGGCCTGCCGCCACCATCGCGCTCGCCCAGAAATAGCACCACTGACCGGCGAGCCCGCGCCAACGACATGCTAGAGCGCAACGTTGGCATCATCCGCGCGCTGGCGAGCGCGGGCTTCGTAGTCGTCGAAGCGCCAGCGCTGGTATGCGTAAAAGAGCCACGTAAGTGCCAGTGCGCCAGCAATTCCCCCAACAGCACTCGCCCAGTAAAGCGCGAAAGGACATCGAAAACGTATGAGAAGCGCTATGCCCACGCCGGCCACGACATTGTTGATGACTGCGATCATGGCTGCTGTGGTGCCGAAAAATGCGAGTGCCGGACCAAATCGCAGTGCGGGCGGCTCCACTTCTGGCCAGCGCCCATATTCTGATGCGAAGTGGCGGGCCGCCTCGGGACCGAGAGTGCGGTAGTAACCGCGGATACGGGCGATTCCGGTCAGGCACTGCATGCTTTCAAGCGCGCTTTCGACCAACCTTACAACGGTGAAGATTCCAAGCAAGAAGGCCGCCGGCAGCGAGATGGCGGCGAAGGGGACCAAAAGGTCGGTGGAGCTTGCGACAAAGCCCATCGCAACCAGAGAACTCGAAAGTGCCATGACGTAAAGCGTGCTGCGCGCGGAAGCTTCCGAGTAGGTGGAATTGTTTGCTGTTTGCAGCACGAAGTGCTCTGTAGTGAGGGCCGAGAGCAGAGCAGTCCGCTCCGATGGTTCATCCATCTGCGAGCCTCCTCACTTTGGGGGTGATAGGGCAGGCCTGTCGAGTACCAGCAACTGCAGGGGCCGCCCGATCGATTCGAGACGCACGTGGTGCTGGTGCAATCGCCGGGGGAGGCGCGCGGTTCGACCTTCTCCTCCGAAGGCCAGCCCGGCTGAGGCGAAGACGCGCCAAGGCGAGTGCGCGATCCTCCCGCTGCGCCTCACTGCGACTTCAGGTACTGGGCGAGATCTGCAATCTCCTGCGGGGTGAGGCCCAGCGATCGCCTGGTGTTGTAGATGGCTGCGACCTCCTCGAGCGTGGCGGCGGACCCGTCATGGAAGTAGGGCGCGTGCTGCCAGACGCCTCGCAGAGGCGAGGTGCGGTACATCCTGGTTGCCGAACGGGAGGCGTAGCTCGGCGTTTCCGGTTCCGCCATCGAGTCGCCGGGAGGATGCAGCGTCGAGTTGGCATCCGTGAAGAGGGCGCCGCTGTGGCAGCTCGCACACTTTCCTGCGCCGTCGAAGACCACCTTGCCCCGCGCGGCTGCAGCGGCGTCGAAACTGCCCGCCGGCGCAGCCGGGGCCTTCAACGACAACTGATACGCCTGCAACGCGGGCAACTTGCTCGTGACCAAGTCCGTGGTGCCGTTGGTGATGTTCAGGTTCAGCCGCGGCTCGGAGAAACTTCCCTGGCCGCCCATCTGGGTCACGGCCACATACCGGTTCCAGTAGGCGATTTCGGCGCCGTCGCCGGTGAAAGTGATGCTGTGAATGCCCTCCAGCCCATAGGCCGGCGGGATGACCACCGGCTTGTTGAGGCCATCGATGTTGAATCGCGGGTCGTACTTGCCTTTGCCCCAGGAGAGATAGACGGCCTTCCTGGCCGCGTCCACCGCCGGGGAAAGCGCGATGATCGCGCCGGGATTCAGGTCCCGATTGGGCCAGCCATCGAGCCGCTTGCCGATGCCCGGCGCAAAAGAATTGTCGACGGTCGAGTGGCAGAGGGCGCAGGTGATGCCGACGCGGGTCAGCGCATCCTTGCCGCCGACCGTCTGCACGGTGCCCTTGAGGCCGACCACAGCGTCCAGCTTCAGCAAGGCGACGGTCGTGTCTGGGCTCTTGAGATCGATGCTTCCGTCCTGGATGCCCTTCACCACTGCCGGCGGCAGCGCCTCGGCGTCGACCTTCAGCCCGACCGCCAGCGCGGTCACGGGAGCGACCGCGGTGCTGATGACCTCATGCATGCGCAGCGTGTCGGTCCAATGGGCTTCGTCGCCGAAGGTGTCGAAGCGGAAGATCTGCTTGCCCTGTGCGACGAGAGCGGCTTGCTCGACTGTCGGGCCTCCGGCGCCACCCGTACCGACGCCGCCTCCGCCCCCGCCACCGCCGCACGCGACAGCCAGCGCGGCTGCGACCGCAGTCGTGGTCGTGATCAGCACGGTTCGTGCGCCGACCTGGGTTCCAACTCCGCTCGCTTGCAGCCATTCACGACGTGATGTGGTCATGTGGAGCTCCTTTCGCAGCACCCGTGTGGGGGATTCAGCGCGCAGCGCCGGCTTGCCCGATTGCAGCCATGACGCGCGCGATGATGGCGTCGCAGCGGGCGCCGGCGAAGGCGAATGCATCGCTCAAGGCGACATCGACTTCGCGCGACAGCGACTCGCGCAGCAGGCCGCGGGCGCGAAAGAAGCGGCTGCGCACAGTCGCTTCCGGAATCGCCAGCGCAGCCGCCACTTCCTCGATGCTCATGTCTTCCACGGCACGCAGCACGAACACGGTGCGAAACGCTTCGGGCAAGGCATCGATGCCGGCCTCGATCAGGCGGCGCATCTCCCCGCGCATGGCCACGCGCTCGGGCTGTTCGTCGGCGTCCGCGTGCATCCATGTTTCTCCTTGCGCTGCGCACAGATCCATGGCGGCGTCGAGGGGGACCACCTGGGCGCCGGCGCCGCGGCGCAGGCGCCCGAGCGCCTCGTTCACCACGATGCGCACCAGCCAGGTGGACAGGCGCGCCTCGGCCCGGAAGGCGGGGAGCGAGCGCCAGGCGCGCAGATAGGCCTCCTGCAGCGCATCTTGGGTCTCTTCGTCGTTCTTCAGGATGCTGCGGCCGGTGCGAAACAGCAGGCGGTTGTGCTTGCGCATGATCTGCTGGAAGGCATCGATGTCGCCACGCGCAGCGCGGGCGGCCAGTTCTGCATCGGAGGCAGAGGTCGCTGCGGCGTTGGTGGATGGAGGTGGCGGCATGTCGGACCTTGTGCTATTGGATGCGGCAGGGGACCGTGCTGTTCCCGCATGCCGCCTTTGCCGGAACAGGTCCAGCGAGGCGGACAATCCCTTTCTCGGGATCTCTCCTGAAGGAGCGCAGCCATGGCGGATCGAAAGGACACGTGGGCGGCCGGCGACCTCTACGAGCCTTATGTGGGGCGCTGGAGCCGAAGGATCGCGGCCGAATTCCTGGCCTGGCTCCAGGTGCCGCCGCAGTCGGCATGGCTGGACGTCGGCTGCGGCACCGGTGCCGTCGCGCAGACCATCCTGGACCACGCGCAGCCGGCGTCGGTGCTCGGCATCGATGCCTCCAAAGGCTTCATCGATCACGCGCGGCACCGTATTCCGGATCCGCGTGCGTCCTTCGAGATCGGCGACGCGCAGAACCTGCCGGTCGAGGCGGGGCGCTTCGATGCCGCGGTCGCCGCGCTGGTGCTGAACTTCGTTCCTGAGCCCGAGCGCGCAGCCGCCGAAATGGCCCGTGCGGTCAAGCCCGGCGGGACGGTGGCCGCGTATGTGTGGGACTACGCCGGCGGGATGGCGCTCATGCGCCGCTTCTGGGACGTGGCCGTCGCGCTGAATCCGGCGGCCGCGGAGCTCGACGAAGGACGACGATTTCCGCTGTGCCGGCCGGCGCCGCTCGAAGCGCTGTTCGTCCAGGCCGGATTGCGTGCCGTCGAAGTGCGGCCGCTAGATATCGCGACGCCGTTTCGCGACTTCGACGACTACTGGACGCCGTTTCTGGGCGGGCAGGGGCCGGCGCCCGGCTATGCGATGGCCTTGAACGAGGCGGATCGCGCAACGCTGCGCGAACGCATCCGAGGGGGGTTGCCTGTGGAGCCTGATGGGTCGATCGAGCTGAGCGCGCGCGCCTGGGCGGTGCGCGGTCTCGCCCCTTGATCAGGCCCGGCGCAGGAATTTTCTCAACATCAGCTTGGCAGGGCTGCTGCCAAAGATCAGCCGCGAATACGAAACGAACAGGTCCCTGGGAAGCAGCACGCTGCCGTAGTAGTAGATGCGGTACTGGCGGGGTCCCCGGCGGGTGTCCGGATGGCGCAGCACCTTCCACAGCAGCACGAGGTCCTTGCCCGCCCCGGACAGCCAGCGTTCGAGGAAGCTGAGCCAAAGATAGCCCCCTTGATCGTCCAGCGGCCGCCACAAGGAAGCCGCGCCGGGCCTGATCTTCTCGAGCTGGTTGCGCAGCCAGACATCGAAATGCCGGGCCCGTTGCAGCGTCTTCCTGATCTGCTCCAGCGAGACCATCGACCCCGACGAAATCGACGTGAGGTGGATGCGATAGCGTGTCAGCGCTTCGGGAATCCAGGCGGTCGGGCTCAGCAGCGTGGCGGCAGTGCAAAGCTGCAGGTCCTGGTACATCAGCCGGTCGCTGTCCAAGTGGCCGATGGCCGCCAGGACCTCGCGCCTGAAGGCCAGCGCCGAGGTCAGTGCGAGAACCGGGGTCGAGGCGGCCTTCAACGCTTCCGCCGCGAGCCAGCCCTCGGGCCCCTTGCCGCCGGGATAGTAGGGCGCGAGGCCCAGCCGGGGCTGCAGCTCGGAGAAACGCATCATGCTGTGGTGGACCCACCCGGGGCGATGTCCGTCCACGCGGCCGCGCAAGGCGGCGAGCACCTTTTCGATGCGCTCCGGCACGATGGTGTCGTCGGCGTCGAGCAGGACCATCACGTCGCCGGAGCAGGCGGCGAGCGCGGCATTCGTCGCCGAGCAGATTCCCCCGTTCGGCTGGTGGATCGCCCGGATTTGCGGCAGCCGCGCCGCGTAGCCGTTCAGCACCTCCGCGGTGTCGTCGGTCGAGCCGTCATTCACGACGACGATTTCGTCCGCGGGGATGGTCTGCGCGAGACAGCTTTCCAGGCACTCGGCAAGGAAGCGGCCGTAGTTGAAGCAGATGATGGCAATGCTCACCTTCGGCACGGGCGGCAGTTCCGGTATCGCCAATGGCTCGAGCGCAATCTGGACAGGTGCGGCGGACATGGTGGTCTCCCCTGCTATCAATGAACGCGTACCGGAGGCGGCAACTAGCCGCGCTGAATTTTGCCAGCGAGGCGAGTTGCGCGCCATCTTTTTCATGCATCGAGCCGCCGGCCTCAAAGCAGCCGCGAAACCTCCGCCGCCGCGGCCAGCAGCGCCGGCAGCATGGTCTCCTGCATCACCTTCGCGCTGGTGCGGTTGGCCTGGCCGCTGATGTTGAGCGCCGCCACCATGCGGCCGGCGCGGTCGACGATCGGCGCGGCGATCGAGATCAGGCCTTCCTCCAGCTCCTGGTTGACCAGGCACCAGCGCTGGCGCCGCGCCTGCACGACCTTGGCAAAGAGGGCGTCGATGTCGGTCAGGGTGTGGCGCGTGAAGGCTTCGAGCGTCGAGGCTTCGAGCCGCGCGCGCACCTCTTCGTCGTCCAGGTCGGCGAGCAGCAGGCGGCCCATCGAGGTGCAGTAAGCGGGCAGGCGCGAACCCACGCCGAGGCTGATGCGCATGATCTTGTGCGTGGGCACGCGCATCACGTAGACGATGTCGGTGGCATCGAGCACCGCCGCCGAGCACGACTCCTGTACCTGCTGCACCAGCGCTTCCATTACCGGCTCGGCGCGGTTCCAGATCGGCATCGACGACAGGTAGGCGAAGCCCAGGTCGAGGATGCGCGGCGTCAGCGCGAAGAGCCTGCCGTCGGAATCGACATAGCCCAGCGTCTGCAGCGTGAGCAGGATGCGCCGCGCACCGGCGCGCGTGAGGCCGCTCGCGGCCGCCACCTCGCTCAGGGTCTGGCGCGGCGCGCCGGCGCTGAAGGAGCGGATCACCTGCAGGCCGCGCGCGAAGGACTGCACGTAGCTGTCGCCGGGCGCCGGTGGGTCGGCTTGCTTCTTTTGGGTTGCCATCGGGGTCGATCCTCTTTAGAATTCATTATACGAACACTTGTTCGGTATGCGAACATATTTGCGTCCCGGGGTGTTCCGCTTCTTTCCACCCCCGGAGACAGATTCATGATCAACAAGATCGCGCGCTCGGTCGCCGATGCCATGGCCGGCATCCAGGACGGTGCCACGGTGCTCATCGGCGGCTTCGGCACCGCCGGCATTCCCGGCGAGCTCATCGACGGCCTGATCGAGCAGGGCGCCCGCGACCTCACCGTCGTCAACAACAACGCCGGCAACGGCGACACCGGCCTGGCCGCGCTGCTGAAGGCCGGGCGCGTGCGCAAGATCATCTGCAGCTTTCCGCGCCAGGCCGACAGCCATGTCTTCGACGGCCTCTACCGTGCCGGTACGCTCGAGCTCGAACTGGTGCCGCAAGGCAACCTGGCCGAGCGCATCCGCGCGGCTGGCGCCGGCATCGGCGCCTTCTTCTGCCCGACCGGCTTCGGCACCCAGCTGGCCGGCGAGCGCGAGACGCGCGAGATCGACGGCAAGCAATACGTGCTGGAGTACCCGATCCGCGGCGATGTCGCGCTGATCAAGGCCGAGCGGGGCGACCGCTGGGGCAACCTCACTTACCGCAAGGCGGCGCGCAACTTCGGTCCCGTGATGGCCATGGCGTCGGACCGCACCATTGCCACCGTGCACGAGATCGCCGAGCTCGGCGAGATGGATCCCGAAGCCATCGTCACGCCCGGCATCTTCGTTCATCAAATCGTCAAGATCGACCGCGTCGCCACCCAGGCCGGCGGCTTCAAGAAGGCAGCGTGATCATGAGCAGCAACTACCAGCGCCGCACCAAGGACCAGCTCGCCGCCCGCGTCGCGCAGGACATCTTCGACGGCGCCGTCGTCAACCTCGGCATCGGCCAGCCGACCCTGGTCGCCAACCACCTGCCGGCCGGCCGCGAGGTCATCCTGCACAGCGAGAACGGCATCCTCGGCATGGGCCCGGCGCCGGCCGAAGGCAAGGAGGACTACGACCTCATCAACGCCGGCAAGCAGCCGGTCACGCTGCTGCCGGGCGGCGCCTTCTTCCACCATGCCGACAGCTTCGCGATGATGCGCGGTGGCCATCTCGACATCTGCGTGCTCGGCGCCTTCCAGGTCTCGGCCACCGGCGATCTCGCGAACTGGAGCACCGGCGAGGAGGGCGCCATCCCCGCGGTCGGCGGCGCGATGGACCTGGCCATCGGCGCCAAGCAGACCTGGGTGATGATGGATTTGCTGACCAAGAAAGGCGAGAGCAAGATCGTGAAGGAATGCAGCTACCCGCTGACCGGCATCGGCTGCGTGAAGCGCGTGTACGCCGACCTCGCGACCCTCGAATGCACGCCTTCGGGCCTGAAGCTGATCGACAAGGTCGATGGCCTCGAGCATGCCGAGCTCGAAAAGCTGGTCGGCCTGCCGATCGCCATCTGACGACAACTTCGACGAGAGACACACCATGACGAACCAAGCCTTCATCTGCGACGCCGTTCGCACTCCCTTCGGCCGCTACGGCGGCGCCCTGTCGAGCGTGCGCGCCGACGATCTCGGCGCAGTGCCGCTCAGGGCGCTGATGGAACGCAACAAGGACGTCGACTGGCAGGCCGTCAGCGACGTGCTCTACGGCTGCGCCAACCAGGCCGGCGAGGACAACCGCAACGTCGCGCGCATGTCGGCGCTGCTCGCGGGCCTGCCGCTGCAGGTCGGCGGCGGCACCATCAACCGCCTGTGCGGTTCGGGCCTGGACGCGGTCGGCACCGCGGCGCGCGCCATCAAGGCCGGCGAGACCGGCCTGATGATCGCGGGCGGCGTGGAGAGCATGAGCCGCGCGCCCTTCGTGATGCCGAAGGCAGAGAGCGCCTTCAGCCGCGCCAACGCGGTCTACGACACCACCATCGGCTGGCGCTTCGTCAACAAGCTCATGAAGGCCCAGTACGGCATCGACTCGATGCCCGAGACGGCCGAGAACGTGGCCACCGACTTTCATGTAGAGCGCGAGGCGCAGGACCGCATGGCGCTGGCCTCGCAGCAGCGCGCCGTGGCGGCGCAGAAGTCGGGCTTCTTCGATGCCGAGATCGTGCCGGTCAGCGTGCCGCAGAAGAAGGGCGACGCGATCGTGGTCGATAAGGACGAGCATCCGCGCGATACCAGTCTCGAGGCGCTGGCCAAGTTGAAAGGCGTGGTGCGGCCCGACGGCACCGTGACCGCCGGCAATGCCAGCGGCGTGAACGACGGCGCCTGCGCGCTGCTCCTGGCCGACGAGGCGCATGCCGCCAAGTACGGCCTCACGCCGCGCGCCCGCGTGGTCGGCATGGCCACGGCCGGCGTGCCGCCGCGCGTGATGGGCATCGGCCCGGCCCCCGCCACCGAGAAGGTGCTGAAGCTCACCGGCCTCACGCTCGACCAGATCGACGTGATCGAACTCAACGAAGCCTTTGCCGCGCAGGGCTTGGCAGTGCTGCGCCTCCTGGGACTGAAGGACGACGATGCGCGCGTCAACATCAACGGCGGCGCGATCGCGCTCGGCCATCCGCTGGGCGCCAGCGGCGCGCGCCTCGCGACCACCGCGGTGAATCAGCTCCACAAGCAGGGCGGCCGCTATGCGCTGTGCACCATGTGCATCGGCGTGGGGCAGGGCATCGCCGTCATCCTGGAACGCGTCTGATGGGGCTCGCCCGACGCAGCCTGCTGCTGGGCTTGCTGGCGGCGGCGGGTGCGCCTGCGCGCGCGCAGCCGGATGCGAAGCCGATCCGCATCATCGTGCCCTTCGCGCCGGGCGGTGGCAACGACGTGTTCGCGCGCCAGATGGCCAAGAGCCTCGGCAGAGTGCGCAAGCAGGGTGTGATCGTCGAGAACAAGCCCGGCGCCGGCGGCAACCTCGGCAGCGAGCAGGTGGTGCGCAGCGCGCCCGACGGCAGCACGCTGCTCTTGGGACACACCGGCACGGTCTCGATCAATCCCGCGCTCTACAAGGGCCTGAGGTTCGACGCCCGCAAGGACTTGCTGCCGGTGGCGATGTTCGCCTCGTCGGCGATGGTGCTGGTGGTGCCGGCAGCGTCGAAGATCAGGAGTGTCGCCGACCTCGTCGCGGCCGCGAAGGCAGAGCCGGGAAAGATCGACTATGCGTCCAGCGGCAGCGGGACCGGCGGCCATCTGACGGGCGAGCTCTTCGAGCAGCGCACCGGCGTGAAGATCAATCACATCCCCTACAAGGGCACGAATCCGGCACTCACCGACCTGACCGGCGGCCAGGTGCACATGCTGTTCAGCGTCATCCCGCCGGCGCTCGCGCTGGTCAAGGGCGGCCGGTTGCGCGCGATCGCGGTGACGGGCGCGAAGCGGCTTCCCTCGCTGCCCGATGTGCCGACCATGGCCGAGTCCGGCGTGCCGGCGCTCGCGGGTTTCGAGAGCACGCTGACCTACGGCATCCTCGCGCCGCGCGGCACGCCCGAGGTCTTCGTGAAAGAGCTCTCGGCGCAGATGCTCAGGGTGGCGGCGAGCGCCGAATTCCAGTCGCGCCTCGACGTGGAAGGCGCAGTGCCGCTCTTGGGCGGGCCGGCCGAATACGCCGCGCTGATCGCCAGGGAAAACGCCAAGTGGGCCGAGATCGTGAAGGTCTCGGGCGCCACGGTCGAGTGAACCTGCCCCCGAATTTCTCTCAGCAACTCCGGAGACTTCCCATGTTTTTCAAATCCCTGATGGCGGTCGCGGCCCTGGCTGCCGCCAGCCTGCTGCCCGCGACCGCCAGCGCGCAGCAGCAATTCCCGAGCAAGCCGGTGCGCATCATCACGCCCTTCCCGGTGGGCGGCGGCCCGGACGGCGTGGCGCGCCTGGTGGCCGACAAGCTCTCGCGCGCCTGGGGCCAGCCGGTGGTGGTCGAGAACCGGCCCGGCGGCAACGGCTTCATCGCCATCGATGCGTGGAAGCGCGGCGCCAAGGACGGGCACGACCTGCTCGTGCTCGACAACGTGCATCTCGCTGCCTATCCGGCGCTGTTCAAGAAGCTGCCCTACGACTCGGCCAAGGACTTCGACGCGCTGCTGCCGCTGTTCAAGACCTACTTCTTCTTCACCGTGCCGGCCAACAGCAAGTACAAGACGGTGGGCGACCTGATCGCCGATGCCAAGGCCAATCCGGGCAAGCTCAACTACGGCTCCTGGTCGGTGGGCAATCCGGTGCATCTGGGCTCTGAACTCTTCGAATCGGCCACCGGCACGCAGATGGAACACGTGATCTACAAGGAGACCACGCAGCTCTACACCTCGGTCTCAACCGGCGAACTGGCCTTCGCGCTCGGCACCAGCGCCACGGCCGGTCCGCTGCAGCGTGCCGGCAAGCTGCGCCTGCTGGCTGCGGCGGCGCCCAAGCGCGTCGCGGCCTTCCCGGAGGTGCCGACGGTCGGCGAGTCGGGCGGCCCGCAGGGCTTCGAGGTCATCGGCTGGAACGCGATCGCGGTGCCGCAAGGCCTGCCGGCTTCCGTGACCGACAAGATCAAGCGCGACATCGAGAAGGGACTGGCCGAAGCCGATGTGCAGGAGAAATTCAAGAGCTTCGGCTACGAAGCTTTCCCGACCACGCGCGAGCAGTTCAACCAGTTCGTGCAGAGCGAGACCCGGCGCTTCGGCGACGTGATCAAGAAGGCGAACGTCTCGCTGGACTAAGACGCCTGCTGCCACACCAGCGTGGCGGCCGCGAGGTCTTCGAGAGCGCTGCCGACGGCCTTGAAGACGGTGCGCTCGCTGTCGTCGGCGCGTCCGCCGCGTGTGCCGCGGCACAGCTCGGCGAGCGTGGCCTGCACGCCATGGCGCGAAAGCGTGCCGGCCGCGATCGCGTCGAGCAGGTCGCCGGCCTTCGAGAGCGCTTCATCGGTGTCGACGAAGGTCCGCGCACCGGCGAAGCAGGCCGGGTCGGCCTCGCGCATCTGGGGCGCGAAGCTGCCGATCAGGTCCAGGTGGGAGCCCGGCGCCAGCCACTCGCCTCGAACGAGCGGCGAGGTGGCGAGCGTCGCGCAGCTCACGATCTCGGCGTTGCGCACGGCAGCCTCTAGGTCGCTCACGGCCTGCGCGTTCCAGCCTTCGCTGCGCCACTGTGCGGCTAGCGCTTCCGCACCCTCGGGCCGGTGGTTCCACACCTGCACTTCGTCGATCTCCCGCACGGTGGCATGCGCGGCCGGCAGCAGGCGCGCGACGCGGCCGGTGCCGAGCACGAGCAGGCGCCGCGCATCCGAACGCGCGAGAAAGGAAGCGCCGAGCGCCGAAGCCGCCGCCGTGCGGTGCGCGGTGATCTCGTTGCCGTCCATCAGCGCGAGCGGCACGCCGGTGTGCGCGTCGTAGAGCACATAGGTCGCATGCAGGCCGGGCAGGCCGTGCGCACTGTTGCCGGGAAAGATGTTGATGGTCTTGATGCCGAGAAAGCCGGCATCGCTCCAGGCCGGCATGATCAGCACCGTGCCGCGGTCGGCGCCGGCTTCGATGGCGTGCACATGGCGCGGCGGCACGCTGGCCGCGCCGGCGAAGGCGTCGCGCAAGGCGGGCACCAGGCGGGTGAAGTGCAGCGCGCTGCGGGTGCGGTGCTCGTCGAAATGCTTCATGGCGTGGTCGGCATCAGCCGGATGCGAGCTGGCTCCATTGGAGTCCGTATTTGGCCAGGTACTTGCGCAGGCGATCGGCGTCGTTGACCACCGTGCGCTGGCCGCGCGAAGCCTGGAACAGCTGTCGTCCGGCATCCGAGAGCGTACGCGCCTCGCGGCAGATGCGCACCACCGCCTCGAGTTGCAGCCGGTCGAACAGGTCCAGCGTCGCCTCGCGTTCGGCGCCGAGCAGCGCGCCGAGGTCGACCGCGTCCTGCCCGCTCGAAGGCGCGGCGCGTTTCCAGAGCCAGCGCAGCCGCGCGATCTCGGCCTGCACCAGTTCGCCGGTGATGCGCCCGCCGTCGGCCAGCGTGGCGAGCCGTGTCACGCTGGCGGAAAGATCGCGGAAGTTGCCGCTCCAGAGAGCCTCGCCGCTGCGCGCGAAGCGCAGGTAGGCGGCGCGCGCCTCGGCGTTGAAGCGTGCCACGCGGTGGTTCTCGCCGGCGTAGAGCGCCAGCAGATGATCGACGTTGGGCTCGATGTCCTCCGGCCGTTGGGCAAGGCCCGGCAGATCGTAGGTCCAGAGATTGATGCGCGCGAACAGGTCTTCGCGAAAGCGCCCGCCGGCCACGTCGGCGCGCAGATCGCGGTTGGTGCCGGCGATCAGCTGGAAGTCGCTTTCCACCTCGCGGTCCGAACCCATCGGGAAGAAGCGTTTCTCCTCGATCGCCTTCAGCAGCATTGCCTGTTCGTCTGCGCCGAGCTCGCCGATCTCGTCGAGGAAGAGAACGCCCTGGTGCGCGCTTCGCAGCAGGCCGGCGCGCTCGGCCGCCGCGCCGGTGAAGGCGCCCTTCTTGTGGCCGAAGAGCGTGGATGCCGCGCCGTCGCCGCGAAGCGTGGCGCAGTTCACCTCGACGAAGGCGCCGGTCATCTGGTGGCGCGTCTTCTTGAGCTCGAACATGCGCCGCGCGAGGAAGGACTTGCCCGCGCCCGTGGGACCGACGAGCAGGATCGGGGCGCGCGAGCGCACCGCGACGCGCTCGATCTCGTCGATCAGCGCATTGAAGCGCGGGTTGCGCGTCGCGATGCCGCTCTTGAGGAAGGCGACCGCGTCGCGCTGCTCGGCATCGAAGCGCTGCGCGATCGCGTCGTAGCGCGAGAGGTCGAGGTCGATCAGCGTGCAGGCGCCCGGATCGCCGGCGCGCTGCCGCTTGGGCGGCGCGGTCTGCGCGAGCACGCCCGGGATCGCGCGCGACTCCGCGAGCAGGAACATGCAGATCTGCGCCACGTGCGTGCCGGTCGTGATGTGCGTCCAGTACTGCTCGCGCTCGGCGTCGAAGGGATAGGCGCGCGCCCAGTCGTAGAGGCGGGTATAGACCTCGCCGAAATCCCAGGGATCGGCGATCTCGAGCTCGACCAATCTCACCTCGGTCTCGGGCGAGACGGTTGCGATGTCGCCCTGGACTCTTTCCGCCAGCGCCTTGTGCCGCAGCGTATGGATCAGCTCCATGCGCGCAATCACCATGTCCTCGTGCTGCGTCAGCGAAACGGTGGGGCGCCACTTCTCCCAGCGGCCGGCGCCCTGGCCGGCGTCGAGCTGGGTGCCGAGGAAGCCGATGACGACGATGGGTTTCATGGGAGATAAAAAGCTAGCGATAATTCTAGTCATTTGAGGTTCGCCATCGATGGCGCCGTCGGGGCCCGCCGCAATAAATCGTTTTCCATCAACGACTTGGTCTTTGGTGGCGTTGCCGCCCTGGGGTTGGCACACTCCTCGCAGACAAGACGGCAAGCGCCGTTGTGGCGTGAGTCGGGGAGGGGGCAATCGGCACCCTCCCGAGCGGGAGAAAAGTCATGGAACAGAACTACGAACTGCACGAAGTCGAGAACGGCGTCCCGGTGAAGATGTGGACCAGCGGCGTGCCGGTCGAAGACGAAGCGCAGAAGCAGCTGGAGAATGCGGCGCGCCTGCCGATCGTGTTCAGGCACATCGCGGCCATGCCGGACGTGCACTACGGCATCGGCGCGACCGTGGGCTCGGTGATTCCGACCTTCAGGGCGATCATTCCGGCTGCGGTCGGCGTCGACATCGGCTGCGGAATGATGGCCTGCAAGACCACGCTGCAGGCGAACGACCTGCCCGACAACCTGGGGCCGCTGCGTGCCGCGATCGAGAAGGCCGTGCCGCATGGCTCCAACCCGAAGCGCCAGGGCCGCGACAAGGGCGCGTGGGAAACCCCGCCCGACGAAACCGATGCCGCGTGGGCGAAGCTCGTCGATGAATTCGACGCCATCTGCGAGGACTATCCGCGCCTGAAGAACACCAACAACCACAAGCACCTGGGAACGCTGGGCACCGGCAACCACTTCATCGAGGTCTGCCTCGACCAGCAGGGCGCCGTGTGGTTCATGCTGCACTCGGGTTCGCGCGGCGTGGGCAATGCCATCGGCACCCACTTCATCGAGCTCGCGAAGAAGGACGCCGAGCAGCACCAGCGCAACCTGCCCGACCAGGACCTGGCGTACTTCGAGGAAGGCGCCAAGTACTTCGGCGACTACGTGCGTGCGGTGGGCTGGGCGCAGAGGTTCGCGCGCGCGAACCGCGAAGTGATGATGCAGCGCGTGGTCGCGGCCGCGCGCAAGGTCGTCGCGAAGCCCTTCGAGGCGCACGTGGAAGCGGTGAACTGCCACCACAACTACGTGAGCCGCGAAACGCACTTCGGCGAGGACGTGTTCGTCACGCGCAAGGGCGCGGTGAGCGCCAAGGCCGGCGAGCTCGGCATCATCCCCGGCAGCATGGGCACTAAGAGCTACATCGTGCGCGGCAAGGGCAACCCCGAGAGCTTCATGAGCTGCAGCCACGGCGCCGGCCGCAAGATGAGCCGCACCAGGGCGAAGAAGCTCTACACGGTGGCCGACCAGATCGCCGCCACCGAGGGCGTGGAATGCCGCAAGGACGCCGACGTGATCGACGAGATCCCGATGGCCTACAAGGACATCGACGCGGTGATGGAGGCGCAGAAGGACCTGGTGGAGGTGGTGTACACGCTCAAGCAGGTGGTGTGCGTGAAGGGGTAGCCAGACGGGGGTCGACGAATGAGAAGCAACAAGCAGCGCCGCGCCGAGATCAAGGGGCGGCGCCTCGAACGTGCCGCGCGGGCGGTGGCGGCGCTGGCCGCACATAAGCACGATGCGCGGGGGCTGCCCGAAGGCCTGCATCTCGCGGGCATGGAGCCGGCCGATCTGGAGGTGCTGGCGCGCCACAACAATACTTACGGCCTGCTGCCGAGCTACTACCTCGACCGCCCTTTCACCTGCCGCGACTGCGGCGTCGAAGAAGTCTGGACCGCCAAGCAGCAGAAGTGGTGGTACGAAGTGGCGCATGGCCATATCGACAGCACCGCAGTGCGCTGCCGCGCCTGCCGTCAGGCGCGTCGTGTGGCGCGGCACGCGCCGGAGCAGGCTGGATGATCGAACTCGACGGCTCCCAAGGCGAGGGCGGCGGCCAGATCCTGCGTACCGGCCTGGCGCTCGCGATGGTCACGGGCCAGCCGCTGGCCATCGATCGTATTCGCGCCGGGCGGCCCAAGCCGGGGCTGATGCGCCAGCACCTGGCCTGCGTGCTGGCGGCGGCGGAACTGAGCGGCGCGCAGGTCGAGGGCGCGGAGCTCGGTTCGCAGCGGCTGCGCTTCGTGCCCGGCCCCGTGCGTGCCGGCGACTACCGCTTTTCGGTCGCCAGCGCGGGCAGTTGCATGCTGGTGCTCCAGACGGTGCTGCCCGCGTTGCTGCTGGCTGACGCGCCGAGCCGCGTCTCGCTCGCAGGCGGCACGCACAATCCGATGGCGCCGCCCTTCCATTTTCTCGAGCTGGCCTTTGCGCCGCTGGTGCGCCGCCTGGGCGCGGACCTGCAACTGGTGCTGCACCGCTGCGGCTTCTATCCGGCCGGCGGCGGCGCGGTCGAAGCGACCATCGTGCCCGGCGCCGGACCGCTCAGGCCCTTCGATCTGCTGGCGCGCGGCGCGCTGCAGGCGGCACACGGCGAGTGCCTGGCGCCGGGGCTTGCGCGCCATGTCGCGGTGCGCGAGCTCGGCACGCTCGGCAGCGCGATGGGCTGGTCCGTCGAGCAGCTGCGCCACGGTGTGGTGCGGCAGAACGAAGGGCCGGGCAATGCGCTCATGGCCGTCTTCGCCTACGAGCATGTCACCGAGGTCTTCACCGCCTTCGGCGAGAAGACGCTTTCCGCCGAGCAGGTGGCGCACCGGCTCGTGAAGGAGGTGCGCGCCTTTCAGAAAAGCGGGGCTGCGGTCGGGTCGCACCTGGCGGATCAGCTCGCGCTGCTTCTTGCGCTCGCGGTGTGGCAGCGCAAGGAAGCCGCGGCCTTCAGCTGCAGCGAGGTGACGCAGCACGCGCGCACCAACTGCGCGGTGATCGAGCGCTTCCTGCCGGTGCGCTTCGCGATCTCGCAGGGCGCGGAGGCCGCCACGGTGCAGGTGGCGCCGGCCTGAGCGTCCTGCGCTATGCCAACGGCGTCGCGTTGGCGTAGACGCGCAGCAGCATCTCGCGCAGCAGCTTCACCTCGTTCGCGCTGAAGTCCGAGAGCGCGATGGCCTCGTAGTGCTTGGCGAGCGGAATGATCTCGTGCGTGAGCTTGAGGCCGAGCGGCGTGAGCGCGAGGCGTATCGCGCGGCCGTCCGTACCGCACTTCTCGCGCCGCACGAGCTCCAGCGTGGCCAGCCGATCGACGATGCGCGAGAGCGCCGACAGGTCGTTCGAGGAATGCAGCGCGAGCTCGGAAAGCGTCTGGTTCGGCGTGTGCTGCAGCGAGGCGCACACGCGCCATTCGACGAGGCTCAGGCCGTAGGGCTTGAGCGCCTTGGAGAAGGCATTGCCCATGCGCGCGCCGGCGCGTGCCAGCAGGAAGGGAATCGCCTTCTCGAGGTCGTGATCCTGGACTAGGGTTTTCATGAATAAATACTTGCTGATTCAAGTATAGAGTGCGCTCCAATTGCTTGAATAATCAAGTAAACCAAGAGGCAAATCATGAACCTTTTCAGCTCCCGCTGCACGGCCCTTCTGCTCGCGCTTTCGGCCGGCGCCGCCGCGCCGCTTGCCCATGCGCAGGGCGCTGCGGCCAAGTGGCCGGCCCAGCCGGTGCGCTTCGTCGTTCCCTTCCCGGCGGGCTCGGCGCCCGACGTGCTGATTCGGCATGTAAGCGTCAAGCTCGGCGAGAAGTGGGGGCAGGGCGTGATCGTCGACAACAAGCCGGGCGGCAGCGGCGTGATCGGCATGAACACCATCCTCGCGGCGCCCGCGGACGGCGCCACCTTCGGCTTCGTGCAGGGCTCGGCGATCTCGGTCGCGCCGAGCACCATCAAGGGCGTGAACTACGACTTCAACCGCGACTTCGTGCCGGTCACGCTGGCTGCGGTCGCGCCTTTCATGCTGGCGGTGCCGGGCGATTCGCCCTACAAGACGCTGGCCGATTTCATCGCGGCCGCCAAGGCCAGGCCGCAGAGCATCGAGGTGGCCGACAACGGCCGCGGCACCGCGCCGCACCTCGCGTCGGCGTTGCTGGGGCTGCAGTCGGGCGCGCAGTTCCTCGAGGTGCACTACCCCGGCGGTGCGCAGGCGATGCAGGCCACGCTGGGCGGCCAGACCAGGATGATGGTCGAGACCTACAACGTGGTCGCAGGCAATGTGCAGGCCGGCAAGATGCGCATTCTCGCGAGCATGGGCGACCGCGCCGAGAGCGGGCTCGAACAATTTCCGCTCGCCAGCAAGACGGTGCCCGGCGCGGTGGCGCACGGTTGGTTCGCGGTGATCGCGAAGAAGGGCGTGGACCCGGCCATCCTCGCCAGGCTCAACAAGGACATGGGCGAGGCGCTGCTCCTGCCCGACGTGGTGGCCAAGTCGCGCGAGCTCGGCACCTACCCGCGCCCGGGCACGCCCGAGCAGCTGGCCCAGTACATCGCCGAGGACCGCAAGACCTGGCAGGGCGTGCTCGACAAGCTCAACATCAAACCGGAGTGAAAGCCGCATGAAGAACAAGATCGCGCTCGAGGAGCATTTCGCCATCGAGCTCACCATCGGCGACTCGGAGGTCTATGCGCGGCCGGAGGTCTGGATCGCGCTGAAGAGCAACCTGCTCGACTTCGAGCAGCAGCGCATCGAGCAGATGGACGCCTGGGGTACCGAATACGCGATCCTCTCGCTCAACTCGCCGGCAGTGCAGGCCATTCCCGATCCGCGCCGTGCCGTCGAAGTGGCGCGGCGCGCGAACGAGGTGCTGGCCGAGCAGGCGGCGCGCCGGCCCACGCGCTTCGGCGGCTTCGCGGCGCTGCCGATGCAGGACCCGGAGGCGGCGGCGCGCGAGCTCGAACGCTGCGTGAAGGAGTTCGGCTTCCACGGCTTCCTGGTCAACGGCTTCTCGCAGGTCGGCGACGCGGACACGGTCGTCTACTACGACGCGCCTCGGTTCGCCGACTTCTGGACCGCGGCCGCGGCGCTCGGCACGCCTTTCTACATGCACCCGCGCGACCCGCTGCCGGCACGCGAGCCGATCTACGACGGCGCGCACTGGCTCACGGGGCCGACCTGGGCCTTTGCAGTGGAGACCAGCATCCACGCGCTGCGGCTGATGTCGAGCGGCCTTTTCGACCGGCATCCCGGGTTGCAGATGATCCTCGGCCATTTCGGCGAAGGCATCCCTTTCAACATCTGGCGCGTCGACCACATCCTGCGCAAGGGACGGCGCGGCATGCCGTGCGAGAAGCAGATCGGCGACTACCTGCGCAGCAACGTGCACATCACGACCAGCGGCAACTTCCGCACGCCCACCTTGCTCTCGACGATGCTGGAAGTGGGCAGCGACCGCATCATGTACTCGGTGGACTACCCGTTCGAGAAGCACGAGGATGCGGCGCGCTGGTTCGATCATTGCGAGATCAGCGAGAACGACCGTCTGAAGATCGGCCGGGACAACGCGCGCAAGCTTTTCCGACTGCCATGAAAACAGCACTCGACAGCCGACCCGTGCTGATCGCCGGCGGCGGCATCGGCGGTCTGGCGGCGGCGCTCGCGTTGGTGCGCGAGGGCTACAACGTGAAGGTGATCGAGCAGTCGGCCCACATCGGCGAGATCGGTGCCGGCATCCAGCTCAGCCCCAACGCCTTCGCGGCCTGCGATGCGCTGGGCGTCGGCGCGAACCTGCGCGCCCGTGCCGTCTACACCGACGAGATGGTGATGTTCGATGCCATCGATGCCAAGCGCGTGATCGGCATCGCGCTCGATGCGCGTTTCAGGGAGCGCTTCGGCAACCCCTATGCGGTGATCCACCGCGCCGACATCCACGGCGCGCTGCTCGAAGGCGTGCAGGCCACCACCGAAGGCATCGAGTTCCTCACCTCGACCAAGGTGGTGCGCATCGAGCAGAGCGACGACGGCGTCGCGCTGATCGACGCGCAGGGCGGCCGCCACGAAGGCCAGGCGGTGATCGGCTGCGACGGCGTGCGCTCGGCCGTGCGCCAGCAGTACGTGGGCGACGGCATCCGCGTCTCGGGCCACGTGGTGTTCCGCGCGGTGATCGACACGGCCGAGTTCCCCGAGGCGCTGCGCTACACCGCGCCCTGCATCTGGGTCGGGCCCAACTGCCACCTGGTGCACTACCCACTCAAGGGCGGCGACAAGTTCAACCTGGCAGTTACCTTCCACAGCGACCGTCCCGAGGAGTGGGGCTCGATGGACGGCGACCCGGCCGAAGTGCAGCGCTACTTCCGCCCCACCTGCGACGCGGTGCAGCAGATCCTGCGCATTCCGAAAGCCTGGAAGCGCTACGCCACCGCCGACCGCGATCCGATCGAGCGCTGGACCTTCGGCCGCGCGACCCTGCTCGGCGATGCCGCGCATCCGATGGTGCAGTACCTGGCGCAGGGCGCCTGCATGGCCTGCGAGGATGCCGTCACGCTGGCGCTCGCGCTGCGGCGCGCAGGCGGCGACTGGGGCCGCGCGCTGGCGCTGTACGAGCGCTCGCGCGTCGCGCGCACGGCGCGCGTGGTGCTGTCGGCGCGCGAGATGGGTCGCATCTACCACGCCAAGGGCGTGGAGCGCCTGGTGCGCAACGAGATGTGGAAGGGCCGGCCGCAGGAGCGCTTCTACGATGCGCTCGAGTGGCTCTACGGCTGGACGGCCGGCACCTGCCTGGCGGACGATTGACGCCCGCTCACTCGGCGGACGGGCCGTTCTTGCGGCGCGCGCTCGCGAACCTGCTGTCGCGGATGCCTTCGATGCGCTGCACCTCGGCCATGTAGGCATCGCTGTTGCGCGCCTGCCGGTAGGCGGCCATGCGGCGCGCATACTCGGGGCCGGTCGCGTCGGGGCTGTCGATGCGCGCATAGTCGCCCAGGCCGGCCTTGTTGTAGAGGCTCAGATCGGCCAGCACCTCGGCCCGGCTCATCGCGCCGACGGCGACGGCGGCGGTGGCCGGCGTGCCGACCCACTGTTCCTGCGGCGTCCGCGCCACGCTCATCGAGCGCTGCAGATCGGCCGTGACCTCGCTTCGGCTCATCGTGCTGCCGGTGGTCGCGATCGGTGCGCCGACCCAGGCTTCTGCCGGCACGGTCTGGGCCGACGCGGCGCCGGCGAGAAGAAGGGCGGAGATGCCCAGGAGTTGCTTGGCTTGCATGATCGAGAGTCCTTTCACTGCTTCTGGTGGCTGCGGGGATCGCCGCCACCGTGAAACGCAGTGTGGATTCCGGCCGCGTTTCGGGCTGTGCGTTTGCGCACGCTTTTTTCAAGGTGCGGTCGCATAATGCGCGCGCCTGCCGACCCTGCATGACCGCTTCCCCTCAACGCTCCAGCCTCGCGCTGCGGAAGATCCCGCTGTTCGAAGGCCTGTCCGACCGCCGCCTCGAGCTGCTCGCCCAGGCCTGCCGATGGCACAGCGTGGCGGCGCGCAAGCCGCTCCTGTTGCGCACGCAGGACGATGGCGAGGTCTACTTCCTCGTATCGGGGCGGGCGCGCATCACGACCTACTCGGCCAACGGGCGGCAGGTCACATTCCGCGACTGCGGCGAAGGCGAGCATATCGGCGACATCGCCGCCATCGACGGCGGGCCGCGCTCGGCCGATGTGCTGACGCTGGAGCCCTGCGTCGTCGCCAGCCTTGACCGGACGGCCTTCATGGCGCTCTTGCGCGACGAGCCGCTGGTGGCGGAGCGCGTGATGCGGCGCCTGACTCAGCTGGTGCGCCAGCTGTCCGAGCGCGTCATCGACCTCAGCACGCTCGGCGTGCAGAACCGCCTGCATGCCGAGCTGCTGCGCATGGCGCGCGCCGCCGGCATCGCCGGCAATCGGGCACGCCTGGAGCCAGCGCCGCGCCATGCCGAGCTGGCCAGCCAGATCAGCACCAACCGCGAGCAGGTCACGCGCGAGCTCAACGTGCTGGTGCGCGAGGGCCTGCTGGTCAAGGAAGGCCGGGCCCTGATCGTGACCGATGCCGAACGTCTGGCCCGCATGGTGGCCGAAGTGCGCGGCGAGCCTGGCTGATCGATCCTGCTACGCTCGGCGCACCCCGCCCGCACGGCGCGGCCGCTCTTCTCTTCTTCCCCATGGCTCTCCCCATCATCACCGACCCGCATTTCTATGCGGTCGCCGTTCCTGCCGTGCTGATGCTCGGCGTCAGCAAGAGCGGCTTCGGTGCCGGCTTCGGTTCGCTGGCAGTGCCCGTCCTGGCCCTGGCCGTCACGGTGCCCCAGGCGGCGGCGATCCTGATGCCGGTGCTGCTCTTGATGGACCTGCTGGGGCTCGCCGCCTTCCGCCGCGACTTCGACCGCTCGCTGCTGGTGTTCCTGATTCCCTTCGGGCTCGTGGGCACGGTGGTCGGCACGCTGCTCTTCCGGGTGCTTCCGGCGCACACGGTGGCCGGCATTGTCGGCATCTTCACGCTGCTCTTTCTGGCGCAGCGCATGGTGTTCCCGCCGCGCTCGGACGCTCCCCCGCCGTCGAAGACGGCCGGCGCGGTGCTGACGACGATCGGCGGCTTCACCAGCTTCATCGCCCACGCGGGCGGGCCGCCGGTCAACGCCTACGTGATTCCTCTGCGGCTCACGCCGGTGGCCTACACCGCGACGCTGGCCTACTTCTTCTTCGTGGTGAATCTGAGCAAGTGGATTCCCTATGCGTGGCTCGGCCTGCTCGACTGGCGCAACATGGCGACTTCCCTGGTGCTGCTGCCGCTCGCACCGCTCGGCGTGTGGCTTGGCATCCGGATCGCGCGCCGCATCGATGCCGTCTGGTTCTACCGCTTCGTCTACCTCGGCATGCTGCTGACCGGCCTCAAGCTGAGCTGGGACGGATTCTTCTCGTGACACGTATTTGACATACGCCTGCGCGGCCGTGTAATGCAAAGCTCTACGATTGCCGCGGCCCCTTGGCATGGGCAGAATTTCGGGATGTCCGAACAGATGACGACGCCCGCCAAGCTCGAAGATTCCGAGCTGCAGAGCCTTGCTGCCGAGTGGCGCATTCGCGCCATGCAGGGAGACCAGCTGGCGCACCGCATGGCCCAGGCGCTCGAAGCCGAGCAGCGCCGCCGCATCCGCGATACCGGCCTGCAGCCGCTGCCGCCGGCGCGTTCTTCCGCCGCCGCACCGTGGTGGAAGTTCTGGTGATCGGATAGCAACGCTTTTACTGATACGCCATGGACTTTTCGATCGTCCTCGCCTTGCTCAGCCTCTTTGCCGCCCCCCTTCTTTCCAATCTTCTGGCGCGCCGGCGCGAAAAAGCCCTGGAGTTCGACCCCGTCACGATCGAGGCGCGCGAACTGCTGCTGCGGGAGCGCGCCGCACCCGTTCCGCTGTGCCCCACGCTCACGCCCGAACATTGGGGCCCGTATCGAAGCGGCGCAGCCTTCCTGGCGGCGGCAGGTGTTCGAGGCGGCGCGGGCGCGCTACTTCGAGGCGCGCAACGCTTTTTCCCGCAACGACATCGACGGCGAGCTCTACTACTACCCGAACCCTGCCGTGGTCGCCGGCGCGGCGCACCAGGTGCTGGTGCTCACCGAGCGTTTCTGAGCCTTCTGGGATCAGTGATAGATCTTCTGCAGTAAGCGGATCAGCGTCTCGCGCTCGCGCGTCGTGAGGCGTGCGCTGGCATCCGCTTCCAGCTCGACCACCGTCCGCTCCGCCTCGCGCACCAGGGAAACGCCTGCCGGCGTCAGATGCAGGCCGATCGCGCGACCGTCGTGCGGATGGGGGCGCCGCTCGATCAGGCCGCGGCTGTCCATCGCGGAGATCAGGCTCACCAGGTTGGGCGGCAGGATGTCGAGCGTGGCGCACAGCTGGCGCGAGGTGGCGCCCGGGTTGTGCGCAAGCAGCGAGAGCACCGAGAAATCCACCTGCTTCAAGCCATAGGCCGCCATGCGCTCGGCGAACACCGTGCTCACCGCCAGCCAGGCGCGCCGCGCGTTGTAGCCGACCAGGGCTTCGAGCACACGGGTATCGAGCTGGTCGGTGCGCGGTGGCGCAACGGCGACGGCGGAAGTGGATTTCTTGCGGGAGACTGCCATGCTTGGAGGGTAACTGGCTTGGGCGGCCCGTGCACCGGCGGCCGTCGCCTAGGTGCCAGCCTGTGCAGCGGCCTCGCAGGCGCGCTTGACCATGCCCAGCCGCATCTCGAACTCCGGCAGCACCCAGCGCCGGAAGGCAGCAGCCGGCCTGGACCAGCGTGCTTCCTGCGGCGCCGTCCGCTCGATGCGCGCCCACGCCCAGGCCAGCATGGCCAGCATCACGACCCGCAGGTAATCGTCGGCCACTTCATGGGGCAGGGCGGGATCGGCGCCCGCCGCCATGACGATCGTGGTGCCGAGGTAGCGCAGCTGCGCGAGCCGGCGCTGCACGTCGGCTTCGATCTCGCGCGAGGCATCCAGCTCGTCGCGCAGTTCGATCAGGAGCGCCGACATGCCGGCGCCGCCGTCGGCCAGCACCTTGCGCACCAGCAGGTCGATGGCCTGGATCTCGTTGGTGCCCTCGTAGATCATGGTCACGCGCGCATCGCGCAGCACCTGCTCGATGCCCCACTCGCGCACATAGCCGTGGCCGCCGAAGACCTGCAGGCATTCGCTGGCGCCCTGAAAAGCCTGCTGCGTGCAGGCCGCCTTGAGCACCGGCGTGACCAGCGCACACCAGCGCTGCGCGCGTTCCCGCGCCTTGGCATCGCCGTCGTGCCGCGCGATGTCGAGCTGCAGCGCGGTGCGGTAGGCGAGGAGCCGCGCGCCGTCGATCCAGGCGCGCTGCGTCTCGAGGATGCGGCGCATCGCCGGATGCTCGGCGATCAGATCGGCCGGCTCGGCGCCGCGGCTGGCCGGCGCCGGCCCGGGGGCGCGCATCTGGCGCCGCTCGTGCGCATAGGCATCGGCCTTCTGCCAGGCCGCGTCGAGCAGGCCGATGCCCTGCAGCGCGACATGCAGCCGCGCCGCGTTCATCATCACGAACATCGCGGCCAGCCCGCGGCTCGGCTCTCCGATCAGCCAGCCGGTGGCCTCGTCGAAGCGCATGACGCAGGTCGGGCTGCCGTGCAGGCCCATCTTTTCCTCGATGCGCTCGCAGTGCACCGCGTTGCGCGTGCCGTCGGGCAGCACTTTGGGCACCAGCACCAGCGACAGGCCCTTGGGCCCGGCCGGCGCATCCGGCAGGCGGCACAGCACCAGGTGGACGATGTTCTCCGTGAGGTCGTGTTCGCCGCCCGAGATGAAGATCTTGCCGCCTGTCACGCGATGGCTGCCGTCGGCCTGCGGAACGGAACGCGTGCGCGCCTGGCCCAGGTCGCTGCCGGCATGGGCCTCGGTCAGGCACATGGTCGCGAGCCATTCGCCGCTCGCAATCTTCGAGAGGTAGCGCTGTTTCAGTTCCTCGCTGCCGTGATGCCTGATGCATTCGTAGGCGCCGTGCAGCAGGCCGGGCGCCATCGTGAGGCCGTGGTTGGCCGCGCTGAGCCATTCGAACAGGATCGCCTCGAGCACGGCGGGCAGGCCCTGGCCGCCGTCTTCGGGCGCGGCCGAGAGCGCGAGCCAGCCGCCCTGGCTCAAGGCCTGGTAGGCCGCGCGAAAGCCGGGCGGCGTGTGCACCTCGCCGTCGGCGAAACGGCAGCCCGTTTCGTCGCCCGTGCGGTTGACCGGCGCGATGACCTCGGCGACGAACTTGCCGGCCTCGTCGAGCACCTGCGCCTGCAGCGCCTCGTCGAACTCGGCGAAGGGCGCGAGCGCGCGCAGGCGCGGCGTCGCGCCGAGCACGGCTTCCAGCAGGAAGCGCGTTTCGTCGGGACGGGGCCGATAGTCCATCCCGGATCAGGACTCGGCCGTGAAGCCGACCTTCTTGACCAGCGGGCCCCAGCGCTCGAACTCGGCGCTTTGCGAGCGGGTCATCTCCTCGGCGGTGGAACCCTGCGCGATCAGGCCGACCACCGCCAGGCTGTCGATCACGGCCTTGTCCTTGATCGCGGCGTTGATGGCCGCGTTGGCCGCGGCGATCACCGAGGCCGGCGTCTTCGCCGGCGCGTAGAAGCCGAACC
>NZ_JAGGNV010000109.1 GCF_018614955.1 Variovorax paradoxus
ACAGACCCAAGAATGGAGACAAGGCACATGGACCACGAGCAGTATGGACGCATCGTTCCTGCACCTGGAAACGCCAGAGACGCCGATGCACATGGGCAGCCTGATGGTGTTCGACTTGCCCGAAGGTACGGGCTCGCCACCGACTCTGCGCGAGGCGCGAGGCGCGCCATGCCGCCCAGGAGAACGCATGCTCGCTGACGTCGACCGCGCGCGCCAGACGGCGAAGCAGCTCGAGTCAGACCTGGACCGCGAGCAGCAGCGCCGCCTGCAGAGCGAAGACGCTGTGGCCAGTTGCTCGACGCCGAGCGTCAGGCGCTGCGCGAAGCACAGCAGTCCGCAATGCCCAACGCCTGACCTGTCCATCCCGAGGGGGACATTCCACAGTGGATCACTTTTAGATGGAAATCAACAGCTCAAGGACGAGGGGACGGGGATCAACGTGCTGGACGGCCCCTTGCACGCGCTGCCTCACTTCGTGCGAGAGTTGCGGCAGCGCCCCGGTGTGCCTGAGCTGCAAGCAGGCGAGGTTGTGACAGGTGCATGGACGACGCGCGGCCGATTGAGCATGGTCACGTATGGCGCGCTCAGTTCGACGCGCCTTTTCAGTTGCTGGAAATCGCGTCCCGTTGATGGGAGAGACGGCCTACGCGACACGCTTTAAGCGGCTTCCAGAAGGGCTGAATGCGGCCACCGGCGGACGTTCGGCACCTTCGTGCTTAGTCAAGAACTTCGGTGCGTGGGCTCGTCACAGCGCGCGCGCAATGCATCGCCTCTCAAATTGACAAGACGGCACAAATATCCGTCGACTTCCCGCTCGTCCCTAACAGTGTGAAAACGCCGGCATTGTCAACTGTGAAGACGACCCGTCCCACGTACAGCGTAGTTGTAGGACCGGGCGGCACGTCGCTCGGAAAAAGTATGAGCACGTTATGCCCGGTGGTAACAAACGTCGTAGTGCCGTCCGGGTTGAAGGTCTGCTTGGTTACCGACCCGTTCGCCTTCAAGCTGAGAGTGGCCCCGCTGGTGACATTGGTGAATGTCAGTTGTACGCCCTTGCCGGCAGTAATTGACTTCACCGGGTTGCCTTCCTTATCTGTGAACACTTTGGTCTCCGGAGGCGTGCCGGTGGCCTGAAACTGCAGGGGGAAACTACACGCCACTCCTGCTGGAAGAGTTTCCTGAGCTGCAACCAGTGCTGTGCCCAAACCGAATGCCAGTCCAAGCGCAGTGGCGCGTACAAGGCGTGAGGAAACCAGTGCATTCATGGGAACCTCCAAGTTAGTCGAGACACCTTCTTCTGCTCCCGCTCGAATTTTGAGACTCATCCCCGTAACTGAATGCGGAGTATTCAGGTGCTTTTTGTAAGGGAGGTGAAGTCTCACGTCCTGGGCGTCGTTGCCGCTACGACCGGGCCTCTCCTCGCTAGCACCGGGAGCTCCCTCCTGGGGTGGGCAACCGCTGCTTACGGATTGGGTTCCACAACCTGCAACGCAACCATCACATTCACGCCTCTGCAAGGAGGCGAGTACGAGATTTCGCATACGGTGGCCGGCAAGGACTACTGTCGGGTCGCTGTCAGCGAGCTGCAGGCTACAGACGGTGGCGTCAACCGAATTCCGGTTCGAGAATTCCAACTCCAGCAGAAGAGCTGCCGTATCGACCCATGGACTCGATCGGATTGGGGGCCCCGAACCCGCTACTTGCGTTGCAGTCCGCCTAGCACTACGCCAAGTTGCTCGTCGTTCAGGGCTGGATGCACTTCCATGTCCATCAGATCGGACCACTCGAGAACCCAACGTGCCATTGCGGAAGCGTCGTCTGCCTCGCTGATGCTAATGCCCGTGCCGTTCGCCACGTCGTGCCAGCGCCCGAGCAGCTTGACGCCTACTGGAGGCTGTCCACCCGTTTTCGCGAAGCGCTCGATGACAGCGTTGCGATTGCCAGAGGAAATGCGCCAATGGCCGATGAAAAGCATGATGTTCTTCCCCTTTCGGCACCTTGGAAGTGCGCTGCAGGCGAGTGCTGCGCGAACAACGCCGGGCATTGGGTGACGCCCTGGGTCATTGATAGTCGATCGCGCCCAGATCTACAAACCGCCGAAGCGGCGACTGCCTGGCTCGCTTTCGGCGGGCTTGGTTAAGGTTCAGACCAGGTCAGCGTCGAAGGAGTGGCTGCACTTAGGGCACGTGATCTGCAAATGCTCGCCGAGTGGAGCACGCAACTGCTGAGAACACGCCGGGCAAGGCAGCTCGATCGGTTCCCCCGCGCGCGTGCCCAGCTTGAACTGCTCTTTGGCAAGCCGTCTCAACTCCATCAAAGGCCCCTGAATTCGGCGCGCTACGTGTTGCCGGCGCGAGGCGAAATCTGCGCCGGCTGCCGAACCGGACTGGACAGCCAATGACCAACCCTGCTGGAAGGCCAGTCCGACAGGCGGTCGCTGCCTCGTGGGTTGGCGGGTTTCAATCCGCCCCCGCTGCCGAGTACAACGGCATGATGGAGCGGCATGGCTCCCAGGCCAGATGGGGAGGGCGCCTACGCATGCTGCCGTAGAGTCCTTGCGCGTTCCTAACGAAAATCCCGACTCACCGTCGACAACCGCCCCAGCAGCGGCGTCAGGTCCTCGAGCCGCTGCGCCACCAGGCTGCACACATCCCCCTCGCGCTGCCAGGTGCCATGCACTGCCAATAGCCGGGAGTTCAGCAGCTCCTCGCGTTGCTGCTCGCGAATGTGCTTCCACGCGATCACCTGCACGACGCCGGTCTTGTCTTCCAGCGACACGACCCTGAGCCGCAATACCGCATCTAGGATGGTGCAGGGTCTTTGCCCTGCTGCCGTCGAAACGCCGTCCAGGGCGCCTCGCCGCCCCCGGGCGAGTGGAGTGCCAGTCAATGACGGCAGCCGCGGCAGATCGCATGAAGGAAGGCGCGCCGCACCTCGGACGCACCCAGCAGGCTAGGCTCGATCGTGCGTGTGAACCACGCCGGGTTGCCGAGCAGGAAGTGCGCATGCAGGTCGACGAGCTGCCCGTGGCGCAGCGCCGGTCGGGCGATGACCTCGTTGACGCGCCGATGACTGGCGCGCGCGATCTTCGCGGGCACGCCGAGGAAGTTCCGGCTGTCGTTGCCAAAGGTCGGGTCGTACACCGTGCCGATGAAGACCGGTCGCACCGACAGAGACATGAGGAAGGCGTCGAGCTTCTTCTCGAAGGCGCGAACGCCCGGACCCATGTCCGAAGCCAGCCCGCGCAGCAGGTCATTGCCGCCGACCGTGAGCAGCGCGACGGCGCGCGCCGCCGGCAGGCCCTGGCGCAACTGGGCCGGCAGACTGTCCACCGTCGCACCGTCGACCGCGCAATGCATGAGCCTTGTCGGGCCAAGCGTCTGCAGGTCGCGTCCCTTGAACTCGGGGAAGAGCACATCGTCGTTGCGCACCAGCAGCTCGCCGGGCGTGACGCCTCGGTCGTTGTAATGGCCACAGTCCAGCACGGAGTCGCCGAATGTGCAGATGGTGAGCGGCTAAACGTGGGCGGCAACCTTGCCGTCGGCCGCGGTACCGCCACAGACGCGTTCATGCGTCGCCACAGCGGCAAGCGAGGCCCCGGCGGCGAGCATCCAGCGCCTGCGCCCGGACGAGGCCGGCTGGCCGCATTGGAAGATCGCTGCCGGGCCCGCCCGAACCTCGCGATCACCCGCGCGCGCGCCTCATTGCGCAGGTCGCGGATCTGATCATGGTTTCGCTCGGCGCGGCGTGCTTGGCGTTCCACGAAGCTACGGACCTCGGGCGGAAGGTTCTGTTTCAATGCCTTTCGGTAGTGCGCCACCGCTGCGTCCTCTGCGCGCTCGCACTCCTCGAGCATCGACAACTCGCTGTTCGCGCCCACGGCGCCTTTCACGTGAACCCAGCCGCGATGTATCGCGCCGCTGGTCGTGCCGCCTTCAACGGGGGTGCCGCGGAAACGCCAGATCAACTGCACCAGCTCATCGGCGACCTGATGGCATTGCTCGGCGCGCTGATGAAACAGCTGCTGCAGATTGGTCGCCTTCACCTCTCCGGCGCAGGCCTTGCAGCCAAGCTCGTCGTCTCGCGCCGTTTTCAGCAGGTCGTTGAGTACGTCAACCAGGTCGTCGTTGTCCAGCACTTCCCCGGGATCGGTGCTTGCGTCGGGATCCCCGGTCCTGAAATACATGCTCTCCGCGCGGTCCCATGCTGCACGCGTGGCAGGGCGTGCTTGTTCCCATTCCAAGCTGGAGGTCCCGCGCCGGAGATTCCATAGATCGGGAAGGGATGCTTCTAGGGTTTCGAGGTCGACATCGGATTCGGCGCGGCTGGACCAGCCCAATTCGTACGCCGGGCGATAGTCCTCGTAACTGCGGCCCGCCTCGTAGTAGGACTCGCCGGCGTAGCGTTCGCGCCAGTAGGCCTCTTCGACCGTGGGATTGATGCGTTCGGCGGCCGCCTTGCCGCCTAGACCGCCAACGCCCAGGCCTGCTGCAGCGCCACCGGCGGATCCGAGGCCAGTGCCGAGGGGATGCAAGCCTGGTGCACCAGTAAGGGGGTCGCGGTTCTCATCCTGCGACGGATGCGGTTCCTTGTCATTGGTCATGATGCGACTCCTCGGAGTTCTCGCATCCTGCGCGCGAGAGTTGGAGCTTCCCTGGTCGGCGACGATGCTGGACCGCGCGAACTGGCACCGTCGTCATCAAGCCATGACAGCGGCTGTAGGCGCCCGCGAGCCTGCGATGAAGCCACGATGGTCACGGACGCGTGCGATCTCCATGCCACCTCGACGCGCTGCGAGGGTCGTCCTACAACCCCAAGCGCCCTCAACCGGCCCCATCAGTGCTCAGAAGTCGCACGTTCCCGTTTGTGGCAAACCGCCACGCGAGCGAATGCTGAAGGGATTCGTCATGAACAAGGACCAGGTTCAAGGCCGGATCGACAAGGCGAAGGGCAAGGTCAAGCAGGTGGCCGGCAAGGTGACAGGCAGCGAGAAACTGAAGGACGAAGGAACCGTGGACGAGGCCGCTGGGACCGTGCAATCGACCTACGGCGACACCAAGGAAAAGGCCAAGGACGCGATCAAGAGCGGCGCCAGGAAGCTCTGAGACCTCGCCGAGGGTTTTCATGGGCGTCGCGGCGCGATCAGAGCGGGCGATGCCCAGCGCATGCCTTCGCCTTTTCGGAGGCGCTCAAGAAGGTCCCGTCGTGGCATTGGGCGGTACTACCGCGGGCGCTTTGGCTGGCGATTGCGCTTGCACGGCCAAAAAAAGAGAGATGAGCAGATGAGCAGAACTGGCTGATAACGCATGAACTGCTTAGCGCATTCATTGCGTGGTTCTCGTTTAGCTCCTTGAGGACGATCGCGGCGCCACCTTTGGTGGCCGAAACGGTGCCGATTCACCTGATACCAGGCCTGCAGGCCTGAACCGATGACTTCAACAATCTTTTTTGGCGTCCTCAAATAGGACTCGCGCGAAGTTGGGCCAACACGGCGAAGACCGATCATGGCGGCTGCACTCAACCCCGAAACTGCTTGGCCGCAAAGGCCCAGGTCATGCGTGAAGCATCGGGCCCCTGCCCGTCGCTGTAGGGCTGCTTCGAAGCGCCGCCGCTCCAGGCATGCCCCAGGCGCGCCACTTCGACCAGCGTGGCTACCGTGTTGCCGCGGCGCTTGAAGTCGGTCACGTTCGTTGAATACCGGCTGCCGCGCTGAACGCTGCGTCC
>NZ_JAGGNV010000110.1 GCF_018614955.1 Variovorax paradoxus
CGTAGTTTACTATTTACGGATAGTGCGCCGGGAGACCGGTAAGGAGTAGGTGGTGCAAGTCCGCCACGATGAAGATATAGCGAATCACATCGGCCCCGAGCCGTGCGCAGGCATCCGCGAGGGTGTCGGCGAAGCGTCGGCAGGGGTACGTGTAGGCCAGCCATTGAGCCACGATAGAAATAAAGTTCCAGATGCTGACGCTGTTATCCAAGCGGAAGGCGACACGGCTGGGAGCGCCATCGCAAGCGCCCAGCCGATCTGGCGTGGTCTGAGACCCTGGCATGCACGCAAACTCTTTACACGGGAACCGGGAGATCTCCAGTCTGACCGTCGAGGCTCGTACAGCTCGGCGGCCCGCATCGGGAAGGCGAGGAGCCGAAGCCGATGATGAACGGGCTGGAGAAGTCAGACTCGGCCATAGTAGCCGTGAAGCCTGCGAACAAGACCGGGAAACCGGCGGCGGAGTGGGCGGAGCCAAGGGCCGGGACCAAGGGGAACACGGGCCAACCGCGCACGCGACGGACTCAGAGCCGCGGTAGCGTGTCACAGGGGCTGGACCGTGTACGGAACGCTGCAAGGCAGCGGAAGAAGGAGAAGTTCACCGCGCTGCTGCACCACGTCACCGTCGATCTGCTGAGGGAGTCGTTCCTGGCGCTCAAGCGCCGTGCCGCCCCCGGGGTTGATGGCGTGACATGGGAGGACTACGAGGCGGGGCTGGAGGGCAACCTTCAGGACCTGCACGCACGGGTCCATCGTGGTGGTTACCGGGCGCAGCCTGTTCGGCGACGGTTCATACCGAAGCCGGGCAGCGACAAACAGCGCCCGCTCGGTATCGCCGCGCTGGAGGACAAAATCGTCCAGCGCGCGCTTGTCGCGGTGCTCAACGCCATCTATGAGGAAGACTTCCTCGGGTTCTCGTACGGGTTTCGGCCCGGACGAAGCCAGCACGATGCGCTTGATGCACTGTCGGTGGCGATCAGCGGTACCCCGGTGAACTGGATTCTCGACGCGGATATTCGGAGCTTCTTCGACTCGGTCAGCCAGGAATGGCTGGTCCGGTTCCTGGAGCACCGGATCGGCGACGAGCGCGTCATTCGCCTTGTGCGCAAGTGGCTCAAGGCGGGCGTCCTGGAAGAGGGAACTTGGAGCGTCAGTGAAACGGGGACTCCTCAAGGAGCAGTGGTCTCACCACTGCTCGCAAACGTCTACCTGCACTACGTCTTCGACCTCTGGGCCAAGCAATGGCGGAGGCGGGAAGCCACCGGCAACGTGGTCGTCGTGCGGTATGCCGACGACATCGTTGTTGGCTTCGAGCATGAAGCCGATGCGAGGTGCTTCTGGGATGCGATGCGAACGCGGTTCGAGCAGTTTGGGCTCGAACTGCACGGGGAGAAGACGCGCCTGCTGGAGTTCGGCCGCTATGCAGCGGCTCGGCGACAACGGCGCGGACTTGGCAAGCCGGAGACCTTCACGTTCTTGGGGTTCACGTTCATCTGCGGCAAGTCCCGGCGTGGAGGCTTCCAGCTCCAGCGCAAGACAAGAGGGGACCGCATGAGGGCCAAGCTCCAGGAGATCAAGGTGCGGCTGCGTGAACGCATGCACGACACCATCCCCGAACAGGGCCGATGGCTGAAAGCGGTGGTCACGGGTTTCTTCGCGTACCACGCGGTGCCCACGAACTTCCGGGCACTGGGGGCGTTCCGGTACCACGTCACGGACCTATGGAGGCGCACGCTTCGGCGGCGAAGCCAGAAGGACCGCATGACGTGGGAGCGGATAACGAAGATCGCCGCCGCCTGGTTGCCATCACCCCGAATCCTTCATCCGTGGCCGAATGAGCGCTTTGCCGTCAAACACCCAAGGTAGGAGCCGAATGCCCGAATTGGGCCCGTTCGGATCTGTGCGGGGGGTGCTCGGTAACGAGCATTCCTACCGCGATAGTTCTAAGCTGCAAAAAATTCCAGGTGAGGTGAAAACTGTCGATGCGCGCCCGGGGCTGAACCCGTACTGGGGCGGGACAAGGGCCTAAGCGCGGATCTGCCAAGCTACGTTGAACTCGTTCTTCAACACAGTTTGCATTTTCAGGTGGGGTTTCACCCATCTTTGAATTTTCGGCGTCCGCCACGATTGCCGCTTGAGGCCCTTCGCGCCGCACTCCGGTCATCGTGAGAAGCGATCTCAGCTGGTGCGGAGATCACGGGACCGTGCGCATCCCGCAAAAACCTGCGCCGTACCTCAATGCATACCTGCTTTGGGACCAGACCTACCGGTTCTATCTGGCTCGCCGACGGCGCGGCAGTTGATCGACAAAATGCCGCAGCCGGCACCCTAGTCGGACGGTTGCCGGCATCGACGAATCGCCCTTGACGGGCCGGGCGCCGAAGCAACCTCTACCAGGGCCGACTGACTGTCGGGTCGAAGCATGGGGCACTTGGGCTTCGGCTCCCGCGGCGGCGGCGGCTCCGGGGTCATCACCAGGCGCTCGGCCGGATACTGGTTCAGAAGTTCACCTGATCGCTCCACGGGCGCGTCGATCCACTGGGGAGCACGTGAACTTCCTTTTTAAGGTCATTCACCTGTGGAAGCCATCGCGGCTGCGACCTAATATTCGATCATGGAACCAAACCGAAACCCCGCCGAGGTTTTCGAAGAGCTGGCGGTGATGGCTGGCCTCCTGAAGGCTGGTGAACCGGTCCCGCCCGCTGTGCGGACCTTTGCTGAATGTGTAGTCACCGAGTGCGCTGCGCTCGGCGATGGCTATGGCACCGAAGATGGGACCGCAGGGGACCAGATACGGGCCAGCTTTCTTGAGTAGCGACCCTCGTCTGCAAGAGGCTGTGGGGCGCCTACACTAGGATTCTGGACGGCCTCGAGCGGTCCTGACGGCCGGGGGAAAACTGGCACGCCGGATCGGCGAGGCGCCCGCCGCTGAGGTCTACTCAGTGCTGCGCCCCCAGGGGGCTGGGGAGATATGCCATGTCCCTTTTCCTTGCAGCCGCCGAAGCCTATGCGTATTTGTGTTCACACGCTCAGCGTCGGATGATTCGAATCATGCTGGTAGCAGGGCAAAAGCGGTCAGATGGGTGAGGCCCAACCCTTCTGCTGTTCACGCCGTTCCCATTCTCTGTGTAGCCGACCGATGGCTTCGGCGAAGGCCATGAGCTCATCTGAGATCGGCGCTCCCGGCGCCAGTACCCCAGCATCCTCTGCGAGCCCTTGATAAGTCTCACGCGAAAATTCGGGTGCTGTTGACCGTTGAGTGCTTAAGTTTTGCATCTGAAATTAGGGGAGAAAGCCAAGTGGCTGAAGGTTCATCGCAGTAAGCGCCATAAGCTCAATGTTGTATGTAGGAACACGCGCACGGTCTCCGTGGCCTGCCATATCGTCGGCCAGCCGGCGCGCTGTCAGAGTCTTGTCGGTCCAGGATGCTGTGCCGACGAGGACGGCCATGGCTGTACCTAGTCGGGAATGCTCTGAAGCTCGGCAAGGGTCGCGCGAAGCTTGCCGAGCGCCAGCACCGCCGCTGCGAACTCGCCTGCCTCGACGCCTTGCTGGCTTAAGGACTCCAAGACAAACCGCTCGAAAGCATTTCCCAACTCGCCTTCAAGCATCTCATGATCTTCCAGAACGGCATTCCCGAGCAGCAAGAGCTCAGCCAAGGCTCGCGCTGGCCGGCGGTGTGATCGCTTGAAGTCAGCTCTCAGAGCCGTGATCTCATAACTCGTGATGGTCATGGTCGGCAGAACTCACTCTGGTGCTCAGGAAGCTCATTCTGCAGGCTTCTCTACTCAGCGCAACCTGCAGCTTGACCCGCCCTCGGCTGGAATCGGGTGATCTGAAGACTTTGGAATTCATGCCAGCAATGCGGCCCTCCGAGCATGCGCGCTGATCATGGCCGACTTCGCCAGAAACGCACGTTTTCGGCGTAGGACCGAACCTCCAAATGCAGGTGCGCCGCCCATCACAGCCGTACGATAAGGCCCAGGTTGGAACGAGATCCTGAAGGGACGAAGCATGAGCAAACGCAGCGAAGAGCTGGAGACGGTGCCCCACGACTTGGATGCCTACTCCTCGGGGCCTAGAGTCCAAACGGACGTGAGGACGTTCGCGAACACCGTGGCCAACTTCTTCCGCACGAACGGCGGCGCGGACACTCGCGAGTCGATGGTCGCCACGATCCCGCCATCTGGGCGGGCACCGGAGGTCGTCCAGCGCGAGCAAACGGTGTCGAAGTCGATCCTTTACAGGCACTGGGACGCGATCAACGCCGACGGCATCACGGCCTCAGAGTTCATCGCGTTTTTGCAGCCCCTTGCCGATTTGGATGGCATCACGGTCTCGTACGCCTACAGCGACGAAGCTGGCAAGGAGCACGTCTACAACCACAGGCGCGAAGACTCCTCGTATGAGAATCCCCTTTCGCGAGCCATCCGCGACAACAAGCTCTCCAGAGAGAAGGCGCTCTCCTTCGCCTTGAATGAAGAAGGCAAGGTCTGGATCGAGAGCAATTTCATCGAGTTGGAGTAGGCACTGAAGGGGCGCTTCGCAAAATCCTGGGAGTACTAGCGGTTGCGGTGGACCCGATCAAGGGCTCACGATTCCTTGACAAACAAGGGTAAGGAACTCATGGCTACATCCTCGAGCTCGTTGGATTTGTTGGAAAAGGCGGTACATGCCATTGAGCAGGCGTCTCACGATATTTTGGACAGCGAGCCCGATGTACCGTTCACTGCATCGACGGATCTGCTTTCTCTTAGCCCGAATGAAGGAGAGCGCATCCGCAGCAAGGAGGAGGCAAGCTATCGGACACGGCCCACGCTGTCGGCCATCCATTTCTGCCTGACATCGTCCATGGCAATGCTTGCCATTTGCCAGTCACTGATTGAGCAACCAACGACCCAGTCGCCGCGCGAACGCGAACGGCGGTGGAAGAAGCTGGCCTCCGATGCCAAGATAGCAGGTCGCACCGCCTACCGCGCGGCGCTCGTTCTTTCGGACCCTGCTGCGAATGAGGGCCCCGGAGGTCAAGGCGGTGCGCCCCCGAGCGGTACATAGGCTATGTCGACGTGAAGAGGATTTTTTTCACAATGCTCCTGCTGCCCTTGCTCTGCGCGGCGGAGTCGAGCGTGGGAGCCGGTCGTGCAACAGGCCATCTCAGCTTTCAGGTGAATGTGCCACCGGCGTTCAGGGTCCTTCAAGCGGCGCCCATCGCGGGCGGCTACGAATACCGGGTATGGATGAACATGAAATCCATTGTGATCAACGGCAAAGAATATCGATTCAGCCGAGTCGGGGAGACGTCCCTATTCGTACCCACCTCGAATGACACCTTCGTTGTTCACGGCTTATAGCGGCAGCCCCGCGTTGAATTTCTGGACACTGCTCCGAGGCCGGGCAGGGCGCGTCGGCTTGCGCGCACAGGAGCGGATGCAAACGCCATCGCGTGCCTCTCTCGCACAGCGCGGAAAATTCAAAGATGGGTGAAAAACCCGCCCGAAAATTCAACCTGTGTTGCGCAGCGGGTTCAAAGTGACCTGGTAGATCGCAGCGTGCTTTGTGGGTTTGCTACTGCTTCTACGACCGAAATGGCGCCCCCGGCTGGCTGGCCTTGAGCTGCACGGACCGCCTGCCGGACGACTTGGGTGTCGCGGCGGCCAGGACCAGGGCCATCGCGATCAGCAGCGCACCGACGAGGCTGAGGTATCTTGCATCGACGAACAGAAGCACCAGACCCCCGAGCACGCCTGAGCAGGCAAGACCACCATAGGTCGCCGTGTTGTTGAGGGCAAGCACCAAGGGTGCCACTTGAGGCGCGATTTTCACCAGCCGATGCTGTTGAGGCACGATCAGCCCCCAACCAATCAGCCCCCAGATCGCCAGTGCGACCAAGGCGCTGGCGAGATAGGCGGATGTCCACGGCAGGGCACAGAAATTGATGATGGCCACGCACAGGGCCGCATTGACGATGCTGCGGCTGTCGAAGCGGTCGACCAGGCGGCCGGCCAGCATGGTTCCCGCTGTCGCAGCGAAGCCCCAGACGAGAAGCATGCCGGCGAGGATTCGTTCATCGCCGCTGGTCACGCGATACAGCACCAGCCCGGCATAGGTGTAGACCATCAGGAACCCGCCGAAGGCGAACATGGACGTGAGCAGGGTCAGCGCAATGCGGATGTCGCGGACCGGCGCCAGCCTCTCCCGAAGCGTGAAGCGGGCAGGCTGCGGAACGGAGCGCAGCATCGTCCACACGCCGACCATCGAGACAAGCCCCAGGACGGCAACGAACCAGAGCGTGGTCCTCCAGCTTCCGAAGCCGCCGATGAACGTGCCGATGGGGGCGCCCAGCGCCGTGGCGGCGGCCAGGCCGGCGGTGACGGTGGAAAGGGCGCGTCCCCGTTTTGCCGGATCGGCAAGCAGGGTGGCGACGCCCAGGGCCGTGGGAGCGAACATCGCGGCACCAAGACCGGCCAGCGCACGACTGAAGAGGACTGTGTTCAGGTCGGTTGCCACGGCGCTGATGACATTGCCGACGACAAAGATCCCGAGCGCGGAAACCAGGAGAAGCTTGCGCGGCCAGCTGCCGGCCACGGCGGCCATGATCGGCGCCATGACGGCATAGGAGAGCGCGTAGACGGTGACCATCTGGCCGGCGAGGCTGACCGATGTGTGGAGCGATGCGGCGACAGCGGGAAGGATGCCGGCAACGACGAAGTTGTCCGTTCCTATCGCGAACATACCGAGCGCGAGCATGAGGAGTCGACGGTCCATTCTTGAATGATCTTTCAAATGGCTCAATGTTGGTGATCGGCTTGCCGAAGGCGGGTGTGACGATGTCGGCCGTTGCCACCTCCGGCACGAATCATGCGGGAGGAACTCACATGAGCGGAACTGATTTGCGTGCATGCGCAAGATGCACAGCGTTCAAGTGACTGCGAGAAGCCTCCTGTTCATCGCGAGCAATGCGATGCACGTTGACAAGCCCAGCGCTGCCCGTCACCTGATGGCCGAGCGCGCACAGCACGCGCACGAGCGGCAGGCCCAAGGCGCCGGTAGCGCCAGCGATGAAGATCTTCATGATCTGCTCCGCCTGCTGCCTTCAGTGGTGGGCATGGCGCTCAGCCCTTGGCCGCCTGCGCACCTTCCGGCGCACGGCGGAAGCTGATCGCCAGCCGGTTGAAAGCGTTCATGAGGCCGATCGCCATGGTCAGGTCGGCAAGTTCCTTTTCGCTGAACACTGCGGAGGTTGCCTCGAAGACCTCGTCCGGGACGCGCGTGTCGGCCACGCGAGTCACCGATTCCGCCCACGCGAGCGCCGCCCGTTCCCGTTCACTGAAGAGATCGCCTGCTTCTTGCCACGTTTGCACCAGCGCGAGCTTCTGAAGCGGCACGCCCTTCTTCGAGAGGTCGCGGGTGTGCATGTCGAGGCAATACGCGCAGCCGTTGATCTGGCTGATGCGCAGGTACACGAGCTCGACGAGAACGTCCTCGAGGCCCGATTGCATGATGTAGCCGTACACGCTGCCGAAGGCTTTCACGCCACCGGGAGACGCTTTGGTGTAGTCCAGCCTCATTTTCTGGCTCCTGTCATTCGTTGGTGGTGAGCGGGTGGTCGCCGCTGTCCACGACGAACACGGCCAGCAGCTTGGCAGGCGTCGTCTTGCTGGCATTGCGGCTGATCGGATGGCGCGAGCCCGGGTCTTCGTGGAAGCTCTCCCCGGCCTTGTAGATGCGCTCGGGGCCGTCGTTGACCTTGCTCGCGATGCTGCCCGAGACCACGTAGGCATAGATGAACGACGACCTCGCATGCACATGCGGATGCGAGGCGCCGCCCGGCGGGTATAGCACTTCCAGCGCGATGAGCGACTTGCCGGGGATGTTCGGGATGGGCAGGTCGAAGTTCGGCTTCACGGTGTCAGCGGCGCCGTGAGCTGCCGCGGCTCCGGCGAACGCCACGCTGGTGGCGAGGACGAGTGAGGAAAGAAGGCGTTGAAGTTTCATGTGTGGATCTCCTTGCAGCCCCGATGGTGCGCTTACGCTGGGCCAGGAAAAAGACCTGAAAACGCAAAATCAGGATGTACCATGACTCGATGGACGGCACACTGAAGATTGAGCTGGACCGCACGGCCAAGACCTCCTTGGCCGAGCAGATCCGAATCGGGATCTCCGGCGCGATCGAGAGCGGGGTGCTCGCACCGGGCGCGAGGCTGCCTTCGTGGCTTGATCTCGCTGCGCAACTGGGCGTTGCGCGAGGCACCGTCAAGACGGCGTATGAGCGGCTGGCAGATGCGCAATTGATCGTCTCGTCCCGATCCGCCGGCACCCGGGTGACGGGCCATCCGGTCAAGCGTGCCGTGAAGGAGCTGCGATCGATCGAGACCGATCTGCAGTCCGACCTCTACCAGCATTTCCTGCCCGGTCCCGCGGTGTTCCAGATGGGCGTGCCGGCCTCCGACTGCTTCCCCGCCGCCCTCTTCGCGCGCATTCGCGCGCGCGCGGTTCGCGACGAGGTGGAAACGCCCGCCTTCTACCACGACCCTCGCGGCGAGCACGAGTTCAGGCGCGAGATTGCAGCCCACCTGGCACTGTCACGAGGTATCGAGTGCCGCCCTTCGCAGATCTTCATCGCGGCAGGCTTTTCGGGCGCACTAGGGGCCGCGCTGCAGGCCATCCGCGCCGAAGGGCGTGCGGCATGGGTTGAGAACCCCGGCTTCCTTCCGAGCCGCAGAGCCCTTGAGATCTCCCGGCTTACGACGATCCCCGTTCCCGTCGACGAAGAGGGCATCAACGTTTCCTACGGGGAAGCGCAAGCGCCCGATGCTGCCGTGGCGCTGGTGACGCCGGGGCAGCAAGCGCCTCTGGGTCCGACCTTGTCGCTCGCGCGCAGGCTTCAACTCGTCGATTGGGCCAGGCGCGCCCAAGCGTGGATCATCGAGGACGACTACCTGGGGGAATTGCAGCTGAAGCGACGTGCCGCGCCGGCCCTGGCTGCGCAGGACCGTTCAGGGCGAGTAATCCATATTGGATCGTTCAGCAAGACCATCAGCCCCACGCTGCGTCTCGGCTTTGTCGTTGCGCCCCCATTGCTTGTCGCCCGGTTCGACGATGCCATGGCTTGCCTTGCGCCCGCTCCCGGTCCGGCGGTGCAGACCGCGACCACGGAGTTCATGCAAGACGGGCACTACTTGCGACATCTGCGACGGATGAAGCGCGTCTATGCGGCACGGAGCAGCGCATTGCTTGCAAACTTGGAGGCCCATGGCCTGCATGGGTATGCCGCTGGACTTGCGGTCGTGCTTCAGCTGCCGGATGGTGCCGACGACAAGGCGATCGCTCGTGAAGCGTATGCCTATGGAATGGCCCCGGCGCCCCTTTCGATCTGGTACACCTCCGTCGATACACAGCGTTCGGGACTCCTTCTCGGTGTCGCAACCGCCATCGAAGCCCAGCAGGCGACGGCTTGCCGGCGCTTGGGTCAGCTCATACAACGGGTCTCATGATATTGGCTTGGCCGGAAGATTCTCCGTGGCGATCTCGCTTCGGTGGGCTGCTGCCGGTTTCGTGG
>NZ_JAGGNV010000111.1 GCF_018614955.1 Variovorax paradoxus
GGCCGGCACGCCTATCAGCATGATGTGGATTTCAGATGAATGAGAAGGCCGCGCACGAATGCGCGGGCGAGGTCGACAGCGGTCGCTGGAGGCTCAGTCGAGGAGCGTATGGACTTGCGACGTCGTCAGCCCAATCGATTCGAGCTCACAACGCGCAGATAGCAAAAGCCGGAAGCCACATAGAGGATGCCCAGAAGAAAAGGTCCGCCGAACAAGTGAACCAGCGATGGAGGCACAGAACTGAAGACGAGACCAAGGATCAACACGATGACAGCGGGGATGAAGACAAACGGCAAGACGCCTACCCAGCGCGGAAGCAGAGTGCGGCCGCGCAAGATCGGAATGACGAGCCAGATCGATGCCAGGACGGTGCCGATTCGAAAGTAGCTGAACTCGGTGCGGACGCGTTGCTCGAAGCGGGCGAGAACGGCTGCGCATTGCGGTTCGGTGCACGACGATGCATCTCCGATGAACCACCATGACGAATGGATGAACTGGGGATAGGTCATCAGCAGAACGACGAAGAGGCCGATCGGCGCGAGCGACCAGAACGGGCCGGCCGGTCGCGTCGCCAGGTAAATCAAGAACAGGCCGATCAGGTGAATCGGCATCGTCAGCAAGTTGCCGATGCTGGCAACCCAGAGCCGCAACGGTCCATGCTGGCTCAGCCTTTCTTGAAAGGGTGTCGCAAAGCTCGGCGACCAGAAGTTGGCCGCTATGTCGGCGCCGAGCGTGCACGCACATCCAATGACGCTGAGCGCTATGAACCACCTGATGACCTTCGGGCTGGGCAACTGAATCGCGGCAGGCACGATGTTCGACATATTTGCTCCTCTTGTAGTTGAGATAGTGATACCCGCACAGGCGTGCTACCTGGGGATCCAGTCGACCCTCGCTGTGGCTCGCATGTTTATTTAACGTCGTTAAATAAACAGTGTTGAATATACGAGGGGTTTCGCAAAAGTCAAGCACGGGATGCGGCGTCGCCTCTGACCATGCCTTTGCTTTGGCCACGCCTATGTGGGTGTCACGCGCGTTGCCTCGACGCGAGGCGCTGTCTCCCGTGCAGAGCAGCTTCGGTGCTACACGGCTTGACGTGATAACGACTGACGTCGGATACGTCTCGTCCTGCCAGCCCACGACAAGGACGCAGCGCGGGAGGGGGCGTACGGCCCGCCCCTGCCGGCCCTTTTTGACGATCCCACAAAAAAAGCATTGACAACGAACGCGAGCGAAGTACATTTAACACTGTTTATTTAACAGTGTAAATGAAATGCGACCTGTACTGACTGAGGAAGAGGTAGCCCAGTTCCGCGCCGATGTCTGCCGCGTTGCCGAAGTGCTGTTTGCGCGTCATGGCGTAGAGGGCGTCACGATGCGGCAGATCGCCACAGAACTCGACTGCAGCCCGACGACCGCCTATCGTTACTTCAAGAACAAGGAAGAAATCCTTGCCGCCGTCCGAGCCGCCGCGTTCAACCGGTTCTGCGAAGTCATCGAAGAAGCGACGCGCTCGAGCACGGACGCGCGCAAAAGCGCACGCGTCGTCGGCCAAGCCTACCTGGGCTTTGCGCTCGTGAACCCGGATGCCTACCGGATGATGTTCGACGTCACTCAGGCCGCCGTGACCGGCAATGCGGAGCTGACAGAGGCTCTCGCGCGGGCTCGCCGCAGCATGGTGGCCTATGTGGCGCCACTGATCGACAAGGGCATTTTGCGCGGCGACCGGCACGCCCTGGGGCAGATGCTTTGGGCGGCAGCGCATGGCCTCGTGATGCTGCGGCTCTCGGGCATCGTTACCGACGACAACGAACTGCGACAACTCCACGAACGGACCATGTCGGCCCTGGTGCGTGGCACCCATCAGGTGACGACCGGCCGGCGCGGTACGGGCGCCCTGGAACTCATTGACCCCGCCCCCGCCCGCAAAGCGACCAGAAAAGCCTCCTGAACCCCGAACCGACAGAGATCACCATGCACAACCCCCGCCCCCTCAACCCGAACCCCGGAACAACCATGCACAAACTCTCCAATCCCTATCGCGCCATCGCGCTTGCGGCCGCACTCACGCTGAGCGCCTCGGCCTCGCTCGCACAAGCTCCGCAGTTCCCGCCCCCGGAGGCCACCGACCCCGTGAAGCTGGAACTGATGAAAGGATTCCCGCCGGCGCCCGACAAGACCGTCAGGCTGGCCACAGTCCTGAAATTCCCCAACGGCCGTTGGGCGTTCCACCATATGCGCGAACTCGGTCCGACGGTGCAGGTCTGGCGCGGCGACGAGAAGCCGTCCGTCATGCGCGCGGCGCCACAAGATATCGGCGCGCTGAAGTTCGAGGACGACAAGGGCGGCAAGACCACCCTCGCAGACTGGCAGCACGCCACCTATACCGACGGCCTGCTCGTGCTGCACAAGGGCGCGATCGTCTACCAGAAGCAGTACTCCGGCATGGCCGCTCACCAGCCGCACTCGCTCTGGTCGATGAGCAAGTCGTTCACCGGCCTGCTCGCGACGATGCTGATCAAGGAAGGGGTGATCGATCCCAACGCCCTGGTCACGAAGTACCTGCCCGAGTTGAAGGACAGCGCGTGGGCGGACGCCACCGTGCAGCAGACGCTCGACATGACCACCGGCGTTGCGTACCAGGAGAACTTCCGCGACCCGAGTTCCGGCATCTTCCAGTACCTGCACGCCGCCGGACTGTTGCCGGCGCCGCCCACCTACAGCGGCCCTCCATCCCCGACCTGCTGGTGACCCTCAAGAAAGAGGGCGAGCATGGCGCGGGTTTCAAGTACAAGACCGTCGACACCGAGGTCATGGGCTGGCTGCTGCAGCGCGTGACGGGCAAGAGCTATTCCGCGCTTCTGTCCGAGCGCCTCTGGTCGCGCATCGGCGCTCAGGATGACGCGTACGTCTGGGCCGACCCGATCGGCACGCAGATCACCAGCGTGGGCTTCAGTGCAACGCTGCGAGACCTTGGACGGGTGGGCGAGACGCTGCGCACGGCAGGCCGCTCCAACGGGCAGCAGGTCATCGCGGAAAGTGTCATCGCGGAGATCCGCAAGGGCGCCGATATCGAGAAGTTCAAGGCCAGTGGCCAGGCGGCGCGCTTCGGCTACTCGTATCACAACCAGTGGTGGATTCCCCATGACCGTGACGGCACCTTCGAGATGAAGGGACTGAACGGGCAGCACATGCACATCAACCCGGCGGCCGAATTGGTCATCGTCAAGCTCTCTTCCCACCCTGCGGGCGATACCAACTTTACGCACAACCTCGACCGCCGGGCGTTCGCCGCCATCGCCGCCGCGCTGCGCGCGCAGTGAGGGGAAGCCCATGAGCACCCACCACACTTTCCAGCCCGGCCTCTTGCGCAACAAGGCCGTGTTCATCACGGGCGGCGGCAGCGGCATCAACCGCCAGATCGCGATCACCTACGCGCTTGCAGGTGCGTCAGTGACGATCGTTGGCCGAAGCGAGGAAAAGGCCCGAGATGCCGCCGCCGAGATCGAGGCTGTCGGCGGGCATGCGATCGGTCTGTCCGCGGACGTGCGCAACTATGAGGCGTTGCGAAACGCCGTCGAGCAAGCGCACTCGGCGTTCGGCCCGATCGACATCGTGGTCGCCGGGGCCGCCGGAAACTTCGTCGCGCCAGCGACGGGGATGAGTTCCAACGGATTTCGCGCCGTCATTGACACCGATCTGGTGGGGACCTTCAACACGCTGCGCGCCGCCTACGATTTCCTTCGAAAGCCGTCCGCCCTGGTGCTGGCCATCTCCGCCGTTCAGTCCAGCATGCCCACCTACGCCCAGGCCCATGTGTGCGCCGCCAAGGCCGGCATCGACATGTTGATTCGCTCACTCGCGGTGGAGTGGGCCGAGGATGGGATCCGGTGCGTCGGCATCGCGCCGGGTCCGGTGGCGGGTACGGAAGGCATGGTTCGGCTCGCGCCTGAAGGTCAGGAGAGCTGGGCCAGGCTGCTGCAGTCCATTCCGTCCGGACGCGGCGCATCCAAGCAGGAGATCGCCGACTTTGCGCTCTTCCTGGCCAGCGAATCCGGCCGCTACATCAATGGCGTAGTGATCCCGATCGATGGCGGATTCTCCGCCGTTGGCTCCCTGGAGTTTGGACGGATGCTGAAGGATTCTGTTGCGCAGGCCAGCCGCGCCGCTAACTAACTCTGCGAGAAAACAGGAGACTACGATGAGCAACATCTCCGGCGTCGCCTCGCCGACCATCGGTTCCCCCGGCGCCGGAATGCGCTTCGAAGAATGGATGGACTCGAAGAACGTGTTCGATGCGATCGAGCGCACTCAAAAGCGTTGCTGCAGCGGCAAGACCGCCATCACCTTCCTCGGCACGGAACCTGAAGCCCTGCCGAGAAAAGTCAGCTATACGGAACTGGTGGATGGGATCGCTAGGACGGCGAATGCTCTCCGCTCGCTCGGATTGCGGCGCGGCGACGTAGTGGCCTATATGCTGCCATCGCTGGTCGAAACTCAGTTCGTGCTGTGGGGCGCGGCCACGGCTGCGTCGGCCTTGCCGCTCAATCCTCTGCTAAAGGCCGAGGAGATCGCCAGCCTTTGCCGGGCAGCAGGCGTCAAGGCGCTGGTGGCGCTGGGACCTCTGCCGGGCACCGAGATCTGGGACAAGGCCGTTCGGGTAAGAGCGCTGGTACCCGCGATTGGCGCCCTGATCCAGGTGGGGGGTGAGAAAACTGCCGGCGGCGCCGAGGTTCATCTGCTGGCGGATCTCCTGCGGTCGAACTCGCGGCAACTGGTTTTCTCCGACCTACCTGGCCTGGACGATGTCGCCGCCTATTTCCACACGGGCGGAACGACCGGCGCGCCGAAGCTGGTCATCCACACCCATCGCAACCAGCTGGCCGCTGCTTATGGAGGCGCCTGGGCCGCCGGTGCCAGCGCCGACGATGTGATCGTCAATGGCTTGCCGATGTTCCATGTGGCATCCGCGATTTTTTGCAGTCTGGCCATGTTCGTTGCCGGCGCGGAAGTGGTGATCCTCTCGCCAGCCGGATTTCGCAACCCTCATATCGTGGCCAACTTCTGGCGCATCGTGGAGCGCACGCGAACCACGATCGTCGGCGGCGTGCCAACCGCGCTCTCGGCCGTCGTAAAGGTTGATCCCAAGGGCGCGGACTTGAGCCGTGTGCGGATCAACATCAGCGGTGCCTCCTTGCTTCCTCGCAGCGTCGCCGAGCAGATGGAGCAGCTCACGGGAAAGCCGTTGCGCGAGGTCTATGGCATGACCGAATCCGGCGGCGTGATCTGCGTCGACCCGGTGTCCCGCACACGCGTCCTTGGGTCCGCGGGTTGTCCGGTACCTTTCTGCGAAGTGGAGGCGCGCGCACTGGACGGGACAAGTGCCTCGAGTCGCCCCTGCAGGCCCGGTGAGCCGGGTGTGCTCATGGTTCGTGGGCCCAACGTGACGCCCGGCTACAAGGACGCCGACCGATCCGCCGCTCTCTTTACCAAGGACGGCTGGCTCATCACCGGCGACGTCGGATACGTAGACGCCAGCGGCCGTGTGTTCATCACTGGTCGCGCCAAGGACCTGATCATCCGCAGCGGCCACAACATCGACCCGGCCGTCATCGAAGAGTGCCTGCTGCGACATCCCGCAGTGGCCGATGCGGGCGCCGTGGGCATGCCGGACGCCTATGCAGGCGAAGTGCCGGTGGCCTATGTCACTCTGCGGCAAGGTACTGTCGCCAGCGAGGACGAACTGCTGGCTTTCGCCAAAGCCAACATCAACGAACCACCCGCGCTACCGCGGCGGCTCTTCGTCCTGGAACAGCTGCCAATGACCGCCGTCGGAAAGGTCTACAAGCCCGCGCTTCGGCAAGACTGCGCTCGCCAGCATTTGCTGGAGGTGCTCAAGGGTGAATCGATCGCAGCTTTGACGGTGCGCGAGGAACCGGGCCAGGGCCTGGTGGTGCGCATCGAGTTGCCAGCCGCAGAGGAAGGCGCCACTCAGGAGACTCGTCAGCGCATCGCTGCAGTTTTGAAGGGCTATCTGCTCACCCTCGAGTGGGCGACATCCCAGGCAAGCCCCGCCTGATCACAACCAGGAGACCACCTTGAAAAACGTCAACAGGCGGACCGCCGCAGCGGCCGTCGCGGCTACGCTTTTGCCTTTCGGAACCGCACGGGCCCAAAGCCCGGCGTTTCCCTCGCGCCCCATTTCTCTTGTGGTGGCTTTTCCGGCAGGCGGCGCGACAGACGTCACCGCCCGGGTCTTGCTACCGCACCTTCAGAAGGCGTGGGGACAGACCGTCATCGTCGAGAACCTGCCGGGTGCGGGCGGCTCCATCGGGGTGCAGAAGATGCTGAATGCGGCGCCCGATGGGCACGTCCTGTTCCTCGGTACCGCGAGCGACACGGCGCTGGCACCGCTTGCCATCCAGTCGGCGCGATACAAAGCAGAAAGCCTGCGCCTGCTGAGTTACATGGGCCAATCCGAATTCGTCATCGTGGCGCGCCCCGGGTTGGCGGCCGTCAACAGCCTGGATGACCTCATAACGCACATGCGCGCCGCATCCAGCACGGAATTGAGCTACGCCTCCTTCGGAAACGGATCGATCTATCACCTGATCGGGGAAGACCTGAAGAATCGCAGCGGCGGGAAACTGCTGCACGTCCCCTACCGGGGCATGGGGCCCGTTGTCACCGATCTGATCGGCAATCAGGTCGACCTCGCCTTCTTGCCCGTGGCCGGACAAACCGTCGGCCTCATCAATTCAGGCCGGGTGAAGCCTATCGCGCTGACGGGCCCCAAGCGGAATCCCCAGCTCCCGCAAGTTGCGACGGTAGACGAGTCCCGACAAATGAAGGGCTTGCACCACACCATCTGGTTGGGCCTGTTCGGACCTGCCGGGCTACCCGCCGAGGCAGCCATGAAGGTGAACACCGCCGCCAATGATGCGATTCGCACCCCGGAGTACCTCAAATTCTCGGCTGAGAACGGTTCCAGCGTTCCCGAACCCGGCTTGACGCTGCAGCAAGCAGCGAAGTTCTATGCCGACGAAACCGAGAAGCTTCGGCGGCTCGCCACATTTATCAAACTGGAAGCGAAAGAGTGATCGCCTCGGCCAGTCATCCATCGTCGCCGTCGATGCTTCACGCCTCACCCACAGCCGAAGATTCCCGGATTGAGGCTGCCGGCGCGGAAGCAGCAGATTGTGGGTCGACGGCGACGCTCCCAGGAAGCGAAGGCGGCTTTCATTCGGAAGCGAGAGCCGGACAGCCGATTCAGTTCTATTTCGACTTCATTTCTCCGTTCGGCTATTTCGCAAGCCTGCGCATCGACGAGTTGGCCCGGCGTCATGGACGCGAGGTGGAATGGACATCGATGCTGGTGGGCGTGAGTGTGCTGAAGGTGATGGGTATTCCGCCCATCGTCGAGCTTCCGCTGAAGGGCCCCTACATCATCAACGATGCGAAACGCTATGCCAGGCAGCATCAAATTGAATTCGAACGCCCCAGCACGGCTCCGACGTCCCGCCCTGTGGAGGCTGGACGCGCCTTCGCCTGGGCCAAGGAGATCGATCCGACCGCTGCCAAACGGCTCGCCGGCTTCATCTTTCGAAGCTACTTCGTACGCTGTCTCGACATCTCGAAGGACAGCGTGCTGAGCGCATGTGTGAGGAAGGCCGGACTGTCGTGGCACGCGTTCGAGACGGCTCGCGCCGAGGGATCTCCGGCTGAGCTTCTCCGGCGCAACGTCGATGACTCGATCCAGCGCGGAGTGTTTGGCTCGCCCTTCTTCATCGTCGATGGGGAGCCGTTCTTCGGTTTGGAGAAATTGCCGGTGGTCGAAGATTGGCTCGTCACTGGCGGGTGGTGAGCTGCAACCTCACGCATTGACCACGGCATCTCCAACATGACCACCTCCGCTAAAGCCGATTGGCTGATCCCTGCTGGGCTGATCGCACTGAGCTTGGTTCCAGCTGCTGCTGGCACCTTCCGCATCATTCAGCTCGGCGGTGGTGCGGAGATCACACCAGCAAACGCGCGATTCTTCGCGGCACCTTTGCCCGTGGTGCTGCACATTGTCAGTTCGGTGATCTTTTGCGTCCTCGGTGCTTTTCAGTTCGCCGCCGAGTGGCGCCGCCGCAACCCCAACTGGCACCGTGTCGGCGGTCGGGTCCTGATCCCTTGCGGCCTCGTCGCAGCGCTTTCGGCCCTGTGGATGAACCAGTTCTACCCTCGGTCGATAGAGGATTTTGACAACGAGCTCGTCTACGCCATGCGGCTTCTGGCGGGCTCGGCGATGGCCTTGTTTCTATGTCTTGGCTTTACTGCCATCCGCAGGGGCGACATCCGGTGCCATCGAGCCTGGATGTTGCGCGGCTATGCGCTGGGCCTCGGCGCAGGTACGCAGGTCCTTACCCATATCCCCTGGTTCCTGTTCCCGAGCATACAAGGGGAAACGGCAAGGGCACTCTTCACGGGGGCTGGATGGGCCATCAACCTTGCGGTGGCCGAATGGTCAATTTCGCGTGAGCGTCGTAGGCAGTTCTCCTGAAGACGCGATTCGTGCCAAGCGAGCGCGCTCGAAACCAAATCACCTGTTTCTTCAAACCTATCACTCTCAGTACCAGTTCATGACTACCCCTGAGTTTTCATTGTCGCCGCGGCGCGAACCGCGATCGGAACTTTTGGTGGCAGCCTCAAGGACGTGCCGCTTAGCGTGTTGGCGTCGACAGTCGTGCGTGAGGTGATCAAACGCAGCGGTGTTGCCGCCCCGGACGTCGGCCACGTCGTGATGGGCAACGTCGTTCCAACCGAGCCGCGCGACGCTTACCTTTCGCGAGTGGCAGCCATTCAGGCGGGCCTTCCGCACGAGGTGCCAGCCTTTAACGTCAACCGCTTGTGCGGCTCCGGCCTGCAGGCACTGATCTCGGCGGCCCAGTCAATACAGCTCGGTGACGCGGAGGTCGCCATCGGTGGCGGTGCGGAAACAATGAGCCGAGGACCTTACTTCATGTCAGGTGCCCGATGGGGCGGCCGCATGGGGGACCTGCAAGCCACCGACTACATGCTTGGCGTCCTGCATGACCCCTTCCATCGCATCAACATGGGCATCACCGCAGAAAACGTTGCGGCGCGCGAGGGCATCACGCGTGAGATGCAGGATGAATTGGCGCTGGAAAGCCATCGCCGCGCTGCCCGAGCTTGTGCTGAAGGTCGCTTTCGGTCGCAGATCGTCCCGATCGAACTCGCCACCCGCAAAGGAACCGTGCTGTTCGAAACCGATGAACATGTGCGCTCCGACGTCTCCCTTGAGCAGCTCGCCAAGATGAAGCCCGCTTTCAAAAGCGATGGCTCAGTGACGGCGGGCAATGCCTCCGGGATCAATGATGGCGCCTCCGCTGTGGTCCTGGCAAGCGCGTCAGCCGTGAAGACCGGCGGCCTCAAACCAATGGCGCGGCTGGTGAGCTATGCAAATGCGGGTGTTGATCCCCAGCTGATGGGCCTCGGACCTGTGCCCGCCAGTCTCCTGGCGCTCAAGCGGGCTGGCCTCCAAGCGCAGGACATGGACGTAGTGGAGTCCAACGAAGCCTTTGCCGCACAAGCCTGCGCGGTCACGCGCCTCTTGGAGCTCGATCCCGCCAAGGTCAATCCTAATGGCTCGGGAATCTCACTCGGACACCCCGTGGCCGGCACCGGCGCAATGCTGGCAACCAAGGCCATCTACGAGCTCCAGCGTGTCGGGGGTAAATACGCGTTGGCGACAATGTGCATCGGCGGCGGGCAGGGCATCGCGGCCATTTTCGAACGGGTGTGAAGATCTTCGCCCGCTCGCGTTAGCACTAACAACCTATGCGCTGCTTCGATCAGGAGAAACTGCCCCTGGTCGAAGAGCAACTCGACGCTAGCGGATGGTGACCAGGGGCGATCGGCACTAGCACTACATGGAGCAAAGCCAAGGAAACTCATGACCGCATCCCCCAACTCTCTAGATTTGTTGGAACAGACCGTAGTCGCCCTTGAGCGAGCGGCGCGTCACATTTTGGACGCTGAACCAGATCTCCCGTTCTCTGCATCGACCGATCTGCATTCTCTTGGCCCTGATGAAGAGGAACGCATCCGAAGCGACGAGGCGGCAAGCTATCGAACGCGGCCTACGCTGTCGACCATCCATTTGTGCCTTACGTCGTCCAAGGCGATGCTTGCCATTTGCCACTCACTGATCGAGCAACCGGCGATTCAATCGCCAGCCGAGCGCGAGCGGCGCTGGAAGAAACTGGCCTCCGACGCCAAGACCGCCGGTCGCGCCGCCTATAGCGCGGCGCTTGTTCTTGCAGATCCTGGAGCAAATGAGAGTCTGGGAGGTCAAGGCGCCGTGATCGGTAGGCGAAGCCACATGGGCTCTTTCCATGAATAGGATCGCAATGGAAAAGCCAGACCTGGAAATGCTCGAGAAAGCGAGGACCGCAGTCGAAGAGGTGCTCGCAGGACGCTTTGGCGTGCAGGCCGTGCCCTGCTTTGTCCCCTCCAACTTGAGTGTGTTTCGTCAATCAATCCAGGAGACGTCGCAGCCGCACCAGAAAGGGAACGAGGATGGAAATCCGGTGCGCGCCGGCATTCATATGAGCCTTATCGCTGCAGTGGCTTCGCTACGAGTAAGCGAAACCTTGATCGAAGCGACGCAGAACGCTGAGGCCTCTTCCGTACCATCGGTGCTTCACATGATTTGCGGAAAAATTGGATCCGGAAAGTCGACGCTGGCCAGACGCCTGGCGGCGGAGCCCAGGACGGTTCTCATCGGCGAGGACGATTGGCTCGCCTTTCTGTACCCTAACGAGATTCACGCCATCGCGGACTACCTTCGCTACGCCGGCAGGTTGCGTGAAGCGATGGCAGGCCACATCGAGGCGCTGCTCACTGCCGGCACGTCGGTCGTGCTCGACTTCCCAGCAAACACCGCCAGAACAAGAGCCTGGGCCCGCGCTGTGTTCGAGAAGGCGGGAGCGTCCCATCTCCTGCACTATCTGGACGTCTCCGACGAAATCTGCAAGGCCCGGCTGCATGCTCGCAACGGCTCGGGAGAACACCCCTTTGCAACGACAGATGCGGAGTTCGACCAGATCACCACTCATTTCGCGGCACCTCAGGCGGAGGAATGCTTTGACGTCATCCGCCACGGCTGAACGCCAACCTGTGTCTGCTGAAGCCGTCGCCGCGACCCGCATCGCCGATGATTGCCGCCCCGCTTTTCTTTCGCTTTGCTTCGGGCCGCGTTTCATGTTGCGCGGAGAGAGCCTTGTGTACGCATGGCTGCGCCAGCTCTTTGACGCCGATGGCGCTGGCCACTGGCATTTCTACGAGCTGTCAAACGGCGGGTTCTACCTGGCGCCCGCGCTGCCAGGCCCGCTGCGCCTTGATGTTGAGGGAAGCCACTTCAGCGGTGACTTCTCGAGTGACGCGGCCGGCGTCGTCGTCACGTTGTTCGCCCTGGGCGACCTCGCTGCAATGGCACAAGGTTCAAAGGCCGGCGACCGGCTTACCGATCACCACCTTGCATTGCGCGAATTCGCGAAGACTCACTGCGAAAGCAGCCAGATCTTGAACGCCATCGACTGTATTGGCTAGGCTTCGGATCCGGCGCCGAGATCGATGCAAGCCATCGAAAGGTGCGCAGTGCGAGACTCGCCAGCAGCCCGCAAACTGCGGCCGCGTTCAACAGAATCGCCTCACGCGTATTGCGCGAGGCCGTTGCCAAGGGACCAATTCTCTTTCGCGACCTCGACAAGGCTCACGAACACGTCCTCGGGCCGGATGCCGGGGCTTTCGCCGAGCAGCTCCGCGATCCGCCGGAACAGCACTTTTTTCTGTTCCACCGTGCGGGTGTTGTTCGCGGTGATCTGGATGAACACGAGTTCGTCGCTCCGGGCGAGCGCGGCTGAAGCCATGCAGAC
>NZ_JAGGNV010000112.1 GCF_018614955.1 Variovorax paradoxus
CCACGAAACCGGCAGCAGCCCAGACAGTCAGTCGGCGCTGGTAGAGGTTGCTTCGGCGCCCACCCTTCAAGGTGGTTCCTCGATGCCGGCGACTGTCGCGTTCCGGCCTGAAAGTGTGAGTGCCGTTAGACAAATCGCCAGGCGCTAGAGGCTGCACGTCGAAAAGCAAAATGCCGGCAAAGACCTAGGTCCTTGCCGGCATTCATTTTCTGATGGTCGGGGCGAAAGGATTCGAACCTTCGACCCTCTGGTCCCAAACCAGATGCGCTACCAGGCTGCGCTACACCCCGACGAAGCCTGCGATTCTAGCCTGCGCGAAGCAGGCCTTTCTCAGCGCTTGGCGTATTGCGTCTTGCCGAACAGGATTTCGCGCTCCTTGTCGCCGGTGATCGGCTGGCGCAGATCGGCCAGCACCTTGACGCCGCGCTGCACCGCGGGCCGGGCGGCAATGCCCTCGAACCACTTCTTCAGGTGCGGGAACTCGGTGAGAACGATGCCCTGGTTCTCCCAACTGCGCAGCCACGGGAAGATGGCGATGTCGGCGATCGAGTAGGTTTCGCCGGCAATGAATCGATGGCTGGCCAGCTGCTTGTCGATCACGCCGTAGAGGCGCCGCGCCTCGTTGCTGTAGCGGTCGATGGCGTAGGCGATCTTCTCGGGCGCGTACATGCGGAAGTGATGCGCCTGGCCGAGCATCGGGCCGACGCCGCCCATCTGGAACATGAGCCACTGCAGTACCTCGTAGCGCGCGCGGTCGCCTGCGGGAAGAAACTGCCCGGTCTTCCCGGCCAGGTAGACCAGGATGGCGCCGGATTCGAACAGCGAGATCGGCTTGCCGTCCGGTCCCTCGGGGTCGGTGATGGCCGGAATCTTGTTGTTGGGGCTGATCTTGAGGAAGCCGGCTTCGAACTGGTCGCCCTTGCCGATGTTCACCGGGTGCGCGCGGTAGGGGAGGCCGCACTCCTCCAGCATGATGTGGATCTTGTGGCCGTTGGGCGTGGGCCAGGAATAGACGTCGATGGGAGCTTGGGACATGGGCTGCGTTCCAGGGGAAAAAGACAGGGCCGGCCAGCATAGCGGCCGGTGGCTTTTTCTGCAGGACGCGGCCCGTTCAGGCCTCAGGCGGCCACTGCGCTCGGCGCCAGGTGCTTGTGGATCAGCGCGACCACGGCAGCGCCTTCGCCGATCGCGCCGCCGACCCGCTTGACGGAACCGGAGCGCACGTCCCCCACCGCGAACACGCCGGGAACGCTGGTTTCCAGTGCAGCCGCGGGCCTGGCGGGGAAGCCTCCGCGCGCCGCCTCGCCGGTCAGCACGAAGCCATGCTTGTCGACCGAGACGCCGCAGCCCTCGAGCCAGTCGGTTTCCGGGACGGCGCCGATGAAGAGGAAGATATTGCGCGTCGGGCACTGCTCTTCGATGCCCGTGCGACGGCAGCGCCAGGTGGCGCCGTTCAACCCCGAGGCCGGGTCGCCATGCAGGCCCACCAGTTCGGTATGCGGGTGCAGCTCGATGTTGGACGTGGCCTCGATGCGGTCGATCAGGTAGCGCGACATGGTCGCGGCCAGCGACGGCCCGCGCACCAGCACGTTGACCTTGGCGGCATGCTGCGACAGGAACACCGCGGCCTGGCCGGCCGAATTGCCGCCGCCGACCAGCGCCACCTCCTGCTGCGCGCACAGCTTGGCCTCCAGCGCCGAGGCCCAGAACCAGATGCCGCGGCCTTCGAATTCGGCCAGGCGCGGCACCTCGGGCCGGCGGTAGCGCGCGCCGCTGGCGATCACGACGGTGCGGGAACGCAGGCGCCGGCCGTCGGTGAGCTGGACGGTGAGCTCTTCCTTGGTCTCGGCCTCGCTGCAGTCCATGGAGGCGACCTCGGCCGGGATCAGCATTTCGACGCCGAATTTCTGAGCCTGAACGAAGGCGCGGCCCGCGAGCGCGCCGCCGGAGATGCCGGTCGGAAAGCCCAGATAGTTCTCGATGCGCGCGCTCGCGCCCGCCTGGCCGCCGAAGGAGCGGCAGTCGACCACGATCACGCGCAAGCCCTCGGAGGCGGCGTAAACGGCGGTGGCGAGGCCGGCGGGGCCGGCGCCGACCACCACCACGTCGAACAGCTCGTCATGCTCGATGGTGTCGACCATGCCGAGGCAGCGCGCGAGCGCGTTGTCGGTGGGGTTGACCACGACGGCGCCGTCCGGACAGACCACCAGCAGTTCCGCCTCGCCGTATTGTTCGAGCAGCGCCGCCGCATCCGCGTCCTGCGTCGCGTCGACCACGTTGTAGGGATGGCCGTTGCGGCGCAGGAAGTTCTGCAGCCGCAGCAGTGCGGCTGACTGCGGCGGCCCGATCAGCACCGGCCCGCTGCTGCCCGATTCGATCAGCGCCACCCGGCGCAGGATCATCGCGCGCACCAGCCGCTCCCCGAGATCGGCCTCGGCGATGATCAGTGCGCGCAGCTGGTCGGGCGGCACCAGCAGGGTCTCCACATCGTCCTCGGCGTGGCCGTCGACCAGGGCAGGGCGGCCGGAGAGTTGCGCGATCTCGGCCAGAAACTGCCCCGGGCCCTGGCGCTCGATCGGCACCACGCGCCCGAGCCCGTCGCGCTGGGTGATCGCCACGATGCCGCGCAGCACGACGAACATCCCCGGCCCGGGCTCGCCGGCCCGGAACAGGCAGTCGCCGCGCGCGTAGTGCCGCACGCTGCCGAAGCGCCTGATGCGCTCGATGCAGGATGCGCCCAGCACGGGAAACATCTGGTGGCGACGGGTCTCGACCTCGACCCTGACTTGGACTTCGGCGGCCATGAAAAACTCCAGTTGGCGAAACGTCGGCATTAGACGCCGAAACCCCGCCCTGATGGTTGCAGGTCACGCAACTGCCATCGGATTGACACGCGTGTTTCACCGCTGTCTCACAGACTCCGTTCGCAGAAAGGGTCTCGCATGAAAGAACTGCCCACGCCGACGTTTCCGTTCTCGCAACTGGGACTGCGCGCCGCCCTCTGGCCGGCGCCGAACCCGGTCCGCGCGCCGGCTGCCATCCCTGTCGTACCCGCCACGACGCTGCCGGCAATCACCGAAGCCGGCGGCATCAGCGTGACCTGGGCGCGCCACCAGGACGATGTGCGCGCCGCCCAGCGCCTGCGCTACGAGGTGTTCGCCGGCGAGATGGGCGCTCGCCTCACGACGCCGCTGGAGGGCCACGACATCGATCTGTTCGACGACTTCTGCGAGCACCTGCTGGTGCGCGAGCTGGCGACGAACCAGGTGATCGGCACCTACCGCGTGCTGACGCCGGCCCAGGCCCGGCGCATCGGCAGCACCTACAGCGACACCGAATTCGACCTGACGCGGCTGCGCGACCTGCGCGAACGCATGGTCGAGCTGGGCCGCAGCTGCGTCCACGCGGACCACCGCCAGGGCGGCGTGATCCTGGCGCTCTGGGGGGCGCTGGCCGGCTTCATGAACCGCAACAAGCTCGACACCATGATCGGCTGCGCCAGCATCCCGATGTGGCACAACGGCGTGACCAGCGGCGACGCGGCCGCCAGCATCTGGCGCCAGCTCTCGGCCACCCACATGGCGCCGATCCAGTACCACGTGCAGCCGCGCCTGCCGTTGCCGGTGCACCGGCTCGACGGCGAACTCCAGATCGAGCCGCCCGCGCTGATCAAGGGCTATCTGCGGCTCGGCGCCAAGGTTCTGGGCCCGCCGGCCTGGGATCCGGACTTCAATACCGCCGACCTGCCGATGCTGATGCGCATCGAGGACCTGCCGGCGCGCTATCGAAAACACTTCCTGGGCAATTAAGACAGCGCGGGAATGTCGTCATACAGTTGTCATGCAATTGTCACAACGGCAGTTGACACTGTCATGATTGCGTCTGCATACACTCCCGTGCCGGTTGTTCCTGATTCGTTTTCCTCGTTGCCAGCCCTTTCCGACAGCGCGCCTGTCGCCGCAGAGCCGTCGCTGACGCTGCTCGACCGCGACCACAGCATCCTGGCCTTCAACGAGCGGGTGCTCGACTGGGCCTATCGCCCCGAGGTGCCGCTGATCGAGCGCCTGCGCTACCTGTGCATCGTGTCGTCCAACCTCGACGAATTCTTCGAGGTCCGGACGGCGCCGCACCTGATCGCCAATGCCGCTGGCGACCACAAGGGCAACTACACCGTGGAGTCCTTCGAGCGCCTGGCCGAGGTGGCGCATGCGCTGGTGGGGCGGCAGTACGCGCTCTACAACGACGAGCTGATGCCGACCTTCGCGAGCCAGGGCATCCACATCATCTCCCATGGCGAGCGCAACCCGGCGCAGCGCAAATGGGTGCACGACTACTATGAGCGCGAGGTCCAGCCGCTCTTGATTCCGGTGGGGCTGGACCCGGCGCATCCCTTTCCCCAGGTCGCGAACAAGTCGCTCAACTTCATCGTTCGCCTGTCCGGCAAGGACGCTTTCGGGCGCGAAAATCCGATCGCCATCGTCAAGGTGCCGCGCGTGCTGCCGCGCCTGATCCGCATGCCGGCCAAGGTGTCGGGCGGCAAGACGCTGTTCGTCGCGCTGTCGAGCATCGTGCGGGCCCACCTGTCTAGCATGTTTCCGGGGCGCGAAGTCGGCGAGTTCTCCCAGTTCCGCGTGACGCGCCACTCCGACCTCGCGGTGGATGAGGACGACGTCAAGAACCTGCGCACGGCGCTGCGGCAGGGCCTGCAGCATCGCCACTACGGCCAGGCCGTCCGGCTCGAGGTCTCGGCCAGTTGCGCCGAGTCGCTGGCGAGCTTTCTTCTGGCGCAATTCAACCTGCCGCCGCAGGCGCTGTACCGCGTGCACGGCCCGGTCAACCTGGCCCGGCTGACGCAGCTGATCGACCTGCTGGAGGAGCCGCAGCTGCGCTTTCCGCCCTATCAGCCGTCTTACCCGGTCATGCTGACGCCGGGCCAGTCTTTCTTCGAGCGGCTGCAGCAGGGCGATGCCCTGATCCACCAGCCTTTCGAGAGCTTCGACGGCGTGTTGGCCTTCCTGCGCGAAGCGGTGCAGGACCCGCAGGTGCTCGCCATCAAGCAGACCATCTACCGCACCGGCACCGATTCCGAGCTCATGGACCTGCTGCGCGAGGCGGTTCGCCGTGGCAAGGAGGTCACGGTGGTGGTGGAGCTCAAGGCGCGTTTCGACGAGGAGGCCAACATCAACTGGGCCGAGATGCTCGAGTCGATCGGCGCCCAGGTCGTCTACGGCGTGGTCGGCCTGAAGACGCACGCCAAGATGCTGCTGGTGACGCGCCGCGAGGGCAAGCAGCTGCGCCGCTACGGCCATCTGTCGACCGGCAACTACAACCCCCGCACGGCCAGGCTCTACACCGACATCAGCCACCTGACCGCCGACCCCTTGCTGACCGCCGACATGGAGGCGGTGTTCGTGCACATGGCCAGCCAGAGCCGGCTGCCCAAGCTCCATCGCATGTGGATGGCACCCTTTGACCTGCACCGCAACATGATCGCCCGCGTCGACGCGCTCGCTGCCGCGGCGGCCGCCGGCCAGCCTGCACGCATCGTTGCCAAGATGAACGCACTGACCGACGAGGCCCTGATCGCCGCGCTGGTGAACGCCGGCCAGAAGGGCGTGCAGATCGACCTGATCGTGCGCGGCGCCTGCACCTTGCCGGCGCGCGTGCCGGGCCTGACCGACAACATCCGCGTGCGCTCGGTGATCGGCCGCTTCCTCGAGCATTCGCGCGTCTTCTATTTCCGCCAGGGCGAAGACGAGTCCCTGTACCTGTCGAGCGCCGACTGGATGAACCGCAACATGCTGCGCCGCATCGAGCTGGCCTGGCCGGTGACCGATCCGGCCCTGCGCCAGCGGCTCATCGACGAATGCCTGGTGGCCTACCTGCACGACGGGCAGGATGCCTGGGATCTCGGTGCCGACGGTATCTATCGCCGCGTCGATCTGCAGCCGGGCAAAGATGGCACCGTCGTTCGCGCCGTCGACGCCCATGGCGCGCAGACCGCGCTGATGGTCCGCTACGCATCGCGAGGTCGCAGCCGCGCTGCCGCACGGGAATGAGTCACGCCATGGATCTGATTTTCTGGCGCCACGCCGAGGCCGAAGACTGGACCGAGGGCTGCGACGACCTGCAGCGCTCGCTGACCCAGCGCGGCGAGAAGCAGGCCAAGCGCATGGCCGCCTGGCTCGACCGCCAGCTGCCCGAGGGCACGCGGATCGTCTGCAGCCCGGCACGCCGCTGCGAGCAGACCGCGCTGGCACTGGGCCGCAAGTACAAGCTGCGCAGCGAACTCGCGCCCGACACCACGGCGGACGCGCTGCTGGCCGCGGCCGGATGGCCCAACGGCAAGTCCGTGGTGCTGCTGATCGGGCATCAGCCCTCGCTCGGCGAAGCCATTTCGCTGCTGCTCGGGCTCAAGCAGGACAGCTGCCCGGTGCGCAAGGGCGCCGTCTGGTGGATTCGCACCCGCGAGCGCGACGGCGACGTGCAGACCGTGGTGGTCACGGTGCAGTCGCCCGAACTGCTCTAGGCGTCAGCAGCCCTTCAGCTCGAGCCGCCAAGCCGTCTTCTGCCAGGCCAGCACTTCCTCGCGCAGCAGGTGCGCGGACTGGGGGTAGGTCTCGGACCAGCCCGCACGGCACGCGATGGTGAAAAGCCGGCTGTCCGTTCGCGCCAGGCGCAGGGCCTCGAGGTCAGGATCGCGTCGCGCATGGCACAGGATCACGGCCAGGCGCAGCGCCAGCAGCTGCGCGACGAAGGTCTCGTCGTTCAGAGAGGCTTCGATCTTGCGCAGCTTGCCCCGGTGACCCAGCACCAGCTGGCTCAGCCAGTGCATCTCGTTCACCGCGAAGCCCGGCGCATCGGCGTTGTCCAGGATGTAGGCGCCGTGCTTGTGGTACTCGCTGTGCGAAATCTGGGCCCCGATCTCATGCAGCTGGGCTGCCCAGCCGATCTTGCGCAGCGTACGGCCGGCGCGGCTCGTGGTGCTGCCGCCGCGCGCGGCCGGCTCGAGCTGCAGGAACAGCGCAGCAGCGGTCTCACTGACGCGCCGGACCTGCGCCGCGTCGACGGCGAACCGGTTGGCCAGGCGCGCCACGGTGCCGGCGCGCAGATCGGCGACGCTCTCGTCGCGCTCGAGCAGCTCGTACAGCACGCCGTGGCGCAGGGCGCCCTGGGCCACGTTCATTTCCTCGATCTCGAGCAGGTCGAACACCGCGCGCAGCACGCTGACGCCGCCGCCGATCACGGCCTTGCGGTCCTCCCGCATGCCTTCGATGCGCAGGCGATCGGCGCTGCCGGCCTTGAGCAGCCGGTCGACCAGCCAATCGAGCCCTTCGCGCGTGATCAGCCCCGGCTCGCCGCCGGCGGCCGCGAGCACATCGCCCACCGCGCCGATGGTGCCGGAGGCGCCGTAGGCCACGTCCCAGCGGTCCGGCACGTAGGTGCCGAGCGCGTCGTCCAGCACCGCCTTGGCAGCGATCTCGGCCGCTTTGAAGGCCGCGGTGGTGAACTGGCCCTCGGGAAAATGCTTCATCGACCAGGCGACGCTGCCGACCCGGTACGACTCCATCACCTCGGCCTCCAGCCCATGGCCGATGATCATCTCGGTCGAGCGGCCGCCGATGTCCACCACCAGCCGGCGCTCCCGGTTCGAGGCGTCGGTGTGGGGCAGCAGGTGTGCCACGCCCTGATAGATCAGGCGGGCTTCCTCGCGGCCCGTGATGACATCGATGCCGAAGCCCAGAATGGTGCGCGCGCGCAGCAGGAATTCGTCGCGGTTGCGCGCTTCGCGCAGGGTCTGGGTGGCCACCGCGCGAACTTGCGAGCGCTTGAAGCCTGCCAGCCGCTCGCCGAAGCGGGCCAGCGCGTCCCAGCCGCGTTGCATCGCCTCCGGCGTGAGGTTCCGGGCGCTGTCGAGGCCGTTGCCTTGGCGAACGGTTTCCTTCAGGTACTCGGCGCGGTGGATCTGGCCGTGATCGACCTGGCCGATCTCGAGCCTGAAGCTGTTCGACCCGAGGTCGACCGCAGCGAGGCGGGTTCCGTTTTGCATGGTGAAGAGAAGAGGGCGGGGCCTGATCGTAGCGCCCCGGTCGACTGCTCACGTGCAGGACAGGGTGCCGGCAAGCTCCGGAGGCTAGGTGCTGCGCATGACGATTGCGTGACAGCGTCACAGAGCGCAGGCGCCCGAGAAGGCCGGTTTCCCTCTGGAAAAGGGTGTCACACCGGTGTCACATAAGCTTCCTAGAGTCCCTGCCAAGCCCCTTGAAGGGGTCCTCTGCACATCCAAAAGGAAGCTTCATGAAGATGACGTTCAAGTTTGCTGCCGCCGGCCTCGTTGCCGCGGCCCTGGCCCATGTTCCCGCTTTTGCACAAGAAGCCACCGGCGCCGGCGCAAGCTTCCCGGCCCCGCTGTATTCGAAGTGGGCCTCAGACTTCAACAAGGCCACCGGTGCCAAGATCAACTACCAGTCGGTCGGCTCCGGCGCCGGCATCAAGCAGATCGATGCCAAGACAGTCGATTTCGGCGCTTCCGACATGCCGCTGACCGACGACGACCTGAAGGCCAAGGGCCTGGTCCAGTTCCCCACCGTGATCGGTGGCGTGATCCCGGTGGTCAACATCCAGGGCATCAAGCCCGGCGAGCTCAAGCTCAGCGGCCAGGTGCTCGGCGACATCTACCTCGGCAAGATCACCAAATGGAACGACCCCGCGATCAAGGCGCTGAACGGCTCGCTGGCGCTGCCTGACGCGGCCATCGCGCCGGTTCGTCGCGCCGACGGTTCGGGCACCACCTTCCTGTTCACCAACTACCTGAGCAAGGCCAACCCTGACTGGAAGGCCAAGGTCGGCGACGGCACGGCCGTCAACTGGCCCGTGGGCGCCGGCGGCAAGGGCAACGAAGGTGTGGCGCAGTTCGTCAGCAAGCTGCCCAACTCCATCGGCTACGTGGAATACGCCTACGTCAAGCAGAACAAGATGACGTACGCACAAATGCAGAATGCTGCCGGCAACTTCGTCGCGCCCGACGACTCGGCCTTCAAGGCCGCCGCTGCAGGCGCCGACTGGTCCAAGACCTTCTACCAGGTGCTGACCAACCAGCCGGGCAAGGAATCCTGGCCCATCACCGGCGCGACCTTCATCCTGATGCACAAGACGCAGGAAAAGCCGACCCAGGCCACCACCACGCTCAAGTTCTTCGACTGGGCCTACAAGAACGGCGACAAGACCGCCGGCGACCTGGACTACGTGCCGATGCCCGACAATGTGAAGGGCGTGATCGCCACCGCCTGGGGCGAGATCAAGGACGCGTCGGGCAAGCCCGTCGCTTTCAAGTAAAGCGGACCGGCGCGTATGAGCACTCCGCTCGAGCACGCGCCGCTTTCGGAGCGACCTGTGTCATCCACTTATCCCGCTGCTTCCACCTCGCTCGAGCTTCCGGCCGAGCGTGACCGTACCACCTCGAACCCGCCGCCGGCCAAGAGGCCGCGAACCGGTGCCGCCACCGACCGCCTGTTCGGCTGGGCCGCCAAGGGCGCAGCGCTGCTGACCCTGGCGATGCTGATCGGCATCCTGCTGTCGCTTTTGGCCGGCGCCTGGCCCGCCATCTCCAAGTTCGGCCTCGGCTTCCTCACCAGCAGCGTCTGGGATCCGGTGCAGAACGAGTACGGCGGGCTGGTGATGATCTACGGCACGCTGGCCACCTCGCTGATCGCACTCGTGATCGCGGTGCCGGTGAGTTTCGGCATCGCGCTCTTCCTGACCGAGATGTCGCCGGCCTGGCTGAAGCGGCCGCTCGGCACGGCCATCGAGCTGCTGGCAGCCGTGCCCTCGATCGTCTACGGCATGTGGGGCTTGCTGGTGTTCGGGCCGATCCTGTCCACCTACGTGCAGCAGCCGCTGCAGAAACTGTTCGCCGGGGTTCCTTACCTCGGCGCGCTGGTGTCCGGCCCGCCCGTGGGCATCGGCATCCTGTCGGCCGGCATCATCCTCGCGATCATGATCATCCCGTTCATCGCCTCGGTGATGCGCGACGTGTTCGAGGTGACGCCGCCGCTGCTCAAGGAGTCGGCCTACGGCCTCGGCTCCACGACCTGGGAGGTCGTCTCCAAGGTGGTGCTGCCCTACACCAAGGCCGGCGTCGTCGGCGGCATCATGCTCGGCCTCGGCCGTGCGCTCGGCGAAACGATGGCCGTCACTTTCGTGATCGGCAATACGAACCAGCTCAATTCGCTCTCGGTCTTCGAAGCGGCCAACAGCATCACCTCGGTGCTGGCCAACGAATTCGCCGAAGCCGGCGAAGGCCTGCACCAGGCCTCGCTGATGTACCTGGGCCTGGTGCTGTTCTTCATCACCTTCGTTGTGTTGTCGCTGTCCAAAGTGCTGCTCGCGCAACTCCAGAAGAGCGAAGGAACGAAGTCATGAGCACCGCGGAACGCCTCTTGAGCGCCAAGGCGCTCGACGAAACCCGTGCGGCGAAGTTCGCCGGCCGCAAGCGCATGAACTTCATCGCGCTCACGCTGTCTCTCGCTGCGATGGCCTTCGGTTTGTTCTGGCTGTTCTGGATCCTCTGGGAAACGCTGCGTCTCGGCGTGGGCGGACTGGCGCTGGCCACCTTCACCGAGATGACACCGCCGCCGAACGAATCCGGAGGCATCGCGAACGCGATCTTCGGTTCGCTCGTGATGGTGATGCTGGCCACCTTCATCGGCACGCCGATCGGCATCATGGCCGGCATCTACCTGGCCGAGTACAACCCCAAGAGCTGGCTGTCGAACGTCATCCGCTTCGTCAACGACATCCTGCTGTCGGCGCCGTCGATCGTGATCGGCCTGTTCGTCTACGCGGTGGTGGTGGCGTACTTCAAGTCTTTCTCGGGCTTGGCCGGCGCGCTGGCGCTGGCGCTGATCGTGATTCCGGTCGTGATCCGCACCACCGAGAACATGCTGCAGCTGATCCCGTCCGGCCTGCGCGAAGCGGCCTATGCGCTGGGCACGCCGAAGTGGAAGGTCATTTTGAGCATCACGCTGCGCGCCGCGCGCGCGGGAGTGGTCACGGGCATCCTGCTGGCGGTGGCGCGGATTGCGGGCGAAACCGCGCCCCTCCTGTTCACTGCGCTCAGCAATCAGTTCTGGACCTCGAACGTGACGCAGCCGATGGCCAGCCTGCCGGTGACCATTTTCAAGTTCGCGATGAGCCCGTACGAGAACTGGCAGCAGCTGGCCTGGGCCGGCGTGTTCCTGATCACCGTTGCAGTGCTCGGCCTCAATATCCTCGCGCGGATCCTGACGCGCAACAAACTCTGAACATCATGCCAACCACCATCGCTGCACAGCCGTCGCGCGCCAAGATCTCGGTCAAGGACCTGAACTTCTACTACGGCAAGTTCCACGCGCTCAAGAGCATCAACCTCGAGATTCCCGAGAACAAGGTGACGGCCTTCATCGGGCCGTCGGGCTGCGGCAAGTCGACCCTGCTGCGCACCTTCAACCGCATGTTCGAGCTCTATCCGGAGCAGCGCGCCGAGGGCGTCATCGCGCTGGACGGCGAGAACCTGCTGACCTCCAAGCAGGACGTGGCGCTGATCCGCGCCAAGGTCGGCATGGTGTTCCAGAAGCCGACGCCGTTTCCGATGTCGATCTACGACAACATCGCCTTCGGCGTGAAGCTGTTCGAGAACCTGAGCGCCTCCGAGATGGACGACCGCGTCGAATGGGCGCTCAAGAAGGCCGCGCTCTGGACCGAGGTGCGCGACAAGCTGCAGCAAAGCGGCTCGGGCCTCTCCGGCGGCCAGCAGCAGCGCCTTTGCATTGCGCGCGGCATCGCGATCAAGCCCGAGGTGCTGCTGCTCGACGAGCCGTGCTCCGCGCTCGATCCGATCTCCACGGCAAAAATCGAGGAGTTGATCGCCGAGCTGAAAAGCGAGTACACCGTGGTCATCGTGACCCACAACATGCAACAGGCGGCGCGCTGCAGCGACTACACCGCCTACATGTACCTCGGCGACCTGATCGAATTCGGCGCGACGGAAGAGCTGTTCTTCAAGCCGAAGCGCAAGGAAACCGAGGACTACATCACCGGCCGTTTCGGTTAAAGGAAGCACCATGACGGAAAAACATCTTTCCAGCCAGTTCGACAGCGAACTCAACGCCGTCTCCTCGCGCGTGATGGAGCTCGGCGGCATGGTCGAGTCCCAGATCCATCAGGCCGTCTATTCGCTGTCGCAGTTCGATCCCGAGGCGGCCGACCGCGTGATGGAAACCGAGCACCGCGTCAACGCGATGGAAATCGAGATCGACCGGGAGCTGTCCTCGATCATCGCGCGGCGCCAGCCGACGGCGCGCGATCTGCGCCTTCTGATCGCGATCTCGAAGACCACCGCCAACCTGGAGCGCGTGGGCGACGAGGCCAACAAGATCGCGCGCATGGTCAAGTCGATCATCGAGAGCGGTTCGGCACGCGCGCTCCCTTCCACCGAGCTGCGCATCGCGGCCGACCTGGCCTCGGGCCTGCTGCGCAAGGCGCTCGACGCCTTCGCGCGCCTGGACACGGCCGCCGCGCTTTCGATCCTGAAGGACGACGACCTGATCGACAAGGAATTCGACGGCTTCGTGCGCAAGCTGGTCACCTACATGATGGAAGACCCGCGCACCATCTCGGCCAGCCTCGACCTGCTCTTCCTCGCCAAGGCGATCGAGCGCATCGGCGATCACGCGAAGAACATCGCCGAGTTCATCATCTACATCGTCAAGGGCGCCGACGTGCGGCACACTTCGATGCAGGAAATCGAAAGCGCACTTCAATAGATGAAGAAGCCACGCGTCCTGATTGTCGAAGACGAGTCCTCGATCGCCGAGCTGATCGCCGTCAACCTGCGTCACAACGGCTTCGAGCCGATCTGGGCGGAGGATGGCGCGGCGGCCCAGCGCGAGCTCGATGCCTTTCTGCCCGACCTGGTGCTGCTGGACTGGATGCTGCCGGGCCAGAGCGGCCTGCAGCTGGCGCGCCAGTGGCGCAAGGACCCGCGCACCAAGTCGATGCCGATCCTCATGCTGACCGCGCGCGGCGACGAACCGGACAAGGTGGCCGGGCTCGACGCGGGGGCCGACGACTACATCACCAAGCCCTTCTCGACGCAGGAGATGCTAGCCCGCATCCGCGCCGTGCTGCGCCGCCGTGCGCCCGAGGCCGTGACCGAGCGCGTCGAGATCGGCGAACTCGTGCTCGACACCGCGACGCACCGCGTGACATGGCAGGGCACATTGCTGAAAGTGGGCCCGACCGAGTTCAAGCTGCTCGGCTACCTGATGCAGCATGCCGAACGCGTGCACAGCCGCGCCCAGCTGCTCGACAAGGTGTGGGGCGACCACGTCTACATCGAAGAGCGCACGGTCGACGTGCACGTGAAGCGTCTGCGCGAATCGCTCGGCCCGGCTGCGCCGATGGTCGAAACGGTGCGCGGCGCAGGCTACCGGCTCACGGCCCAGGCCACGGTCTGACAGACGTGCTGGGGCTGGGCCCGGCGGGATAATGGGCCGGAATGCCGTTTCGTATTGCAACTTTCCTGATGGCCTCCCTGATCGGGGGCACTGCTGCCGCGGTGCCTTTCGGCTGGCGCTTCGTGTGGTTGGGCGCATGGCTCGGCGCAGTGCTGTGGGTGGTGCTCGACGCCTGGCGCGCGCAGCAGCTGTTGCACGTGCTGCGCAACGATGCGACCGGCCTGCCGTCGCGCGCGCCCGGCGTCTGGGGCGAGCTGGCCGAACGCATCCGCAAGCTGCTGCGCACGCGGGAGCAGCAGGCCCGGCAGGCCGAAGACCGTCTGCAGGAGTTTCTGGCCGCGATCCAGGCTTCTCCCAACGGCGTGGTGCTGCTCGACGAACAGGGGCGCATCGAATGGTGCAACCAGACGGCCGCCGGGCAGTTCGGCATCGACGCCGATCGCGACCTGCTGCAGCACCTCGCGAACCTGGTGCGCGATCCGGCGTTCGTGGCCTATCTCGCCTCCTGGAACTACAGCCGCGACGTGGTGATCGACGCGCCGTCGCAGGTGGGAATGCATCGCGGCCATCCGGTCCGGCTGTCGGTGCAGGTGCATCCCTATGCCGGCAATCGCCGCATGCTGCTCACGCGCGACATCACCTCGCTGGAGCAGGCCGAGGCCATGCGGCGCGATTTCGTCGCCAACGTCTCGCACGAGATTCGCACGCCGCTCACTGTGCTGGCCGGTTTCGTCGAGACCCTGCAGAACCTGCCGCTCGATGCCGAGGAGCGCGCCCGCTATCTGGCATTGATGGGCCAGCAGTCGCACCGCATGGAGACGCTGGTCAACGACCTGCTGACGCTGTCTCGCCTCGAAGGCAGCGCGACGCCGCCGGCCAACCGCTGGACCCGCGTGCGGGCGCTGATGGCGCAGTGCGAGGACGAGGGCCGGGGCCTGTCGAGCCGGCTGGCATCGCAGGGCCATCGCCTGTCCTTCTCGGTGGAGGTCGATTCCGAGATCGCCGGCGCCCCGACCGAGCTGCAGAGCGCGATGTCGAACCTGCTGAGCAATGCCATCCGCTACACGCCCGGCGGCGGCGAGGTGGTGGTGAGCTGGCGCCTGCTGCCCGACGGCCGGGGCGAGTACGCGGTGCGTGACAGCGGCCCGGGCATCGCGGCCGAGCACATTCCGCGGCTGACAGAGCGCTTCTATCGGATCGATCGCAGCCGTTCGCGCGAAACCGGCGGCACCGGGCTCGGCCTGGCGATCGTGAAGCACGTCGCGCAGCGCCATGGCGCCGAGCTGCGCATCGAGAGCACGGTGGGTAAGGGGTCGCGCTTCGCGCTCGTGTTCCCGGTCACGCGCCTGCGGCAGGCGGCCGCGCTCAGCGCCGTCGCCTGAGCGTCGACCAGAGCAGCGCGAGAAACAGCGCCGCGGTGAGCGCCAGGGCCAGTGCGCTCATGAGCCAGAACGCGAGCGGCGACTGCATGGCCGGCCAGGGGCCGATGCCGCGGTAGGCCAGCAGATAGCTGCCGCCGAGTCCCACGCCCCAGAGCAGCGTGCAGTAGAGGACCAGCGGCATCACCGTCACGCGGTAGCAGCGCAGCACGAAGACGCACAGCGTCTGCAGCGCATCCACGAAATGGTAGGCCGCGGTTGCCAGCAGCAGCGTGGCGCCGAGCGCCACCACGGCGGGATTGCCGGAATAGATCGAGGGCAGCTGCCAGCGCAGGCCCGCCATGGCTGCCGCGAACAGCAGCGCACAGAGGACGGTCAGCTCGAAGCCCTTGACGCAGGCGCGCCGCGCCAGCGTGGCATTGCCGGCGCCGAGCCAGAAGCTCACGCGTGCACTCGTGGCGATGGCGAGCGACAGCGGCATCATGTAGGCGACGGCGGTGAGGTTCGACGCGATCTGGTGGGCCGCCGATGCGGCCGTGCCCAGGCGCGCGATGAACAGCGCCATCAGCGTGAAAGAGGTCACCTCCACCAGCACCGCCAGCCCGGCCGGGACGCCGAGCCGGGCGAACTGGCCGATCTGGCGCCAGTCGGGCGCCTCGATGCGCCGCCAGAAGCGGTACTCGCGGTAGAGGGGTTGGCTCTTCAGCAGCCAGATCGCGCAGGCGAGCATCGCCCAGTTCACCACCAGCGTCGCCCAGCCGCAGCCCGCCAGGCCCATCGCAGGCCAGCCGGCGCCGCCGAAGGTGAACCAGATCGACAGCGGCAGCTTGAGGCAGAGCGAGCCCAGCTGCAGCCAGGTCACGAGCTGGGGCTTGCCCAGGCTCTGGTTCAACGTGCTGAACAGGCGAAACAGCAGCGCAGGAGGCAGGGCGAAGGCGAGCACGCGCAGGTAGGCCTCGACGTCGGCGCGCATGGCCAGCGGCACCTCGGCCCAGCGCAGCAGCGGCGTGGGATTCAGCAGCACCGCCATGCCGAGCACGATCGCGAGGCCGCACAGGTAGAGCGACTGCCGCACCGAGCGCCCGACCTCCGCCGTGCGCTGTGCGCCATGCAGCTCGGCCCACACCGGAAGCAGGGCCTGCAGCATGCCGATCAGCGAGACGAAGACGCTGATGAAGATCGCCGAGCCCACCGCGAGCGCCGCGAGCGCGCCTTCGGCATAACGGCCGGCGACGATGGTGTCGGTGACGCCGAAGGCCATCACGGCGAGCTGGCCGACCAGCACGGTCGCGGCGTGCCGCGCGATCACCCGCCGTTCGCTCGTCAAGGATTGATTCTTTGGTAGAGCAACAGGTCGTCGCTCGCGCTGGTCGGGCGGCGCAGCGTGCCGATGAAGCGCCAGCCCTCGAGGTTCACGATCTTGTGCAGGCGCCCGATCGCCTCCGGGCTGGCCAGCAGCCAGGGGCAGGTCTGGGATCCAGATCCGGTCAGGGGCTGCAGGTTGAACTGGCCGTGGTGGCGCAGCGCTGCGATGTGAGGCCGGCTCAGCGCGATCTCGGAGATGCACACCGGCTGGCCGACCCGTTCCGAAATGGCGCGCACCTGGGGCACATAGCTGCGCGCGTAGTCGAGCACCGGCAGCCACAGCGTCATCAGCAGCATCCAGCAGAGCGCCGCGCCGCCGCCCGGCAGCACCAGCGTCTTCCAGAGGGCCGCCCGATGCCGGCCGGTACGCCAGCGCACGAGCCAGGCCCAGGCCAGCGTCGCGGCCAGCGCGAAAACGAAGGCGACCGCCGAGAACTGGGGCACGAAGCCGGGGGCCAGTTTCGCGACGTTGGCCGCCGTCTTCGCCGGCACGCCGGTCTGCATCGCGACCCAGATCACCCAGATGATGATCGCCGAGCCGCTGAAGAACAGCAGCGTGAACCAGTCGATCAGCGCCGCGACGCTGCGCCTGAAGGTCGGCAGTGCAAAGGCCGCCAGCGTCGCGAAGGCGGGCAGGGCCAGCAGCAGGGAACGCTCCGAAAAACTGGTGGTCCAGGTCGCGGCCAGCGGCACCAGCGCAAACCACAGGGGCAGCGCGACATGGCGAGCCGTGAGTTGCCGGCGCCAGCGCCACAGCGTCCAGAGCGCAAGCGGCCAGGCCGGCCAGGTGAACCACAGGAGCAGCTTGGCCTGGCTGCGCACTTCGCCGAATACGCTGGTTCCGGCCTGGCTGCCGGGCAGTTCGATCTTCCACTGCAGGAGGCCCAGCCAGGCGGCCAGCAGCCCGGCCAACACCGCCGCGCCCAGGATCGACGCGATCGCGCCGATGGAATACCTGGGTTCGTCGTCCGGCGTCGCCTCTGAACCGCGCCGGCGTTCGGCGGCGAGCAAGACCACGCAGCCGATGCCCAGCGCCAGTCCGACAGTCGGCCCGCCGCCCAGGGTCATGCCGACGCTCCCGATGACGAGCGCGATCAGGGGGGCGACACGGCGGTAGGGCAGCGCTGCGACGCCATAGAACAGGTGCGAGGTGAAGAAAAGCTGCGCCAGCGCAGGCGTGGTTTCATGCCCCAGCTGGGCGAGCCCGAGGCAGGCGATCAGCGTCAGCAGCGCACCATCCGCGATCGCGCGCGCATAGTCGGTGGGGCGCGCCTCGCCGCCGAAGGCAAAGGCCACCGGCTGCGCCTGTGTCGTGCGGGCGAGGTAGTACACCGCATACCAGGTCGCCGTGAAAGTGCCCCAGAGCAGGAGGGCGAAGGCGATCCGCACCGCGAGATCGGGGTGCACCCATGCCGGCGCGATCTTGATGGCCCAGGCGCCGATCCAGTAGGGGATCAGGGCGGGCGTTTCGGGCCGCAGCCCGAGCAGCATCGGGTCGAACCAGCGCGCCAGGCCTTCGGTGCTGCGCGCCAGTTCGGCCATGTAGCCGAAGGCCGCGATGTCGGCGCTCTTCCAGGGTCCGCGACCCAGCAGGCCGGGCATCAGGTAGGCCGCGCACAGCAGCAGCAGCGCAAGGCGCGGCAGGCGGCGTACGGCGCTCTGAGCAACGATCGCTGGCGTCGGCTGGTTCAACGGAGGGAGGTGAAGTGGTTGGAAGGAAAGAAAAAGGGCAGCGCGGTAAACCGGGCTGCCCTCGACCTGGAAGTGCCTGCCTTACTTGGAGGCGGCGCCGGTGGTCTTGCCGAAGCGGTTGCGGAACTTCTCGACGCGGCCGCCCATGTTGTCGACCGACTTCTGCGTGCCGGTGTAGAAGGGGTGCGATTCGCTCGAGGTGTCGAGCTTGTAGAGAGGCAATTCGCGACCGTCCTTGCTCTTGCCCATTTCCTTGGTGTTCGCGCACGAACGGGTCACGAACTCGAAGCCGTTCGACAGGTCGACGAACAGAATTTCGCGGTAGTTCGGGTGAATGCCTTCTTTCATGATCTTTCCTTTGGTCGATGCGACAGCCACATAGAGTCCACATGGAGGCCACAATGAGCCGGAACCCTCCCGGCACGGCACCGGGCTGCACTTTTCGCGAAGCCCGCAATTATCGCATACTGGGCATCCATAGTGCCAGACCCTCTTTCCCATGAATTCACGCCCCTTGCGCGCCGGCCTCGTCGGCTTCGGCTTCGCCGGCCAGACCTTTCATGCACCGGTCCTGTCGGCCGTTCCGGGCCTGCAACTGGGCGCGGTGGCCAGTTCCCAGCCGCACAAGGTGCATGCCGACTGGCCCGGCGTCGACGTGGTGCCCGATGTGGCCGCCTTGCTGGGCCGCGCCGACATCGACCTGGTCGTGATCGCCGCGCCCAATGCGCAGCATCACGCGCTGGCCAGGGACGCGCTCGCCGCGGGCAAGCACGTGGTGGTCGACAAGCCCTTCACGCTCGATGCGGCCCAGGCCCGCGAGCTGGCAGAACTGGCACAGCGCAAGGGCCGCCTGCTGTCCGTCTATCAGAACCGGCGCTTCGATTCGGACTTCCTGACGCTGCAGGGCCTGCTCGCGAGCGGCGAGTTGGGCCGGCCGGTCTACTTCGAGTCGCACTTCGACCGCTTCCGGCCGCAGGTGCGCGAGCGCTGGCGCGAGCAGCCGGTGCCGGGAGCGGGCCTGTGGGTCGACCTCGGCGCCCACTTGGTCGACCAGGCGGTCCGGCTCTTCGGCCGGCCCGACACGCTGCAACTCGACACCGCCGCGCTGCGCGACGGGGCGCTGGTCGAGGACTATTTCCATACGGTGCTGCGCTACGAGAGCGGCGCGCATGCGCCGTTGCGCGTCGTGCTGCACGCGACCACGCTGGCGGCCCATGCGGCGCCGCGCTACATCGTGCATGGCACGCGCGGAAGTTATGTCAAGCAAGGGGTGGATCCGCAGGAGGACGCTTTGCGGATCGGCGGGCGTCCGGGCGGCGAGGGGTGGGGCGCCGATGCGCTCGACGGCGAGCTCACCGTGCCGGCCGATGATGGCCGTGCCGCGACGCGCAAGGTGCCGACGGTGCCCGGAAACTATGTCGCCTACTACGCCGCGGTGCGCGACGCGATCCTGGGCCAGGGGCCGAATCCGGTGCCGCCGGAACAGGCGGTCGAGCTCATGGAGCTGCTCGACCTGGGCCGCCAGAGCGCCGCCGAAGGACGGGCCCTGACGATGGGCTGAAGGGGATCAGCCGCCGCGACGCATCATGTCGAAGAACTCGACATTGGTCTTGGTCGCCTTCATGTTCTTCAGCATGAGCTCCATCGCCTCGATCTCGTCCATGTTGTACATGAGCTGGCGCAGGATGCGGGTCTTCTGCAGGATCTCGGGCGGCAGCAGCAATTCTTCGCGGCGCGTGCCGCTGCGGTTGAGCTGGATCGAGGGGAACACGCGCTTCTCGTAGAGGCGGCGGTCCAGGTGGATTTCGGAGTTGCCGGTGCCCTTGAACTCTTCGAAGATCACTTCGTCCATGCGGCTGCCGGTATCGATCAGCGCCGTGCCGATGATGGTGAGCGAGCCGCCTTCTTCCACGTTGCGCGCAGCGCCGAGGAAACGCTTGGGACGCTGCAGCGCGTTGGAGTCCACGCCGCCGGTCAGCACCTTGCCCGAGGAGGGCACGACGTTGTTGTAGGCGCGGGCGAGGCGGGTGATCGAGTCGAGCAGGATCACCACGTCCTTCTTGAGTTCGACCAGGCGCTTGGCGCGCTCGATCACCATCTCGGCCACGTGCACGTGGCGCGCAGCGGGCTCGTCGAAGGTCGAGGCAATGACCTCGCCCTTCACGGTGCGCTGCATTTCGGTCACTTCCTCGGGCCGCTCGTCGACGAGCAGCACCATCATGTGGACCTCGGGGTAGTTGGCGCTGATCGCATGCGCGATGTGCTGCATCATCACCGTCTTGCCGCTCTTGGGCGGCGCCACCAGCAGCGCGCGCTGGCCTTTGCCGATCGGCGCGATGATGTCGATGATGCGGCCGGTGATGTTCTCTTCGCCCTTGAAGCCGTCACGCTCGAGCCGCATCAGTTCCTTGGGGAACAGCGGCGTGAGGTTCTCGAACATCACCTTGTGCTTGTTCTGCTCGGGCAGGCCGTCGTTGACCTTGTCCAGCTTGGTCAGCGCGAAGTAGCGCTCGCCGTCCTTGGGCGTGCGCACTTCGCCTTCGATCATGTCGCCGGTGTGCAGGTTGAAACGGCGCACCTGGCTCGGCGAGATGTAGATGTCGTCGGTGCTGGCGGTGAAGCTGGTGTCGGGACTGCGCAGAAAGCCGAAGCCGTCGGGCAGGATCTCGAGCACGCCATCGGCGAAAACCTGTTCGCCGGCCTTCGCGCGCTTCTTGATGATCGCGAACATCAGCTCCTGCTTGCGCATGCGGCCGACGTTTTCGATCTCAAGGGCTTCGGCCTGCTTGAGGACTTCAGACACGTGGAGTGCCTTGAGTTCGTTTAAGTGCATGGAATGACCCCGTGCGGGGAAATCTTGTCGGAAAGAACCAGGGGGGAGGTTTGAGGAGAGGCGAGAGATGCCTCACAAACCGGGGAACTCGAACCGGGTGCCTGGAAGGGCCGGTGATCTGCGAGGATTATGACAGGAAAAACGAGGCTGCCGGCGCATTGCGCGCAGGCAGCCGGGAATCAACGCTCAGGCGAGCTGCTGGTCGATGAAAGCGGTGAGCTGAGCCTTGCTCATCGCGCCGACCTTGGTCGCGGCCAGCTGGCCGTCCTTGAACAGCATCAGCGTGGGGATGCCGCGGATGCCGAACTTGGCGGGGATGTCGCGGTTCTCGTCCACGTTCATCTTGGCGATCTGCAACTTGCCTTCGTAGGTGTTGGAGACCTCGTCGAGGATGGGCGCGATCATCTTGCAGGGTCCGCACCATTCGGCCCAGTAGTCCACCAGCACGGGCTTGCCGGACTTGAGCACGTCGGCTTCGAAAGAAGAGTCGGAGATGTGTTTGATGAGTTCGCTGGCCATGGTGTGTGTCCTTCTGCGCTGAAAGTTTCGGTGCAGCTAAAGTGCGGGTCATTGTGACAGAAACCAAGTGCCGGCGTGGTCGGCGCGGACGCTATGGCCTCGATAGCCAAAGCCCTACACCCACATCCGATGCAGTCCTCTGAGCGCCACCCCGCGCATGCGCTTTGGTGCGACCCGGTCCATGGCCTCGTCGGCCGGATTTCGCGCGTGCTGGCCGAGCGCGGACTGCATGCCGCGCGCACCGTGGTGCTGGTGCCCTACGCGCAATTGATGCAGGTGGCGCGCGCCATGTGGGCCGCCTGCGGCAACCCGGGCTTCGCACCCCGCTTCGAGACGACGCGCAACTGGGCGCGCAGCGCCGGTGGCTTCGTGCCCGGCGTGGACGACATCGCCTTCGACATGGCGCGCGACCTGCTCACCGCGCAGTCGCTGCTGTCGCGCGCGGGCTTTGTGGCATCGCGCATCGCGCTGGCGGGCCGGCTGGTCGAGATCGCGCCGCAGCTCGCGCCGCTCGCCGCGGCCGAGCATCCGATCGAACGCGCGGCCTGGGCCCAGCGCGTGCGCGGCGCCATCGACGCAGGCAAGGGCTCGGAGTGGTTCGACATCGAGAGCGCATTGAACGGCATTGCGCTCGCCTGGGCCGCCAGCTCCGCTTATGCGACCGACGTGCTGTTCGGCGGCGGCGCGCTGGCCCAGGTCGACCAGTTGATCGTGCTCGATGGCCTGCAAAGCGATCCGCTCACGAACAAGCTCGCGGCGCTGTTCGGCGAGCGTGTGCTGCGATTGCCGCTCGCGACGCTGGATGCGCCCGAATGCACCGCGGCCCTGCATCCCGCGGCCGATCCCGAAGACGAAGCCCAGCGTGCCGCTGCCTGCGTGCTGCGCCACCTGGCCGAGGGCCGCGCGCCTGTGGCGCTGGCGGCCACCGACCGTGCGCTCACGCGCCGGATCAGTGCCCAGCTGGCCACTCAGGGCGTGATGCCGCACGACGAGACCGGCTGGAAACTCTCGACCACGCGGGCGGCTGCCACCCTCATGAGCGCGCTGCGCGCCTGTGCCCATGATGCCTCCAGCGACCAGGTGCTCGACTGGCTCAAGAGCGCGAGCGCCCTCGACGGCCGTTCGGTCCGGGCGCTGGAGGCGCGTCTGCGCGATCGCGGCATGCGTGACTGGCACAGCTGGTGCGCCTTCGTTGCGGCGAGCGAGAAGCCGCAGGACCTGGGCCTGCTGCCCTTCACCAACGACGTCGAAGCGCAGCGTGCGACGCTGGCCCGCGCCCGGCCGCTTGCCGAATGGCTCGCCTCCACGCGCGCGCTGCTCCAGGCCGGCGGACAATGGCCCGCGCTGCACGGCGATGTGGTCGGTATCGAAGTCATCGCGGCGCTCTATCTGGATGCCGAAGAAGGGGAGATTCGCGGTGCACGCTGCACTGTCGCGGAGTTCACTGCCTGGGTGCGCGACGTGCTCGAAGCCGCCAGCGTGCGCCTGCCTTCCGACGCGGATTCGCCGCAGGTTGTCGTCCTGCCGCTGCACCAGTTGCTGGGCCGCGCCTTCGGTGCCGTCGTGGTGCCCGGCTGCGACGACCAGCGCCTGCCCGCTTCGCCCGAGCCTCCGGGCGACTGGAACCCGGCGCAGCGCCTCGCGCTCGCGCTGCCTTCGCGCGAAGCGCTGGAGGCCGCCCAGCGCGCCGCGTGGGCCATCGCGCTGCGTGCGCCGCATTGCGATCTGCTGTGGCGCCAGTTCGATGCCAGCGGCGAACCCGTGCGTCCCAGCGCGCTCGTGCAGATGCTGCATCTCGACCGTTCGGCGGCCGACGCCGTGGACCCGCGCACGCCGGTGCAGGTGGCCGCGCGGCCGACGCCGCGGCCGCAGCCGCACGGCGATGCGCTCGTGCCCGTCACGCTGTCGTCGACGGCTTACGAGGATCTGCGCCGCTGCCCTTACCGCTTCTTCGCGTTGCGCCAGCTCGGCCTGCGCAGCAGCGACGAACTCGATGCGGAAGTCGACAAGCGGGACTTCGGCAACTGGCTGCATGCGCTGCTGGGTCACTTCCACGAAGCCCTGAAAGAAGCGCCGGCCGCCGAGCTGCCGGCCAGGCTCGCGCTGATGGCTGCCGCGGAGCGGGAGGCGACGCGCGAATTCGGGCTCTCGGAGGCCGAGTTCCTTCCTTTCGCCGCCGCCTGGCCCGCGGTGCGCGACGGCTACCTCGAATGGCTGGCCGGTCACGAGGCCGATGAAGGCGCCGTGTTCGTCGAGGCCGAGCCGTGGAAGGAGGTTCCGCTGGGCAGCGTGAAACTGGTCGGCCGTCTCGACCGCGTCGATGCCACGCCCGACGGCCGGGCCTTCGTGATGGACTACAAGACCGAGTCCGTCGACAAGACGAAGGATCGCGTCAAGGATCCGACCGAAGACACCCAGCTCGCCTTCTACGCCGCGCTCTTCCCCGACGACAGCCTGCGTGCCGCCTACGTCAACGTCGGCGAAAAAGCCTCCGGCACGCGCACCGTCGAGCAGATGGACGTGATCGCCGCGCGCGATGCGCTGGTGGCCGGCGTGATGGACGACCTCGCACGCATCGGCCACGGCGCCGCACTGCCCGCGCTCGGCGAAGGCACGGTCTGCGAATACTGCGCCGCCCGCGGCCTGTGCCGCAAGGACTTCTGGGAGCTGGCGGAATGAGCATGGCCGCCTACGAACACAACGGCGCCCCCGTCGCGCGCGAACGTTTCTATGCGATCGCCTGCGACCCGCGCCGCTCGGTTGCGGTGGAGGCCTGCGCGGGTGCCGGCAAGACCTGGATGCTGGTGTCGCGCATCCTGCGCGCCTTGCTCGAAGAAGGCGAGGGCGCCTGCGCGCCGCACGAGATCCTCGCGATCACCTTCACGAAGAAGGCGGCCGGCGAGATGCGCGAGCGGCTGGACCAATGGCTGGAAGCCTTCGCCGACCGCCCGCTGGAACAACTCGTGCCCGAGCTCGTGATGCGGGGCATGGACCGTGCGGCCGCCGAAGCCCGCGCACCGCGGCTGCAGGGGCTCTATCGCGAGCTGTTGTCGAGCGGCCGGCCGGTGCAGTTCCGCACCTTCCATGCCTGGTTCGCCAGCCTGCTGCGCACCGCCCCGGTGGCGGTGCTCGAGCGGCTCCGGCTGCCGGCCAACTACCAGCTGCTCGAAGACGATGCCGAGGCGCGCGCGCGCGTTTGGCGCCCCTTCTTCTCGTCCGTGGCGGCGAACGCCGAGGCCTGCGCCGACTACCACGCGCTGGTTGCGACGCATAGCCGTTCGCAGACCGCCAAGGCGCTGGACGATGCGCTGACGCGGCGCGTCGAATTCGCATTGGCCGATGCGCATCACGCGGTCGACGAAGCCGTGGTGCCAATGGGCGTGATGTATCCGGCGTTCGAGAGCGCCGATTCGCCCGAAGAGATCCTGCTCCACGACCCGGCCTTTCGCGGCGCCCTCGGCGCCGCTGCGCGCGCGCTGGGCCGTGCGGGCGCGCCGACCTTTTCGCAGAAGGGCGTCGAGCTCGAACAGGCGCTGACCGAGGGCCGCGTCGCAGGCGTGCTCGACGCCCTGCTCACCCAGAAGGGCGAACCGCGCAAGTTCAGCGAAAAGCTCGCGGGCCTGGCGGAGGTGCGTGCGGCGCAGGAGCGCGCGCTGCAGTATTGCGCCGCACAGGCACAGCACGCCGCCTGGCTGCACCAGCAGCGCATGGCGCGGCTGACGCGGCTTCTGATCCGCTGCTTTGCCGAGGTCAAGGCCGCGCACGGCTGGGTCGACATGAACGATGTCGAGCAGGCCGCCCATCTGCTGCTCGGCAACTCGGAACTGTGGGGCTGGGTACAGGAGCGCCTCGATGCGCGCGTGCGGCATCTGCTCGTCGACGAGTTCCAGGACACCAATCCGCTGCAATGGCAGGCGCTCCATGGCTGGCTCGGCAGCTATGCGGGCGCCGGCGGGCGCCGCCCGGGCGTGTTCATCGTCGGCGATCCGAAGCAGAGCATCTATCGCTTTCGCCGCGCCGAGCCGCAGGTGTTCATCGCGGCCAAGCAGTTCGTGCAGCAGGGCCTCGGCGGCGACCTGCTCAACTGCGACCACACGCACCGCAATGCGCAGGCCGTGGTTGGCCTGGTCAACGCGGTGATGACGGACGCGCAGCAGGCCGGCGAGTTCGGCGGCTTCCGCGACCACACGACCGAATCGCGCGTGTCCGGCCGGGTGCGCAAGCTGCCGCCGATCGCGCGGGATGCGGTGGTTGCCGCCGACGAGGGCAACGGCCTCGACGAGCATGGCGCGCTGCAGTGGCGCGACAGCCTCACCATCCCGCGCGTGCTGCCCGAAGAGCGGCTGCTGCAGAAGGAATGCCAGCAGGCGGCCCGCTGGATCGCCGAATGCATCGCGGGCGGGCTCGCACCCAGAAGCATCATGGTGCTGGCGCGCCGCCGCAGCCGGCTGGCCGTGCTGCAGGACGAACTGCGCAAGCTGCACATCGCCGTCCAGCAGCCCGAGAAGAACGAGCTCAACGACGCGCCCGAGGTGCAGGACATGGTGGCGCTGCTCGATGCCCTGGTCTCTCCGGACCACGACCTCTCGCTCGCTCGTGCGCTGAAGTCGCCGCTGTGGAGCATCGACGACGATGCCCTGGTGCAGCTGGCGCTGCGCCAGCGCGCCCGGCCCGCGAGCTGGTTCGAGCTGCTCCAGGCGCCCGATCTGCCCGAGCCGCTGGCCGGCATCGGTCCGCGCCTGCGGCAATGGCAGCAATGGCTGGCCGCACTGCCGCCGCACGATGCGCTGAGCGCGATCTACCACGACGCCGACGTGCTTGCCAGGTTCGCGGCCGCTGCACCTGCTGCACTGCGTGCCAGTGTGCTGAGCAATCTGCGCGGTCTCGTGGCCGCGTCGCTCGAACTCGATGGCGCGCGTTTCGCAACGCCCTATGCGCTGGTGCGCGCGCTGCGCGCCGGCGGTTTGCGCGCACCGTCGATCGCTGCAGTCGATGCGGTGCAACTCCTGACGGTCCATGGTGCCAAGGGGCTGGAAGCCGAGCTCGTGCTGCTGCTCGACACTGACGCGGAGGCTCAGCGTGCGCAGACCATGGGTGTGCTGGTGAAATGGCCGGGCCACGCGGCGGCGCCCGAGCGCTTCGTGTTCGTCGCGAGCGAAAGGAATCCGCCGGCCTGCAGCGTGGACGACCTTGTCGAAGAGCAAGCCGCCAGGCAGCGCGAGGAGATCAATGCGCTGTACGTGGCGACCACGCGGGCAAGAACCGAGCTCGTGCTGTCGGCGGCGACACCCGCACGGCCGAACGGCCTGAGCTGGTGGACGCGCCTGGAGGCGCGTTGCGAGCCGATCATCGATGTGGCGGGCGCGGTGCCCATCGCCGCCCCGCAGGCGCCGGCAAGCTTCGGCATGCTGAAGCTGCCTGCGCTGCCTGCGCTGCCTGCGCTGCCTGCGCTGCCCGCCGTGCCCGAGCTCACGCCGCCCGTCGAGCGCAGGGTGCCGGCCGCAGACACGCGCGCCTCGGCCTTCGGCCAGGCCATGCACCGCCTGCTCGAATGGTCCCTGCCCGGCGCGCCGCTGCCGCCGGCGCACGTGCGCGCCGCGGGCCGCGAGTTCGGGCTCGACGCCGCCGCCGCGCGCGCAGCCGCCACGATGGCGCAGCGCATTCGTTCGGGCGCCGGTGCCTGGGCATGGGATGCCGCGGCGCTCGACTGGCACGGCAACGAAATCACGCTGATCCACGAGGGGCAGACGCTGCGCATCGATCGCCTGGTGCGGCATCGCGAAAGCGGCGCCTGGTGGGTGCTCGACTACAAGTCCGCCGCCCGCCCGCAGCACGATGCCGCGCTGATCGCGCAACTGCAGCGCTATCGCGAAGCGGTGCAGGGCGCCTACCCCGGCGACACGGTGCGTGCGGCCTTCCTCACGGGGCAGGGCGAACTGGTGACCCTCGAATGACAAAAAAAGAAATGCGAGTCGCCGTGGTCGGCGGCGGCCCGGCCGGGCTGATGGCGGCCGAAGTGCTGAGCGCGCAGGGCGTGGAAGTGCATCTCTACGACGCCATGCCCTCGGTCGGGCGCAAGTTCCTGCTCGCGGGGCGCGGCGGCCTGAACCTCACGCACTCCGAGCCTTTGGCCAGCTTTGCTGGTCGCTTCGGCGAGCGCCGCGCGCAGATCGAGCCGTTGCTGAGCGCCTTCGGCCCCGAACAACTGCGCGAATGGGTCCACGGGCTCGGCATCGAAACCTTCGTCGGCACCTCGGGGCGCGTGTTTCCCACCGACATGAAGGCTGCGCCCTTGCTGCGCGCGTGGATGCATCGCCTGCGCGCGGCCGGCGTGCGCTTCCACATGCGTCATCGCTGGCTGGGCTGGCCCGATGCGGCATCGCAGTCGACCTCGCTGCGCTTCGCGACGCCAGCCGGCGAGATCGACATAGAGGCCGATGCCGTGGTGCTGGCGCTCGGCGGCGCCAGTTGGTCGCGGCTCGGCTCCGACGGCGCCTGGGTGCCGTGGATCAGCGAGCGCGGCGTGGCGGTGGCGCCGCTCGCGCCGGCCAATTGCGGCTTCGATGCCGTCTGGACCGCGCATTTCGCCGAGCGCTTTGCCGGCCTGCCGTTCAAGTCGGTCGCCATCTCCTTCATTGACGCCCGCGGCCGCCGCTTTGCGCGCAAGGGCGAATTCGTCGCGACCGCCACCGGCGTCGAAGGCAGCCTGATCTACGCGGCTTCGGCGCTGCTGCGCGACGAGATCGCAGCCCAGGGCAGCGCCACCTTGCTGCTCGATCTGCTGCCCGATCGCAGTGCCGAGCAGGTGCGTGCCGCCGCGCTGCATCCGCGCGGCGCGCGTTCGCTCGCCAGCCATCTGAAGAGCCGGCTCGGCCTCGAAGGCATCAAGACCGGCGTGCTACATGAAGTGCTCACGCGCGAGCAAATGCATGCGCCCGAGAAGCTCGCCGAGACGATCAAGGCGGTGCCGCTTCGCTTGATTGCGCCGAGGCCGATCGATGAAGCGATCAGCACGGCAGGCGGCGTGCGCTTCGAGGCGCTCGATGCCCACCTGATGAGCCTCGCGCTGCCCGGTGTGTTCTTCGCGGGCGAGATGCTCGACTGGGAAGCGCCGACCGGCGGCTACCTGCTCACCGCCTCGATGGCCAGCGGCGTGGCGGCGGCGCGTGGCGTGATGTCGGACCGGAATACGAAACTGAATACTTCCGGTTGACGTGCATTTGTTTGCAGGGCCGCGGACAATGCCACGCTCCTTGAGCCTGACAAAAAGAACATGTACCCGCAGGTCGACATCCAGAAAATTAGAGCCAGATACTTCAACTACAGCGTGAGCATCGGCAAGTCCGACAAGCGTTATGCCCGGCAGGGCCTGCGGTCGATCGCGGAATGCCTGCACGATGCGGCGACCGCGCTGGGTCACCACTTTCCGATTGCGGCCCTCAGCTACGAGGGGCGCGCGCTGGGCTGCTATCACGTCGCGAACATGGAGCACAAGACGGTGGCGCTCGCCGACACGCTTCTTGCCAAGCTCGCACAGGCGGAAACCGCCACCTGAGGGCGATGCGGTTTCCTTGGATGTGAGGTTGACGAGCCTTACCCCCGGCACTGACTACGCAGTTAGGGCTGCTTGGTTCCCCACCTGACCCGGTTGGCCACTTCACCATGCGGGGAGGCCCGTCAACCGAGGATTGTAGGCCAGGGCCCGTTATCCCCACGAATCACCAAACCATCAGCGAGGTCTCGAGCGCTGCATCGGCGTAGAAGAGCCGCGCGCCGACCAGGTAGTGGCGGCCCTTTTGCAGGCGCATGCTGACGCGCGCATTGAGGTCGGTGCCGCTGTCGTCGTTGCCAGCGATCTGCACGTTGCCGGCCGGCGTGACCTCGAACAGCACCAGCACCGTGTCGGAAGTGCCGAAGGTGCCGATGCTGTAGGTGCGCGTGCGTGCCGGCATGAAATCGAAGTTGCGGGTTTCGCCGGCCTTGAGCTTGAGCAGCTGCGACAGCCCGACCTTGAGCGTCGACATCGCCGGGGCCCTGACGCCGGGGTAGGTCTCCACCACCCAGGCCTTGTCGGCGTAGGACAAGCCGCCCTTGGGCACGAGCCCGGTTTGGTATTCCGCCGGCGCATCGATGAGCCCGGGCTCGAACTGATATTCCATGACCGAGTCCGGGTCCCAGGTCGTGCCCTTGACCTCGGCCTGCGGGATCTTGCGCAGGATGTTCCACTCGATCTGCGACTCTTCCCAGAAGTTCGGCGGCCCCTGGAAATAGTCGATCACCGCCTGCCGGTTCCAGGTGATACCGGCATGGGGGTTCTGGTGCTCGTGCTCGAGGCCGAGGGTGTGGCCGATCTCGTGCAGCGCCGTGTCCTGGCCGTAGGGCGTGGTGAGCGGCCAGCCGAAATTCATCGTGCGCTGCAGCGGGTCGCGAATGCCGAGCACGTCGCGCCCGACGTAGGACCAGGAGCCGTCCTGCGCATCGAAGCCGATGCGCACGATCGCATCTTCCGCGGCCTCGACGCGCCGGAAGGCGAGGCCGATGCCGAGCTTGGCCCAGGCCTCGAAGGACTCCTCGACCACATCCGCGTCCTCGTTGCTGCCCTGCCACGCGGCGGGCACCGCGTCGCCGCGTTTGAAGCAGTAGTAGGTCAGTTGCGTGCCGTTCACCCATTTCTTGCTCGACGCCAGGATGGCGGAGGCCCGCCCCGCAGAGACGCTGCTGTCGAACTGCCGCGGCGTCTGCACCGGCTGGACGCAGTAGCGGCGCGCCCCGGCATCGCCGGACTGTGCTTTCCTGGCCGCGGCAATGCGCGCGGCCCTGTGGGTCGCAGTGGACATGTCGGTCTCCTCGAAAGGCCGTCCCATGCTATGCGCGGAACCGCGAAAATCTATAAGTAAAAAGGCCTATGTCGACTCGGAAGGGGGCCTGCGGCAGGCCCCTAAAATGCGTCGATGGCCTATCTCGTGCTCGCTCGCAAACACCGCCCCAAGACTTTCAGCGAGATGGTGGGCCAGGAGCATGTCGTACAGGCGCTCGAAAACGCGCTGACCTCGCAGCGGCTGCACCACGCCTATTTGTTCACCGGCACCCGGGGCGTCGGCAAGACCACCGTTTCGCGCATCCTGGCAAAGTCGCTCAACTGCCAGGGCCCGGACGGGCAGGGCGGCATCACCGCCACGCCCTGCGGCGTGTGCCAGGCCTGCAAGGACATCGACACCGGCCGCTTCGTCGACTACACCGAGCTCGATGCGGCCTCCAACCGCGGCGTCGACGAGGTCCAGGCCCTGCTGGAGCAGGCGGTCTACAAGCCGGTGCAGGGACGCTTCAAGGTCTTCATGATCGACGAAGTGCACATGCTCACCGGCCACGCGTTCAACGCGATGCTGAAGACGCTGGAGGAGCCGCCGGAATACCTCAAGTTCGTGCTGGCGACCACCGATCCGCAGAAAGTGCCGGTCACCGTGCTGTCGCGCTGCCTGCAGTTCAACCTGCGACCGATGGCGCCCGAAACCGTGCTCGAACATCTCACGCGCGTGCTGCAGGCCGAGACCGTGCCGGCCGAACCGCATGCGCTGCGCCTGATCGCGCGCGCCGCCCGCGGCTCGATGCGCGACGCGCTCTCGCTGACCGACCAGGCCATCGCCTTCGGCAACGGCGAACTGCTGGAGACCGGCGTGCGCCAGATGCTCGGCAGTGTCGACCGCGGCCATGTGTTCCGCCTGATCGAAGCGTTGGCGCAGGGCGACGGCAAGACGGTGGTCGACACTACCGAGGGCCTGCGCCGCGACGGCATGTCGGCCGCCTCCACCCTCGAGGAAATGACCGCCGTGCTGCAGGCCATGGCCGTGCTGCAGGCCGTGCCTTCGCGCGCGGAAAGCAACGATGCGACGGATCCCGACGCGGCCGAGACCGCGCGCCTGGCGGCATCGATGCCCGCCGACGAAACGCAGCTGCTCTACAGCCTCTGCCTGCACGGCCGCGGCGAACTGGGCCTGGCGCCCGACGAGTACGCCGCGCTCACGATGGTCTTGCTGCGCCTCCTGGCCTTCAAGCCCACCGGTGCGGCCGGCGCGGAAAAAAAAACTCTGAATGAAGCGCCGCGCGCCGCGGCGCCCGCGCCTCGCGCGCTGGCCGTCGAGGCGGCGCGCCCCGCGGTGGCTGCGGTCGTGGCGACTGCCGGCCCTGTCGCACCGCCCGGTCAGCGGCTGCCTGTGCGGGATGAACCCTCGCTCGCTGCAACGGCTGCCTCCAGGCCGCCGGCCGCTGCCGATCCGGCACCCGCCGCGAAGGTGATGGCCATGCAGGTGCGCGTGCAGCCGCCGCCCGGCGCGCGCGAAATGCCGCGCGAGAGCGAATCGACACCGATCGTGCCCAGCGAGGAGGGCGACTTCTGGCACGCGACCGTGACGCAGATGGTCGCGGCCGAGGCGATCACCGCACTCGCGCGCGAACTCGCACTGCAGTCGCAGCTGGTGGCGCGCGATGTCGACCAGTGGCTGCTGCGCGTCGAGCGCGAATCGCTCAACCAGACGAGCAGTCGGGAGAAGCTGCAGGCCGCGCTCGCGGCGCTGGGCCATGGCGTGAAAATCTCGATCGAGATCGGCGCCGTGGCCGACAGTCCCGCGCGCCGCAACAAGCAGGCGGCCGACGAGCGCCAGCGCGTGGCCGAGGAAGCGATCCGCAACGATCCCGAGATTCAGTCGATGATGCGCGACTGGGACGCGAGAATCGTCCCGGGTACGCTCAAGCCGGCCTGAATCTCTTCTTCTTTTTTATCCAACGATCGACAGGACCAACGATGTTCAACAAAGGACAACTGGCCGGCCTCATGAAGCAGGCGCAGGCAATGCAGGACAACCTCAAGAAGGCGCAGGAAGAACTGGCCACCATCGAGGTCGAGGGCGAATCGGGCGCCGGGCTGGTGAAGGTCGTGATGACCTGCAAGCACGACGTCAAGCGAATCACCATCGACCCCAGCCTGCTGGCCGACGACAAGGACATGCTCGAAGACCTGGTGGCTGCAGCCTTCAACGCCGCGGTGCGCAAGGCCGAGGAAACCAGCGAGCAGAAGATGGGCAAGCTGACCGCCGGCATGCCGGGCCTTCCGCCCGGCATGAAATTGCCCTTCTAGGACTGAATGGCCGATTCCAGTTCGCTCGAGGCGCTGGTCGAGGCGCTGCGCCGCTTGCCCGGCGTCGGCGCCAAGTCCGCTTCGCGCATGGCCTTCCACATGCTGCAGCACGACCGCGAGGGCACGCAACTGCTCGCGCGCGCCTTGCAGCAGGCGGCCACCCATGTGCGGCATTGCGAACGCTGCAACACCTTCACCGAGGCGGCGGTCTGCAGCGTATGCCTCGACACGCGCCGCGACGCCACCAAGCTGTGCGTGGTCGAGACGCCGGCCGACCAGGCCGCACTCGAGCGCACGGGTGCCTTCCGCGGCTATTACTTCGTGCTGATGGGCAAGCTCAGCCCGCTCGACGGCATCGGGCCGAAGGACATCGGCTTGGCGCGTCTGTTCGAGCGCGCGCTCGACGGCACGGTGAGCGAGGTGATCCTCGCCACCAACTTCACCGCCGAAGGTGAAGCCACCGCGCACGTGATCGGCGAAGAGCTCAGGCAACGCGGACTCACGGTGACGCGGCTCGCGCGCGGCGTTCCGGCCGGCAGCGAACTCGAGTACGTCGACCTCGGCACCATTGCCCACGCGCTGGTCGACCGCCGGTGATGAGCCTGCCTTCGTTGACGCTGGCCTACTGGTGCGTGTTGGTCGCGGTGGCCTTGCCCTATGCCGCCGCCTACATCGCCAAGATCGGCAGCTTCAGACGGCGCGACAACGAGACGCCGCGCGAATGGGCTGCACGACAGAGCGGCTGGCGTGCACGCGCCATGGGCGCGCAGTCCAACAGCTTCGAAGGCCTTGCCTTCTTCATCGGCGCGGTGATCATCGCGCATCAGCTCGGTGCGGCTCAGGCGTGGCTGGACGTGCTGGCCGTGGCCTATGTGCTGCTGCGCATCGTCTACATCGCGCTCTACATCAAGGGACTCGGTAGCGCGCGCAGCGCGGTCTGGGCGCTCGCGTTCCTGGTCAACATGGCGATCGTGTTCGCCGGTCGCTAGTGGCCTTCGTGCTTACGTGAAAACCCGCACGGGGATGTTCCCGATGCAGGCGCAGGGGGCCACCCCTAAGCTCGATTCGATTCCAAAAGAAACGAAAAGGCCGCGGGTCACGTCATGCTCAATCGCCGAACTTTCACCGCCGCCGCCACGCTGGGTGCTGCCTCCATCGCGACGCCGCTGGTCCACGCGCAGGCCAAGCTGGAAAAGTCGAAGATCTCCATCGCCGTCGGCGGCAAGGCTGCCTTCTACTACCTCCCGCTCACCATCTCCGAACAGCTCGGCTATTTCAAGGCCGAAGGCCTCGATGTCGAGATCTCCGACTTCGCCGGTGGCGCGCGTGCGCTGCAGGCGGTGGTGGGCGGCTCGGCCGATGTCTGCTCGGGTGCCTACGAGCACACCATCAACCTGCAGGCCAAGAACCAGTTCTTCCAGTCCTTCGTGTTGCAGGGCAGGGCACCGCAGATCGCGATCGGCGTGTCGACCAAGAACATGGCGAACTACACGACCATCGCCGACCTCAGGGGCAAGAAGATCGGCGTCTCCGCGCCGGGCTCGTCCACCAACATGGTGGCCAACCTCGTTCTGTCGCGCGGCGGCCTGAAAGCCAGCGACGTGAGCTTCATCGGCGTGGGCGTCGCGGCCGGCGCGCTGACGGCGCTGCGCTCGGGCCAGATCGACGCCATCAGCAACACCGACCCGGTGATGACGATGCTCGAGCAGAAGGGCGACGTGAAGATCATCAGCGACACGCGCACGCTCAAGGGGACGCAGGAGGTCTTCGGCGGCCCGATGCCGGCGGCTTGCCTCTATGCGCCGACGGAATTCATCCAGAAGCATCCCAACACCTGCCAGGCGCTCGCCAATGCGATCGTGCATGGCCTCAAGTGGCTGCAGACCGCGGGGCCGGGCGACATCATCAAGACCGTGCCCGAGACCTACCTGCTCGGCGACCGCGCGCTGTACCTGGCGTCCTTCGACAAGGTACGCGAGGCCATCGCCACCGACGGGCTGATACCGGCCGAGGGTCCGAAGACAGCGCTCGGCGCCATCGCCAGCTTCGACCCGATGGTGAAGGCAGACAAGATAGACCTCGCCAAGACATACACCAACGATTTTGCGCGGCGCGCGAAGGACAGGTTCAAAGCCTGACCCGAACGTTCTGCAACCCGGCTTCGGCCGGGTTTTTTTCTTTTCATCCCATGTCCCGTTACGCGCTCGAACTCCTCGACATCAGCTGCACCTTTCGCTCGAAGGACGCGCAGGGCCAGCGCTACACCGCCGTTGCCGGCACGACGCTGCGCGTGCGCGAGGGCGAGTTCGTCTCGGTGGTCGGGCCCACGGGCTGCGGCAAATCGACATTGCTCAATGTCGGCGCGGGCCTGCTCGAACCGTCCTCGGGCACGATCAAGGTCTTCGGGCAGCCCTTGACGGGCATCAACGCGCGGGCGGGTTACATGTTCCAGACCGAAGCCCTCATGCCGTGGCGCAGCACGCTCGCCAACGTGATGGTGGGGCTGCAGTACCGCGGTGTGCCCGATGGCGAGGCGAGGGCGCAGGCCGAGCAATGGCTCACGCGGGTCGGTCTCACCGGCTTCGGCGACCGCTATCCGCATCAGCTTTCCGGCGGCATGCGCAAGCGTACGGCGCTCGCGCAGGTGCTCGCGCTGGACCCCGACATCATCCTGATGGACGAGCCCTTCAGCGCGCTCGACGTCCAGACCCGGCAACTGATGGAGAACGAGGTGCTCGAGCTCTGGGCCGCCAAGAAGAAAGCGGTGCTCTTCATCACGCACGACCTCGACGAAGCGATCGCGATGAGCGACCGCGTGGTGGTGCTTTCGGCCGGGCCGGCCACGCACCCGATCGGCGAGTTCGCGATCGACCTTCCACGCCCGCGCGACGTGGCCGAGGTGCGCACGCATCCGCGCTTCGTCGAGCTGCACACGCAGATCTGGAACGTGCTGCGCGACGAGGTGCTCAAGGGCTATGCGCAGCAACTCAGGAAGGCAGCCTGAATGAGCCTCAGGCCCCATGAAGGCAACGCGCGCTTCTGGCAGATCGCGCTGCTCGTCGTGCTGCTGCTGCTGTGGCATCTGCTGTCGCGCGACCAGCAATTCGCCTTCTTCCTCGGCGAGCCGATCAAGGTCGCGGGCCGGGTGTGGAGCTGGTTCCTGCCTTTCGCGGTGCCGCCGAACCTGCTGTTTCCCGAAGGCCTGCCGGGCAATGCCGACATCTACCGGCACCTGGGCACCACGCTGCTCGAGACCGTGCTGGCCTTCGGCATCGGCACGCTGCTCGGGCTGGCCTGCGGGCTCTGGCTGGCGCTGGCGCCGACCGCGAGCCTGATCCTCGACCCCTACATCAAGGCCGCGAACTCGATGCCGCGCGTGATCCTGGCGCCGATCTTCGCGCTGTGGTTCGGCCTCGGCATCTGGAGCAAGGTGGCGCTGGCGGTCACGCTGGTGTTCTTCATCGTGTTCTTCAATGTCTACCAGGGCGTGCGCGAAGTGAGCCCCGTGGTGCTGGCCAATGCGCGCATGCTCGGCGCCAACCAGCGGCAGCTGTTGCGCACCGTGTACCTGCCGAGCGCGACCAGCTGGGTGTTCTCGAGCCTGCACACCTCGGTGGGACTGGCTTTCGTCGGCGCGGTGGTGGGCGAGTATCTGGGTTCGGCGCGCGGCGTCGGCTACCTGATCCTGCAGGCCGAAGGCACCTTCGACGTCAACACGGTCTTCGCCGGCATCGTGGTGCTGACGGCCTTTGCGCTGGCGCTCGACGGCATCGTCGGCATGACCGAAACGCGCCTGATGAAATGGCAGCCGCGCAGCGGCGAGACCGAGAAGCTCTGACTCTCAGCGCTTCTTCTTCTTCGACGGCGTGCCGCCGCGCTTCTCGCGCACGACCTTGGACGAAGCCGTCTTCGCTGCGGGCGCGGCCTTGCCGGCACTGGTCTTGACCACGCCGCCGCCGCGCTTGCTGGTCACGATCACCGTGCTTGAGCGGGCGCCCCGGCCCACGCGTTCGGCGGCCGCGGCCTTCACCGGCAGGTAGACCACGACCTGGATGCCGCGCTTGAAGGCGTGGCTGGCCTTCACGTCGTTCCACTCGGCGACGCTGGCCGGGCTGAGGCGGTAGCGGCGTGCGATGCTTGCGACGCTGTCGTTGCTGCCGGCTTTCACGAGTGTGCGGCGCGTGACGATCTCGGGCTGGAAGCTCAGGTGGCCGGTGTCGGCGACCGCCGCATTGACGTCTTCCTGCACACGCGCGCCGCGTGGCACGATCAGCGTGGAGCCGGTCTTGATGAGCATGCGCGGCGGCACGCTGTTGATGGCGCGCAGGTCGGACTCGCTCATGCCGGCGCGCTGGGCGGCATCGGCCACTGTCATCGTCGAGGGCACGGTCCAGGCGGTCCAGCTCGCGTACTGCCCCTGGGTGTAGGCCTCGAAGTTGCGCTGGAACACGGCGGCGTTGTCCCAGGGCAGCAGGATCTCGGGCGTGCCCGCAGCCAGCAGCACCGGCTTGTGCGCGGACGGATTGAGCGCGCGGAAGTCCTCGATCTTCACGTCGGCCAGCTTGGCCGCCAGCGCCACGTCGAGGTCGCGCTTGAGCGTGACGGTCTGGAAATAGGGGTGGTTGGCGATCAGCGGCAGGTCGGCGTTGAAGCGCTCGGGATTGGCAACGATGTTCTTGACCGCCTGCAGCTTCGGCACGTAGAGCCGGGTCTCGGCCGGCATGGAAAGGTCGGTGTAGCCGGTCGGCAGGCCGGCGCGCTTGTTCTTGGCGATCGCGCGGCCGACGCTGCCTTCGCCCCAGTTGTAGGCGGCGAGCGCGAGGTGCCAGTCGCCGAACATGCCGTAGAGCTTCTGCAGGTAGTCGAGCGCCGCGCGGGTGGAGGCGACCACGTCGCGCCGGTCGTCGCGGAAGATGTTCTGCTTGAGATCGAAGTCGGTGCCGGTGGCGGGCATGAACTGCCACATGCCGGCGGCCTTGGCGCTGGAGATCGCCTGCGGGTTGAAGGCGCTTTCGATGTAGGGCAGCAGCGCGAGCTCGGTCGGCATGTCGCGGCGCTCCAGCTCTTCGACGATGTGGAAGATGTAGCGGCTCGAGCGCTCGGTCATGCGCTGCATGTAGTCGGGCCGGCTCGCATACCACTGCTCGCGGTCCGTGACCAGGTCACTCTGCAGCTCCGGCATCTTGAAGCCGCGGCGGATGCGTTCCCACATGTCGGCCGGCGGCGCGAGCGTGACGACGGAACGCGATTTGGTGTCGCTCGAGGTGATGGGCGTGAGCGGTCCGCCGGGATAGACCGGCGCCGCCGCGGGGGCGCTGGAGGCGGTGGGCGAGGTCGTGGGAGCGGAAGAGGGGGAACTCGTGCCGGTGGTGCTCGCGCAGCCTGCAAGGAACAGGGAGCCTGCGAGGCAGGCAGCAACGATAAATTTCATCGGAAGTCGTTTTTCCATTGGCGCAGTGCGGCGAACACCTCGGCTTCCGCGGCTTGCGCGGAGAGGCCGGCATGCGCGTGGACCGCTCGGAGGACAGTGGCTTCGCGGCTGCGAAGAAAGGGATTGATCCGGCGCTCGGTGGCGAGCTGCGAGGGCAGCGTCGGTTCACCGCGCGCGCGCAATGCTTCGCAATGCGCGGTGTACTGAGTCAGATCGGCGTTGCCGGGTTCCACCGCCTGCGCGAATCGAAGGTTAGCAAGTGTGTATTCGTGGCCGCAGCACACGCGGGTGTCGCCGGGCAGCGCGGCCAACGCGTCGAGCGAGGCCAGCATCTGCGCGGGCGTGCCTTCGAACAGGCGGCCGCAGCCGGCGGAGAACAGCGTATCGCCGCAGAAGAGCAGCGGCGCGAGTTCGCCGGCCGCGGCGTTGCGCGCATCGGCCGGCAGGAAGAAGGCGATGTGACCCGCGGTGTGGCCCGGGATGTCGATCACCTCGAAGCGCAGGCCCAGCACTTCGGCATGGTCGCCCTGCGCGAGCCGCGTGAAGGGCTCGGGAATCGTCTCGCGCGCCGGACCGAAGACCTGTGCGCCGGTGGCCGCGTGCAGCGCGGCGACGCCGCCGGTGTGATCGGGGTGGTGGTGCGTGACTAGAATCGCGGCCAGCTGCAGATTGCCGCGTTCCAGTGCTTCGAACACCGGCGCGGCTTCCCCCGGGTCCACCACGATCGCGTTGCGACCGTTCTGCAGCATCCAGATGTAGTTGTCGGCGAAGGCGGGCAGCGGAACGAGGGTCATGAGCGGTCAAATTATAGGTTTGCATGATTGGTTCGAGACCCCCCCCGGCCGCTACCTGCTGGCCTGGGAGCAGGCCCAGTTCGACCAGGCCGTGGCCGACGTGTTCGGCTACCACGCATTGCAGCTGGGGCTGGCCGAGGTCGCCGGGCTGCGCGCCAACCGCATGCCGCATCGCTGGCTGGCGCTGGACGATCCCTCGCTGGCGGCGCAGAGCGCGCTGGTCACCGACTTCACGGCGCTGCCCTTTTCGGCCAACAGCCTCGATCTGGTCCTGCTGCCGCATGCGCTCGAGCTCAGCAACGACCCCCACGCGACGCTGCGCGAGGTCGAGCGCGTGCTGGTGCCGGAAGGCCGCGTCGTCATCTGCGGTCTCAATCCGGCCAGCCTCTGGGGCATGCGACAGCGCCGCGCGCATCTTTACCGGCGACTGGGCTTCGGCGAGCTGTTCCTGCCCGAGTCCGGCGACTTCATCGGCTACCGGCGCATGCGCGACTGGCTGCGCTTGCTGAGCTTCGAAGTCGAGTCGGGGAATTTCGGCATCTACCGGCCGGCGGTGCGCAGCGAGGCCTGGCTGGAGCGCTGCCGCTGGTTCGACACGGCCGGCGAGCGCTGGTGGCCGATCTTCGGCGCGGTTTATTTTCTGGTCGCGGTCAAGCGGGTGCGCGGCATGCGACTCTTGAGCGCCGAATGGCGGCGCGCGGCCCAGCGCGCGAGCGCGCCGGTGCCGATCGCGGGCAAGGTGCACCGCGACGCGGTCATCGACAATAACGAGGAAGTCTTTTTTTGAACGAAGTACAGATCTACACCGACGGCGCCTGCAAGGGCAATCCCGGTCCCGGCGGCTGGGGCGCATGGCTCAAGTCGGGTGCCACCGAGAAGGAACTCTTCGGCGGCGAGCTCAACACCACTAACAACCGCATGGAACTCAAGGCCGTGATCGAAGGCCTGCGCGCGCTCAAGCGCCCCTGCAAGGTCGTGCTCTACCTCGACAGCCAGTACGTGCGCATGGGCATCACCGAATGGATCCGCGGCTGGAAGGCGAAGGGCTGGCGCACCTCAACCAAGCAGCCGGTGAAGAACGTCGAACTCTGGCAGGAGCTCGACAAGCTGGTGGCGGAGGGCGGCCACCAGATCGAGTGGCGCTGGGTCAAGGGGCACTCGGGCGACGCGGGCAACGAGCGCGCCGACATGCTGGCCAACAAGGGCGTGGAACGGGCGCTGGGACGGCTTTAAAGAGGATCCGGCAGCGCCTGGATGCGCTCGGGCGCCTCCAGCGGCTCACCCATCCGCGCCCGGAACAGCAACTCGTCGGTGGTGCGCAGGCGGCGGCTGAGCTCGCGGCCGATGTTCATCTGGATCAGCGCGAACTGTTCTGCATCGTGCTCGAACAGGCGATAGAGGTTGTCGGGCGTGAGCCGGATCGCGCTGCAGTCTTCGTCGGCACGCACCGAGGCGCTGCGAGGGGACAGATCGAGCAGCGCCATCTCGCCGAAGCAGTCGCCCTGGGCGAGGCGGCGCAGCAGCAGCTGATGGCCCTGCCAGCTTTTCGATATCGTCACACGGCCGCTCTCGAGCACGTACATGCCGTCGGCCAGATCACCCTCGCGGCAGAAGAAGTCGCCGGCCGCGACGCGCAGCACCGGCGCCGGCTCGAGCAGGAATTCGATGGCCTCTGCGCCGATGGCGCCGAAGATCGGCATCTGCTGCATCAATTCGATTCGCGCTGCGAGCATGCGCATCTCCGGTTGAAGCTAGACGACTCCGTCGAACATCATCACGTCGACCGCGTCACCCGCGGCCACGCTGCCCTGCTCGTGGTGCAGTACCACGAGGCCGTTGGCCTCGACCATCGAGCTGAGCACGCCGGAGCCCTGGCTGCCGGCGATGCGGACCTCGGGCAGCGACCCCGGCACCGCCTCTACCCGGCCGCGCTGGTACTCGGTGCGGCCTGGCTTCTTGCGGATCGCGGCGACGCTCCTGGCGCGCAGCATGGGCGGCGGCGCGCAGCCCGCGGCGTGGCAGCCCATCATGCGAAGCAGAGCCGGGCGCACGAAGGCGAGGAAGGTGACCATCACGGCCACCGGATTACCCGGCAGGCCGAAGAGCACGGCCGTGCCCTCGGCTTCGCTTTGCTTGGGGATCAGTCCCACCGCCATCGGCCGGCCGGGCCGCATCGCGACGCGCCAGAAGGCCATGTCGCCCTGCTGCTGCATCACGGCGCGCGTGTGGTCGGCCTCGCCGACGCTGACGCCGCCGCTGGTGATGATCGCGTCGGCCTCGCGGGCGGCGCGGCGCAGCGTGTCGGCCAGTGCCGCGGGATCGTCGCGCACCAGGCCCAGGTCGATCACTTCGCAGCCCAGCCGCGTGAGCAGGCCGAACACGGTGTAGCGGTTGCTGTCGTAGACCGCGCCTTCGCGCGGCAGCTCGCCGAGACTGAGGATTTCGTCGCCGGTGGAGAAATAGGCGACACGCAGGCGCCGCAGTACCGGCACCATCGGCAATCCGAGGCTGGCGACCATGCCCAGCGCAGCGGGCGAGAGGCGCTCGCCGCGTTGCAGTGCCGCCTTGCCCTGCATCAGATCCTCGCCGGCCAAGCGGCGGTTGTCGCCGCGGCGCAGCACCTTGGCCGGGAAGCGGACCTGCTCGCCCTCGACAAAACAGAACTCCTGCGGGATCACGGTGTCGAGGCCGGCGGGCATCATGGCGCCGGTCATGATCTTGACGGCGTCGCCCGGGCCGAGCGTGCCGCGCCAGGCGGCGCCGGCCAGCGCCGTGCCGACCACGCGCAGGCTCACCGAGGCATCGCTCGACGGATCGGCAGGAAGCAGCGCGCCGTCGAAGGCGAAGCCGTCCATCGCCGAGTTGTCGTGCGGCGGCACGCTGACGGGGGAGATGATGTCCTCGGCCAGGACGCGGCCGAGCGCGTCGCGCAGTGCGATGCGCTCGCTTTGCGTGACGACGGCAGGTTCGGCGAGCCGCGCCAGAAAGGCCTGCACCGCATCGACGCCCAGGGCCTTCGGGTCGTAGCCGGCCAAGGCGGCGGCGATCTCGGCGATGCGGCTCATCGGTTTTCGAGCGCGTGCAGCTCGATCAAGGTGTTGGCGTTGAAGAACGCGTCGGGCGCATCGCCGGGACGGTCGAAGGGCACCAGCACCGTGCGGTGCTGCGCGGTCCACTTGTCGATCTTGCGGCCGCCGTCCTGGGTGAAGCGGACCAGGCTTTCGAGCAGCGTGGCGCGCAGCAGGCAGAACACCGGCTGCGGGCGCAGCGCCGATGCGCCATCGGACTCGGCCGCGATTTCAGGCGCGCTCACCATGGCGATCTCGGCTTCGTCTGCCAGCAAGGCCTCGCCCAAGCGGCTTGCGAGGTCGAGCGGGAACAGCGGCGTGTCGCAGGGCACGGTGAGCAGGTAGGGCGTTTCGCAGCGCTCCAACCCGGTCAGGAAACCTGCCAGCGGCCCGGCGTAGTCGGCCAAGCCGTCGGGCCAGACCGGTGCGCCGAAGGATTCGTAGGCCGACAGGTTGCGGTTGGCATTGACCATCAGCTCGCCGACCTGCATGCCGAGACGCATCAGCGCATGCATCGCGAGCGGCGTGCCGTTGAAGTTCTGCAGGCCCTTGTCGATGCCGCCCATGCGGGAGCCGCGCCCGCCGGCGAGCACGAGGCCGGTGATCTCGCCGACCGCGATGGAAGTAGGAGTGCTCATCCGCCGATGTAGCTCATTTCGACGCGGCGCGGCGCGGCCGCATCCGTGTCGGGCCCGCGCAATGCACGCAGTTCGGAATAGCGGTCGCTGCGCCCCTGCCAGATGTGGCCGATGGCGGAGGTGATCTGCGCATCGTCGGCATCGCCGCGCAGGAGCGGGCGCAGATCGTGCCCGCTGCTGGCGAACAGGCACAGGTAGAGCTTGCCTTCGGTCGACAGGCGCGCGCGGCTGCAGTCGTGGCAGAAGGCCTGGGTCACGCTGCTGATCACGCCGATCTCGCCGCCGCCGTCGCGGTAGGCCCAGCGCTGCGCGGTTTCGCCGGGCGCGCTGGCTTCGAGCGGCGCGAGCGGGAATTCTTCGGCGATGCGCGCCACCACCTCGGCCGAGGGCAGCACCTCGTCCATGCGCCAGCCGTTGGTCGCGCCGACGTCCATGTATTCGATGAAGCGCAGCACCACGCCGGTGCCGCGGAAGCGCCGCACCATCGGCAGGATTTCCTGCTCGTTGGTGCCGCGCTTGACCACCATGTTGACCTTGATCGGACCGAGGCCGGCGGCGTGGGCCGCATCGATGCCCGCGAGAACCTGGGCCACCGGAAAGTCGACGTCGTTCATGCTGCGAAACACCGTGTCGTCGAGGCCGTCGAGGCTCACGGTCACGCGATTGAGGCCGGCGGCTTTCAGCGCTTCGGCCTTGCGCGCCAGCAGCGAACCGTTGGTGGTCAGCGTGAGGTCCAGCGGCGCGCCCTGCGGGGTGCGAATGGCGGCCAGCTGCTCGACCAGCACCTCCAGGTTCTTGCGCAGCAGCGGCTCGCCGCCGGTGAGCCGGATCTTGTGCACGCCATGCGTTGCAAAGATGCGCGCCAGCCGCGTGATCTCCTCGAAGCTCAGGAGGGCGCTGTGGGGCAGGTACTGGTAGTCCTTGTCGAACACTTCCTTCGGCATGCAGTAGCTGCAGCGGAAGTTGCAGCGGTCGGTGACGCTGATGCGCAGATCGGTGAGCGGGCGCGAAAGCCGGTCGAGCAGCACGCCGGTGGCTGGCACGGCGCGCTCCGGTGCCGCCACGCGGCGGGCGCGGCCGATCTCGGAAACGGGGACGACATGCTTCTTCATGGGGAAGGGCAATTTAACGCATAGCCCGGCCGGCTGCCGTTCCAGGGCTACTTGACCACGGCGGCATAGATCATGTTGCGCAGCAGGCTGCGGTAGTGCACGCGGTGCTTGGGCGACTGCAGCATGAGCACCACGAACATCTGGTTCTCGGGGTCCACCCACATGTAGGTGCCGCCGGCGCCGCCCCAGTTGAATTCGCCGGCGGCGGCCGGGTAGGGCGCTTCGCCGTCGCTGCGGCGCACCGCGAAGCCCAGGCCGAAGCCGTAGCCAGGGCCCGGCAGGTAGAGCGGTCCGGGCGCGATGCCGGCGCCGCCGTTGGCGTGGTCAGACACCATGAAGCCCAGCGTGCGCGAGCCCAGGTAGCGCTTGCCGTCGAGCGTGCCGCCGTTCAGCAGCATCTGCAGGAAGCGCGCGTAGTCGGCGGCGGTCGACACCATGCCTCCGCCGCCCGATTCGGCTTTCTGCACGACGCGCGGATCGCTGAACTCGGCACCGACGCCGAAGCTGCGGTCGTTCGCCAGCGGCTCGGCGATGCGCTGCTGGCGCTGTGCATCGCTCACGTAGAAGCTGGTGTCCTTCATGCCGAGCGGGTCGAGCAGGCGGGCTTTTTCGAACTGGTAGAGCGACTGGCCCGACACCACCTCGACCACGCGGCCGAGGATGTCGGTCGAGTAGCTGTAGTCCCAGGTGGTGCCGGGCTGATAGGCCAGCGGCAGCTTGGCCAGGCGTTGCGAGAACTCGGCGTTGCTCGGATCGCCGGCATGCAGGGTGGCTGCGTTGTAGGCCTCCTTCACCAGCCCCGTGCCGAAGAAGCCGTAGGTGAGGCCCGAGGTGTGACGCATCAGGTCGTGCACCCTGATCGGCCGGCGCGCCGGCACGGTCTCGAGCACCGGCTTGCCGTCGCTGCCCGGCTTCTCGACGCCGACCGTCATGCTGGCGAACTCGGGCAGGTACATCGAGACCGGGTCGTCCAGCTTCATGCGCCCGTCTTCGACCAGCATCATCGCGGCGACCGTCGTGATGGGCTTGCTCATCGAGTAGATGCGGAAGATGCCGTCGCGCGGCATCGGCATGCCGGTGGCCGGGTCGAGGCGGCCGACGGCCTCGAACCAGGCGACCTTGCCGCCACGTGCCACGAGGAGCACGGCGCCGGGGATCTTGCTGGCGGCCACGTCGGCCTTCAGCACGTCGGTGATCATCTGCAGCCGCTCGGTGGACAGCCCGACGCGCTCGGGCGTGGTGGTCGGCAGCGACTGCGCGGCGGCCAGCAGCGGCCCCGCGAAGAAGAGGCCGGCCACGATGTGGCGCAGGTAGCGCCTGAATGGCTTCGTCATTCTTGTCTCCTCGTTGTGATGGGATTCGTTCGGGCGGTCTGCGCCGCCTTCGCCTCCCCAGCGCCGCTGCGCTACACGCAGCGCGCGCCGTCGACCTCGATGCAGACGCCGCTAATGAAGGACGCCTCGTCGCTGGCCAGGTAGAGCGCCGCATTGGCGACGTCGAGCGCGGTCGAGAAGCGGCCGAGCGGGATGGTGGCGCGGAACTTGGCCTTGCGCTCTTCGGTGATCGGCCCGCCGGCGAACTCGGCGGCCAGGCCGGTGTCGGGATTGAACACCGGGTTGATGCAGTTCACGCGGATGTTGTCGGGGCCGAATTCGGCGGCGAGTGACTTGCTGGTGGTGATGACCGCGCCCTTCGAGCCGTTGTACCAGGTGAGGCCCGGACGCGGGCGCACGCCGGCGGTGGAGGCGATGTTGATGAAGGAGCCGCCGCCGTTGGCGCGGAATGCCGGCACGGCGTGCACGGTCGACAGGTAGATGCTCTTCACGTTGACCGCGTAGCAGCGGTCGAACTCGTCCTCGCTCACTTCGAGCGCCGGACGGTTGCGGTGCGTCCAGCCGGCGTTGTTGACCATCACGTCGAGCTTGCCGTGGCGTTGGACCGCGGCCTCGACCAGCGCCTTCACTTCGGCCGATCGGGTGACGTCGGCGGCGAAGAAGGAGGCCCGGCCGCCCGCGCGCAGGATGGCTTCGACCACCTGTTCGCCGAGCGCGATGTTGATGTCGTTCACGATGACCTGTGCGCCCTCGGCCGCCAGCCGCTTTGCGATGCCTTCGCCGATGCCGCCGCCGGCGCCGGTCACGATGATGGATTTGTCCTTGACGCGCATTCGTTGTCTCCGGGGTTTGTGAGGAACGCGCAAGTGTAGGCAGCTCTTCTCGCTCGCTGCTGCCGGTGCTCTATCGCCGGGATTGAAATTCCTAAAGCACAGATCAAATGAGAATTACTATCATTTGACCATGAACAACAACAGCTCATCCCTCATCGGCGCCGCCAAGCGTCCCGTCCTGCCATTGCGGCAGTTGGTCGGCATCGCGATCGTGCTGGCCGGCGTGTTCGTACTGGGCGCGCAGCTCTGGCAGTTCGTGGCCAGCCGGCCGGTGGTGCTGCAGGCCTTGACCGGTGGCGCGGTGGCGGCGCTCGCGACCGCTCTGGGCACGCTCCCCATCCTGTTCTCGCAGCGCCTGTCGGACCGTGCGCAGGACACGCTGTTCGGCTTCGGCGCCGGTGTGATGCTGGCGGCCAGCGCCTTTTCGCTGATCATTCCCGGCATCGCTGCCGCGCGCGCCGCAGGTGCGGATGCGTGGGGCGCCGGCGGCATCGTCGGCAGCGCGATTCTGCTCGGCGCGCTCGCGCTGCTGGTGCTGGACCGCGTGCTGCCGCACGAGCATTTCATCAAGGGCGTGGAGGGGCGGAACGCACAGGTGCTCCGTCGCACTTGGCTGTTCGTGTTCGCGATCGCGCTGCACAACCTCCCCGAAGGCCTGGCGATCGGCGTCGGCTTCGCGAGCGGAGATGCGCTGCGCGGCAGCGCACTGGCAACCGGCATCGCGATCCAGGACGTGCCCGAAGGCCTGGTGGTTGCGGTGGCGCTGCTGGCTGCGGGCTACCGGCGGGCCTTTGCGGTCGGGCTCGGCATGGCGTCCGGCCTGGTCGAACCCTTGGGCGCGGTGCTTGGCGCCGCGATCGTGAGCGGGTCGGCTGCCTTGCTGCCCTGGGGCCTGGGCTTTGCCGCCGGCGCGATGCTGTTCGTGATCAGCCACGAGATCATCCCCGAGTCCCACCGCAAGGGCCACGAGGCCTTTGCGACCGGCGGGCTGATGGTGGGCTTCGTGCTGATGATGCTGCTGGACACCGCGCTGGCTTAGAACTTATCCGTAAATAGTAAACTACG
>NZ_JAGGNV010000113.1 GCF_018614955.1 Variovorax paradoxus
TCAATTGTTCAGCGTCTCCCTAAATCCTTGGTGGACACCATCGTCATGGACACTCGCCCGCTGCTCAAGACGGGATCACCGCGCGCTTACGGAGCCAACGCGTCCTCCTACAACGAATGGCCTATCACACAAACGGGATTTCTCGCGGCCGAACCGTGCCTATCATTGATCAGCCCACATCGACAGGCTATAGACCATGCACACCTACGTTATCAGTGACCTGCACATCGGGGCGGGCGCCCTGGATGACTGCGATGCTGGATGCGAAGCGGCGTTGGTGGCTTTCGTCGATCATCTTACGGACTCTCGGGAGGAACAGGTCGAGCTCGTCCTCAACGGTGATTCCTTTGATTTCGTCCAGGCCGAACCATGGAAGCGGCCCGATCTGGAAGCGCGTACCAGTGATAAGGTGCCGCTCTGCTTCACCGAGGTGATCAGCTGCGAAAAAGCGCAAGCCATCCTGGACAGCCATCCGAAGATCTTCGACAGCTTTGCCCGCTTTGTCGCCCGGGCTGGCGCCGCGCTAACCATCATGCCTGGCAACCATGATGCCGACTTGTTCTGGCCGAAGGTACGCGGCGCCTTCGAACAGCGCCTGAATGGTTCCATCCGGGCGCGTGTGCGCTGGCATCTGGAGCCGCAATACATTCCGCCGACTGCGCCTCAGCTGTGGATCGAGCACGGGCACCAATACGACCCAGTCAACAGCTTCTTTCATCCAGTACCGAAGCCGCCGGTGGCGCTGTGGAGCGAGGCCCGTCCGCCGATTCTCGCTTCCGAGCACGGCGAGCTGCGCCTGCTGGAATGCATCGGAACACGCTTTTTGATCCGCTTCCTGAACGAGTTAGATCTGCGCTACCCATTCGTCGATAACATGAAGCCCTTCAGTCGGTTCCTGAAGATCTTCTGGTCGAGTATCAGCAACCTGCGGGGCGGTTCCGTCCGAGCCGCCATGACCGCCTTGGCGTTTGCACGGTATACGACCGCGGAAGCAATCGTGGCGCCGTCGAATTTGCTTTCAATGGATCTGGAGAACGGATCGCTGCCGGAGATGCTGAAGGCCATCGATCGAGACAGCGGCTATGGGCTAGACGTGACACTTCGAAAAGCGGGTTTCGACTTCCGAGCGCCTTCGCTGCAGGCTGCGCTGCAGAACACAATGCGAAGCAACGAGAACGCCGTGCGCATCCTTGAATTCTCCCTCGAACACCTGGATCTGCTCGACGGGTTGGAGTTGGGTGGGAGGTCGCTTGGCATTGGTCGCGAAGGCCGCAGCGCGGGTGATCACAATCTTTCGCTTCTGCGTGGTGGTGGCATCGACGAAACTGCGGCACTGAGAAGAGGCGCGGAAGACGTTCTCACGAGATTTTCTGGGTGCGTGGTCATGGGTCACACCCACGAAGCGGTCGACAATCCACGGTATAAGAACACCGGCAGCTGGACTCGCTATTGGCAGATGGTTGCTGGCGATCGCATCCCGAGTTGGCCCGAAATGGTGGCTCGCAGCGACACGTTACCGCTGTCTCCTCACTATGTGCTGGCGACTTCTGAACCCCGGTCTGTGTCGATGCACGATTTCGCGTAAGCGATTTGAGCAAGCGAGGAAGAAATGCCCATCGAAACACAGGACAAATCAACAGACAGCGCGGACAACGATGCGCCAGTGCACCTCCGGGTCCAGGTTCGCAAGGTAAATTCGGACATAGTAAGCATTGAATGGTTTGACGAACATGGTGGTGATGAGACCTATCAAATCGACGCCGGCCAACTCGACCAAGCCGCGAACGATGTGCGGCTGAAGCTTGACTACTATATTCAGGCCTACATCGTTGCTCCGGCTGATGCGCACACGGAGGAAAGGCTTCGCGAGCTGATCACTGCAGGACATGATCTGTTTCTGACACTGTTCACCGCGACGCGGGACCAAGTGAATGCGGAGGCCGCGAAGGATCGCTACTTGTCTCTCGTCGGGAACGAGGATCTCGCCATCGAGTTCAAGGTGGATCCGGCGCTTGCGCATCCGTGGACACTCTGCGTGCCGGAAGTCCCCGACCCAGCCACTTTGTTGGATCTCACGCGGGTGTTCTGGTGTATACGCCATCATGTCGCTGTCTCAACGTTCGGCGCCGGGCTGGGGAGTCGCGGGGCCTTGAGCACCATGGAATACAGGGCGGCGGCCGCGATGGACCGGGTTGTCTACGATGCCGCGAGCACTTCGATCGCCGAAACTCGGGAATCGGTGCTGCTCGACACTTTGAAGGAGCGTTTCGGCGGGACATTCGCCTTCACGTTCGATGATCTGCTGGCAGGCCTCAAACGCGCGGCCGAGGATACGCAGGCCCGTCTCCGCATCGCCTACTTGCTGGGACACGCATCGGGCGACCGTTTTCGGCTCTCGGACGACGATGTGCTGTCCGCGAGCACATTCGCTGTGCGACTAAACAGCTTCCGCTCCATCCACCGCCAGCAGACACTCTTGTTTCTGAACGGGTGCGATACAGCGGCGGAGGCGGACCGCTTCGCCTTTACTGATCTGCTCAAGTACCCGGGCATCGCTGGCCTCATCGGTACGGAAGTGCGCGTGCCGGATCGATTCGCCTTCCGATTTGCTCTTGCGTTCTTCTACGAAGTGATGCTCAACGGCAAGAGCTTCCGCGAGGCCATGGACGACTTGCGCCGTAGGCATCTGCCGGTGAGCCTAGCCTACGCGCTCTACGCATCCGACGCCATATGCATTGCTAAGTCGGATTCGGAAGAGATCTTGGTTGAGCTTGCTGTAAATTTCTCCGAGGGCCGGCTGACATGTGCGCCCTGAGCACGTCGTCCGCGCGGCCGTCACCCTATGTCGGCATACGAGCGTACACGCTCGAAGAGCGTGCCAATTTCTTCGGACGTGACGCTGATGTGGCTGCCGTCGCGGATCTGGTGGCTGACAAGACCACCTGGCGTGTCATTCTGTTGCATGGTCTCTCGGGCGTGGGCAAGTCCTCTTTTCTGAAGGCAGGACTCATCCCCGAGGTGACGTCTCACGTAGACACCAACGTCTTTCGGAAACTTCGCGACGGCGTGCCGGCGGCCTTCATCAACTCGACGGCCGAGCCGATGGAGCGCCTCGCCGAGGCGGCGATGGATCTAATTAGTCAGCGGTTGGAGGGAAGGGCATCCTTGTTCTTAGAATCGATGGACTTGCCAGGCAACATGGCTGAAGCGCGGGTGGTGCTTGCAGGGTCCGCGCGCTTGCTCTCGGGCTTCTTTCAGGCGCTGGCGCCTGAGATGAACAAGCCGCTGTTGCTAGTGATTGATCAGGCCGAGGAGCTATTCACTTTGCGGATGAGTCAGCGTGCCGACGAGGCCCGCACTGAGTTCTTCGATTTCCTCGCCTCCTTCTGCGGTAAGGAATCCTGGATTCAGATTCTGGTGTCCCTCCGTACCGAGTTTTATGGCCGCTTCGATGCGGAACTGCGACAACGGCTCGGTTCGGCAATGCCGGTTGCTTCCTATTTCCTTGGCCCGCTCGCTATCGGCCAGCTCGAGCATGTCATCCTTGCGCCGATCGAGGCGCAGCGCGAGCTCGCCAATCTGCCCGAAGTCGCCGGCCCCGCTCGCGCATCCAGCATCACTTACGAAGACGGCTTGGCGAGGACCATCGCACGGGACATCGTCAAGACCTTTCCCGGACCAGGTGCGCTCACGTGCCTGCAGATAGTCTGCGCGCGCCTGTACGAGTTGGCCGTCGTTTCGTCTGCCTTTGCGCAAAGTCCGTCCGCTTCGCCGAGCGTCATCATCACGACTGAGATGTACAAGTCGCTGGGGCCTCTTGAACTCACGATCGAGGACGTTGTGGATCAGGCGATTGGCCGTGACTGCGATCAGAGGAAACTAAGCCTTCGCGACGCGTTGCTGTACTGGCACAGCACGAAGCGGGTTCTAGGTGCGCTCGTCAACAAGAATTTCGAGGGTACACCCGTCACTTCCTTCATGCTGCGTACCGCTTTCGAGAAGCAGATGCTCGCGGAGCTCCAGCGCGAGATGAGACTGATCGTGAGAGGGTCGATGACTGCTTGGGCGCGAGTTTTGAAATCGGGATCGGATGCCGGAGACATCGAAAAGTTGACCGGCGATCGCCAGAAAATGGAAGCGAGCATCACCAAATTGATCGACTTCCTCTTGCGACCTGAGAATCGCATTCTGCGGGCTATCGAGGTCGCTGAACGTGGCACGGATGAGCCGGCGCTATACCTTGCTCTAGGGCACGATGTGCTCGCAGTGGGTCTTGCTGAAGCAACTACGCGCTCGCAGACGTTCGACCGTATGCTGAAGGAGGACGTTCGGCGCTCCGTTCGCGACTTGCTTCTCGGTACCTTTGCAGTCGTCATGACGGCGCTAATCGCCTCTTTGTTTGTTCCTGAACTGCAAAAGGTGCGAGGCGAGGGGTTCATGGACAACATAGTTTTTTTGCTCTGGACGGCATTGATCGGTAGTTATGTCGTGCTTCTCCTCATTGGCCTCAAGGAGGCCTATCACAATGTCCGGGTGCGAAGGTGGCTGGGCTTGATCACCGCTCTCCGTGGCTATCACGCAGAAATCATCGGAAGCGCAGAAAAGCTTGGCTGGATGGCCACAATGCGTTCCATGTTCACAAACCTGCCCCATATGGGCCGCCTGTTCCGCCGAGTAACCGAGGTCGAGCGCACCAGGGCGATGGAGGGGCTGAGCGCCTTTCCCGGCGGCCTGCGCTATTGACAGCGGAAATACCCGGGCGTCGATAAACGGTGTAGAGACCTCAACCCGTTCGACAGACATCGCCATCGCCTTTTGCCAGTTCAATCCCACGGCGATCCGCGACCATCGCGACACCCACCGACCGTACCTGTGCAGCAGGAGACACGCGTCGAAGTAGAGGCTGATGATCGTTTGTGGCGTGGCCGGGCGAGCCTTCAGTTCGCGCACGAAATCGAGGTCCTGGGTATCGTAGATGCGGTGATCGTTCTTGGCGCCGCCGATGTCGATGGGGTTGCCCTCTGCAACGACACCCGCTGGCTTCCGTTACTTCATCTGCATGCGATAGACTCCTTTTTCTGGGCTCTGCCAGGCAGGCGCCGCCGAGGTCTCCGTGGCGCCTGGATGACCGAAATCGGCCTCACAGGGTGAGTTCGCGGAGACGCAGCGATGGGCCGGAACCGCTGCACAGGCGACGTCCGTAACTCGAAGGAGCGGCAGAGGCGCTCGCAAAGCAATCGACGCGATGCGTGCCGGAGGAAGATTTGCGAGCATCAGATTGAGCGGCGGCATTCGGCACTACCGAAGGCTTGGGCCTGAGCAGTTCGTCGCTCGCGGGCTACTCTGGACCGACATTCCCGCCGGTCTCGAGCGGGCACCAGAACAGCCAAGTGTCGCGGTACACAGTCACGAGGACCAATACCACCGCAACAGCTCCCAAAATCGCCACCCACCGCCGCTTCACAATTTGACCCTCTTTGCGCGTCCACCGATGCATTCAAGTTTTTGATCATCAGAAGGCGCTGCAAGAAAGATCGTATTGCGAAGGTGCGTCTCAACGTCACCCCAGTCCATCGGCTTGTCGACTGCCTGAATAAGCCATGCGCCGACGTTGACGGGATCGTTCTGGTATCGACGCTTCTTGGAGACGACGAGGTCAGTGAGCCATGGAGGGTAAGCATCAAGACTGCCGTGGGAGTCATGATCCTGGGCGTTGTAGTTCTCGACGTCTGCAACGATGAGGTACGTGCCGTCAGTGCCCTGCCTCTCGATGCGACAGGTATGCCCTGGTGAGAAAGAGTCTTGAATTACATGCAGCATGGAGCCCAGCGCGACGTTGGGCGTCAAGGGGTCCCGGTATTTCTTCGAGTCGTCATCTCGCAGCGTGAAGATGGTCCTGATTTTCAGGTTCTCCTTTTTTTGAACGCAGTGGTTCCGATCCAAGAATAGCAGTCCAGATTCGGCTTCGAGCTTCGTGTCGAATGTATCTCCCGGCTTGATCTCTCCGATTGCGACCTTGTAGGCGAATTGCATCCACTTGAGGGCAGCGTCGGTTGTCGTCTTCACCCGAAACGCGGCCTTTGACTGATCATCCTTCTTGTCCGTCGCGTACATGAAATGAAGGTGCTGAAGCGTTCCAAAGTGTGAGCGCCTGCCGAGATGCTCCCGAGCTTCAACCTCACATTCTCCGGATTCGGCCTTGTACTTCTCGCCCTCAGGCTTCTGCTTCATGGATTGCCCGAAGTCCCAGCTACCAGTGATCAGATCCCAGCCCTGCCCCCATGTCCGCATTAGGGGATCGTCATTCCACCAGGTCCCAAAAATTATCCCGCGGGTGTAATGAGGCTGCTTGGCATTGGGCGGCCATGACTTCTCGCCCTCGTCCATGGTGTTGAACTCCCATCCATTGAGTGTTGGAGTCACCTTCACCTCGGATGTGTACTGCATGATCGAGGCAAGCGACATATGCTCGTGGACCGCGGACTTGTACTGATCTGGCAGGAAGGCGCATTGGTTCCACCACCTAAGCCTTTCCTGGGTCAGTTCGCCGTCCTCAAGGATCAGCAAACGCAGGCACGGGCCAATCCTGAATGCCCACGTGTCGGATGACCAGCAAAGTGCGCCAATGCTGATCAAGCTCGAGATCATTGCGTGCTTCATGGGAGCTCCGAGCGACAAGGAGACTGCATTCTGGTCGACACGGCCTATCGCGCGCCACTTAGTGTTTGTACCGCCTAGAGCGCAGGCCTAGGGCGCCGGACGCGCGGCTGGCAGCGAGGCGAGCTCCCTGCTCTGTCCAGTAGCTGACCAACTGCGGCGCCACCACCTCAGCAAACTCGCGGCAAGATCGATGCGCGTCAGCGGCAGATCGAGCAGAGCATCCAGCGCTACCTCGACGCGTTGGAGACGGCCGACCGCACGCAGCCGGCGGAGGTCGAGGCCAAGACCGAGCGGTTGACGGAGAAGATCAAGAAGCTGCGCGAGCAGATGAAGCAGCTCGACGACACCAAGAAAGAGTTGAAGAAGGAGCCTGACGGGCAACGTTCGCTCACCGATTCCGATGCGCGTTCGATGAACTCGCAAGCCAAGGGGTCGGGTCTGGTGGGCTACAACGTCCAGGCGGCGGTCGACGCTAGGCACCACCTGATCGTGGCGCACGAAGTCACCAACGAGGGCAACGACCGCGCGCAGCTCAGCAACACGGCCAAGGCGGCCCGCGAGGCAATGGGCAAGACCAAGCTGCAGGCCCTTGCCGATCGCGGCTACTTCAACGGCACGGAGCTCAAGGCCTGCGAGGACCTTGGCATCACGACCTACGTACCCAAGCCGATGACCTCGAACGCCAAGGCCGAGGGGCGCTTCGACAAGAGCGACTTCACCTATATCGCGAAAGACCTGGCTCCGGACCAAAACGCCACTGAATTCTCTTCTTGAGTGCGTTCAAAGTTTTGGGCTTCCCTGCTTCAACCAGATCCTTGAGTATTTCGGAAGAGATCTGATCCACGGACTTCGACTTCTTGGTCCTTGGCGCTGTGGGCAGGATGAGAGCTATGTTGCCAGCCACGGGCCTCAATGTTGTCGAAGACTGCGGAAAAGTTGCCTGCTGGAGTGGTAGGGACTTGACTTCGATAGGTGCCGGCCCCAGGACTTCCACGCGCTCGACCTGTCGCCCCTTCGATCGGGCATGCACGATTGCAGGGTCGTAGTCTCCATCGGTCGCGACGATCACAAAGCGTGCCCCTGGCTCATGCCGGCCGACCAAGTAGCCAAGATAGAGGACAAGGTGGAAATCGAGCGAGTTCTTTCCCGGCTTGGAGATGTCGACAAGGGAAACTCGGTCACCCAGTTCCATGTACTGCGCGAGCAGGCCAATCTCATGTTCGCCATAAAAGAACCAGGCCTCGCCGTTCGCCCCCATCCACGATGACGTATTCCGGCACAGGTTGCCGGTTCTGCAGATCGATCAGCAGGTAGGTGGCCAGCGACAATTATCTTGAGCGGCG
>NZ_JAGGNV010000114.1 GCF_018614955.1 Variovorax paradoxus
CCAAGAGGTTGCCTTATGAGCGGCGCGCCATCGCGTACGCCTTCTCGTCGTCGCCCAGGGCGAATGCCGCCTGAGAGGCGACGTAGTGGGCCGAAGCCATGATCCGCTGGTCCCGGTAGCCTATTCGCAAGGCGTTGTCGATGCTCGGCTGTATCTCCCGGGCCCTGCCGACGAGCAGCAGTGCCATCGCATACCGCAGATGCGCATTCGGGTTGGAGGGCGTGCGTTGCACGGCCCTCTCGAACATGGGAAGTGCCAGGTCCGGCTGCCCGCGAAACAGCTGCACGTTGCCCCAATTGATCAGCGATACGGTGTTGTTGGGGGCGATTGCCATGGCGCGCGCGGCAATCCGTTCCGAGTAGTCGACGTCGCTCGGCGACGGCTCACCGGAATGGCCAAATCGCTCGGACATCAGCGCTGCGCCAAGGCCTGTGAGCGCGGCCACCGAATCGGGGTCGGCACGCAAGGCCTCCTCGAAACGTGCTCGCCCTCTGCGGACATCGTCGAGTGATTGGCGACGGTCGATGTCCTCCCATCCCGACACCACCAGGTCAGCCGGATCGAAGCGGTAGCCCGGTGCACTCACCCTGGCCTTGTGAATCTCGAATTGCCGGAGCCTGACGCTGCTGGCCACCCGAAGGGCGACATCGGTATTGAGCCCCGGTTCGCTGGCGTCGGTGTACTCGAAGTGCTCGGACCATACGACTTTTCCTTCCGGAATCGTCTTGAGCTGGGCATCGACCGTGACGCCGTGCCCGTGGGCGGCAGTGCGCCCGCTCATTGCATACTGCGCGCCCTCCGCCGAGGTCGATCGAACAACTTTCGCGCCGTGCCGCTCCGCCAGCTGCGCGGCAATTTCGTCGACCAACCCATTGCGCACGTTCGCTGGCGCAGGGATGTTGCCGTTGTCCTGGAAGGGCATCAGGACGATGGAGGTCCGCCTGGCGATCTCTTCATCGATCCGGAACGGTGGCGGCTTGGGCGTTGAAGCCATGTAGACCGCAATGGCAACCACTGAGACGCATAGCGAGACGGCGGCGGCCACCAGCCCGCGCTTGCGGCGCGTCGGCGCCGTCCCAGGCGTCGCCGGCGCAGGTATTCCTGGGGCGCGCGCGGGGGGATCCGGCTGATCCAGTTGAAGGGGCAGCACTTCCGCGTCGAACGTGTAGCCGCGTCGCGGAGACGTCGCGATCAGTTTCGCGCCTTGATCGCCCAGGCGATTGCGCAGATCGCCGACACACTGCACGAGCGAGTCGTCTGTGACCACCACGTCCGGCCACAAGCTCTCCATCAACTCGGATTTGCTCAGGAGACGCTGGGGATTCGCCAGGAAATAGCGCAGCAGCGCGCCCGGCTTGGGACTGAGCGGTATCGGCGTGCCAGCGCGCCGTAGCTGGTCGCGTTCGAAATCAAACTGGAAGCCGGCGAACTGAACGACCGTCGGGATCCCGGCTCGGGCTCGCAAGGGTGCGGGTGCGGGCAGATCTCGCTCATTGATCGTCAGTTGCCGGTCGTTCATGGACGCACCTCTCGAATTCGCCGGCACCGGCCTCGGGCGCGGCGATCCGTCGCGAGATTTTCCGCCTGTTGGCTTCGGCCTGGAAGGCCATCGAGAGGGTCTCCTCGCGAAATCATCGCCAGTTCATCGGGGTTTGATCGTAGTGATCCCGCCCGCGGCGCCTATGGTGGCTTGGCGGCACCCGTCACAAGTTCGGCGGATCCATCAACAGCTCTGGAAGGTACGGACCATGAACAGCAAGAACGCGATGTGCCCGCTGGCCGCCCTGCTGGTAGCCGGCATCACCCTGATGTCGGCATGCGGGGGCGGCGGTGACGGCGGCGGCTCGGCAGGCGGGAGCGTGGGGCCTTCGGCTGGCGCCCCGGTCCGGGTCAATGTGACGGGGCCCAATGCAGTGACCTACTGGAACGAGGTGGCGACCAACACCATCAACGTTCCCGCCACCGCTACGGGGTCACCGGCCGAAAAGCGGCCGACGGATTCGGTCGATCTCGCTGTCGTCCACCTGGCGATCTACAACGCGCTCGCCGCGATCACCGGCAGGTACCAGCTCTATGGCGGCCCGATCCAGGCCGCTGCAGGGGGTGATATCTCGCAGGAGGCGGCTGTTGGTGCAGCAGCGTATGGCGTCCTGAAGGGCTTGTTCCCGAATCGTGCAGCGCAGTATCAGCCTGCCTACGACAGCTTCGTGGCGGCTATCAATGACAACGCAGCGAAGTCGGATGGACTCGCGCTGGGCGATGGGATGGCGCAAGCGATGCTCGCACTGCGGGGCGACGATGGCCGCTCGGTCACGCTGGCACCCTATGTTCCCGGCACGGCGCCGGGTGCTTTCAGGGGCGTGAATCCAATCAACCGCTACTTGTCGTCCATCAAGCCCTTCGCGATAGCAAGTGCGTCGCAGTTCCGCGCGCCCGCGCCGCCGGCCCTCGACAGCGACGTCTATGCCAACGACGTCAACGAAACGCGAATGCTGGGTGGCGTCCTTGGCAGCACGCGCACCGATGCGCAGCTGGAGATCGCCAGATTTCACACCGAGCCACCGTTTCGCTTCTGGCCACGGAACCTGCGCCGCTTCGCAATGACGGACGGAACCCTGATTGACCAGGCGCGCTTGCTGGCCATGCTCTTCGTGGTCCAGGCCGATGCCGCCATCGCCTGCTTCGAGTCGAAGTACCACTACGAATCCTGGAGGCCGCAAAGCGCCATTCCGTTGGCTGATACGGACAACAACCCGGCCACAACGGCCGATGCTTCATGGACCCCCGTGGTGCCTACACCCAATCACCCGGAATACCCCGCAGCGCATGCCTGCGTTTCGGCGGCGTTGATGGAGGCTCTCAAGACCTACTACGGCACCGATCGGGTCGAATTCACGCTCGACAGCACCGTGACGGGCACCACGCGCAGCTTCACGGCCACCCAGGCTCATGTGGAAGAGGTTCGCGGCGCCCGCATCTACGGTGGCATGCATTTCCGGAACTCGCTGGTGCGTGGCGAAGAGCTCGGGACCAGCGTTGCCAAGTGGGTGTTGCAACACAACTTTCTGGCGCGATGAGCCGGGTTGATTGGATCGAGTCATGCAAGCCCGAATCTTCGCCTCGATGTTCTTCAGCGGGATGGCGCTCTTCCCGCCTTCCGTTCAGGCGACCGCTGCGGAAGAGCGCATCTACCTGAGCAAGATCGACATCGAGCGCGTACTCATCGGCAAGGGCCTCGAGTCGAGAAATCTGTCGACAGGAATGGTGTCGCATTGGGTTTTCCGACCGAATGGCAGTGTCGAGTTCGTCAACAAAAGCGGGCCGGGCAGCGCTTCCGGAACCTGGGTCGTTCGAACCGATGGATTGATGTGCGTCACGATGCTCTTTCGCACGGGTTGCCGCTATTGGTTTCGTCAGGGCGGCACGCTCGCGAATGCGATCGGCAAGGAACCCGATTCGCCGCTGGTTGCCGAGATCGAGTTTGAGTAGCCCAAGGTGTCCGGTGAGACCCGCGCGGCCTTCAGCAGGCCCGCGCCGGAATGCCGCGCCTGAGATCTCATGAGGACGCGGCCGGAACAAGGGGCTTGCGATAGAAGATCCGCTCGTACCCACCCTCGGTTCTGCGGTCGTACTCGACGTAGCCGATCTTCGGGTAGAGGACCTGGTTCTCGGTCATCTTGGCGTTCGTGCGCAGGTAGACGGCCTCGAAACCGCGGCGAAGCGCCTCGCGCTCGGCAAAGCGCAAGAGCGCCCGTCCGACTCCCGTGCCCTGACACATCGGGGCCACGGCCACGGTGTCGACATAGAAGCCCTCCTCCGTCTCGTACTGGACGAGCACCCCCGCCACTTGGCCGCTGCGCACCGCGACCCACACCTTGTCTTCACCGATGAGCGCAGGATGGTCGGCCAGCATGGGCGCCGGCGCCTTGCCCATGCGCTCGACGTACAGCTCGAAAGCGGCATTGACGCACGCCGCGGCCGCGACAGCATCATCAAGGCGGGCGGCGCGAACAAGGAGCTCCGATGCCGGAACCGGCGCTTCGACAGCGCCCCGCAGCAACGCCATCGAATAGCTGTCGAAGTACTCGCCGTCCACCCGGAAAGCGCGGCGCAGGAGCCCTTCGACTTCGAAGCCGAGCCGTTCGTACAGGGCCTTGGCGTTCGTGTTGTCGGCGCGCACCGTGAGTTCGATGCGCGTCATTCCCTTCGCCCAGGCCGCCGCGATGGTTGCCTGCATCAGCTTCGCGCCGATGCCCAGATGCCGCGCGGATGGAACCAGGCCTATGCCGAGAATGCCCACATGCGACCGGGCCTGGCCATGGCTCGGCAGCACGTCGCACCAGCCGGCCACCTGTCCGTCGAGCAAGGCGACCATCTGGCAACCGCCGTTGGCGATGATGGAGCGGTAGAAGTCGAGGGCCTGCTCCACAGGGGGCGCCTGCGTGAATGCAAGAAATCGCTTCTCGCGCGCCACGGTGTCGAGCGCGGCACGCAGCCCCGCGAAATGCGCTTCGGAAACGGGTTCGATCGACAGGTTCATGTCCAAGCCTCGCAGCGCGGGAGATCGCGCTCACCTCACGATACATGGCCTGCGCCGCGATCGGGGCATACCTTGCGGTGGCATTTCTCCGCAGATACTTCCGCCCAATCCAACCACCCCCGGCATCCCGAAAGGACCTCAATGCTTGAACTCCTGACCGATCCGCAAGTCTGGATCGCCTTCGCGACCTTGACTGCGCTCGAGCTCGTTCTGGGTATCGACAACATCATCTTCATCTCCATCCTGGTCGACAAGCTGCCGCCCTCCAGGCGCGAACTCGCACGCCGGGTCGGGCTGTTCATGGCCATGTTCATGCGCATCGGCCTGCTGTTGGTGCTGGCCTGGATCGTCGGCCTGGTGACCCCGCTTTTCTCGGTGATCGGGAAGGACATCTCGGGCCGGGACCTTATCCTGATCCTGGGCGGCCTGTTCCTGATCTGGAAGAGCACGAGCGAGGTTCACCAATCGCTGGAGGGCGGCCACGACGAGGAGAAACCCAGCGCGGTCAAGGCCACCTTCGCCTCCGTCATCCTCCAGATCATGGTCATCGACCTGGTGTTCTCGCTGGATTCGATCATCACCGCGGTCGGCATGGTGGACGACGTGCGGGTCATGATCGCCGCGGTGGTTGCCTCGGTGGGGCTCATGATGCTGTTCGCCGGCCCGATCGGCCGCTTCGTCTCCGACCATCCCACCATCAAGATGCTGGCCCTGTCCTTCCTGGTGGTGGTGGGCGTGGTGCTGGTCGCGGAGGGCTTCGGCCATCACGTGCCCAAGGGCTACGTTTACTTCGCGATGGCCTTCTCCGTCGTGGTGGAAATGCTCAACATCCGGATGCGCAAGAAGTCGGCCAAGCCGGTGGCGCTGCATCCGCCCCATATGCCGGGAGATTGAGGGGCGCGCGCCGCGCGCGGGGCGGCGGCTGACACACGGGCGTCGTCAAAGCGTCAAGAGGCCGTCACAGCCGGTGATCAGACTCCGGTTGTCTAGACGACTTCGGGACCGACGATGGAAACCGCCCTGCGCATCCACCAGCTCAACAAGCATTTCGCCAACGGCCGGCATGCCCTGCGCGACATCAACATCAGCGTGCAGCGCGGCGAGATGGTGGCGCTGATCGGCGCCTCGGGCTCCGGCAAGTCCACGCTGCTGCGCCATGTGGCGGGCCTGGTGGCCGCCGACGGCGGCAGCGACTCGCTGATCGAGATCGACGGCTGCTGCGTGCAGCAGCGCGGGCGTATCCACCGCGACATCCGCAGGGTGCGCGCGCAGGTCGGCTTCGTGTTCCAGCAGTTCAATCTGGTGGCGCGGCTGCCGGTGCTGGTGAACGTGCTCGTGGGCTCGCTGCATCGCATGCCGTGGTGGCGCAGCTGGACGCGCGCCTTCACCGCCGCCGAGCGCGCGCTGGCGCTCGATGCGCTGGCTCGCGTGGGCATTGCCGATTGCCATGCGCAGCGCGCATCCACGCTGTCGGGCGGCCAGCAGCAGCGCGCCGCCATCGCGCGCACGCTGGTGCAGGGCGCGAAGGTGGTGCTGGCCGATGAACCCATCGCCTCGCTGGACCCCGAATCCTCGCGCAAGGTGATGGAGATCCTCGCGCGCATCAACCGCGAAGACCGCTCGACCGTGATCGTCTCGCTGCACCAGGTCGAGATCGCGATGAAGTACTGCCCGCGCGTGATCGCGCTGAAGCAGGGCGAGGTGGTCTACGACGGGCCCTCCTCCGCGCTCACCGCGCCGCTGCTGCGCGAGCTCTATGGCGTGGAGGCCGACGAACTGCTGTCCCCTGCTCCTGCTGACGCCCCCAACGCGCATGTGCTGCCGCAACCCGCGCTGGTGCCGTGGGCGGCGGCGGCCTGATTTCCTTCCTTTTCCTTCCAACCCGGAACCCCCCATGATCAAGAAACTGTGTGCAGCCCTGGCCATCGGCCTCGGCATGACGACCGGCGCCTTCGCGCAGGACATCAACTTCGGCATCATCTCCACCGAAGCGACGCAGAACCTCAAGCAGGACTGGCAGCCGCTGATCGACGACATGAGCCGCCAGACCGGGCTCAAGGTCACTGCCTTCTTCGCACCGGACTACGCCGGCATCATCGAAGGCATGCGCTTCAACAAGGTGCAGCTCGGCTGGTTCGGCAACAAGTCGGCGATGGAAGCGGTCGATCGCGCCAGTGGCGAGGTGTTCGCGCAGATGGTCAACGCCGACGGCACCCGGGGCTACTACTCGCACCTGATCGTGCACAAGGACAGCCCGCTCAACACGCTCGACGACGTGCTGAAGAACGGCAAGTCCTTGAGCTTCGGCAACGGCGACCCGAACTCGACCTCCGGCTTCCTGGTGCCGAGCTACTACGCCTTCGCGCAGCACAAGGTGGACGCCAAGTCGCTGTTCAAGCTCACGCGCAGCGCCAACCACGAGACCAACGCGCTGGCCGTGGCCAACAAGCAGGTCGACGTGGCCACCAACAACAGCGAGAACCTGGACAAGGTCAAGGAACGCTCGCCCGAGAAGTTCAAGGAGATCAAGATCGTCTGGACCTCGCCGCTGATCCCGCTCGACCCGCTGGTCATGCGCCGTGATCTGCCCGAGGCGACCAAGGCCAAGATCAAGAACTTCTTCTACAACTACGCGAAGACCGATGCGCGCGAGAAGGAGATCATCATGAAGATCTCCAAGCTCTCGGGCTTCAAGGAATCGAGCGACAAGCAGCTGATCCCGATCCGCCAGCTCGACCTGTTCGGCCAGCGCACCAAGATCGAGGCGGACGCCGCGTTGAGCGATGCAGACAAGAAGACGCGCATGGCCGAGATCGACAAGAAACTCAGCGCGCTGAACTGAGCCTTCATGCAACCGACGGTTCTCACGCCCCGCGCGCCGCTTCCGGCCGCGGCCGCGCCGAAGCGCAGCTTCGCCTGGCATATCGCGTGGGCGCTGCTGCTGATCCTGCTCGCGGCTTCATGGAAGGGCGCCGACATGCGGCCCTTCGAGCTCGTGCGCGACTCAGGCAACATGGCCACCTACGCGGCCGAGTTCTTCCCGCCCGACTTCACGCAGTGGCGCATGTACGTGGAAGAAATCGTCATCACGCTGCAGATCGCGCTGTGGGGCACTGCGCTGGCGGTGCTCACTGCCGTGCCGATGGCGCTCCTGGCCTCGGCCAACATCGTGCCGTGGTGGGTCTACCAGCCGATGCGGCGCCTGATGGACGGCTGCCGCGCCATCAACGAGATGGTGTTCGCCATGCTCTTCGTGGTGGCGGTGGGCCTGGGGCCTTTCGCCGGCGTGCTCGCGCTCTGGGTGCACACCACCGGCGTGCTGGCCAAGCTCTTCGCCGAAGCGGTGGAGGCCATCGATCCGCAGCCGGTGGAAGGGATCCGCTCGACCGGCGCGAGCGCGCTGCACGAGATCGTCTACGGCGTCATCCCGCAGGTGATCCCGCTGTGGATCTCGTATGCGCTCTATCGCTTCGAATCGAACGTGCGTTCCGCCTCGGTGGTCGGCATGGTGGGGGCCGGCGGCATCGGCGTCGTGCTGTGGGAAATCATTCGCGGCTTCAAGTACGCCGAGACCTGCGCGGTGATGCTGATCATCGTCGTCGCCGTCAGCGCGATCGACTTGGTGTCGGCGCGCATCCGCAAACTCCTCGTCTAGAGCTTCCATGGCATTGACCGTCGATGAGATCGCCCGTCTGCTCGGCACCAAGGGCCAGCGCCAGTACGGGCGCGAGGCTGTGAGCCAGCTCGAGCACGCGCTGCAGTGCGCGCAGCTCGCCGAAGAAGCAGCGGAGACGCCCGAAACCGTGGTCGCGGCCCTGCTGCACGACCTCGGCCACCTGCTCGCGGCGGAACGCGCGGAGGAAGCCGATCACGCGCAGCAGCAGCGCGACGACCTGCACCAGTACATCGCGCTGCCCTTCCTGCGCGGCCTGTTCGCGCCGGCCGTGCTGGAGCCGATCCGCCTGCACGTGGATGCCAAGCGCTGTCTGTGCGCCGTCGACGCGGGCTACTGGGACACGCTGACGCCGGCATCGAAGCGCAGCCTCGAGCTGCAGGGCGGCGTCTACACGCAGGAGGAAGCGCAACGCTTCATGACGCAGCCTTTCGCGGCCGAGGCCGTGCGCCTGCGTCGCCACGACGACTTGGCCAAGGTGCCGGGCAAGGCCACGCCTCCGCTCGCCCACTACATGCGCATCGCCCAGACGCTGGCATGTCAGGCACAGCCTACGCGCGAGAAGCTCACGGCCTTGTAGATTGGCTGGCTGTTCGTTCCAGACTGAGGAAGGATCCGCCATGAACCCCACCGACAAGGCCGAAGTGGCCAAGGCCTGCTACGAGGCCTACGTGAAGAAGGATCGCGTCGCGATCGAAGCCCTTCTTGCCGAGGACTTCCATTTCACGAGCCCGCTGGACAACCGGCTCGACCGCGCGACCTACCTCGAGCGCTGCTGGCCCAACAGCAAGACCGCCGAGGCCTTCGAGTACGTGAATCTTGTGGAGGACGGCGATCGCGTGTTCGTGACCTACGAGGCGCGGAACACCGGCGGCCATCGCTTTCGCAACACCGAGATCCTGACCGTCCGGAACGGGAAGCTCGTCGAGGCCGAGGTGTACTTCGGCTGGTCCCTACCGCACGAGGCCAAGCCGGGCGGCTTCGTGGACAAGGCCTCCTAGGAGCCTGCGCGGCAGAAGCGTGACGAGCGCGCAGAGGCTTGATAGATTTGGCGCATGCCCATCAGCTACCTGCCCTACGAGCCTCAGCAGCAAAGACTGCTTCCTGACGCACTTCAAGACTGGCTGCCCGAAGGGCACCTGGCGTACTTCATCAGCGACAGCGTCGACAGCCTG
>NZ_JAGGNV010000115.1 GCF_018614955.1 Variovorax paradoxus
CAGTTTGACCTGGCCATCGGGGCCCGATAGCGGATCTGTCCAGGCCGATGATCAAGTCTCCCTCCCAGTGACCCGGCACGGCACGATCTTCTGCCTCTGCAGGTCGGCTGGAGATCATCACCTCCTCGCTGACATGAGCCCATGCTTTGGCCTGGGCCCTGGCCCGTGGCACGCGCAAAGCACGCCCCATACGCAAATAGCTCACCAGCTCGCGCTTGAGAGCACCTCGCCCCTGAATGTAGAGGGCCTGGTAGATGGCTTCGTGGGAAATGCGCATGGACTGACCATCCGGGAAGTCGGCCTGCAGACGGTTGGCAATCTGCTCCGGTGACCAGCCATTGACCCATTTGCGGTCACCACGATGAGGCTTGTTCCGGCCGATGAACGCAGCTTGCCGAGGTCCGGCGACCTCCCGCCCTTGAGCATCGTGGATCTTGCCCTCCAGGCGGTCTTGGACATATTGGCGCAGCCGGGGGTTCATCACCAGCTTGGCCGGCTTGGGCCTTCTGGCCGCCAACTCGGACTTCCACTGTGCGACCGACGCCCGATACTCGAGCTTGCTGCCGCGAGTCGCAACGTTGCGGGTCAGCTCCCGTGAGACCGTCGAGGGACTTCGCCCGATAAGGCGAGCTATCTCGCGCACTCCAACGTCTTGAGCCTGCAGAAGAGCGATCTCCTCTCGCTCGGCAAATGACAGATACCTTCCCGATATGGGGCTCGACATGAACAATGGCATGCCTCCACGATGACGGAACCAACGCGTGCCCACCGGCTGCGACACGCCAACGGCTTCGGCCGCCTTCTCACTGGTGATTCCGGTGGCAATCTGCTTCCAGAACTGCCGCTCCACCTCTCGCCGAAGCGAAGGAGCACCGGGTGAGCGCATTGCACCTCGCCCCGTTAACTTCTGCATCCACCCCGCGGGTCGTCCCATAAACACCTCCATGATTGAAAGTGTTGCGACGACCGGTTGAATCCGCCCAATATGTCAGCTTCCGGTATACCGAACGACTGGGCGAGGCTGGCATTTAGCCATCGGTGGGCAGCAAAGGCGACTCCTATGACAACGCCCTAGCCGAGACGATCAACGACCTCTACAAGGCCGAGTTGATCCGTTGATCCATCGCCGTGCACCGTGGAAGACCAAGTAGGCGGTGGAGTTCGCGACGCTCGAATGGATGTCCTGGTTCAACCACCATCGCCTGCTTGAACCCATCGGCCTACATCCCGCCTGCAGAAGCTGAGGCAAACTGCACCGGCAACTCGCCAGTCAGGCCACCGTGATGGTGGCCTGACTTAAACCAAACAGCCTCCACGAATCCCGGGGCGATTCACCAGCGACTTATGCGACTGACGCAAAGCACCTTTCCAGAACGCACTGCATCAGATGATGCCGCCCACTCTACATTCGAAATGAAAGCGGATACGTTGGGCGAGCAGATGCACAGTTTGAAGGCAAGTAAGTTCTGCGCCATGACATCCCTACCACAAGACTCGTCGATGGCATCGTAACGCTTGTACGAAGATGAACGAGAGAAACTCATACTATATAGGTGAGTGAGACAATGCATACAAACTCGACCTCTGGCAAGAGAAGAAGCTTCTTGGCGCTCGCCGCAGCGAGTTCCGTAGCAATCCCCTGCCTAGGCGCCGATGCCGCCTCCGCAGCTAGACAGAGAACCTTTGTCTTGGTGCATGGCGCGTTTCACGGTGGATGGTGTTGGGCGCAAGTTGCCGAACTGATGCGCAGAGAAGGGCATCGTGTTTTTACGCCAACGTTTACCGGCGTTGGCGAACGCGCTCATCTGCTGAATCCGAACGTGGAACTGAACACATTTATCCAAGACGTAGTGGCAGTGATAGCGGCTGAGGAACTAAGTGACGTAGTATTGGTCGCTCACAGCTTTGGCGGATGCGTTGCAACCGGGGTCATCGATCAGGTTCCTGCGCGGATTGCGTCTGCGGTCTATCTCGACGCGACGATTGGTACCAACGGGCAGTCGATCTTAGAGGGCGCGCCTCCTAATGTTCGCCAAGAGCGCCTGAATTCAGCGATATCGGTCAATGGCACACGCGCCATCGCGCCTCCTACGTCATCAACCGCCTTCGGCGTTTCCGATCCGGCGCAAGTGGCTTGGGTCAATCGAAGAATGACGCCGATGCCACTGAAGGCCTATCAATCACCGTTGGTCCTGAAGGGCGCGCCTGGTGGTACGGTACCGAAGCTGTATATCCGGTGCACCGCTCCCCCATTGGCGACCGTCGAGGCGTCGGCGCAGTATGCAAAGGAACAAGGGTGGCGATACGAGGAACTTGCCACGGGTCACAACGCGATGGTCTCTATGCCGGCCGGCCTTGCAAAGCTGTTGATGCAGTCTTGACCAAGAAGGGCTGGCCGTGTTGATTTCGTGCAATTCTGATCCGGCATTTTCCATCCAGTGATGACCCGCTCTCTTACGAGCTTGGCGGCTCGCGGTGGACAAGTTTTTAGTCTTCTCACTTAGTGCGTCCTTCTGAAAGCCAGCCAGCCCGGCTGGCTGCAGGCGCGCTCCTCTTATTCGGCCTTGATGTGCGCGTCCGCGATCACTTTCCCCCACATCGCCCAGTCGCGCTCCATCAGCCCAGAGACTTCCGCGGGTGATGAGCGCAATAACTGGAACCCTTGGGCGGCAAGGCGGCCCTCAAGTTCTTTGTCCGCCTGCAGGCCCTCTACTGCGCGGTGCCATTGCTGCACCACGTTCGAAGAAGCACCTTTGGGCAGGAAGACGGCATACCAAAGATTGAAATCGAACTTCGGCACGCCGCTCTCGTAGAGCGTGGGAAGGTCCGCAAGAACGCGGCTGCGGGTGCTTCCAGTAACCGCAAGCGGACGTAGCTTGCCGGACTGGCGATAGCTCAGTGCTGACGGCACGATGTCGAACAGCACCTGGATGTCTCCTGCAAGGAGCGATGCGGTTGCAGGACCATTTCCTCTGAAAGGAACGTGCTTCATCTTCGTTCCGGCCATGCTGTTGAATAGCTCCCCAACGAGGTTTTGGGTCGATCCGTTCCCCGCAGATCCGTAGAAGAGATCGGAGCCTTTCGCGCGTGCATAGGCCAGGAATTCGGGAACGGTTTTCACGGGCAAAGAGGGATGCACAACGAGGACGAGCGGAAACTGCGCCACTGTGGAGACGGGTGCAAAGTCGGTCCTGAAGTTGTAGCCCACCGCCTTGGACAGCAAGGGATTGATCACCAGCGTGCTGCCGCTGTTGATGAGCGCCGTGTATCCATCGGGGTCGGAGCGCGCCACCACTTGGGTTCCGACCGCGCCACCTGCGCCCGCTCTGTTGTCCACGATGACTGGCTGCCCAAGAACGCTCCCGAGCTTTGCGTTGATCAATCGGGCAAGGACGTCACCGCCTCCTCCCGGTGCGAAAGGCACGACAAGCTTCAACGGCTTGGATGGGAACGGCTCTTGGCCGATCGCATCCCGCATCTGCGACGCCATGATGAGGGCCCCTGCCGAGAGGAGCAGATCACGTCGATTGAGGTTCATCTCTTATTCTCCGGTGGTTCGCAATTGGAGGATCTGACACTCAGATCGGTAGCGAAACGCGTCCTGGCATTCTTGACAGGGTGGGCCCCGGTTCTGCGCGGGCAAACCCTCCCTTTTATTGCGCTCGCCCCAAAGGATCTTTGCGGCGGATGAAGAGGACACCCGCGGCACACCGCGCTCAACCGCCGAATGCCCATGCCGGCTTGCTGTCGCCACTGGGCGCGGCCTTTGTCGCCGATGCAAAGGACTTTGCCGCGTCGGCCCGTGCACTCGAGGTCAGGCGACCTAGAGTACGGCCAGCCGCTTGGCTGCGCTACGCCGCTTCCCGCGCCCCTCAGATCGGGTCCTTACAGGAGATAAAGCTTGAGCCGTCCCGTCATCATCTCTTGCGCGCTGACGGGCGGAGGTGACACCACTTCCGCCAGCCCGCACGTACCCATCACTCCTGAGCAGATCGCCAACGAGGCGCTTGCAGCACGGGCGGCTGGTGCTGCCATCGTGCACATCCACGTACGGGATCCGGAAACGGGAAAACCGAGCCGCGACGCGGCCCTGTACCGCGAGGTGGTGCGCCGCATCCGGGCAAGCGGCAGTGACGTCCTGATCAACCTGACCACCGGCGCCGGTGGCCGCTTCAACCCGGACGCCAAAGATCCGAACCGCAACTCGGTCGCTGACGGTATGGCGACGCCAGAATCTCGGATCGAGCATGTCCTGGAACTGCGACCCGACATCTGCAGCCTGGACCTCGGCACGATGAACATGACGAACTTCACGTTCATCAACCACCCGGAACACGTGGAGCGCATGGCCATGGCCATTCGCGCCGCCGGAGTGAAGCCCGAACTGGAGGTCTTCGACCTCGGCCACGCGGCGTACGCCCGTCACCTCTGCGAGAAAGGGCTCTTTGCGGATCCGCCGTGGTTGCAGCTATGCCTAGGCATACCGTGGGGCGCCCCTGCCACTACGGAGTCGCTGCAAGCAATGCGGCAGATGGTCCCGGCTGGCGGCCTCTGGAGCGCTTTCGGCATTGCGCGGCAGCAGTTCCCGATGGTTGCGCAGGCCATCCTCCTCGGCGGCCATGTCCGGGTGGGACTCGAGGACAACCTGTACTTGGCGCGAGGACAGCTCTCCCCGGGCAATGGCCCGCTGGTCCAACGCGCCGTGCGCTTAGTGCGCGAACTCGACGCCGAAGTCGCCACGCCAGCGCAGGCCCGCGAACTCTTGCGCATCGGCTGAGCCCGGTTCGGGGAACCTCCTGAACCCTCTCAAGGACGCGATTCATGAAGATCTCCCGCATCCTGGCCATAGGGCTGCTCGCGGTTGCCTGCGCAGCCTTCTCGCAGCCGTATCCGGAAAAGGGCCGACCCATTCGCCTCGTCGTGCCGTTCGGGCCCGGCAGCGGCACCGACCTCATCGCGCGCGCCTATGGTCGTGCGATGAGCGAACAAGCCGGTGCCACAGTGGTCGTCGAAAACAAGCCAGGCGCGGAGGGTGTGATCGGCGTCGAGGCCGTCAAGAACGCCCCAGCGGATGGCTACACCTTCCTGATCGCGAACACCTCCACGCACGTGCTCAACGTGCACATGCTGCAGAAAATTCCCTATGACCCCGTGGCCGACTTCGTCCCGCTTGCTGGCGTGGCGAAGTTCGCGCTGGTGCTGAACGCCGGTCCCTCCACCAAGTTCAAGAACGCCCGTGAAGCGCTCGAGGCGATCCGTGCCCAGCCGGGCAAGTACAGCTACGGCAGTGGAACCACCTCCACACGACTGGGAATGGAGATGTTGGAGCACCTCGCCAACGTGAAGATGCTTTCCGTCCCGTACAAGTCGATGGCCCAAGCCACGAGCGCGCTGGCTGCGGGAGAGGTCGATTTCCTTATCAATGATGTGGCCACGGCCAAGCCGCACTACGACGCCGGCCGAGTGCGCCCGCTCGGGGCGACCGGAAGGGAGCGCCTGAGCGCATTGCCGACGGTCTCCACCCTGAAGGATCAAGGCGTCGAAGGCTATGACCTCTCCGGATGGTTCGCGATGTTCGCTCCCGCCAACACACCGCCCGCTGTGGCGGCCACCCTGCGCACCATGCTGCGCGAGGCCGCGAAGTCCAAGTACGTTGCCGATGCCCTGGCGGCGAACTCCTACGAACCGCTGGACGTCGAGCCCTCGCAGCTGAGCGCCATGGAACGTGCGGACATCGAACGCTGGGGCAACCTGCTCAAAGCGATGAAGAAGGACAACCGGTGACATCGAACATTACTAAGGAAGAGACGACAATGCAAACAAGCGAGGCAAAGCTGGCGGTGGTGATCGGCGGGGGCAATGGCATCGGTGAAGCGTGCTGTCGCGTCATGGCCGAGCGCGGTTGGCGTATTGCAGTAGTGGACCTTGATCTCGCCGCGGCGGAGCGGGTCGCCAAGGAGATCGGCGGCCGCGGCTACAACGTCGACATCCGCAACTTGGAGGCCATGGAGGCACTGGCCAACCGCATCGAGCGACACAGCGGCTCCGTGCATTCGCTGGTGGTCACGGCAGCGGCGTTTCAGGAACGCCATGCGCCCCACGACTTCCCGATGGACCAGTGGCGCGCCGTGATGCAGGTCAATGTCGAAGGGACTTTTAACGCAAACCGCGTCTTCGGCACGAGGATGGCGCGCCGCGGAGGCGGCAGCATCGTAAACACGGCGTCGGTCGTCGGCCACGGCTCGTCACCGCAACTTGCTTACGGCCCCAGCAAGGCGGCGGTACTGAACATCACGCAGAGCCTGGCCAGCGAATGGGGCCATTCGGGTGTCCGCGTCAATTCGGTGTCGCCTGGTTCAACGCTGACCGCACGCCATCTGGCGCGAGATCCGGGGCGCTACGCCAGGAACATCGATTCGCAAATGGCGCTCGGCCGCCGGATGCAGCCGAACGAAGTCGCAGAGGGGATCGAGTTCCTTGCTTCCGACCGGGCATCCGCCATCACCGGAACGGACCTGCTGATCGATGCGGGCTGGCTGGCCGCGAGCACCTGGGGCTTCTATGGCGGGGTTCCGGGCGCCAGAAGCGCCGACGAGGCCTCGCGCGCCTAGCGCTCACGGGCGTGAAACCCACCTATTTCGAGACAGGACTACAGTGGAACATTCGAAGCACATCGCCGTCGTCACCGGCGCGGCATCCGGCATTGGCAAGAGCACGGTGGAACGTCTCCTCGCGCACGGCTGGTCCGTTTGTGCGTTGGACATCTCGGAAGATGCCCTCGCTTCTCACGCAGCGGAGCTTCAAGTCGGCGATCGCTACTGGCACCACAAGTGCGACGTATCGAGTCACGACAGCATCAAGTTGTCGTTTGCGGCGATCAGGCGCCGAACCGACAAGGTCGACGCTTTGGTCTGTTCGGCGGGAATCGTCCGTCCGGGGTCGCTCGAAGAGCAATCCGTCGAGGACGTAGACCGCATGCTCGCGGTGAACCTGAAGGGGCCATGGCTGACGACGAAGGAAGCGTTGCCCATGCTGAGAAACCGATCCGACGTGGATCATCCGTCGCGCGTCGTTTTCCTGGGATCGATCGCCGGCATCCGCCCGAAAGTCGGCGGCGGCTTCTATGGCGCGTCGAAGGCGGCGCTCCACGTGATCACCGGTGTCCTCGCCGTCGAACTTGCTGCGAGCGGTGTCCTGGTCAATGCGGTGGCTCCCGGCACAGTCGCCACCCCGATGGTGGAGGCGATGTCGAAGCCCGGGACCGGCTACCAGGTGTCCGGTGAGTCGCCGCTGGGGCGGATCGCCGCCCCTGACGACATCGTCGACGTCATCATGTTCTTCCTCAGCGACGCAGCCCGGTACGTCAACGGCACAGTCCTGCCCGTCGACGGCGGAACGAGGGCGGCCTTCGTCAGGCCGTAATCTGCCATGGAAATCGCGCATGTCTGACGATTCGGTCACCGCCTCGCTCAAGAAGCACATAGCGGTCAATCGCGACTGGCTGGCCTTGCGCAACGAGGAGATCGTCGAGCCCAAGCTCGAGATCATCGATGCGCACCACCATCTCCTGGACTTGCCGGGACACCGTTACCTGTTCGACGAACTACGCGCCGACTTCGAGTCGGGTCATCGCGTCGTGGCCAGCGTGCACGTGCAGTGCCGGTCGATGTACCGTGCGGACGGGCCGCCCGAAATGCGGTGTGTCGGGGAAACCGAATTTGTCAACGGCATCGCGGCCCAAAGTGCGAGCGGCAACTATGGTCCCACGAAGGCGTGCAAGGCCATCGTGGGCACGGTCGATCTGCTGCTCGGCGAGCGCGCACAGCCGGTGCTCGAAGCGCACGTGGCGGCCGCAGGCAGCCGCTTCCGGGGAATACGGCCCATCACTGCGTGGCACGAAAGCGACCAGATCCGCGGGCTCGACGTTCCCCCTCACCTCTTGATGGAACCTGCGGCCCATCGGGCGATTTCCTGCATTCAAAGGCTGGACCTGTCCCTGGACCTGTGGCTCTTCTTCACGCAACTGGACGAAGCGATCCACATCTGTCGGATGTTCCCCGACCTGAAGGTGATCATCAACCACGTGGGGGGTCCGCTCGGCATCGGGCCTTATTCCTCGAACAGCGCAGCGGCATTTCAGGCCTGGCGCGAGAAGATGGCTGCGCTGGCCACCTGCCCCAATGCATTGATCAAGCTCGGCGGCCTCGGGATGCGTTACTGCGGATTCGGATTCAACGAGCTGCCACAACCTCCGTCGTCCAACCTGCTGGTGGAAAAATGGAAGCCCTACATCGAAGCATGCATCGAGAGCTTCAGTGCGGATCGGTGCATGTTCGAGAGCAACTTTCCAGTGGACGCGGGGATGTGCAGCTACCACGTCCTGTGGAATGCGTTCAAGAAGCTGACGGCAGGCTATTCCGTGACGGAACGCGATCGCCTCTTCAGCAGGACTGCCGCTGAAACCTACCGGCTGGACATATGAAGCGAAATGGATGAGTCGTCGCGGGCCGGTTGGGGTCGCGCGTCACCCGTTCCAAAAGAGAAAGGTACTCCATGTCGATGTCGATGTTGAACAAGCGCTTGGAAGGACGCGACGAAGAGATTCTTGATCCTCGGATTCCAATCATCGATGCGCACCACCATCTCCATGTTTACGACCGTCCGGTCGTTAGCTACATGATGGACGAGTTCCTGGAGGATGCCGGGGCGGGCCACAACGTGGTGGCGTCGGTTTACGTGGAACTCTCGTCCATGTTTCGGCAAGACGGTCCGGAGCACCTGAAGCCCTTGGGCGAAGTGGAATTCGCCAACGGCGTCGCCGCGGCCAGTGCAAGCGGTAGGTATGGAAAATGCCGCGTGGCCGCAGCAATCGTCGGAAACGCCGACTTGCGCCACGGCGCGCGTGTCGGCGAGCTGCTGGACCGCTGCATGAACGCGGCCCCCGACCGGTTCCGCGGGATCCGGCAAGTGACGCTTGAACATACGGACGACTCGTACGACCGGTACCTCACCAATCCGCCGCCCAAGAGGGTCATGCAGAGCCCAGGCTTTCGGGAGGGATTCCGTGAGCTCGCAGCACGCGGTCTGACCTTTGACGCCGCCGTCTTCCATCACCAACTCGACGCGATCTGCGCGCTCGCCGGCGATTTTGGGGAAACGACGATCGTACTGAATCACATGGGACTGGCAATGGCGATGGAACTTAGCGCCGCAGACCGAGTAGGTGTGTTCCTCGATTGGAAAAAGCGCTTGGGCCAGGTGGCCAAGTTCCCGAACGTCGTTTGCAAGGTCGGCGGGCTCGGGATGCCGTCCTGGGGGTTCGGGTTTGAAGTAGAACCACGTGTGCTTGGCTACCGTGACCTGGCTTCCGCGTGGCAACCCTACGTCGAGACGGCTATCGAGCTGTTCGGTGCTAGTCGGTGCCTGATGGAAAGCAACTACCCCGCGGACGCGCGGTCGGCAGGTTATGTGCCGCTATGGAACGCGTTGAAGTACATCGTCCGGTCCTGCACGGATGCCGAAAAGGCGGATCTGTTTCACGGAACGGCGGGGCGTGTCTATCGCATCGATCTAGAGTCTCTGTCCCCATAGCCTGTGGCTGTGCCCGTGATCAGCAACTGGCGGCAGCTACGCAGCCGGCGCGGCTGCCTGGCGAGAACCGGCTCGCTCGTTTCGAGAAAGCGTGCTTCGATGCGACCAGGTTGCCAAGAAGTAACAGCAGGCGCTCTTCACCTATTAAACCTCCGAAGGAGACAAAGATGACAGGAATCACCCGACGCCAGCTACTCGCTGGAATCCCGGCCACTGGGCTGCTGATCGCCAATCCCGCTTTTGCCTTGGACGATTTTCCTTCGCGTCCGATCCGCCTCGTCGTTTGCTACGTTGCAGGAGGAAGCGCAGACGCGCTGGCTCGCCAGATCAGCGTCCCCCTCAGTGAGATGCTTAAGCGGCAGGTTATCGTTGACAACCGGCCCGGTGGCGCCAGCGCGGTGGCGATGCAATATGTCGCTCAACAGCCCGCCGACGGCTACACACTCGTGATCACGGACCCGAGCCAGCTGGTTCTTAACCCTCTGACGTACAAGAAACTGGGGTACGATCCAGCAGCATTCGAGCCAGTGGCGCTGCTTCAGACCTTCTCGTGGATGCTGCTGGTGAATCCCAACGATCCGTCGAAGACCTTGAGCGAGTTCGCTGCCGCGGCCAAGGCGCGCCCTAAAGGGATCAGCTACGGCTCGGCCAGTACGGGTTCGCCTGCTCACCTGGGAATGGAAAAGGTTGCGGAAGTACTCGGCATCAAGGCCGTGCATATACCCTACAAGGGAGCAGCGGCCGCACTCACGGATCTCATGGGTGGGCAGATTGACGCCTATCTCTGCGATCTCCCAAGTGGGATGCAGTACGTCACCTCCGGCCGACTGCGGGCACTGGCAGTCACCAGTCCTTCTAGAAACCCGCAATTGGCAGGCGTCCCAACTTTTCTGGAATCCGGATATGGAAGGGTCGACGTTGACGCGTGGCATGGCATGACCGTCAAACGAGGCACCCCGCCGGCTATCGTTCAAAAGCTTAACGGCGCGCTCGTTGCTGCCCTTGCGGATCCGCGCGTGAGTGGTTGGATTCGCTCCCAGTCTGCAACACCAGCCCCTCCGCCAAACCTGCCCCAGGACTTCCAGCGCGTGATGAAGGAGGATTCGCAAAGCTGGGGGAAGCTGATCAGTGCCTTGGGCATCTCCTTGGAATGAGACGAAAAAAACGACGATGATGGAAAGTAATTCCAGCCACGTGTAGAGCGGTGGTGGGTTGAAGAATTCTGGAAGGCTGTTCAGATCCGTGACGTCCAATGTCGATGTGATGGATGCGGGAAGGATCATCGCGCAGGATGCTTTGACGACACCATGGCCAATGACGTGGTTCGGCGTGCCTACCTCGGGAACACGCCGGAACTCGCCGCGCCAGCCTAGTCCGCCTTAATGTTGGCTTCACGAATGATCTTCCCGTATTGGGAATAGTTGCTGATCATCCGCTTTGACATGGCCTCAGGGGTGCTGCCGACGACCGTGTATCCGAGTTCCGCGAACCGTGCCGCGACATCAGGCATGGCAAGGATCTTCGCGATCTCCGCGCTGACCCGGGTGACCGCGTCCTTCGGGACCTGGGCCGGATACAACAAGCCCTGCCAGAGGCCGAACTCGTAACCGGGAACGCCGGCCTCTGCCACGGTCGGTACATAGGGCAGCTGCTGCATGCGCTGTGCGTCGGACACTGCCAGCACCTTCAGCTTTCCGCTGCGGATGTGCGGCAGGACGGGGCCGAGCGAGTTGAACATGGCGTGTGCTTCTCCTGCCAGCAGATCCGTCAAGGCCTGTGCCGCGCCCTTGTACGGGACGTGCAGGAACCTGACGCCCGCCTGCTTCTGGAACAACTCCATGGCCATGTGGTGCGAAGACCCGTTCCCGGAAGTGGCGAACACGAGCTTACCGGGATCAGCCTTGGCTCGCGCGATCAGATCCTTCGCGTCCTGGACCGGCGTTTTCTGCGGGTTCACGACAAGCACCAGCGGCAGGCTGACGACCAGGCTCACCGGCTGAAAATCCTTGATGGGGTTGAAAGGAACGGACTGGAGCTGTGGAGCGATAGCCAGGTTGGCATCCGTGCCGATCATCAACGTGTGTCCATCCGGGGCGCTGGCTGCGCCTGCGGCGGTCCCGATGATTCCGCCGGCGCCGCCGCGGTTTTCAACGACAACAGGCTGACCCAGTCCGGCTGCGAGTTTCTCGGCAAGCAAGCGCGCGGTCGTGTCGGCGGCAGCGCCCGGATTGAACGGCACGATGATCTTCATCGGCCGTGTCGGTGCCCAGTCGCCGGCGGCGGCGCTCCCACTGAATGCAGAGGAAAGCAGCGCAGCCAGGGCGGCCGCGAGGTGAATTTTCAATTTCATTTCTGTTTCTTCGTATTGGAGCTTTCAGCTCCGTTGAACATGGCCTCTGCTCCGAGGATGTAGCCCTCCAGGCCGGTGAGTGAGGCGAGATGGAAGACCTCCAGGATCTCCTCCCGCTCCGCGCCGTGCTTCAGCGCGTTGCGGATGTGGATCACGAGGCCGGGCTCATACATGTGGGTCACCGAACAGTCGATCGCGATGCAGACCAGTTCGCGCTCCTTTGACGTCAACGGGCCGTTGTTCCACGACTCCGTGGAAACCTTCGACAGAGCGGTGAAGTACTCCGGCATCATCCGCACGATGATGTCGCGCTGCTCGTTCCAGAACCCGCGCGTGCGCACGAATTCGTCCTTGATCGCCTCGGCCTCCGGGGTGGTCGGCGGGACCTCGGCCTGGGGATGGCCCGCAGCCTTCAGCTCCCGCATGAGTACGGGTACCGCAAAGTACAAGGCGTGGTTTGCGGCACCGACGATGGTTATCAACACGTCCAGTACGTCTTGCTGGGTGGCGCCTGCCGCCAGTGCGCGCCGCACGTGCCGGCGCACGCCTTCGGAGTCCAGGGCAGTTACCGTCGCATGCAAGGCCACCAGGACGAGTTCCTTCATGCGCGGCGACAGCGCGCGCGCGGAATACGCGGCCTGCCAGAAGCGCGCAGCCGCCGCGTAGCCGGTCGGAGACGCGGCCCGCAGCCGAGAGCCCACCTCCGCTGTACTGAACACTTGGCCGAGGTCCCCCAGGGCATCGCCCGCGGCAGACACCCCTCTCTCTTCGGGACCGAAGTTCGGCATGGATCTTCCTTTCGCTCTTTCCGCTGACTGCGGTGCTCGCAGTGCTCACTCTACAGGCGCGGATGCAGTCTGCGTAGCGGCCGCCGATGCGCAGCGTGCAAAGGTCCTTCTCCTCCCGAGCGCCGGGTTCTCGGGGATCATCCCCGGTCCGCAAGACAGATCGCGGTGCAGGAGATCCCATGATCACGAGGCGAACATTCGTGCGGGCGGCGGCGCTGGCAACCGCTCCCGCGGCCGGTGTGCTGCACGCGCAGCAATTCCCCGCAAGGGCCATCCGACTGATCGTCCCGACGGCGCCGGGACAGACGCTCGACATCGTCGCCCGCCATTTTTCGGAGTCGCTCGGGCGAAGAATGGGCGTGCCCATGATCGTCGAGAATCGGCCGGGCGCCGGGGTCAGCATAGGAACCGATTACGTGGCGAAGGCGCCTGCCGACGGCTACTCCGTGCTGTTCGGGAGCATGCCGCACTACGTGACGCCCTACGTGGCCGATTTCTCCGCGAACTACGACCCGGTCAAGGACTTCACGCCGATCGCCATGCTGGCGAAGACATCCATGGGCATCGTGGTCGCGGCGCAGTCGCCGCACCGCACGCTCGCGGACCTGGTGCGTGCAATGAAGGCCCAGCCCGGGGAGGTGACCTTCGCATCCGGCGGGAACGTCACCGCGGCGCACCTTTGCATGTCGCTCCTGAACAGCAGGACCCAGACGACCGCAAAGCACGTCTCGTACAAGAACAGCACGAACGGCGTGATGGACGTCGCGAGCGGACTCGTGGATTTCAGCTGCCAGGGTTCGGGGGCGATCCTCCCCTATATCCGTTCCGGAAAGCTCCGGCTGCTGGCTGTCACTGGCCAGCGCTGGGATCTCATGCCGAATGTGCCGACAGCCGTTGAAGCGGGCTTCGCAGGCGTGGAGCTGAATGGGTGGGTCGGGGTGCTGGCGCGCGCCGGCACACCCCTGGCGATCATCCAGCGACTTTCCGACGAATTCGTGCGCGCGGGCCAGCAGCCGGAGTTCAAGGCGCTGTGCGACGCCCAGCAGCTGACAATGGACGTGTTCGACCACAGGAAGTTCGCCGCGCAAGTTCCTACCTACGCCGCAACCTTCAAGCGCCTCGCGCTGCTCTCCCAGGGAAAGTCATGAATCTTAAGCCCACCCGCCGTGCTGAAGCGGCAGCCGATCGGACCACGATCTCCCGGCGGAACGCAATCCTCGGCTGCGCGGCCCTGCTGCTCGCCCCCCACATGGCACGTGCGCAGGTCTACCCAAACCGCCCACTCAAGCTGCTGATCGGCTACACGCCAGGCGGCGCGGCCGATGCGCTCGGGCGGCTCATGGCGCAGAAGTACGGCGAAGCCCTCGGCCAGCCTGTGGTCGTCGAGAACCGGCCCGGCGCTAACGCGACGCTGGCGGCGGCGGCCGTCGCCAAGGCGTCAGGGGATGGGTACACGCTGCTGCTCAACACGGGGCCGGACAGCACCATCGGGCCGTTGACCATGCCCACTCTGCCCTACTCCGTGCAGAAGGACTTCGCGCCCATCAGCCGCCTGATCATCCTGCCGAGCGTCCTGGTGGTTCCGGCGGACAGTCCGATACGCAACGTCGCCGACCTGATGAAGGCGGCGCGCGATAAGCCCGGCCGGCTGAACTATGGCTCTTTCGGGAACGGCTCCAGCGCGCACATGTCCGCCGAGCTTTCCAAGAGCCTGACCAGCACCTACATCGTCCACATCCCGTTCAAGGGCAGCGCGCCGGCGATGTCGGAGCTGCTGGCGAGCCGCATCGACCTCATGTTTGACACGTTTGCATCGGCCTGGCCGCACGTCCAGGCGGGCAAGTTACGAGCTCTCGCCGTGACCACGGCAACGCGCGTGCCACTGGCGCCCGAAGTCCCCACGATGCAGGAAGCTGGCGTGCGCGGGTTCGTGTCGCAGGCCTTTATCGGTGTGGCGGCACCGGCGCAGACGCCGCCGGCGATCATCGAGCGCCTGCAGATCGAGACCACTCGCATCCTGGCGATGCCGGACGTGCGCGAACGCATCGTCAAGCTCGGCATGATCCCCGCACCGTCCGGGTCAGCGGAATTCGCGGCCTTCCTGAAGAGCGAAACCGAGCGCAACCGCAAGTTGATTAAGGAAGCGAAGCTGCAGTTCGACAACTGAGGCATCGGCCAACCTTTGCAACCGGGGCAACGATCCTTCGCGCGCAGCCGGCTAGCTCCGCCAGCATGCTCTTCCTAGAATTCCCACCATGAATTTCAACCTCACCCCTGAGCAGGAACAGATTCGCGACGCCATCGAAA
>NZ_JAGGNV010000116.1 GCF_018614955.1 Variovorax paradoxus
GGCCAACAGGGGCAAGATCAGGGTTCGCGCCGCCGCCCTCGGGCGGTGGAGATGCACCGCCCGCAGCCAAGAGCGTCACCGGCGTGTTCCTCGATTCCGCCGTCGAAGGCCTGGACTACGTGGCGGGCTCGTCCGCCAAAGCCGTCACCTCCGCCAAGGGCGAGTTCGTCTGCAAGGAAGGCGAGACGGTGCGCTTCAGCCTCGGTGCGCTCGTGCTCGGCAGCGCGACCTGCAGTGCCGCGATCACGCCGCTCGCGCTGGCCAATCTGCAAGCCACGGCGGCCGATGTGAAGGCCGACAAGGTGGTCAATCGCCTGTTCGCGCTGCAGAGCTTCGACGAGGACGGCGATCCGTCCAACGGCATCAAGATCACCGATGCGCTGAAGGCGGCGCTCACGGCCGGCGTGCTCGACTTCGATGCCGAGGCCGGCGCCTTCGACGCCAAGCTCGGCACGCTGCCCGTGGCATTGCCCAACCCCTACAGCGCACGCGTGGTCGATGCCAGCCGCCGCCTGCTGGCGCGTGAGCATTTCGAAAGCACGTTGGCCGCCAACCTGGGTACGCCGGTGACCGAAGCTTCGACGCAGACCAACGCGCTCGGCAGCATCGCCGTGAACGTCACACGCCACCAACTGCAGGCCGACAAGAAGTTCTACGTGCCCTACGAAGGCAGCAACGAGAAGACCCGCGCCGAGTTCGCGGACGGCTTCCTGCCCGCCTACGGCTCGGGCCTGGCCTTCAAGGGCACGGCGGCCGACGGTGCGCTGGAGTTCTACGCCATCACCGATCGCGGCCCCAACGGCGACGGCCCGACGGCGCCCGTGCCCGGCGGCGGCGGCGTCACCAACATCAGCAAGGTGTTTTCGGCGCCGTCCTTCGCGCCGAGCTTCGGCATCGTCACGGTCGGCAAGAACGGCGCGCTGCTGCAGTCGAGCACGCCGCTCAAGCTCGATGCCATGCGCAAGCTCACCGGCCTGCCGCCGCAGTCGGGCGTGGGCTCCACCGGCGAGACGCCGTTGACCGAGAACTACGTGTTCGACGCGGCCAAGGCCGGCTTCGACGCCAACGGCCTCGACCCGGAGACGATGGTGCTCGACAAGGCCCGCAACGTGCTGTGGACCAGCGACGAGTACGGCCCCTTCATCGCGCGCATCGACATCGCCACCGGCGTGGTCGAGAAGAAGTACGGCCCCGGCGCCGGTGCCGCCGACCTGCCCGCGGTGCTCTCGCAGCGGCGGCCCAACCGCGGCATGGAGGGCCTTGCGCTCGACGCGGCCAGCGGCAAGCTGCACGGCTTCCTGCAGAGCCCGATCGACCCGAAGGACGGTGCCGGCAAGTCCATCAAGGCCAGGCCGCCCGGCGGCAGCAACACCGACGTGCGCCACATTGCCAAGTTCGCACGCTGGCTCGAGTTCGACCCGGCCACCGAGACCTCGAAGATGTACGCCTATCCGATCGACGGCAGCCAGTACGACAAGGACCGCACCGGCAACGCCAAGCTCGGCGACATGGTGAGCCTGGGCGGCGGGCGCTTCATCGTGATCGAGCAGGGCGCGCGCAAGAGCGACGCCCGCGTGTTCAACAAGCTGATGCTGGTCGAGATTCCGGCCAACGCGACCGATATCGCGGCGCTGGACCACAACCTCGAGATCAGCAGCATCACGCAGGCCGTATCGGGCGCCGCCGACTGGTCCACCGTGGTGCCGATGAAGAAGACCGAGCTGCTCGACCTCAACGTGCTCGGCTGGCTGGCCGAGAAGGCCGAGGGCCTGACGCTGGTGGACGAGAACACGCTGGCGCTGGTCAACGACAACGACTTCGGCCTGGGCACCATGCTGCTGGACGCCAACGGCCAGCGCGTGGCCGGCAGCATGGAAGACTGCACCGTCGATGCCGCGGGCGCGATCGTCAGCGGCTGCCCTGCCGGTGTGGTCGGCGCGCGCATCACGCACGGCAGCGATCTGGAGCGGCCGACGCGCATCTGGCTGCTGCGCTTCGAGCGCAAGCTCGGCGAGCTTCGCTTGCCCTGACAGCCGCCGGCTCTTCGAGCTGGAGCGGGCACCGCTCTTGCTTGAAGGGCGCATGACCATCATCCGCCCCACGCGCCGCGGCGCGCTCCAATGGCTGGCCGCCGGCACCGCCTCGCTGGCGCTGCCGGCCTTCGCCCAGTGGCCCGACAAGCCGATCAAGATCATCGTGACCTTCCCGCCCGGCGGCTCGAGCGACATCCTGGCGCGCGTGATGGCCGAGCAGCTCGGCAAGAAGCTGGGCCAGCCCGTCGTGGTGGACAACAAGCCCGGCGCCGGCGGCACCATCGGCGGCGCGCTGGTGGCCGCGGCGCCGGCCGACGGCTACACCTTCATGCTCTCGAACACGACGCCGATCGCGCTCGGGCCCTTCACGCTGGAGAAGCAGCCCTACGATCCACTGCAGGCCTTCACGCACGTCGCCTACCTGGGCTCGGCACCGCTGGTGATCATGGCGAGCAAGCCCTCGGGCATCGCGAGCTATGCCGGGCTCGACGCGCGGGCGCGCAAGGAGGGGCGGCTGGACTTCGGCTCGGGCGGTCCCGGATCGATCGGCCACATTCACGGCGAGTTGATTCGCAAGATCACCGGCGCCAACCTGGTGCACGTGCCCTACCGCGGCGGCGCGCCGATGACCACCGACCTGATCGCCGACGTGATCCCGGTCGGCATCGACGTCATCACCGCCTACGTGCCTTTCTTCAAGAGCGGCCAGCTGGTGCCGCTGGCAGTGACCGGCACGGCGCGCTCGCCGCTCATGCCCGAGGTGCCGACGGTGGTGGAGCTCGGCCAGCCCAAGCTCGTGCTCGAGAACTTCTTCGGACTCAGCGGGCCGGCGAAGCTGCCCGCGGACATGGTCGCCAAGCTCAACGGTGCCTGCAACGAGGTGCTGCTGATGCCCGAGGTGCAGAAGAAGCTGATCGAGCTGGGCATCGTCGGCAAGCCCGAGAGCACGGCCCGCTTCGAGAGCTTCGTGAAGGAGCAGGTCGGCGTGCTCGGCCCGACGGTGAAGGGCGCGGGGATCAAACTCTGAGCCGAGGGCCTGTTAACAGGCCCTAGTCGGCCAGCGTGAGCAGCGGCACGTCGCGCTCGCCGGCCATCGCCTCCAGCTCGGCGCGCGTGCGCGTGCGCAGCCAGGCCGCGATGGCTTCACGGGTGGCGGGCGCCATCATGTCGCGCGATGCCACGCCGGCGGCTTCGCACAGGCGCGCGGCGAAATGCGGCTCCAGCGCGGCCACGGCCACGCGCCCATCGGCGCAGGAGTAGACGCGGTAGCCCGCATGAGCGCCGCCGACCGCGCCGGTGGGCCGGGTCAGGCCCCAGGTGCGCGGCAGTGCAAGCCAGTCGGCCGCGGCGTTGAGCGCGACTTCGAGGTACACGCCCGTCCCCGGCGCGGCGAGGGTGTGGAGCATGGTCTTCAGCACCGCCTCGCTCGCGAGCACGGCACCGCCCATGTCGGCATAGAGCGTGGGCGGCAGCTCGGTGCCGGTGACGAGGCCGCTTTCGGCCACGTAGGTGAGATCGTGGCCCGGCTCCTCGGCGCGCACGCCGGGCGCGCCGACGATCGCCACCTGCGAGAGCGCCGGATGGCGCGCATGCAGCGCATCCCAGCCCAGTCCCAGCTTGTCGAGAGCCGAAGGGCGAAACGAAGTCAGCAGCACATCGGTTTCTTCCAGCGCGCGATGCAGTTCTTCCTGGCCGGCTTCCGTCTTGAAGTCGGCGGTCTGGACGTCGACGCCCTCGTGCAGCGCGGCGTAGGCGGCCTGGTTGTAGTGGCCCATCGGGTCGCCCGCCGGCGGCTCGAACTTCACGCAGGTGGCGCCCATGGCGCGGCAGCGCAGCAGCGCGGCGGGGCCAGGCAGGTTGAGCGCGAGGCTCAGCACGCGCACGCCGGCGAGCGGTGCGAAGGCAGGGGCAGGGGAAGTCGGCATGGGGGATGTCCTCGGCGGTGTCACCTTGGGAGCTTACCGGCTCGGGCCTGCCGCTCTACGATGCGGCTTGCACAGCCCTCAAACCCAGACAAGGAGACACACATGTACCAATCCGATCTCATGGCCGGACGGCGCATTCTCGTGACCGGCGGCGGCACCGGCCTCGGCCGCGCGATGGCCGAACGCTTCCTGGGCCTGGGCGCCGACGTCGCCATCTGCGGCCGGCGCCAGGCGGTCGTCGAAGAGACGGCGGCCGAATGGCGCACGCAATTCCCGGGACGGCGCGTCGATGCCTTCGGCGTCGATATCCGCAACGCGCAGAGCGTGGAGGAGATGGTCGAGGCGCTCTGGCAATCGGGCGGGCTGACCGGGCTCGTCAACAACGCGGCCGGCAACTTCGTCGCGCCGACCGAGAGCCTGTCGCCGCGCGCTTTCGACGCGGTGGCCAACATCGTGTTCCACGGCAGCTTCTACGTCACCCAGGCCATCGGCAAGCGCTGGATCGCCGAGGCCAAGGCGGGGCAGTGGAAGGCGGGCGACCCGTACCGCAGCGTGATGAGCATCATCGTGACCTGGGTCGACAACGGCAGCCCCTACGTGGTGCCCTCGGCGATGAGCAAGGCCGGCGTGGAGGTGATGACCAAGTCGCTCGCGATCGAATGGGCGCGCCACGGCATCCGGCTCAACGCCGTCGGACCGGGCGAGATCCCCACCGAGGGCATGAGCAAGCGCCTGAATCCGGGTGAGGAGCCCGGTGCGCGCAGCAAGGCCAACAACCCGATGGCGCGCACGGGGAAGATGAGCGAGCTGCAGAACCTGGCGGCCTTCCTGATGGCGCCGGGCCAGTGCGACTGGCTCACCGGCCAGAGCATCATGATGGACGGCGGCAATGCGCTGGCGACCGGCGGCAACTTCTACGAGCTGCGGCAGTGGAGCGATGCCGACTGGCAGGAGGCGCGCGAGCGCATCGAGGCGCAGAACCAGAAGGACAAGGCCCAAAGGTAAGGCCCGGCGGCGGCCGTATCACTCTTTCGCGATATCGGCCCCGCGCTCGGCCAGCTGTTCGCGCAGAAACGAACGATGGCAATGCGCTTCGTCTTCGCAATAGCAGCCGATCGAGAACGCGCTCTGGTGCGACAGCGCCGCCAGCAGGTCGAGGCTGCGGCTGGCGTCGGCCTCGGCCATCTCGCTCTTGAACTTGCGGCCGAAGGCGGCCCATTGCGCGGGGGTTTCGGCGGCCTGCGCCATTTTCATGGTCTCGACGGAGGGCGCAAGATTCGGGTACCAGACGTCGTACCAGTTCTGCGAGGCGAACTCGGTCTTCGGCACGCCGCGCGGCGGGCGGCGCACGGTGCCGATGCGCAGGCCCTCGTCGGGTGCGCGTTCGGAGCCGAGGCGAACGATGCGGATGGCCATGGCATTTCCCTCCTGGATGGACTGTACTGTTGGCTGCGTGACAGCCTCGATCATCGCTTCACGCGGATACTTGCGTCGACCCCGAACCCGGAGACATCCAATGAACGACCGCATCGAATCGATCCGCCACGCCGACGGCGTGGTCGAACTCCAGCTCTCGCGCGCCGACAAGATGAACGCACTCGACCCCGCGATGTTCGATGCGCTGATCGATGCCGGCACGCGGCTGCGTGACGACACGCGTGTGCGCGCGGTGGTCCTTGCGGGTCGCGGCAAGGCTTTCTGCGCCGGACTCGACATGCAGTCCTTCGAGCGCATGGGGCAGGGCGGCGCGAGCGGCGTCATCGGATCGGGCGCCGCTGCGGACCTGCTCGCGCGTACGCACGGCATCGCCAATGCCGCGCAGCAGGTGGCGATGGTCTGGCGTGAAGTGCCGGTACCGGTGATCGCCGCGGTCCACGGCGTGGCCTTCGGCGGCGGGCTTCAGGTCGCGCTGGGTGCCGACCTGCGGCTGGTCGCGCCGGACACCAGGCTGTCGGTGATGGAGATCAAGTGGGGCCTGGTGCCCGACATGGGCGGCATGGTGCTGATGCGCGAGCTGGCGCGGACCGACGTGGTGCGCGAGCTCACTTTCACCGGCCGCATCTTCTCGGGCGAGGAGGCCGTGGCGCTCGGCTTCGCGACGCAGGTATCGGCCGATCCGCTGGCCGATGCCTTGCAGATGGCGCACGAGATCGCGCAGAAGAGTCCCGATGCGATCCGCGCCGGCAAGCGGCTCCTGAATGCCGCGATGGCGCACAGCGCCGCCGACCTGCTGCTGGCCGAATCGGTCGAGCAGAAAGCGCTCGTCGGCAGCGCCAACCAGACCGAGGCCGTGCGCGCCAACATCGAGCGGCGCGCACCGCGTTTCGTGCCGGAACCCTGAACGCTTTCGTCAGAGGCCGTGGAAGCGCAGCCACTCGGCGGCGGGCGCGCGGTCGCTGACGAGCGCATTCACCGGATGCTCGGGATCGCGGTGGCCGATGGCCATGCCGCAGAACAGCATGCGTTCGGGCGGCAGTCGCAGCACGTTGCCCACCGTGTCCGGGTGGACCGCCCAGCACTCCTGGGGACAGCTGTCGAGCCCTTCGCCGCGCAGCAGCAGCATCACGGTCTGCAGGTACATGCCGAGGTCCGACCATTGCGGCGGACCCATCGAGCGGTCGACCGAGCAGAACAGCGCGAGCGGCGCGCCGAAGAAATCGTAGTTGTTGGCGAACCAGCGCCGCCGCGCTGCCTTGTCCTCGCGCGGAATGCCCAGGCGCGCGTACATCGCCTCACCGACCTGGAAGCGCCGCTCACGCCAGGGCGAGTGCAGCTCCTTGGGATAGATGTCGTAGGCGGCGGGCTCGCTTTCGCCGGCCGCGAGCCGCGCCTGCATGCGCTGCCTGAGTTCGGCCAGTGCTTCGCCCGCGAGCACGTCGATGTGCCAGGGCTGCAGGTTGCCGCCGGAAGGCGCGCGTGCGGCGGCCGTCAGCACGCGGCGGATCGTCTCGCCGTCGACCGGCGTCGGCAGGAAAGCCCGGATGGAATGGCGGCTTGCAACAGCCTCTTGAACGTGCATGGATCGGCCCGCAGAAAAAATTGGGCCAAGCCTAGGGCCTTTTCACACATAAATCACCCCCGCGCCGGCCCTCCGGGTGAGGCCCCACAGAGGGCCCACTCGTCGTTGCCAATGCTCACTGGGTGTGCAACCCAGTTGCGCTTGGCGCCTAGATTGGGCCCTCTGTGGGGCCTCACTCGGGGGTGATTTATGTGTGAAAGGCCCTAACGTTCCGCGTCGTCAGCGCTTGCCGGAGCCCGCGAGGATCTGCAGCACCTGCACCTCGCGCGGCAGCTCGATCAGGAACTCCGCATCGCGCTCGAGATGATGGATGCGCCGCGGGTCCTTGCCCGCGAAGCGCGACATCGCTTCCACGCTTTCCCAGTAGGAGATCGTGACGAACTCGCTCTCCGTCTCGCGGTCTTCGCGCAAGAGCTGGACGCCCAGGGCTTTTTCTTCGAGCGGGCGGATGCCCTCTTCGTAGACGTAGCGCGCATACGCGTCGGCCTTGTCGCGCGTGGTTCGGCCGCGCCAGATGCGGGCGATGGTGGGCTTGCCCGAGCGGGCGCCGTCGGTGCTCATGACATGGTCCTTTCTGCGGGGGAAATCGGCGTTGCCAGGTTCTCAAGACCTGATTCGCTCGTCGGGTGGGTTCGTCCGAGGAAATCGCGCGCGAGCGCAACGACCTCGGCGAGATGGGTTTCCAGCGCCCAGTGCCCGCCGTCGAGCAGGTGGAGTTCGGCATCCGGCAGGTCCCTGAGGTAGGCCCGCGCTGCGTCTTCGGGCATGTAGCCGTCCTGAGGGCCCCACACGATCAGGGTCGGCGGACGATGTTCGCGCAGGTAGGTCTGGTACTTCGGGAACCACGCCAGGTTTTCCTGAAGGCCTTCCATGAGACCGACCATGATCTCCTGCCGCTGCGGCGTCATCAGCGACCATGACAGCTTCCAGAGATCGGGCGGCATGCGCTCGACCAGTCGCTTGTCGATCTCGCCGATGAACTCGTCGCGAAAGCCTTCCTCGCTGACCGCATTGACCAGCTTGGCGCGGGCTTGCAGCGTCGGTTGGGCCCAGTAGTCCTTGAGGCCCTGGTACTTGGGCCCGAGCTCGTCCTCGTAGATGTCGCCGTTCTGGATGATCAGGGCGGCCACACGCTCGGGCGCGCGGATGGCCAGGCGCAGGCCGATCTGCGAACCGTAGTCGTGCAGGTAGAGCGCATAGCGCTCGAGCTTCAACGCGGACGCGAAGCGGTCGAGGAAGTCGGCGTAGGCATCGAAGGTGTAGCCGAAGCGCGCCGGTGCCGGCGTGTCGCTGTAGCCGAAGCCCGGAAAGTCGGGCGCGACGAGCCGCCAGCGGTCGGCCAGCGCAGGCATGAAATTTCGAAACTGGTAGGAAGAGCAGGGATAGCCGCGCGGGAGCAGGATCACCGGTGCATCCTCGGATCCTGCTTCGCGGTAGAAGGTGCGGACGCCGTCGATCTCGACGTATCGGTGCCGGAGCGCCCGATGGCGGGCGGGCTCGTCGCGGAGAGCTGCATTCATGGCATTCGGGGCTGGCGAATCGGCGCCCACCTCGCAGGCCTTCGCGGCGGGCCGGCAGTCAGGCATTGGCGCGCGTTGCCTGAGGTCTTGGCCTACATGGCCTACAAGCCTGTCGCCGACCTGACGCCGCGGCCCGGCATACTCGCCGGGTGCCTATCACCCTGCTTCATCGTTTGGCAGAACATGATCTACCGGTCGCCGTCAACCAAGGTTCGGACGTCGATGCCGTGCGCGTGCTGAGCCTCGCGGGCCACGTCAAGGCGACCATCCCCAAACCCGTGCGGACCTTGGACGGCTACGACCAGCCGCCCGCCACCGTCATGGCCATCACCTCGCTGGGACACAGCATGATCAAGCGCTTTCCGCGCCGCTAGCGGCCCGCGCGCTGCCGTCGATCTGTGAACCAAAGTGTGTTTTTTTGCCTTCGCGAGAAGGCGAAAAGTAACCACAATGGGTTACATGATGACCAGCAGCAAATCGACGGCCCACGCCTGGTGGGAAGAGCACTCCGATCCGGCCGAACAGCGAGCCGCCTTGGACGCCTATCGGGCGGCCCAGCGCGACCAGGCTGCGTCGGCATGGCGACGCATCGTGATGCTCGGCATCCTTGCCGTTTCCGTTCCGGTCCTGATCCGCATGCTGACCGCGGCGTGATGGAGGAGGACGATCTCCGTCTCGCACGCCTGAGCATCGATGACTTGAATCAGCTTGCCTTTGCTTGGCGGCTGCGCGCGCTGCGAGGCGACAAGACTGTTGTCGCCGTCGCCGGGGCCTTGGAGTCCGTGCTTCGACAGCGCCGCGCTGACGCATTGGTGCGCTTGCGGACTCGAGCGGCACGTCGAGCCTTGGCGCCATTGCGCAACGCAGCGGAGTGGGCGGCGCGTGTGGATTTCGATAAAGCTTGGCGGTGATTCCGGCAAAGGATGTCACGGCTTCGACGGCAATTCGAGCACGCTAGTGCAGTGCGCGTGAAGTAGTAGAACTTATCTGGCCCGGCATACTCCAATCGCGCAGGAGGTTGCAGCGATGCGGGTTGCCAAGACGATTGAGTTGGACGAGAACACCGAGCGGGAGCTTCGTGTGTTGAGCAAGCGCCGGCGCGTGGAGGCACGGGTTCAACAGCGCGCACTCGTGGTCTTGCTGGCCGCCAAGGGCCTGCAGAACAAGGACATCGCTGTGGAGGCCGGCCTCGATCGCCGCCAGGTGGCGCTCTGGCGCCAGCGCTTCCTGGACGGGGGCATCGATGCGCTTCGCAAGGACGCGCCGCGCACGGGCCGCCCGGCCACGGTCACGGCCGAAGTTGAGTCGCGGATCGTGCATGCCACGCTGCATGACAAGCCGGCCAACGCCACCCACTGGAGCACCCGCACGCTGGCCGAGCACCTGGGCCTGGGTGCCACGACTGCGGCGCGTCAATCTGGATG
>NZ_JAGGNV010000117.1:0-4674 GCF_018614955.1 Variovorax paradoxus
GGCGGCGGTGGTGGCCCTGGCGGCGGCGGTGGTGGCCCCGGTGGCGGCGGTGGTGGCCCTGGCGGCGGCGGTGGTGGCCCTGGCAGATGATGCCCGCCCAGTGCTACCGGGCGGCCGTCGCGCGCAGCTCCAAGACTTGCCCTCAACTCGTGGCGTTCCAGGACGCGTACCGCTCATTCGCCATGGCGCGCGCTCGGGACCCCGCCCCGCCCCCGAGCTAAATGGGTCCGTTTCGACGTTGGTGTCGGCAGTGGCCGCCGCGTTTGCTGCTGAAGAGGGCCCTGCTGAGGGCACAGCTGGCTGAGCAGCGAGAAGGTCGATTCCGCTTTCGGCGCAGTAAGCAAGCGCTGGCCGCGCTCACGACAAGGCTCTCCAGAGAGCGAGTCGGAAACGAAATTCTCGTTTGGTCAGGGAAGATGGAAGTTGATTACGACCGCACGACTCTTCCGTTGACCCGCGCCACTCTTCGCGGGCCACCTCCGCTGGATGGCGGCGCCAATGCGTTGGGTAGAGTTCGATTGCCCAATTTTCCACGTCGCCCCGATCTGTGGCCTTCTAGACGGAACCATTCGTCCCGGAACGCTGTGCGCCACGCAATGGAAGTTGGGAACTCTGCGCTGGGGGTCATCAGTAGAACTCCGGCTTGTCGAATGAGATTTCAACCGTGGCATAGGTGAACCGGATCACGTCCGATCCACTCTTCATGCTATGCGGCTGTCCGGGGGCGATGAGGTCCGCTGCTTTCAGCAGGCCGCGTCGTTGACGCCTCCCCGGCTGTGGCGGCAGTGGAGAAGAGAAACGTACACAATGCGAGAGCAAAGCCTGCGAGCAGGACGGGCCAGCCAAACGCAATGACCAATGCCGCCGTCGCGAGGGCTGACCAAGAAGACGACACGTTGCATATCCAACTCCTAACCTGCTTTTTCATCGACCATCCCGCCTGGCAAATTCGAATGGCGGGTCTGGCTTGAGTCCAAATGTAGGCGTGTGGGCAAACGTATACATGAGCGTTGAGTCCCAATATGAGGAGGACAGAACGCCCGTCTTCATCGTTCGCCAGGCATGACTAAACGCCTACGCTCTTGGCGGCCCGTTGGGTCTACTCTCACGCGATTGCACCTCTTGATGCTCAAGCGAGCAGCATGCAGCCTTGGCCGCACGTAGACACTCAAGGAGATCGCATTTCGCTCGAAGCGGAAGTCGTTTGGGAATTTTTCAAACGCGAGTACTTGGTACACGGCGCTGAACGCCACACGCCCATCGCAGTCGTGAAAGATGCGAAGAGTCGACCACGCTGCAACTCGACACCGGCGTGGGTACGTTGGTGGAGATGGGCCCGCTTGGCCGTGGAAAGTTCGATCTCTATCTCACCGACGATGGGCTTGCTGCCATCAACGAGCCCTAGCGGCGCCAAGAGGCGGCGTTCGAGCGATGACGCGTATGCCGCTAATTGACAGCGGCCTCGGCTGTCACTTGGCTTGAGTCATCCGGAGCTTGTCGTCGACCAACGCCGCGAGCCCGGCCAGCGTGTCGACGCTGTTCGTCTCGTCGTCCGCAATGGAGATGGAGAAGCGGTCTTCGATCGCGAACACGAATTCGATCAGCGTCAGCGAATCGAATCCCTTGTCGCGCAGGGGCGCGTGCCGGTCGAGCGCCGCCGCTTCGCTGCCGTACAGCTCGAGGATCAGGGCCTGCAATTCCTGCAGCGAACGGGTAGTGCCCGAGCTCACGTCATCCATCGGGTTCAGCGACAAGTCCATGTGTCTTCCCGGTCAAAGTACATCTTGGCACCTATGTGAAGAGTATGTGAAAAGTTCACATCAATCGAATATTGCCGTACATTGCGCCTGATGAGACGTAAGACAGCACGCTCTTACGTTGGTGGAACACGACGAAAGGAGAAGCAGTGTCCCGCAAATCACGTGCACTCATCGAGATCAGGCTGCGCCGTTCGAACGATTTGGTCCAGCAAGAGGCTGTGGTCGTTGTTCATGAGCTGTGGCGGCCGGACACACCCCTCAACCGGGAAAAATTGGCCTTCGTTGCACACCAGGGAAATCGTCTCTTTGGTGCCGATACCCATTGGGTGGAACGACGATTGGCATGACCTTCGCCCCGTTGGATGCCCGTGACACATCCCAGAGATGGCCCGGCTGCCGCCGGCAGCTGACTTTGGAACTGCGTTCCCAACCCCGAGCTGCAGCCCGTGCAGCTTCTCAGGAAGATCATCAATATGAACAATGAGATTCAGAGGGAATTCGACTATCGAGGCGCGGTCATCACCATCGAGTGACTGGGTGCGGCGAGCAGATCTCCGCGCATGCAGATGTCCACCGAGGCGGCGAGTTCGCGGGGCGGGTCGCGTTGACCACGAGCCGGGCCAAACGGGAGGTCATTTTTGACAAGCTCGACTGCAAGGCGAAGAAGCTCGTCGACGGGCTCTTGGTGGCCAACAAACGGGATGCGACAACAGCCAGCGGCCATTGGCTGCAGTAGATGGCCGTTGAGAATTTACGGCGAGGTCGGCTTCTATGAGGGCGGGGAGCGTCGACAGGTTGGCAAAGGGCGCAAGAATGACGGCGCCGACGCATACCTGGGCCAGGGCAATTATGTGCGGCGGTGTGTCGCTGAGCTTCTTGGTGATGATGGCGGCCAGCGCATAGAAGAAGGCCGCGCCGAGTGCCATGAGGATGCCCGCGACATAATCGGTGCCGATGTAGTCCGCATCGGATTTCGCCAGCGCGATAAGCACCACGCCAATGAACGCCAAGCCGAGCCACATCAGCTTGGTCGCGGTCAGCGTCTCGGAGAAGAACAGCCCTCCCAGAGCAAGCAGCAGAAGGCCTGAGTGTTGTAGACGTCTGTCGAGATCGAGATGGACGCCCGCGAGAACGAGGCGAAGATGAGAAGCCAGTTGAACACGATGGCCGCACCCCCCAGCGCCGCCCAAGCGAAGAGGCGAAGCGAGAGCTGGCCGCGCAGCATGCCCTTGGCCGAGCACACAATCAGGAGCGTCGCCGCGCCGAAGGCGCAGCGCCAGAACAGCAGGTCGATGATGGGCTGGCCCGATTCCACGACGAACCACCCGATGGTTCCGGAATTCACCATGGCGGCGGTCATCTCGATGGTGCCGCGCTTCTTGTTCTTCATGAAACGCTGAGAATGCCACGGGATGCGGGTGCTGACCACGCACCACGAAAGTACTACAGCTGAGGCAGGACCCTCTCCTTAAGCTGGTCGTCTGCGGCCCGAACGAGCGCTAAGGCAGCGTCATGCTTGGGCGCTTCAAAGCAGTATGCAAAGAAAGCCTCGAGCTCGGTCGACTTATCGAAGAGTACATCTGCGCCAGCCGCCAGACAGCGCCGGCGCATGTCGTCGGTAGGAAAAGCGCGATGTGGTTCTCGCCTAATGGCGCCAGTCGGGCAATATGCGGTCGCATAGTTGAAAGCTACAGACCGGAAGTTCCGCCGCGCGATCTACAGGTTGTTCGTCGCTGGCTGACTGAGGGATGGAGCCGGGAGGTCTCCGAACGCTTGTACTCGCGCCGCTGGTCTACGGCTCTGCAGCCGATGAATTCGTCGCCGTTGGTTGCCCTTTGGGCGGTCAGTTCTGCGTGTAGGCAGTCCCGAGTTGCGACTCCGACGGCACGAGCCCGATGTCAGTGCCCTGGGCCAGCGCATCATTCATCTTGATCCTGGCTATGCACACCTTCATGGCCCCAATAAAGCTCGGGTTGACCGGCGCGCGCAAACAAGGGGTCGCAGCGGCCGGTGGCCTCACACTAGACAGAATGGCTTGAGCCGTTGAGGTGGCCCGTCTCCGGGACTACCGTGGGTTGCGCACCGTAGGTGCGCCGAGCCACAACGCTGCACCCCGAGGGGTGGACAGCGTGTCAACGAGCAAGGAGACGGGCCATGAGTCAATCTACCACTACCGCGGCCACGATTTACGTCGGTCTGGACGTCCACAAGGACAGTATCGACATTGCCCTGGCCGAGGCCGGCCGTGACGGCGAAGTACGCCATCTGGGTGCGGTGGCCGGTGGCGTCGATGCCGTCAGCAAGGCCCTGCGCCGCCTGGTCAGCCGAGGCCACTGCGTGCATGTGGTCTACGAAGCGGGCCCCTGCGGCTTCGTGCTGCAGCGCCACCTCACCGCCCTGGGCTACCACTGCGAAGTGGTGGCGCCCTCGTCCATCCCCAAGCGCTCGGGCGATCGGGTCAAGACCGATCGCCGCGATGCGTTGATGCTCGCGCGCCTGGCGCGCGCGGGTGAACTCAGTGCCGTGCGCGTGCCAGACGCCGTGGACGAGGCGCTGCGCGACCTGGTGCGCGCCCGCGAGGACGCCGTGCGCGAGCAGCGCAATGCACGCCACCGCCTGAAGGCGCTGCTGCTGCGCAGTGCGTGGTGTACGCGGGCAAGAGTGCCTGGACGGCGGCGCATCTGCGCTGGCTGGGCCGCCTGGCGCTGCCGCACGCCGCGCAGCAGATCGCCTTCCAGGAGTACCTGCACGCGGTCAGCGAGTCGGGGGCGCGCATCGCACGCCTGGAGCAGTCGCTGCGCGATGCGCTGGCGGGCTGGTCGCTGGCGCCGGTGGTGGCCGCGCTGCAGGCGCTGCGCGGGGTGCAGCTCATCGCCGCGGTCACGCTGGTGGGTCGTGGCCATCGCGCGCGAAC
>NZ_JAGGNV010000117.1:4862-9113 GCF_018614955.1 Variovorax paradoxus
AGGATCAAGCCATATCAGCGCTATCGCGCCGCCGTACGACCGACCCGGCTGCAGCAGGCGCATGCCATGGCGCTCCTCGGCACTGCGAATGGTGCGCTCGATCAGTTCGTCGTCGAGACGCAGGAATTTTTCGTAGAGCATCATCGAGGCACTGTCCGTTCCGCTCGTGTTGGCCAAGCCGATGGCGGCCAGGCCGCGCAACAGCGCATGGTCTCCATCGAGGATGCTAAGCAGGCCCTTCTTCCGCAGCAACGCGAGAACGGCGTCGATGGCCTCTTCCTTCGCGTGAAGCGTCGCGAGACGGCCGTAGATCTGGTCACAGTTCCTAAGCACCTGCTGACGGACATGCCCGAGGATGATGGGCGCGACACCCTTGCCGGTGGTCTTGTCGAGCGCGGCCCGCAGGTCCGCGTGGATCGAGTCGTTGGTCTCCCGGTTGAGGAGGTAGCGGTGCAACTCGTTACCGTCAAGGCCGGCGAGCCGGATGCCTTCAGCAGGTGCGTGCCACCATCGCTGACCAGGTAAATCAGCAGGCAGTTCATTCGCGACGGCATCACGATGTGGATCTCGCCTTGGACCCGGCCCTCCGGCATCCCGGCGACGACTCCATAGCTCGTCGTCATGTTGGCAGCCTCGATGTCGACGCCGGCGGCGCGCGAAAGGGCGGTCGCCGGAAGGCTGCCCAGTGTCACATACTTGCGCTCCAGAAGAGTGCTGAAGGCGTGAGCGGCAAAATCGCTGATCGGCCCCTCGTCATTGACATCGCGATTTAACAGGAAGACGGCCTCCTCAGCCTCGCGATGCTCTTCGTCGTTCAGGCCCAGCGCCGTTGCGACGGGTTCGTTCGCGTCGACGGCCCGTTCCCACCGATCGACGATGGCCGCCAGGTCCGGCGCGCCGATCAGATGCGCGAAGCGGTCGTACACCCGCTGCACGATTCGCTCGCTGGCTCGGATGTGATCGGCGTGCCCGGTGACGATCGCCAGCGCCAGCCCCGCGTCACTGTAGATCCACGACCGGATGAACGCCAGGAAGGTGTCCCGGTCCGCGAGCGACTTCGAGCGCGGAGCCAGGGCGGCCCACAGTGCCTTGGCGGACAGGTAGCCCGAAAGGTAGCCATGCTCGTACTCATACGGCATGGCATAGATGCCCGCCTTTCGCTCGAGAAACTCGCGGCGGCGCCGGGTGGTCTGTAGCAGTCCGGCCAGCATGATGTCCATCGGGCTGTGCCGACCGCCGCCCCCCTCGAGTGCGACGCCGAAGCAGATCATCGACGCCGCCGTCGTGCGGGAGTAGACCCGGCCAGCCGCCGGCGTGATGTCGAACTCCGCGAACAGCGCAAGCCCCTCGGAGAGCGGCTGCAGGATAATCTCTGCCGTCTCGGCGCACACTAGGTCGCTCAGGATCTGGTCTGCATGCGCGACCGGGGAGACGAGCGCGTAGCGCTGCGCGCGCATGCGCATCATGGCCATCGCACTGCCCACCACGCGCCAGGTCAGACAGGATTTCGTTAGCGGCTCCGTGCTCTGGCGCTCGCAGGATGCGCTGCGTCGCCAGCTCAATCCTGCCGCCTCGCCTCTCGGCGATCGAGAGGCGCCGTGCGGAGCGGATTCTTGTCGGGAATTGACATAGTACATAACAGTCATATAATGACTGATGGCCACTATTGCAAACCCCGCTGACAAGGGCTTCGACTCCAGTGTCGCCGTCATCGATCGCGCGCAGCTGGCGCTCCTGCGCGAGATCCAAAGCGAGGCAGCCGGGAGGCTAATCTTGAAGGGTGGCATGGCTATGCGCACGGTGGTGGGCAGCATGCGCATGACCAAGGATATCGACTTCGATCGCGATCCACGCCTGGCGCTGAATTCGACCAAGGGCCGATTGCGCGCATCGCTGAAGACGGCGGCGGCCGCCGCCGGCATGCGGGACGCGAACGCCGAGATCACGAAGGAATCTGAGACCACCGTCAGGGCGCGCCTGACGGGGCGCGCGGCCGGCGACTCGGCGCCGCTGCGGTTCGAGGTCGAGGTATCCGGAAGGGCGAAGGAGCTCAACCGACAGTACATCCGTGCGGTCCAGGTGGTGACCCCATCGACTTATGGGATGGCGCCCTTCTTCGTCGAGGCCTACACGGTCGATATGCTGGCCGCGATGAAGGTCGCCGCGGCAATGTCCGACTCCCGCAACGCCCCGCGGGACATCTACGACCTGCACGACCTCATCGCAGTGGGAGCCAACCCTGTGGCACTTCTGGCTGCCCAAGATCCTCTACTTCTGCAGCACATCCGGTCGACCGCCATGGCAAAGCTCGAGCTCGTCACATTCGCACATGCGCGCGAGGAGCTTCGGCCGTACCTCCCGTTGAGCGAGCGCGATGCGTTGACCGAGGAGCGCTGGCTCGAGTACACGCTGGAAGTCGGCGAGGCGATTGAGCGTTGGGTCGACGGCGCACTGGCCCTTCGTCAAGGCCAGCAAGGGGATCTGGCCAGCGATGAGCCTCCGGACCAAGACGCTGGGCCCGCGGTGCCACGACCATGATTGCGGCTTGGAAGCTACGGTTGGAGGCGGCACTCATGAGTCGCGAGACGCCTGAGGTGCTCACGATTGGCATGCTTCAGATGCTGATGCGCAATGCCCTAGCGGAAGAGGATTCGGAGCCCTCGGACGCGACCTTTCAACGCTGGTTGAGGGAGATGGCCGCTGCGCGCAAGCTCCTGCAGGTCATTCGTGGGGTCTATCTGAATCGGATGGGCCACAACGATGTGAGCCCGGCCGCGGCCTCGCACTGGATCCGCGCGCGCAGCGTCGTAAGTCTGGCCTGGGTCCTCGAGCAGGCGGGCGTCACCAACAACTTTGGCGACACGATCACCTGTGTGATCCCGACGGATCCGACGTGGACCAATCCGCAGATCAGTGACCGCAAAACCGCCCTGGCCACCTTTCGCTTCTTCGCGATGCCCGCGCGGCTGGTCAATGTCGGCGAGGTGACCGAGCGCCTCGACGACATCCAGGATCCGCGTTTCGACTATCAGCGCAGCACCCCGGAGAAAGCGCTCATGGACTGGATCTACCTCGGGGCCTCGGCGCGCAGCCGACTCACGCCTCCGCCGATGGATCTGGACATCCGATTGCTGGACAAGCGGCGGCTTGCGCGCTTGGCCAGGTGCATGGGCGTCGAGGGCCAGTTCGATGAATGGCAAAGCGCTTACGCTGCTCGCCAAGCAGCGCCCGATGTGAGGGACAATCAGGCGGTGAACTGGCGCCTTTGAGGAGCCAGCGCTCGCGGCTGCGAGCGCGTCGATGGTCGGTCGTGGTCGCTTCTTCGGCTATACCCGAAGCCAAACCGCGCTCTCCATTGCGGCGCAGGCACATTGCGGTGGATGACGAATCAAAGGCAACCAGCAGCCTCTGCGGGTAGCCACAGTCACTGAGCCGCAGTCAAAATTGTTGATCGTGCTTTCTCACAAGTTGGTGATCCCACCAGCGGCCAGCGCTTGGCGCCATGCGCATGTGGCATCCTCGCGTCAGGCCGATGTCGGCCAACTGCGGACCTTCGACTAAGCGCCTATGAACTTCCTCTATCGAATAGCCATTCTTGGTGCGACGATGTTGTCAGCAGCGGGCGCCCTTGCAGGTGCGCTTGATGTTTGCGCCATGGACAAGCCACCGGCCGGTTCCAAGGTGCGTTCCACCCACGCTGGGAAGCTGCTCACCTATCCGCAATCACTTCCATCGACCTACACCGGTTGCCGCGTCACGTGGTTGGAAGATGGACACCGACTGGCGACGGTTCATCTGGACGCTGGACGGGTCAGGTCGGTTGATGTGCACGAGCCTGGCGGTGGGACGAAGCGATGTGCCTTTGATGCATGAGGCGCGCTGACAGCGGGAGATGCCACCGATTGCATGCCAGCCGAGAACTGGGTGAGATGAGGCCCCCTTCGGCCTAGGCCGTGTGCAAACGGCTTTGACTTGCGAGTATGCCGAACACGCGGCCTTGTGGCCGTTATCGGCGCCACGGGGTCATCCAGTGGTCTTGTCACGCAAACTCAGAGTTGCTTACGCGTCAGAGTCGCTGCAAGAGTCGCAAAGGCCATCGAGGGGCCTCACGCCCCCATCGATCTCACCGCCTTCATCGTTTTGGCAATACCCAGGATCGCGATCACCCGCTTCAGGTTGTATGCCAGCACGTGCAGGCTCTATATGAACGCGCCCCTTTGCGCCAGTGTTCAAGTGGTGCCTGGCATCGAC
>NZ_JAGGNV010000118.1 GCF_018614955.1 Variovorax paradoxus
ACTCGTGCTACGAAGCAGGGCGCGACGGCTGGTGGCTGCACCGCTGGCTGATCGAGCAGGGAGTCGACAACATCGTGGTCGACTCCTCCAGCATCGAGGTGAACAGACACGCCAGGCGGGCCAAGACCGACCGCCTGGACGGCGACAAATTGCTGGCGATGCTGCTGCGCCACCACGGTGGCGAACGCGTCTGGTCAGTGCTGCACGAGCCGACGCCCGAGGACGATTCACGACCGCTCGATCGAGCAGGCGCGTCAGCGCGCGGCCGACGCCGCCGTCGGCGACCGGGTCGTGCAGGCAGTCGAAGAAGCACACCAAATCGAAATCGCTACCGGGGAAATCGCGTGCAGTCGCCTGCGTGAACTCGGACATGGGCGACCCAGTGGGGGCAGCCAAGCGCGCGCATGAGGCGTTGAAGCCGGGAGGCACAGTGCTGCTGGTCGAGCCCTTTGCCAACGACGATCTCGACGAGAACCTCAATCCCATAGGCCGGCTGTTCTACGCGGCTTCGACTTGCATCTGCACGCCAAATTCTCTGTCACAGGAGGTCAAGCTGGGGCTGGGCGCGCAAGCCGGCGAACGCAGGTTGAGACATGTCTTCGCTGAGGCGGGCTTCTCCCGCTTCCGCCGGGCGACCGAGACGCCGTTCAACTTGGTGCTTGAGGCGCGCAAGTAGCACCGCCGCCAAGCTGGTGTGCGTGAGCCTCGCGGCTGCTCTCTGGGCGGAGCCGTCGGTCGCCCTGAAAATTGCGGCAGACGCCTTTGGGTCGAGAGCGGCGCCGACCGACCGGACTCTGGCACCGTGGTCGAGCGGCGGCTCCTGGCCGGCAGTGTGAGTACCCAATGTTGCCTGGAAGCTGTCTTTCAGTGCAAAGGGCTAGCCAGGCGCTCCTGACGAAGGACGCCTTCCTGGAGCTGCCTCGAACTCGCAGTCCCGGCCAGATGCGGACATTCGTCGCATCCGCTCAGTTTGGTGTGAAGCGACGTTGGCCCGTGCGGGCGTTGACGTTGAAGACCGACACGGTGCTGTCTCCGGCATTCGCCACGTAGGAAAACCGGCCCGTAGGTCCACGGTGTTCGAGCACCAGTCCGCGACTTCGAGTCTCAGGCGCTGCTTTACATACACGCCCGCGCGGAACGTCCCGGCACGGCAGCGCTGCCGAACGACGAGCGTCTGTTCAATCTCCCGCGCAAGACGCGCGCACTAGACCTTAAATTCCTTGTCCAGGACGAATATCTTGACGGTCTCTCTCTTTACGCCATCAAAGGCCATGGCTTCCGCCGTCGCGGGGGAATCCATGCCCTTCATGAACGCGTCCAAGTCATCGGGCTCGGCGCACACCGCGACTTGATTGCCTGCGATGGTCGCGAAACTAATTGGCTTGGTTACGGTTTGGCTCCTGAAGAGCGGACCGTGGGTCCGGAAGCCCTTCTCCCACTTGTCCGGGTCTTCAATCTGCGCTGTGATTACTACCTTGGGCATGTCGTCTCTCCTTTGAGCGGGCGCCCGCTCAGATTGGAACTTTGAAAGCCTGATTGCTACGCGCCCAGGTTGCCAGTCTGCCTTGGAGGTTCTTGGCACACCAGTCGACGAAGTTCATGTGCGTCTCATTGGTGGTTTCAGGCCAGGGCGAGGTGGGCGGCCTTGGTCATTTAGCGGCCGCGATGTTGAATTAGTCAATTCGTATTACATTTTGATGTTCATGGATGCTCGCAGCGCTTGACGCAGGCGCGACAGGCCCCGGTCTCGCCTTCCGAGTTCGTGGCCTCGGTGGTCATGTCCAAAGTTGTCGACCGTTGTCTCGGGCGCCCGTCAAGGCGCGTTGCGTGTTTGCAAAGACCGACCTTGACGGTTCGACTTCGGAGTTCTTCGGCGCTGTGTCGTTTGAACTTGGCAGGGCTCCTTCGAGCGTGGAGCGCACCTCGGAACGTGGACGACCTACGACAAATGACGCGGTGTACAAAGTCGCAGCCATTAGGCCAAAGGGCAAGTGACGGCCAACACCGAACCTTCAGCTCCCGTCTTAAGCCACGTCAAAATGACTCGGGTTAAGAGTTTGGAGATGACGAATGCCACGCGAGCACGAGTATTGGGTTTCCAGCAAAGCGGTATGGTTGGGGTTGGGGCATCCCAACCTGCTGGCAAGGCTGGGCCGTGCTTGTCGCGTACTTCGCGCTGCTCGTATTGGCTGCGCTACTTTCCCGTCCAGACCGGGAGCCCTTCACTTTTGTCTTGCTTGTCACGGCCCCTGAGCCTCGTCCTTGTCGCCGTGTGCTGGGTCAAGGGAGAGCCACCCAGATGGCGGTGGGGCAAGGATTGAGAGGCCCTTGCCTGCCGTTGCTGTAGGGTTGCGACATGAAGCCTACGGCACTCGCTCCCATTCTCGACGTCAAGGACTTGTGCTTCGCGCACCCAGGGCAGCCGGCGCTCGCGGCTGGATGGAGCGCATCCATCGGCGCCGGGGTCACGCTGTTGTACGGCGACACCGGCAGCGGAAAGTCGACGGTTCTTCGATTGATTGCGGGCAGACTACCCGCTGAGGGCCGGCTGACCCTCGCAGGTGCCCGTCTTGATGGCGCGCCCGAGGCCTATCAACGAAACGTGTTCTTCTGCGACCCGACGACCGACGCGTTTGATGAGGTCACCGCGGTTAAGTGCACGGCGTCGCTCAACGCTGGCGATGCGCGCTTCAGCGAGGCTAGGTGGCGAGCCCTCGTCGAGGGATTCTCCTTGACCCCGCATCTCGACAAGCCGATGTACATGCTTTCGACCGGGTCAAAGCGCAAGGTCTGGTTGGCGGCTGCGCTCGCATCAGGACGCGCACTCACGTTGCTCGATGAACCCACGGGCGGGCTTGACGCCGCATCGATTCGCTTCTTGTGGCGCGCACTCGCTGACCTTGCTGAGCGGCCCCGTGCCATCGTTGTCGCAAGCGCCGCGCGAATCGATTCGGTCCCGCTTTCAGGTTCGATTGAGCTACCGCTTCGTTCAACACGGGCTTGACCCGAAGACCAGCTGCTCGCGGCCACAAGCGGCCTTCCACTTCAACAGCTCAACAGACAAGGTCGCGGCCTACGGTCTCGCGGCGCTGGTGGCGGGGGCGGCGGCAAAGAAGCTTGGACTATTCGCAGTACTTCTCGCTTTCCTCGCGAAATTTGCAAAGGTCGGCATTTTTGCAGCCGCTGCCGCTGCATGGGGCGCGACCAAGCTCTTCAAGAGGAAGGCAAAAGCTCCTGCCATGACGGCACAGCCCCCTGAGGATGCGGCTGCTCCAATCGGCGACAACCCGACATCTTCCAAGGGCTAGCCCCTCAGGTAATGAAGCTGGTTCTCCTGCTGCTGACGGCCGGCAAGTTCAGCAAGATGCTGCTTACCGGCGGCTCGATGCTGCTGTCGGTCGTTGCATATGCTCTCATCTTCGGCTGGCCGTACGCCGTCGGCTTCGTGGGACTCATCTTCGTCCACGAGATGGGCCACTACCTTGCCGCGCGCCAGCGCGGGCTCGATGTTGGGCTGCCAACATTCATTCCGTTCGTGGGTGCCTGGATCGAACTGAAGGATCAGCCGCACGACGTCGAGACGGAGGCATGGGTCGGTTTCGCCGGGCCGCTGTTGGGTAGCCTGGCCGCGCTCGGCTGTTATTTCGCTGCACGCGAGGCGGGAAGCACCTTGTTGCTTGCGCTGGCATACGCGGGGTTTTTTATCAACCTCTTCAACTTGATTCCTATCTCTCCGCTGGATGGCGGTCGCATCACCGCAGTTCTTACGCCGCGCGTGTGGCTAGTCGGCGTTCCCGTTCTGGTAGCGGTCTTTCTCTGGCGACCGAGTCCGCTGCTCATTCTCGTCGCCGTGCTCGCGGCGCCCCAGGTGATCCGCGCCTGGAAATACGATCCGGAGGATCCTGCTAACCATGCGTACTACACGGTGACGGCCGAGACCCGTTTGACCTACTGCGTCTACTACCTGGGCCTGCTGGCGTTTCTCGCGGTCATGGCTCATGACACCCACGAAATGTTGAGTGCAGTCCGTAGTCTGCATGGCTAGCCAGGTCGATCTGATCGGTGTCGATTCTTGCGAACCCGGCCAACAGCGGCCGGTCGTTTCGGGTCTGCTAGTTAGGCAAGCGCACGTGCTCGTCTGTGTGGTCGCCTGCAGCTGGACTTAGGATCGCCGTGAGCGCTCGCCGCTGCAGGAGGTAGAGCCGGCCGCCGGCGAACGCCCACTCGAGGTCGTGGCTCCCGCCGAACACCTCGTCGCAGCGGAGCGCGAGCGCATGAAGCGCGGCGAGCTGTGCATCGTCGAGGCAGAGCACGCGAGCGAGCCCCTCGGGAACGAGTGTGCGGCTTGTGCCGCCTTCCGGGTCGGTGCGTATGGCGACGTCCTTCAGTCCCGCGATTCGCTCGGCGACGGCACCGTCACGCCTCAAGCGGAACCGATCTGGGATGACGAGACCGGCAACGACCGACTCCCCGAGCCCCCAGGCCGCCTCGATCACGATCTCGTCCGACCCGTTGACGGGGTTACGGCTGAAGAGCACGCCGGCGGAGTCCGCATCGACGAGTTCCTGTACGACGACGGCCATTCTCGGCTCGCGGGGCAGCCGAAGGCGCTCGCGGTACGCGAACGCTGAAGGCGAGCGCGCCGAGCGCCAGATGGCGGACACGGCGTCAACGAGTTCGGGCTCGGAGCGCAGGTTCAGCTGCGTCAGGTGCTGTCCTGCGAAGCTCGCCTGCTCGGAGTCCTCACCCACTGCGGACGAGCGCGCCACGAGCGGGGCGCCGAGCGTGCGAAAGACTGCAGCCAGCCGCTGCCTCGCGTCGCGTTCGTCAGCAGCGACTGCATCCACGAACCCGTACGGAAGCGCGACACCCGCGGGAACGGGCAGGCCCGCACGCGTGGCGGCGGCTAGCTGCGCGGCCTTGCCGCCGAACAGGCTGTCCTCGAGCTCCTCGGTAAGCGCTGCCGGTTTCATCGTCGCCTGCTTCCGTCATGCGACGAGCTCGACCTCGCCCGCGGTGCCATCGACGATGACCCTCGCACCGTCCAGGAGCACGGAGGTCGCATCGGTGCACCCGACGACTGCTGGCAGCCCGTACTCGCGCGCGACGATCGCGGCGTGCGAGAGCAGCCCGCCCCGGTCGGTCACGATCGCGCCGAGGAGAGGCAGCACGATATTGAATGCCGTCGTCGTGGAGTTCGTGACGAGGACGTCGCCCCGCTCGATGCGACCAAACTCCTCGGTGCCGCGAATCACCCGTGCGGTGCCCTCGTACACGCCCGGGCTGACGCCGAGACCGTGAACCTTTCGCTCCTCGGTGCGTGGCTTCGGCGCGGCGAAGATCGCCTGCACGGCTGCACCGATCGCGCGCTCCAGCCTTGCCGCCGAGGGCGGCAGCCACTCGGGCGGCAGTGGATCGCCCGGCTCGCCGCCGAGAAACGCCGGCGCATCCGCGTAGCGCGCCTTGAGCCGGTAGCGCGCACGCTCGGCCAGTTCCTCACCCGATGGGCCGTCGCCGGACTCGACGAGGCTTCGCAGCTCCGCATAGCCAGCCTCGACGAGATGGCCGGGATCGGCGAGCCGCCCGGGCGCCGTAAGCCGGCGGCCGGCCGCCAGGATCGCGCGCCGCATAATCCCAATCGCCCAGAGGTCGGCGTAGATGCCCCGCTCGTCGCGTAGCCGGTAGGTCGCCCGAGCCTCCTCGAGCAGCGCGTCGAAGGCATCGCGATGCCGAGCGGGCACTGCGTCGCGCAACTCAGAGGTCTTCCGGTCCAGGTCGTTCGCCAGTGGAGTCTCGAGGCGATCGAATGCTGTGCGGATCGCTCCGACGATCAGCTCGGGAAGCTCGTACACCGACGGGTCGCCCACGTCCTCGCCGTTTACCGGCCGGTGGGCGACACGATCGACGTATGCCGAAGCGAGCCGGCCCGTGTCGCCGGACAGCGAGCGAAGCGCGGCGACCACCTCGCCCGGCTCTCCGGCTGACGTGAGCAAGGTCGTCGCCGTCGTATCCAGTCGGACCGCGCCGACCAGTCGCTCGAGCTCCTCGTCTGCACCGAGCGGGTCGGGGTTCGCGCCCTGGAGGAGACCGAGTAACTGGGCCGGCGAGCGGCCTGTCCACTCTTGCGCGTGCACGAGGAAGTCGCCCACTGGCAGGAGCGCCGGCACGTTGAAGAGGTGATGGATGTACGCGCCATGGATCTGGTTCTCGCGGCAGCGATCGATGTATGCGAGGAGCGCAGGCGTGTCGAGCGCCGCCGGGTCAACCGCGAGCAGCGCGAGGTGAGCCCGGATCGCCGCGGGCTTCACCTCCCGGTCCCAGCGCTCGAGGTCCTCACGCCAGAGCTTGCGCTCGAACACGGTCGCGCTCGTCTCGAGTCGGCGCCGAATCATTGGGTGACTGCGCGCGAGCTCGTCCCACACCTCTTTCGGAGGGTGACCGAATGCCTCCCTTGGCGCGCCGACCGGACGTGCGCAGTAGTACGGGAACCCGTTGACGAAGCCCGCCTCCAGGTACTCGAGCAACGATCCGTAGCGGCGGAGGCTCTCGCCGAAGCCGCGCTGGAACGCGTCGGGAAAGATCTCCGCGTGGAAGCGGGTCACCGGCCGCGTCCAGTGAGTCGGGTCGAGGAACCACGATCCCGGACCGGGTGGGGCGAAGGTTTGCTCAGCGACGAGTGTCATCATTACCAACCTCCTTCATGCTTGCCGGATTGCGGCGAAGTTCGTCCGTCAGCACGCGTACGGCCCAGGCGGCGGCCTTGCCGGCCTCCTGGCCCTCGAGGCCCCACTGGTCGCGCATCGCCTGCCAGGCGGGCGCGCTCACGAGCAGGTAGATCACCGCAAGGGCGCGTTGGCGCTCGGCCGGGCCGAGCCCGCCGGTGACCTCCCGCATCGCCTTCTCGAACGTCGCCAGTCGCCGGCGCCGCGTGCGGGCCCGGATCTCCTGTCCGCGCTTCGATAGGAGGGCGCGGATCAGCGGCGCTCGCTCGTCGTACATGCGATAGAGCGCGGGCGCCATCTCGCGGACGCCCTCGAGCGTGTCCGGGTAGGAAAGGAGGACGACCCGGAGGTGCTCCTCCGCCCACTCACCGAACTCGTCGAAGAGCGCCTCCTTGGTCGGAAAGTGCCGGTAGACGGTACGGACCGACACGCGGGCGCGCACGGCGACAAGCGGAACGGTGACCTCGTTGACCTCCTCGTCCGCCAGCACATCTGCCGTCGCCTCCAGTATCCGAAGGCGCGTCTGCTCCATCTGTTCTGCGCGGAGCGGGCTTTCGTACGTGGTCGTGCTCATGACAGCAGAATAATCATGTCACGTTGTCGTGTCAAGACGGCATGCTGGCATGTCGTCAATTGCCGCACCCCATGATGCCGTGGCAAAGCCGATTGAAAATCGTGAATCTCTACGCTGCATCGCGACTAATCCCGCGGCCCTGCGCACGTGCGCGTGCCAGCCCGTTAGCCGCGACATGGACCGCAGGGGCTCGGAGCCGCGGGCCGGCGACAGGCTACAGTCGGCCATCTGCAGTCGTTGGGGAACGGCTGCTTCCGCTTAATTTGATCGTGTTGCCGGGCCGAGAAAAGTTGATGCGCACTTGATCCCTGCCTGGCTACAACGAGGATGCAGCCTCGGTGCGCGGCGATCGCCGCGGCGAAAACGGGCATCAGCGTGAGCGTCGCAAGACGAATCGAGCACAGCACGATGCTGTCGCTCTCGGCTATCGCTGGGACGTCAGAGACCAGCGGATCGATGGGCTCGATGCCGCACGCTGGCTTTGCCAACTACTGAGCCGCTCAAGCGTTGAGCACAGGGTTTGGCGCGTACTTGTCACCCACCCGCTCGCGCAGCGGATGCGTGTCGTAAACGATGTGCATGCTGTTGATGCGGTCGCTGCCCGGACGGAAGCCGAACACGTCTACGCAGGTGAAGTCGACCAACCTCCCGTCACTGAGCGTCCAGTCGTAGCGGAAGTAGGCCGCCACGCGCACCGTGTCGTCCGCAGGCTGCACCGACGCGAACAGGTCGATCAGCGTGATCACACTCTGGCTTGAGGCCTGTGCCAGTTTGGGAAAGAAGTCGTGTGCCTTCATGGTCCCGAGAAACGGGGAGTGCACAACGCCGTCGTCCTCGAAAGTGGAAATCAGTCCCGCCGTATCGCCCGCGTGCAGAAGGTGCAGGTAGGTGCGCACCGTGTCCAGTTGAAGTTGACTCATACATGGCTCCTTGTCAGTACAGGGGGCGAATGGTTCCAGACACTGTGTCCGCAGACAAGTCAGAATGGCACCCAATCCATTAAGGTTGTTTATGAATCTGCGATATCTGCAGTACCTCAGGCTGGTGATTGAGCACGGCAGCTTCGCCGCGGCGGCGCGGGCTGGTGGCGTGTCGCAGCCAGCGATCAGCCACGGCATGAGACAGCTCCAGCGACAGTTCGACACGCCGCTGTTCGTGCCGTCCGGGCGCAGGGTGCTGCCCACCGAGGCGGCGTTGCAAGCGGCGCTGAAGAGCATGGATCTCGCCGAGCGGATCGACGCACTTGCGGCGACGAGTGCCATCCCGGCTAATCGCGACACGCTGCGCGTCGGGGTGACCCCGTCCGCAGCCTTGGTCTGCGGCCCGTCCTTGTACGCCGCTTGGTGCCAAGGCCACCCTCGCCGGCGCCTCGACATGTCCAGCGCTGACGAAGGGCGCCTGCTTGTCAGCTTGCAGGCCGGCGAACTCGACCTGGTGATTTCACCGAGGCCTCGTGGCTACGTTGGCGCAGGCTTGGCCACCCAGCCGCTTTACCAGCTTGCGCCGCTGGCTTACGCCGGTCGCGCTCACCCCTTGGTCAAGGCGCAGTCACTGGTAGAACTGCAAGCAGCATCCTGGGCCATCGTCGGACCCAGCGTGAGCGGGACCGTGGATGTACTGTATGAAGCCTTTGCCGTCCGCCGGATGAGGCCGCCACGCGTGGCCGTATCGTGCCCGGATTACGCCAGCCTTCTGCACCTGATGACCCACAGCGACTTGCTCGGCGTGCTCCCTCACCCGGCCCTGCTGGACAGCGCAGCGAAGGGCCAAATCGTGTCCCTGCGTCTGCGCGAGGCTCTTCCGCGCTACGAGATGCATCTGTTCACGCCGATTCGGTCGCGTCGGGTCTTGGGGCCCGTCTTCGCCAAGTTGAAGCAACAGGCGGCTTTGATCTCCAAGGCTCCAGGACCTGCGCATTCAGCCGAACGACAGGTTTAGGCCGACCCAACAGAGCCAACTAAGGAGACGCTGAATAATTGATCG
>NZ_JAGGNV010000011.1 GCF_018614955.1 Variovorax paradoxus
GGCGGCGAAGGCCAGCCCGATCCGTTGCGCACCAGCGTCGACATCATGAGCGCCGGCCGCGGTCGCGGGGGCCGCAGCGGCGGCGGCGGTGGCGGGTACGGCGGCAACCGTTCCGGCGGCGGTGGCCGTTCGGGCGGCGGCGGCGGTCGCTCGGGCGGTGGCTACGGCGGTGGTGGCGGCGGTGGCCGCTCCTTCGGTCGCTGAGAACACGACCACTGCACAAAGGGCGCCTCGGCGCCCTTTTTCATGGGCCTGTCATCGGCCGTCCCTAGCCTGCCCGGAATGAAACTTCGTCCGGCCCCGCTGCTGGCGCTTGCACTCGTCGCGGTGGCGGGCTGGCTGGTGCTTGGCCCGCTCCACGAGACTCGCAACGATGGCATCGACATCCGGTGGCACCAGGGCAGCGTGGTGCTCGACGGCAAGGTGCGCGATGCAGAGACCGAGCAGATCCTGGTGGCGGGTGCCACGGCACGGCTGGGCGGCGAAGTCGACCAGGTGGTGGACTGGCTGGTGATCGATGCCGCGACGGCCCCGCTCGCCGATTCGCATGCCCTCGCGCAGCTGATCCGGCTCGGCCTCGATGGCTGGCACCTGCAGGGCCGCGCGCAGGAAAGCTGGCTTGCCGTGCCGGACCCCGGCGATGCGCGCAGCGCCGAAGCGCAGACGCTGGCCCAACGCGCCTTCGGCCGCGCGATGCCGGTGCGCCTCGTAGCGTTGCGCTGAGGCCGGCGCGGGTCACGCTTGCGTCACAGGCGCTTCCTAGCATGCGCGTCATCACCACACGCACCGGGAAGAGGACTTTCATGCACATCTCGTTGAAGCACGCTGCGCTCGCCGGCGCCATCGCTGCCGCCCTGCTCTCCGCCTGCGGCGGCAGCGGCGGCTCGGGCGGCATTCCTTTCATTCCGCCGCCTGCCAGTCCGGACACGCCGAGCACACCGGCCAGCGTCGACGTGAAGCTCATCAGCTTCAACGATCTGCACGGCAACCTGGAGCCGCCCAGGCTGTCGATCACCGCGCCGGCTGCCGCCGGCGGAACGGTCGCGGTGCCGGCCGGCGGCGCGGCCTACATGGCCTCGGCCATCGCGTCGCTCAAGGCCAAGAACCCGAACAATGCCGTGGTCTCGGCCGGCGACATGATCGGCGCCTCGCCGCTGGTGTCGGCGCTCTTCCTCGACGAGCCGACCATCGAGGCGGTGAACCAGATGAAGATCGACTTCAACGCCGTCGGCAACCATGAATTCGACAAGGGCCAGACCGAACTGCTGCGCATGAAGAACGGCGGCTGCGCCAAGAACACGCCGCTCGAGCCCTGCCGCGTGAACAAGGCCTTCCCCGGCGCCAACTTCGGCTTCCTGGCCGCCAACACCGTGAAGAGCGACGGCAGCACGCTGTTCCCCGCGACCGGCATCAAGAGCTTCACCAAGGACGGAGCGACGGTGAAGGTGGGCTTCATCGGCATGACGCTCAAGGGCACGCCGACCATCGTCACGCCCTCGGGCGTCGCGGGCCTCGACTTCAAGGACGAGGCGGAAACGGCCAGCGCGCTGATCCCGCAGCTCAAGTCGCAGGGCGCCGACGCCATCGTGGTCGTCATCCACGAAGGCGGCACCACCACCGTGGGCTACAACGACAAGAGCTGCACAGGGCTGTCCGGCGACATCCTGCCGATCCTCAACAAGCTCGACGCGCAGGTCGACGTGGTGATCTCGGGCCACACGCACCGTTCCTACATCTGTGATTACGGCAAGACCAATGCGGCCAAGCCCTTCCTGCTGACCAGCGCGGGCCAGTACGGCACCTTGCTGACCGACATCGACATCACCATCGACACGCGCACGCGCAAGGTCACGGCCAAGAAGGCCGACAACGTGATCGTCCAGGGCGAGGCTTTCACCAGCGGCGCCACGACCGTGGCCCTCACCGACCAATACCCCGTCTTCGGCAAGAACCAGGAGGTCGCGGCGCTGATCTCCCAGTACGCGGCCGTGGCTGCGCCGCTGGTGCAGCGCGTGGTGGGCCAGCTCACGGGCCCGGTGACGCGCACGCAGGTCATGCCCTCGCGCGAGAACGCGCTCGGCAACCTGATCGCCGATGCGCAGCTCGCCGCCACCACCGCGCCGGTCAAGGGCGGCGCGCAGATCGCCTTCATGAATCCGGGCGGCGTGCGCGCCGACCTGGTGCCGGCCGCCAACGGCGATGTGAGCTACGGCCAGATCTTCAGCGTGCAGCCCTTCGGCAACAGCCTGGTCGTGAAGACGATGACGGGCGCGCAGATCAAGGCGCTGCTCGAGCAGCAGTTCAACAGCGGCACCAACACCGTGGCCGCGCCGCGCGTGCTGCTGCCCTCGAAGTCCTTCACCTACAGCTACAACCTCGCGCAGCCGGCCGGCTCGCGCATCACGGCCATGGCGCTCAACGGCACCGCGATGACCGATGCGGCGAACTACCGCGTGACGATGAACAGCTTCCTGGCCACCGGCGGCGACAACTTCACCGTCTTCAACCAGGGCACCGATTCGCTGGGCGGCGACCAGGCCGTGGATGCACTCGAGGCCTACATCGCGGCCAACAGCCCGCTCGCGCCGGCGGCGACCAATCGGATCACCAATCTGACCCCTTAGAGCTAGGGTCGGTTTCCGTTCGTTGACCCTGGACGCACGCCCGGCATGCGGTGCGGGCCGGTCGACCCCACTGCGCCGGCCGCTTCGCGGCTGCCCTGCGGTGCTCGCCTTTCGCGCGGTCTCGCTCGAACTCGCCTTCGGCTCAGACAATCGCGAGCCCTGATCCGCGAAAGGCTGCGCTCCTCGGCGGCGCAGAGGGGATCGCCCAACCCGCACCGCATACCGGGCTTCGGGGGCTGAGGATGCCACCCAGACTCTCCACGGCGGCGGGCGGTGTGCCCTGGGCCGGCCGTTGAGGCACCGCCGAGCAGCGCAGCGTCAGGCGGATCAGGGCTCGCGACTGTCTGAGCGAAGCGAGTTTGAGCGAGACCCCGCCTGACGCGAGCGGCGCAGGGAAGCCCGAAGGGCCAGTGACGTCGGCCGGCACAGGGCACACCGCCCGCTGCCGCGCCCCCAACGCTCTTGCGCCTAGCTCAAGTCGCCCGCCAGGCTCGCCAGCGTCTCCGGCGCGATGCTCGCGAGCGCCGGGTAGTTGGTGTGGTCGCAGCCCAGCTTGACGCTCGCGCCCGCGCGCACGGCCGCGCGCGCGGCATCGCCGAACTCGAAGCGCACGAAGTGGACCGCCGAGGTCTTCTCGTCGTTCTCGCGCCCCATGTCTTCGTCGGCGATCGCGTAGATGCGCCCGTGGCCTTCGACCTCGACGAACACGCGGTCTTCCACGCCGATGAGCCTGGCGAGTTCGCGCTTGCGCTCGTGCACGTCGGGGAACTCGATCAGCATGGTGGCCTTCCAGTTGCTGCCGTCGGGCACCAGCGGGGCGTAGGTATCGATCTCGCTCTGGATGCCCTCTTCGTCGAAGATCTTTTCGATGTGCAGCATCTCCTGGATCTGGCGGCGGATCGTCGTCTCGTCCTCGAACTGAACGCTGACGTGTTCGCCCAGGCGCACCGTGCGCAGCCGCCGGTGCACGATGAACTCCGGCGCACTGCTCTTGCGGATCTTCGCGTACGCCTCCAGCGTCAACAGGCTGTCTCGGGTGATGCTCATGTTCACTCCAAACCGTAGGCCTTGCGCACCAGGCTGAGCGGATGCTGCAGCGGGGCAGCCGGCAATGCGTCTTGCGCCATGCCCTGCGCGATGTGGTGGCCGGCCAGCGCGCAGTCGGAACTGATGTAGTCGGGCGCGTCCTTCGCCATCGCCTTGAACACCGGCTTGCCGATCTTCATCGCGACCGGATGGGAGGCTGTCTTCACGCCGTAGGTGCCGGCATGGCCCGAGCAGCGCTCGACGGTGTTGAGCTGCACCGCCACCGTCTGGCCGATGAGCTTGAACATCTCCTCGGTCTTGCGGCCGATCTTCTGCACGCGGCCGTGGCAGGGGATGTGGTAGCTCACCTTGCCCAGCGCAGACTTGAAATCGGTCTTCAACAAGCCGTCCTTGTGGCGCGCCATCAGGTATTCGAAGGGGTCGAACATCGCCTGCTGCACGAGCTTGACCTCGGTGTCGTCGGGAAAGAGCAAGGGCAGTTCCTGCTTGAACATCAGCGTGCACGACGGAATCGCCGACAGGATCGCATAGCCGTCCCGCGCGTATTTCGCGAGCACCGGGATGTTGGCCTCCTTGTGCTTCGCCACGCCATCGAGATCGCCGAGCTCCAGCTTGGGCATGCCGCAGCAGCTCTCCTTCTCGACCACGGTGTAGGGGATGGCGTTGTGCTCGAGCAGCTTGATCAGGTCCAGCCCGATGCCGGGCTCGTTGTAGTTGACGTAGCAGGTCGAGAAGATCGCGACCTTGCCGGGTGCGCGCTCGCCGTCTACCACCGGCTTGGCCGTTTTATCCTTGGGCGCGCTCCAGCGGAAGCGCTTCGCCGCCAGGTCGGGCAGCCAGGCATTCGGGTGCACGTGCAGGGCGCTGTCGAGCAGCTTGCGCACCGGCTTGGTCTTGTTCAGCGCGTTGACGGCCTGCACCACGATAGGAATGCCGGCGAACTGGCCGTGCACGTCGGTCGAGGCCAGCAGCTTCTCGCCGGCGGCGACTCCGCCGCCCTTGAACTTGATGGCCTTGGCGCGCAGCATGGTGTGCGGAAAATCCACGTTCCACGGATGCGGCGGCACGTAGGGGCACTTGGTCATGTAGCAGAGGTCGCACAGGTAGCACTGGTCGACGACGCTCGCGAAGTCCTTCTTGGGCACCGCATGGACCTCGCCCTCTTCGGTGGCATCGACCAGGTCGAAGAGCGTCGGGAAGGCCTGGCACAGGCTCACGCAGCGCCGGCAGCCGTGGCAGATGTCGAAGATGCGCTCCATCTCCTTCTCGCAGGAGACGGGGTCGTAGAACTCGGGGCTCTTCCAATCCACCGGATGGCGTGTCGGAGCCTCGAGATTGCCTTCTCGATTCGTCATGAGGCGGCGCCAGGCGCCTACGCCGAATCAGTCGGCCAACGCGTCCAGCGCCTTGGTATAGCGGTTGGCGTGCGAGCGCTCGGCCTTGGCCAGCGTCTCGAACCAGTTGGCGATCTCATCGAAGCCTTCTTCGCGGGCCTGCTTGGCCATGCCGGGGTACATGTCGGTGTACTCGTGGGTTTCACCCGCCACAGCGGCCTGCAGGTTGAGGCGGCTGTCGCCGATCGGCAGTCCCGTGGCCGGGTCGCCCGAACCATGCTCCAGGAATTCCAGGTGGCCGTGCGCATGGCCGGTTTCGCCTTCGGCGGTGGAGCGGAACAGCGCCGCCACGTCGTTCTGGCCTTCGATGTCGGCCTTGTTCGCGAAGTACAGGTAGCGCCGATTGGCCTGGGATTCGCCTGCGAAAGCGTCCTTCAGGTTCTGCTCGGTCCTCGATCCTTTCAACTCCATGGCTATCTCCTTGGTTGGATTTGGCTAGGCGGCAGGCAAGTGGAACCGTCGCTGCTGTGCAGCGGCGCCTCGCGCCTCGCCAATCTACGCTACATGCTGCCTATATCCAAATACAAAGGCTCAATAGGGCCCATTGAGACAAGCAATCAGCGCTCAGTTCAGCCGGCGACTGTCCTGCCTGTCGAACAGGTGCGCGCTGTCGGCGCCGATCACGAGGCCGATGGTGTCGTCCGGCGCTGCGTCGACGCGACCGTGCACCACCACGATGATCTTCGCCTCGCCCACCTGCACCAGCAACTCGGTCTCGTTGCCGGTCGGCTCGACCACGATCACCCTGGCGGGGACGCCGCTGCCCGCGCCCGCGAGAGCGATGTCGCCGGGGCGGATGCCGTAGTGCACCGCCTGGCCGTCGGCCGCCGCGGTCGCGGCCGGCGCCGGCCAGCGCGCGCCGTGCGCCTCGACGCTGCAGCCCTCGCCGTTGCGCCGGAGCACGCCCTCGATCACGTTCATCGCCGGCGAGCCGATGAACTGCGCGACGAACAGGTTGTCGGGGCGGTCGTAGAGCTCCAGCGGCGTGCCGATCTGCTCGACGATGCCGTCGTGCATGACCACGATGCGGTCGGCCATGGTCATGGCCTCGATCTGGTCGTGCGTGACGTACACCGTGGTGGTCTTGAGCCGCTGGTGCAAGGCCTTGATCTCGGCGCGCATCGCCACCCGCAGCTTGGCGTCGAGATTGGACAGCGGCTCGTCGAACAGGAAGACCTTGGGATCGCGCACGATGGCGCGCCCCATCGCCACGCGCTGGCGCTGCCCGCCCGAAAGCTCGCGCGGATAGCGCCCGAGCAGCGCATCGAGGTTGAGGATCTTCGCGGCGTCGGCCACGCGCTGGTCGGTGACCGACTTGTCTGCATTGCGCAGGCGCAGGCTGAAACCCATGTTCTCGCCCACCGTCATGTGCGGATAGAGCGCATAGCTCTGGAACACCATCGCGATGTCGCGGTCCTTGGACTCGAGCTCGTTCACGACCCGGCCGTCGATCATGATCTCGCCGCCGGTGATGTCTTCCAGGCCGGCCAGCATGCGCAGCAGCGTGGACTTGCCGCAGCCCGAAGGGCCGACCAGCACGACGAATTCGCCGTCGGCGATGTCGAAGCCCAGTCCGTGCAGGATGTCGACCTTGCCGTAGGACTTCTTGACGTTGTTGAAGGAAACGGATGCCATGTTCTTGATCCCTTAGCTCTTGACGGCGCCGGCCGTCAGGCCGCCGACCATGTAGCGCTTGAACGCGTAGTAGATCGCCGCCGGCGGCAGCGCATAGATGAAGCCGGTGGCCATCAGCAATTCCCAGGGCGAATCGTCGGCGGCCAGGAAGTTGCCCAGCGCCACCCCGAGCGTGATGTCGGTTTCGTTGGACAGCAGCAGGAAGGCGTAGAGGTATTCGTTCCAGGCCAGCAGCAGCGCGTAGGTGCCCACCGCCACCATCGATGGCACCATCAGCGGCAGGTACACCAGGCGAAACAGCTGCACCGGCGTGGCGCCGTCCATGCGCGCCGCCTCGTCGAGCTCGTAGGGCAGCTTGTCCGAGGCCTGCTTGAGCACCCAGATGCAGTAGGGCGAGGCAATGGTGACCATCGCGAAGATCAGCGACCATTGGTTGTTGAGCAGCCCGTAGTTGGCCATCGTCTTGTACATCGGCACCGCCAGGAAGGCGGCCGGGATGAAGTAGGTGAACAAGGCCATGTTGAGCACCGTGCGCCCGCCCCGCACCCGCAGTCGGCTGATGGCGAAGGCGGCGGTGGTGGCCACGATCAAGGTGATCAGCCCGACCGCAATCGCAATGACAAGCGAGTTGCCGAGCTGCTGCCAGAAGTGCGACAGGTAGAAATGCTTCTGCTGGAACACGGTCTCGAAGTTCTGCAGCGTCGGGTTCTTGGGCCATAGCCGGCCCGAGGTAGCCGATTCGCGCTCCGATATCGCGAACAGGAACATGTGGTAGACCGGGATGATGGTCCACAGGAACACCGGGATGCCGATCAGCAACAGCTTGGCTTCGGCGGTGACGGAGCGCAGGGTCCATCGCTTCATTTGGACAGCCTCTTCATCATGAAATAAACCAGCGGCAGAACGAGGGGCAACGCCACCACGATCGAGGCCATCGCCACATCCATCTGGTCGAGCCGCAGGTAGCGGATGCCCAGGGTGGCCAGTACGTGCGTCAGGTCGGCCGGCCCGCCTCCCGTGAGCAGGTAGACGCTGTTGAAATCTCCCAGCGTCCAGATCATCGACAGGATGAGCGACGTGACATAGAGCGTGCGCATCGCCGGCCAGGTGATGAAGCGGAACTTCTGCCAGTTGCTGGCGCCATCCACCGAGGCAGCCTCGTACTGTTCGGCCGGAATCGACAGGCGCCCGGCCACCAGGATCAGCGTCCAGAACGGCAGCGACTTCCAGATATGCATCAGCATCGACAGAGACAGCGCCAGCGTGGGGTCGTTGAGCCAGTTGGGGCCGTCCAGGCCCGTCAGGCGGAAGATCACCGAGTTGATGACGCCCCATTCCGGGTTGAGCATGAAGCGCACCGACAGAATGGTCGGGATCGAGGGCACCGCCCAGGGCAGGATGAAGAGCACCGAGAGCGCCTTGATCCACCAGCGCGTCTTGATGAAAAAACCGGACAGCACCAGCGCGGCGATCATCTTGAGATTGATCGCCACCACCAGGAACACGATGGTGTTGATGGCACTGCGGAAAAAGATCGGGTCGTCGAACAGCTTGGTGTAGCTGGCCGGGTGCCGGGCCAGCCAGAGGCCATAGCCCACCGGGTACAGCACGAACACCACGAACACGAGCAGGTAGGGAACGACGAACAGGCGCCCCCAGAATTCCCAGCGGGAAAGGCTGCGGGACGCCGGCGCCGCGACGTGCGGCAATGTGCTAACAGCTTGAGTCATGGTTCAGTTCACCCCGATGTCGTTCAAGCGGAAAAGATGATGGACAGGTGGAAGGCCGCGGCGCCGAGCCGCGGCCGGACCGATTCAGAGGGTCAGCCCGCAACCGCCTTGATGCGCGCGATCATCTCGTCAGTGGCCTTGTCCACCGGCACCTTCTCGTTGAGGATCCGGTTCGCCGCCTTGGCCCACACGTTCTCGTTGTTGAGCACCGTGAACTTGTAGTTCTTGGTGAATTCGAAAGGCGTGGTGCCGGCCATGAACTGGTTGTAGACGGCCGTACGGTGCGGGTCCTGCTTCCAGAAAGCACTTTGCTGCGCCGCCTTGGTCACCGGGAACCAGCGCCCGAGCGAGCCTTCGACGTACGGCGTGAGATTGGCGTCGTCGAGCAGGAAGGCGACGAACTTCTTCGCGGCATCCTTGTTCTTGGCGTCCTTGAAGATCACGCCGGTCTTCACGGCCGCGCGGTACACCATCTTGGAGCCATCGGGTTTGTTCGGGAAGCCTGCGGTCGCGATCTTCTCGGTGTAGTTCACCTTGGCGGCATCGCGCTGCGCTTGCGTCAGCGATTGATTGTTCGAAGCGTCGAGTTGCGTGGCGGCGATCGAGATCGTCGCGTTGTGCGTCAGGACGGTCGTCTTGTTGGCGAAAGCGACGTTGTTGTCCGGATCCTTCCAGTTGGTAGCAGACGGCGGCGCGCAACCCTTCGAATACACCTGTGTGTAGTCGGTCAGCGCGTTGATCAGGCCCTGGCGCACCGCCGGATCATCGACCAGCAGCTTGCCCGCGTCGTTGACCAGCTTGACGTTGTAGGCGTCCATGAAGGTCAGGAACGAGAAGAACGAGTCGCTCGAGTCCACTCCCAGCGGCTGGCCGATGCCGAAGCTGCGGGTACCGGTCTTTTGACGATGGGCTGGTTGCACCTTGTCGCACCAGAAGCTCCAGTAGCCTTTCCAGTCGGTCGGGATGTCGCTCTCCTTGAAGCCCGCCTCGGCCAGCATGTCCTTCCAGTACTGGATGTGCATGGTCTGCTGCTTGATCGGGTAGGCGTAGTAGGCGCGGCTCTTGGTGGTGTCGTTGTAGAGGAAGGTGGTGGCCAGCGCCGCAGGCTCGAACTTGGCGCGCATCGGGTCGAGGATGCTGGTCACGTCTTCGAGCTTGCCGTCGTAGGCCCACTTGGCCGTGACCTGGAAGTCGTAGACGTCACCATAGGCCACGTCGGGCGGATTGCCGGCGTCGAGCGCAGCCACCGACTTCGGAACCATTTCCTGCGGCGCGTAGAGCGACAGCTCGACCTTGATCTTCGGGTTCTTGGCCTCGAATTTCTTGATGGCTGCGTACAGCGCGTCGTCTTCCGCCTTGTAGAAGCCCTTGCCCCACCAGACGGTGAGCTTCTCCTGTGCCGCGGCCTGGCCGGCGGCAGCGAGCCCCAGCGCGACCAGCGCGGGGATCATGAGTGCCTTGAATTTCATGCTGTGTCTCCTTTTTTTGACGGTGGGTGCTCGATCCACGAGCGATGCTGGGAAAGGGATGCGGGCTGCGCCTCAAGCGGCCTTGAGCCGCGGCGGAGATCGACCGAGGCGCGGCAGGCGACGGCGCGAGCCGAGCACCTCCTCGATGTCTTCGCGCGCGCCGTCGATGAGCTTGATGATGGCGCGCTCGGCGCGTGCCGGGTTGTGCGCGATGACCGCATCGAGCACTGCCCGATGCAAGGGCAGCGACAAGGTCGGCCCGTCCTTCTTGGCGGTCGAGAGCTCGAAGCTGGTGCGCAGCAGCGCGTTCAGCGCCTTGCTCATCTGGGCCAGCATGCGGTTGCCCGCGGCGACCAGCAGTCCGTGGTGAAAGCGCAGGTCGCTGGTGACGTAGTCGCCGCCGTATTCCACCGCCTGCTTCATGCCGGCGTAGGCCAGCTCGATCTCCTCGATGTCGGCCGCGGTGGCGCGCTCGGCCGCCAGCCGCACGGCTGCCGGCTCGACCACGCGCCGCAGGTCCAGCAGGTCGCGCAGGAACTCGGGCGTGAGGCCGGCGCGGGCCTGCCAGGTGATCACATCGGGATCGAACCAGTTCCACCGGTCCTCCGGCAGCACGCGTGTCCCGACCTTCGGCCCCGTGACGATCAGGCCCTTGGCGACCAGCGATTTCACCGCTTCGCGCACCACCGTGCGGCTGACGCCGAACTCATCGCACAAGAGCGGCTCCGCGGGCATCGGCGCGCCGATGGCATAGCGGCGCGACACGATCGCTTCACCCAGCAGTTCGAGCGTGCGGCCGTGGGTGTTCTTGGTCATGGCGGGCGTCGTCGCGCGCTCAGGCAGCCACCGGCGTCAACAGGGGCGCGCCCGCGAAATGTGCACGCAGGTTGTCGAAGGTCAGTTGCGCCATGGCCTCGCGCGTCTGCTTCGTGCCGCTGGCCATGTGCGGCGTGAGCACCACGTTGGACATGGCGCGCAGCTCGGCCGGCACATTCGGTTCGTTGACGTAGACGTCGAGGGCGGCACCGGCAATGACGCCGTTCGAGAGCGCGGCGATCAGCGCCGCTTCGTCGACCACGCTGCCGCGCGCCACGTTGATCAGGTAGCCCTTCGGCCCGAGCGCCTCGAGCACGCGCGCATCGATCAGGCCGCGCGTCGCCGCGCCGCCCGGCGTGATGACGACCAGGAAGTCGACGGCGGCGGCGAGCGAGACCGCATCCGGGTGGTAGGCATAGTCGACTTCCGCGCGTGGCGAACGCGCGGTGTACGCGATCTGCATGTCGAAGGCGCGCGCACGGTGCGCGATGGCCTGTCCGATGCGGCCCATGCCGACCACGCCCAGGCGGGCGCCCGTGACCTTGCGGTTGAGCGGGAACGGGCCCTTCGGCCACTCGCCGTCGCGCACGAAGCGGTCGGCCTGGGGAATGCGGCGCGCGATCGAGAGCAGGAGGCCGATCGCGAGATCGGCCACGTCGTCGTTCAGCACCTGCGGCGTGTTGGTGACCGGCACGCCGCGCTCGTGCGCCGCGGCCACGTCGACGCCGTCGTAGCCGACGCCGAATACCGAGATCACTTCCAGTGCGGGCAGGCGGGCCATCAGCTCGCGCGGCACCTTGGCCTCGCCGTTCGCAACGACTGCGCGGATGCGCGGGGCGGCGGCCGAGAAGGCCTCCGGGTCGCTGACGTGCGTCCGGTCGTGCACCGTGTACTCGCGCTGCAGCGCGTCCATTAGGAAGGGCATCAAGGGCGCGACGACCAGCACCTCGGGCCGGGCGCGGCTCATGCCTCGACGCCTGTCTTCTGCACCGGCTGCTTGCGCGTTGCGTTCAATGAATGGGGCATGTGTTGTCTCCTGCGGAATCGAGGTCTTCGGACCCCGATGCACTGTCGAGGCTTATCATATGATGATTGAAATCCAGGCCCCGGCAGGACAAACCCTGACGCCCCTCGGATTCCTGCGCGGCAAACGTGGCTCCTTCGTTCCAAGAGACAATCGCCGAATGCATTTGATCGCCATCGATTGGGGCACGAGTTCGTTGCGCGGCGCGCGGCTCGACGGCAAGGGCCGCGTGCTCGAGGAGCGCGAGCATCCGCGCGGCATCCTTACGGTCCCGCCGGGCGGCTTCCCGGCCCTGTTCGAAGAACTGTTCGGCGACTGGATGCGCCCGACCGGCAGCTTCTGCCTGATCTCGGGCATGGCCGGCAGCAAGCAGGGCTGGGTCGAGGCGCCCTACTGTCCCTGCCCGTCGGGCCGGGTCGAAGTGGGCAGCGCGATCGTCGAGATCGAGCCCGGCCGCATCGCCATCGTGCCCGGCCTCAGTGACCTGCACGACGGCGTGCCCGACGTGATGCGCGGCGAAGAAGTGCAGATCTTCGGCGCCATGGCGCTCACGGGCCTCGCCGACGGCGTTTTCGTGCTGCCCGGCACGCACAACAAGTGGGCCACCGTGAAGCGCGGCCGCGTGACGAGCTTTCGCACCTTCATGACCGGCGAGTTCTATGCGCTCTTGAGCCGGCATTCGATCCTGGCACGCACGCTCGATGCAGAGGCGCCGCTGGACGAAGTCTCTTTTCTCGAAGGCGTGACGCAGGCCGACAACGGCCAGGGCCTGCTGCACAACGCCTTCGGCGCGCGCACCCTCGCGCTGTTCGAGCGCATGTCGGCCGGCGATCTTGCGAGCTACCTGTCGGGGCTTCTGATCGGCGAAGAGCTGCGCACGCAATCGATCCACGCCGCCGGCGACCTGGTGCTGATCGGCACGCCGGCGCTGACGCAGCGCTACCAGCTGGCGCTGCAGGCGTCTGGCAATACCGTGCGAACGCTGGGCGCCGAGGCCACCTGGGCCGGCCTGCACGCGCTGTCGGCATTCCTCAACGCAAACAGAACAAGACCATGACTTCGCTTCTGGACAAATTCTCCGCCGCCATGCAGCAGTTGCCGCTGGTGGCGATTCTGCGCGGTCTGACACCGGCCGAGGCGCCGGAGGTCGGCGATGCGATCGTCGAGTCGGGCTTCTGGCTGCTCGAAGTGCCGCTCAACTCGCCGCAGCCGCTCGAAAGCGTCGCGCTGCTGCGCCGGCGCTTTCCGGATGCGCTGGTCGGCGCCGGCACGGTGCTCGATGCGCAGCAGGTGCGCGAGGTGCATGCGGCTGGCGGCGAGCTGATCGTGGCGCCCAACTTCAACGCCGAGGTGCTGGCCGAAGCGGGCCGCCTGGGCCTCGTCAGTCTGCCCGGCGTGATGACGCCGACCGAGGCCTTCGGCGCCCTCGCGGCCGGCGCCAGCGGGCTCAAGCTGTTCCCGGCCGAACTGGCCTCGCCAGCGGTGGTGAAGGCCTTGCTCGCGGTGCTGCCGAAGGGCACGCCGCTGATGCCCGTGGGCGGCATCACGCCCGCCAACATGGGCGCCTGGCGCGATGCCGGCGCCACCGGATTCGGCATCGGCTCGGCGCTCTACAACCCCGGCAAGAGCGCGGCCGCGGTGCGCGAGGCCGCGCTGGATTTCGTCGCCGCGTTCAACGCGGTCGTACGCGCCTGAGGGCCATCGCCATGTCCGCCGAATCCGACTACGCCAGCCCCGCCGTCCGCGCCCTGCGCGACAACCTCGCGCTCGCATTGCGCGCCGCCGCGCATCACGGCCTCTCTGAAGGCGTGTGCAACCATTTCAGCGTCGCCCTGCCCGGCGCGCAAGACCGCTACCTGATCAACCCGCGCGGCCTGCACTGGAGCGAGATCAGCCCGGAAGACATCGTGCTGATCGACGTGCACGGCGAGATGCTGGCCGGCCGCCATCGCGTCGAGCCCACCGCCCTCTTCATCCACGGCGCGGTGCACCGCATCACCGGCCACGCGGTGGTGCTGCATTGCCACATGCCCTACGCGACCGCCCTCACGCTCACGGCCGATCGCGCGCTCGACCCGACGCTGAGCCAGAACGCGATGCGCTTCATGAACCGCATCGCCGTCGACGCCCAGTACAACGGGCTGGCGCTCGACGACCGCGAGGGCGAGCGCATCGCTCATGCGATGGCCGGCAAGGACATCGCGTTCCTGGCCAACCACGGCGTGATCGTGGCCGGCGCGAACATCGCCCATGCCTACGACGACCTCTACTATCTCGAACGCGCCTGCCTGCACCAGGTGATTGCGCAATCCACCGGCCGGCCGCTGGTGCCGGTCGACGCGGCGCTGGCCGCGCAGGTGGCGGCGCAGATCCAGGGCGAGCGCGAGCAGTCCGACCTGTTCTTCGAGGCGCTGCGCCGGCTGCTGCCCGCGCCGCGTCCCGAACGCCCGCTTCAGCGCGCGGCCGCGTAGGCCGGCGGGTCCGCGACGAAGCCCTGCTTGACCTGGCGCGTCACCGCGTCGGCCAGTACTTCGGGCAGGCCGGATTCGACGGCAGCGAAGGTCTGCTTCGCGACGTCGTCGGGCGATGTCTTGTCGCCCGGCACATGGCTGGCCATGTCGGTGTCCATGAAAGCCACATGCACGCTGACGACCTGCGTGCCCTGGCCGCGCAGCTCGTTGCGCAGGCCGTTGCTGAGCGACCAGGTGGCCGACTTGGTGGTGCTGTAGGTGGCCGCACCCGGCAGGCTGACCCAGCTCAGCGCCGACAGGACGTTGACGATGGCGCCGCCGCCGTTCTTCGCCAGCACCGGCGCGAAGGCGCGGCTCAAGGCCCAGGGGCCGAAGAAGTTGGTCTCGAACTCGGCGCGCGCCGCATCCACGGCCTCCGGCGACAGCAGGCCCGAACCGCGCGAGATGCCGGCGTTGTTGATGAGCAGCGTGACGTCGCCGCAGGCGCGGGCGGCGGCCTCAACCTGCTCCGGCTTCGTCACGTCGAGCGCGACGGCGTGCACGCCTTCGAGCGTGATCGACTTCGGGTCGCGCGCGGCTGCATAGACCTTCTTCGCGCCGGCCGCGAGCGCAGCACGTGCATAGGCGAGCCCGAGGCCGCGATTGGCGCCGGTGATGAGAACGACGGAGTCCTTGATCTTCATGGAAGGCTTTCGGGTAGCGAGTGGAGGAATCAGGTTTGCTGAACGCGCCGCAGCAGCCCGGCCGTGGTGCGCGGCCAGCCGACACGGCCGAACCAGGCGCCGCCGGCAATCGACGATGCGATGACGATGCCGTACACCACGAGCGCCGCGCCCTGCGCGACGAACACGTGACTCAGCTGGCCGCCCCAGCGCAACGCGAGCCAGCCGCCGATCCCGGCCACCGCCAGGCGCGCGATGTTGCCGAGCACGGGCCACAGAAGGCGGCCCGCGCCCTGCGAAGCGAAGTACAGCACCAGCCCGACGCCGAAGAAGCCGTAGAAGGGCCCGACCGCGCGCAGGTACTGCGAGCCCGCTTCGAGCATCGCCGGATCGCTGCCGAAGAGCATCAGCCAGGGCCGCGGGAACAGCGCGGCCGCGAGGCCGATGGTTTCGGTGAGCACGAAGGCCATCGCCGCGCCCGCCCAGGTGGCGCGCAAGGCGCGTTCGCGCTGTCCCGCACCGATGGCGGTGCCGACCATCGCGACCAGCGGCGCGCCGAGGCCGAACACCAGCGGCACCAGCAGGTACTCGAGCCGCGAGGCGGTACCGTAGCCGGCGATCGCGCCGGGGCCGAACTGGCCTGCCAGCGCAGTCGCGATGCCGATCGACAGGTTGGTGGCCACCGTCGAGACCGCGCCCACGAGGCCGACGCGCAGGATGTCGGCGAACAACGGCCACTGGAAGCGCGCCTTCGCCCACGAGGGCTTGAGCAGGCTGCGGCTCCCGCGCAAGTAGGCCCACAGCGCGAGCGTGCCGGCCAGGTAGTACATCAGGAGCGCGATCGCGCCGCCGGCGATGCCCATGCCGGGGATGGGACCCCAGCCGAAGATCAGCAAGGGCGACAGCGGCACCAGCACCACCACGCCGGCGACCGTCACGTTCGCCGGCACCGACATGTTCCCGGTGCCGCGGATCACCGCCGCCAGCGAATTGAAGAGCCAGACCAGCACCGCGCCCGCGAACACCCAGTTCGAATAGGTCAGGGCCGCGTCGAGCGAAGCGCCGGTGCCGCCCATCAACGCATAGAGCCAGCGCCCGCCGAAGAGGAGTGCGAGCGTGAACACGAGGCCGAAGCCGAGCGCGATCAGGATCGCATGCAGCACCAGCGAATCGGCATCGTCGCGGCGCCGCGCACCGAGCGCGCGCGCGATCGCCGAGGCGATGCCGCCGCCCATCGCGCCGGCCGAGGTCATCTGCATCAGCATCACGATCGGGAACACCAGCGCCATGCCGGCCAACGCATCGGTGCCGAGCTTGCCGACGAAGTAGGTTTCGATCAGGCCGACAGCGGCCTGGGCGACCATCACCAAGACGTTGGGCGCGGCCAGGCGCAGCAGCGTGGGCACGATCGGCGCCTCGAGCAGAAGGCGCGTGCGCGGATCGATGGCGCTCATACCGCGGCCTTCGCCACCAGCACCGGCCGCGGTTCGCGGATCGGCAGGTTGACGAGCGCCGCACCCGCAGCCAGCACGATGTCGATGTACCAGACGATGTCGTAGCTGCCCGTCACCTGGAACACGTAGCCGCCGAGGAAGGCGCCCAGGAAGCCGCCGATCTGGTGCGCCAGCATCACGACGCCGAACAGCATCGCCATGTTGGCCGGGCCGAACATCTTGGCGACCAGGCCCGCGGTTGGCGGCACGGTCGAGAGGAAGGTGATGCCCATGACGGCGGCGAACACCATCATCACGGCCGGCGTCTTGGGCGCCAGCAGGAAGATCAGCACCGCGATGCCGCGCGTCGCATAGAGCAGCGCCAGCAGCGACTTCATGCGCCAGCGCCCGACGGCCCAGCCCATGGCCAGGCTGCCGACGATGTTGAAGAGGCCGATGACGCCCAGCGCCCAGCCGCCGATCTCCGGCGGCAGGCCGCAGGCCGCCACCACGCCCGGCAGGTGGGTGGCCAGGAAGGCGACGTGGAAGCCGCAGACCAGAAAGCCGAGGCTCAGGTAGCGGTAGCTCGGCGTGGCGAGCGCCTGGCCGATCGCCTGGCGCGCCGTCAGCGGCTTGGTGCCGCTCGCCGCGGCCGACTGGGCCGCGAGCAGTTTCGAATTGCCCTTCAGCACGAACACCGCGGGCAAGGCCAGCAGGATCAGCACGCCGAGCCATTGCATTGCGCTGGCCCAGCCGACGCCGGCCATCAGCGCGATCGCGATCGGCGCCATCGCGAACTGGCCGAAGGAACCGCCGGCATTCACGACGCCGGTGGCGAGGCCGCGCTTGGCCGGCGGCACCATGCGCGTGACGGCGGCCATCAGCACCGACGGCCCGGCCATGCCGGCTCCGCCCGCGGCCAGCACGCCGATCGCGAAGATCAGGCCGGCCGTCGTCGTCATCAGCGGCGTGATGATGGTGCCCAGCGCCACCAGCAGCACGCCGATGAAGATCACGCGGCCGGTGCCGATACGATCGGCCACAGCGCCCGCGAAGGGCTGCGTGAGTCCCCACCAGAGCTGGCCGAAGGCGAAGGCCAGGCTGATGCTGCCGATGCCCAGGCCGGTTGCGGTGTTGAGCGAGGAGAGGAAGAGTCCCATCGTCTGCCGCACGCCCATGGTGAGCGCGAAAGTGCCGGCGGCGGCCAGCAGCACCAGCCAGAGGGCGTAGCGCGCCACAGGCGTGGCGGGCGCGGCGGTCGTCTTGTCATTCATCCACATCTCCCTCTTCGGCAGCGCCCGCGGCTTGCAGCAGCGCGATGCTCTCGTCGATCAGCGCGTGCAGCGCGATGACCCGCTCGATGCCGAGCAGGGCGTTGAGTTTTTCCTGTGCCGCGCGCCAGTGGCGCTGCGCTTCGCTGCGCTTCTTGCGGCCGGCCTCGGTGACCACGATCAGCCGGCTGCGTGCGTCGGGGCCCTCGCCCTGCGTCAGCCAGCCCGCCGCGATCAGCGGCTTGAGGTTGCGCGTCAGCGTCGAGGCGTCGATGTTCATCGCATGCGCGAGATCGCTCGGGCGCAGCGGACCGAGGTGCACCACATGCGACAGCAGCGAGTACTGCGTGGTCTTGAGGCCGCTCTTCGTGACCTCGGTGTCGTAGTGGCGGGCCACCTGGCGCAGGAGACGCCGGAGCCGGAAATTGGTACAGCCTTGCGGCTTTGCGATAGCATCCATGCGATTTATTGTAGCTACAATCATTGCATATGCAACCTTAAAGGATTTCGAATGAACGCGACGGAGCAACTGGCGGCCTGGATCGCCGAGGAAGAAGCGATTGCCGAACGGCTGAATGCGGGCCCTGGCCCCGGCCTGGCGCGGCCCGAACAGCTCGCAGGCAAGACCGGCCTGGAGATGATGGAAGCCATGCTGCGCGCCGAAATCCCCTACGCCGCCATCGCCAAGACGCTGGATTTCTCGCTCATCTCCGTGGCCCCCGGCCGGGCCGTGTTCCAGGGCACGCCGCTCGCGCGGCACCTGAATCCGCTGGGCACCATCCATGGCGGCTGGTTCGCCACCCTGCTCGACTCGGCCCTGGGCTGCGCGGTCCACACCATGATGCCGGCCGGCCGCGCCTACACTACGGCCGAGCTCGGCGTGAACCTCGTCAAGGCGCTGACGCCCAAGGTCCCGCGCGTGCGCGCCGAGGGCAAGGTGATCCACTGCGGGCGGCAGCTCGCCACCGCCGAGGCGCGGCTGGTCGGCGCCGACGGCACGCTCTATGCGCACGCCACCACCACCTGCCTGGTATTCGAAGTCCCGCCCCGGCGCGAGTAGGCCCTGCGCCGGTAAGCACAAAGGCCGAAACCCGGCCCTCCAAGAGTGATAATGATTCGTATCGGCGTTCGCAAACGAACGGGCGCCGGTGCTTTTTACAAATCGACTCTGGAGAAGCCCCATGACCGCTCGCCTTTGCGCGCTGACCTGCATCGCCACCGCCTGCCTGGCCGGCGCCGTGCCCGCCCACGCGGCCGAGGAACTCACGCTCTACACCACGCGCGAGCCCGGCCTCATCCAGCCCCTGATCACGGCCTTCAGCACGCAAAGCGGCGTCAAGGTCAACACGGTGTTCGTGAAGGACGGCCTGCTCGAGCGCGTCAAGGCCGAGGGCGCCCGCTCGCCGGCCGACGTGCTCATGACCGTGGACATCGGCAACCTGATCGACCTGGTCGACGGCGGCGTCACCCAGCCGGTGAAATCGGCGGCGCTGGAATCGGCCGTTCCGGCCAATCTGCGCGGCGCCGACGGCCAATGGTTCTCGCTGTCGATGCGCGCGCGCGTGCTGTACGCCGACAAGAGCCTTCCGCTCACCACCTTCCGCTACGAGGATCTCGCGAATCCCAAGTACAAGGGCAAGGTCTGCATCCGCGCTGGCCAGCATCCCTACAACACGGCGCTGGTCGCGTCGATGATCGCGCACGACGGCGAGGCCAAGGCCGAGCAGTGGCTGCGCGGCGTCAAGGCCAACCTGGCGCGCAAGGCCACCGGCGGCGACCGCGACGTGGCGCGCGACATCCTCGGCGGGATCTGCGACATCGGGCTGGCCAACTCCTACTACGTGGGCCAGATGAAGGCTTCGAAGGAAGGCAGCGACGCGCGCAAGTGGGGCGACGCCATCAAGGTGATCCGCCCGACCTTCGCCAATGCCAAGAGCGGCGGCACGCACGTCAACATCAGCGGCGCGGCGGTCGCCAGGAACGCGCCGAACCGCGCGAATGCGGTGAAGCTGCTCGAGTTCCTGGTGTCGGAGCCGGCGCAGGCCTTCTATGCCGAGACCAACTACGAATATCCGGTGCGCAAGGGCGTCGCGCTCGATTCGATCATCGCCTCCAGCATCGGTGAACTGAAGGTCGACCCGCTGCCCATCACCGAGATCGCCAAGTACCGCAAGCAGGCCAGCGCCCTGGTGGACAAGGTCGGTTTCGACCAGTGACGGGGTTGAGGCCGGTCGGGCCTGTCTGGCAGACCGCGTCGGTCCTCATCGCGCTCGGCGTGCTCGCGCCGGTACTGAGCCTGGCTTGGCTCGCGCTGGGTTCGGGCCTGCAGCATTGGGCACACCTCGCGGAACACGTGCTGCCGCAGGCCGCGCTCAACACCGCGATGCTGCTGGCCGGCGTCGGCGTGCTGGTGCTGGTGATCGGCACCGGCTGCGCCTGGCTGGTCACGGCCTGCGACTTTCCGGGGCGACGCGTGCTGCACTGGGCCCTGCTGCTGCCGCTGGCCATGCCGACCTACATCGTCGCCTTCGCCTACCTCGACCTGCTGCACCCGATCGGCCCGGTACAGGGCGCGATCCGCTGGGCGCTGGGCTTCGACAACCCGCGCCAGTTTCGCCTGCCCGACCTGCGCTCGATGCCTGGCGCGATCTTCGTGCTCGGCTTCGTGCTCTACCCCTATGTCTACATGACCGCGCGCGCGATGTTCATGACCCAGCCTGCCCACCTGATGGAAGCGGCCCGCACGCTGGGCGAAAGCCGCGGCGGCGCCTTCTTCCGCGTCGCGCTGCCGCTCGCCCGGCCCGCGCTGGCCGTGGGCCTGAGCCTGGCGCTGCTCGAGGCGCTCAACGACATCGGCGCTTCGGAATTCCTCGGCATCCAGACGCTCACGGTCGCTGTCTACACAACCTGGATCACACGCTCCGACCTGGCGGGTGCGGCACAGATCGCCTGCGCCATGCTGATAGTGGTGGTGGCGCTGGTGCTGCTCGAACGCAACGGGCGGCGCCATCAGCGCTTCGGCTCGGCGCAGCGCATGCGCGCGATCCAGCCGCGCCGCCTGCACGGCGCAGCGGCCTGGGCGGCCAGCACCGCGGCGGCGCTGCCGGTCGCGATCGGCTTCGTCGCGCCGGCGCTCTACCTGGTCTGGGAAACGGCCAAGCGGCTGCGCCAGGGCGGCGGGATCTCCGACGGCCTGCTCGCGAGCCTGGGCAACACCCTCGCACTGGCCGCCGGCGTGACGCTGGGCGCCGTAGCCGCCGGGCTGGTGGTAGCCTGGGCAGTGCGCAACCAGGGCTCGACGGTCAACCGGGCGCGGTGGCAGGCACGGGTCGCCACGCTCGGCTACGCGCTGCCGGGCACGGTGCTGGCCATCGGCCTGCTCACGCCGGCACTGGCTTTCGATGCCGCGCTCGGGGCGCTGCTGGGCAGTGAAGGACTGCCACTGATGGGCGCGGGCATCGTGCTCGTCATGGCCTGCGCAATCCGCTTTCTCGCGATGCCGGTCGGCGGCATCGAAGCCGGGCTGGCGCGCATCCCACCGGCGCTCGAACAGGCCTCGCGCCTGCTCGGCGAAACGGCCGGCGGCACGCTGCGCCGCGTGCACCTGCCGCTCCTGCAGCCGGCCATCGCCGCGGGCGCGCTGCTGGTGTTCGTCGATGCCATGAAGGAACTGCCGGCCACCCTGCTGCTGCGGCCCGCCAACTTCGACACGCTGGCGACCTGGCTCTATGCGGAGGCCGCGCGCGGCACCTACGAGGAAGGCGCCATCGCCGCGCTGGCGATCGTGCTCGCCGGGCTGTTGCCCGTGATCCTGCTGGCACGCAACCGGCTGGGTGCGGCGCCGGAAGGACTCGCGCAATGAGCGCCGCGCTGGGCCGCCCCGAGCAAGCGAACGCCCCCTCGGGGGGCAGCGAGGACACGCAGTGCCGAGCGTGGGGGCCGACATGAGCGCCACCCTCCAACTCGACGGCGTGCGCATCGCCTACGACGGCGCCCGCGGGCTGCACACCGTCGTCGACGGCTTCTCGCTCGCGCTCGACGCCGGCCGCATCGGCTGCCTGCTCGGCCCTTCCGGCTGCGGCAAGACCACGGTGCTGCGCGCGATCGCGGGTTTCGAGCCGGTGCGCGCCGGGCAGATCCGGCTCGGCGACAAGCTGCTGTCATCGCCCACCACCCACCTGCCGCCCGAACAGCGCCGCGTCGGCATGATGTTCCAGGAGTACGCGCTGTTCCCGCATCTGACCGCGGCGCAGAACGTGGGCTTCGGCCTGCGGCGGCTGGCGCGCGCGGAGCGCGATGCACGCGTGGCGGCGATGCTTGCGCTGGTCGGCCTGGCCGAGGCCGGCGAGCGCTATCCGCACGAACTCTCGGGCGGACAGCAGCAGCGCATCGCATTGGCCCGCGCGCTCGCACCGGCGCCCGCGCTGCTGCTGCTCGACGAGCCCTTTTCCAACCTCGACGCCGGCACGCGCGAGCGCCTGACGGCCGAGGTGCGCGAGATCCTCAAGGCCGCCGGCCAGACCGCCATGCTGGTCACGCACAACGAGGCCGAGGCACAGGCGATGGCCGACCACATCGGCGTCATGCACAACGGGCGGCTGACGCGCTGGACCGGCGACGCTGCGGAATGACGCGCATGGGCTTTTTCAGAAAAGGTCTTTGAGCCCCGCAAGAATCGCGCTTTCGATTCACTTGAACAACACGAAAGCACGCATGACCGCCCAACTCACCCTCGTCAGCCACCTGCTGTGCCCCTACGTCCAGCGCGCCGCGATCGCGCTGCTTGAAAAGGACGTGCCCTTCGAACGCGTCGTGATCGACCTCGCGCAGAAGCCTGACTGGTTCGTCGAGATCTCGCCGCTCGGCAAGGTGCCGCTGCTGCGCGTGCCGCAGCCGAACGGCAAGGAATCCGTGCTGTTCGAAAGCAACGTGATCTGCGAGTACCTCGAGGAAACCCAGCCCGGCCCGCGCCTGCACCCGGAAGAGCCGCTCGCGCGCGCCGAGCACCGGGCATGGATGGAATTCGGCTCCGCGATCCTTGCGGACCTGTGGGGCTACGAGACCACGCGGGACGTCGATGTGTTCGAGCAGAAGCGGCAGGCGCTCACGTCCAAGTTCCAACGCGTCGAGACCGCGCTGACTGCACTGCCCAATGGGCCCTACTTCGTCGGCGCGCGCTTCAGCCTGGTCGACGCGGTCTTCGCGCCGATCTTTCGCTACTTCGATGTGTTCGACCAGATCAGCGATTCGCACATCTTCGACGCGATGCCCAAGGTGCGCGCCTGGCGCAAGGCGCTGTCGGAGCGCCCCAGCGTGCGCCATGCCGTGGTGCCCGAGTATCCGCAACACCTGCGCGCCTTCCTGCAGAAGCACGAAGCGCATTTGCTGACACTCGCCGGCCGCGCCTGAACCGACAATCGCCGGCGACAACCACTCTGCACGACCCCACGAGATGCGACTTCTCCACACCATGCTGCGCGTTGGCAATCTCCAGCGCTCGATCGACTTCTACACCCAGGTGCTCGGCATGCAACTGCTGCGCACTTCGGAGAACCCCGAATACAAGTACAGCCTGGCCTTCGTGGGCTACGAAGGCAATCCGGCGCAGGCCGAGATCGAGCTGACCTACAACTGGGGCACCGAAAGCTACGAGCTCGGCACGGCCTACGGCCACATCGCGCTCGGCGTGCCCGATGCCTATGCGGCCTGCGAAAAGATCAAGGCCGAGGGTGGCAACGTCACGCGCGAGGCCGGCCCCGTCAAGGGCGGCACCACCGTGATCGCCTTCGTGACCGATCCGGACGGCTACAAGATCGAGCTGATCCAGCGTCCCGAAGGCGCTGCCGGCAGCGGATTGCGCTAGGGCCTGCCCTAACAGCCCAGCAGATCCGCCAGCGCGCCGATGTCGCGCGCATGCAGCGTGTTGTCCGTGCGCGGCGACACGTCCTTGGGCCTGCCCGGCCCGAACTCCTGCGGCCGCTCGATGTAGCCGGTACGCAGGCTGCAGGTGCGCGCGGCGGCCAGGTCGTCGTGATGCGCTGCCGCGAGCATGACCTGGCTGGGCGTGACGTCGAACACCGCGGCCACGCCGAGGTAGGTGCGCGGATCGGGCTTGTAGGCCTTGAAGACCTCGGCCGACAGCACGCAATCCCAGGGTAGCCCGGCGTTCTTGGCCATCTCGGTCAGAAGGCCGATGTTGCCGTTGGACAGCGTGCAGATGATGTACTTGCGCTTGAGCCGCGCCAGACCTTCCACGGCATCCGGCCAGGCCGGCAGACGGTGCCAGGCCTTGTTCAGTTCGCGCTTGCGCGCCGGTTCCAGCTCGCCGAGACCGAAGTCGCGCAGCACGACTTCGAGAATGCCCATGTGCAGCTCGTCGAGCAGCGTGAAGCCGCCCTCGCCGGCCGCGAGGCGCTCCATCACGCTCTTCATTGCGGGCTGGTAGCCGGCGCGCCAGGCCAGCGCGAAGGCGCCGCCGTCGAGGCCCGGCACGATGCGCTCGGCCTCGGCGGCGATGCCGCTGTACCAGTCGACGACCGTGCCGAAGACATCGAAGGCGATGACCTTCAGCTCGCCGGCATCGAAATTCTCCGTACTCATCGAACCAGCTGGCTGGCCTCGCGTGCCAGCGCCTCGATGCGCGCCCAGTCGCCGGCCGCGATCGCCTCGGTCGGCACGATCCACGAGCCGCCTACGCAGGCCACGTTGGCGAGTGCGAGGAACTCGTGCGCATTGGCCGCGGTGATCCCGCCCGTGGGACAGAACTTCACTTCGCCGAAGGGCCCTTGCCAGGCCTTGAGCATCGCAAGGCCGCCGGCCTGCACCGCCGGGAAGAACTTGAGTTCGGTGAAACCGTCTTCCTGGGCCAGCATGATTTCGCTGCCGGTCGCCACGCCGGGCAAAAGCGGCAGGCCGAGGTCGTGGCAGGCTTTGCCCACCGAACGCGTATAGCCCGGGCTGACACCGAACTTGGCGCCGGCTAGCGCCGAAGCCTGCGCATCGGCCGCACTGCGGATCGTGCCGGCGCCGGGCACGGCCTCGGGCACTTCCTTGGCGATGATCTCGATGCATTCGAGCGCCTCGCGCGTGCGCAGCGTCACTTCGAGCATGCGGATGCCGCCGGCAACCAGCGCGCGCGCGAGCGGGACCGCGTCCTTGACGTCGTGCAGCACGATCACCGGGATCACGGGGGCGTCGCGCATCACATCGATGGCGGACAGCGTCGGGTTCACAGCCATGTGCAGGCTCCTTCTTCGGCAGTCAATGCATTGCGGCGCATGCCGGCGAACAGGTCGCGGCCGAGGCCGTGGCCGTTGGCGGTGCGCAGTTCGTCGGGCAGGGTCGCGGTTTCTCTCTCGGCCCATTCGTCGGCGGGCAGCAGCACGGCCAGCGTGCCTGCCACCGCATCGAGCCGGATCAGGTCGCCGTCGCGCACCTTGGCCAGCGGGCCGCCGGCCGCGGCTTCGGGCGAGACATGGATCGCGGCCGGCACCTTGCCCGAGGCGCCGCTCATGCGGCCGTCGGTCACCAGCGCCACGCGGAAGCCCTTGCCCTGCAGCACCGACAGCGGCGGCGTGAGCTTGTGCAGCTCGGGCATGCCGTTGGCCTGCGGGCCCTGCCAGCGCACCACGCAGACCACGTCGCGCTCGAGCTCGCCGGCATTGAAGGCCTGCTGCAGCTGCGCTTGCGAATCGAAGACGCGGGCCGGCGCCTCGATCACATGCCGGTCGTCCGGCACCGAGGAGACCTTGATCACGCTGCGCCCGAGGTTGCCGCTCAGCAACTTCAGGCCGCCGGTGGCGCTGAACGGCGCCGCAACCGGCCGCGCGACGGCTTCGTTCTTCGAGGGCGCGGCAGCATGCCACTTCAGCACGTGCTCGTCCGAGGGCGCGCCGGCCAGGGTCGGGATGCTGGCGTATTCGCGCAGGCCGCCGGCGCGCACGGTCAGCACGTCGGCATGCATCAGGCCGGCGTCGAGCAGCTCGCCGATCACGAAGCCGGGGCCGCCCGCGGCCTGGAATTCGTTGACGTCGGCGCTGCCGTTGGGATAGACCCGCGTGAGCAGCGGCACCACCTCCGAGAGCTCGGAGAAATCGTTCCAGTCGATCAGGATGCCGGCCGCGCGCGCCACCGCGACCCAGTGGATCAGGTGGTTGGTCGAGCCGCCGGTGGCGAGCAGCGCGGCCATGGCGTTGACGATCGCTCGCTCGTCGACCATCTCGCCGATCGGCGGCGTGGCATAAGGCTTCTTGGCGGCGAGCCCGAGCACCGTGCGCACCGCCTCGCGCGTGAGCGCCTCGCGCATCGCATCGCCGGGCTGGATGAAGGCGGTGCCCGGCACGTGCAGGCCCATCGCCTCCAGCAGCATCTGGTTGCTGTTGGCGGTGCCGTAGAAGGTGCAGGTGCCCGGCGCGTGGTAGGCGGCCATCTCGGCATCGAGCAGGCCCTGGCGGCCGACCAGCCCCTGGGCCGCCTGCTCGCGCACCTTGGACTTGGCGTTGTTCGACAGGCCGGAGGGCATCGGCCCGGCGGGCACGAAGACGGTGGGCAGGTGGCCGAAGTGCAGCGCGCCGATCAAGAGGCCCGGCACGATCTTGTCGCACACGCCCAGGAGCAGCGCGGCATCGAACATGTCGTGCGTGAGCGCCACCGCCGTGCCCATCGCGATCACGTCGCGGCTGAACAGGCTCAGCTCCATGCCGGGCGTGCCCTGGGTGACGCCGTCGCACATCGCCGGCACGCCGCCCGCCACCTGCGCGGTGGCGCCGAGACGGCGCGCTTCATGCTTGACGATGTCGGGATAGCCCTGATACGGCGCATGGGCCGAGAGCATGTCGTTGTAGGCGCTGACGACGCCGATGTTGGGTGCGCGCTCCGTCACCACCTTGAACTTGTCGCTGGCCGGAATGCCGGCCACGGCATGCGCCACGTTGGCGCAGCCCATGCGGTCGGAGCCGCGGTCGCGGTTGCGGGTTTGTGCGAGGCGTTCGAGATAAGCGCTACGGATGTCGCGGCTGCGCGCACGGATGCGCTCGGTGACATCGCGGACGGTGGGATGTGGAGTCATGGGATGTTGTCGCTCTGCCGAAGAGCCGCCTTCAAGGGTGACGGCTCGAAGGTGCATGGTACCAAGCCGGAATGAAAAAGGCCCGGGCGAGCCGGGCTTTTCACCATGAGAAGCTCGCGCTCAGTCTCGCGCTCAATCGATGAGCTTGACCTCGACGCGGCGCGCCTCGGCGTCGTTGCCCGAACCGGTCGTCACTGCGGGCTTCTTCAGCTCGACCTTGTCGGCCGGCACGCCGAGCCCGGTCAGCACGTTGCGCACCATCTCGGCACGCCTCTGCGCGAGCTGTTCGTTGAGCCCCCCATCGCCGGAGGTGTCATGGAAGCCCGAGATCACCGCCTTGCGCCCGCCCTCGACGCCCTTGATCACCGTGGCCAGGGCCCCTGCCGCGCCGGGGGCCAGATCGGCGCTGCCGGTGGCGAAATAGAAGTTCACGACCCCGCCCTGCACGCGAATGCTGGCGCCATCGGGGATCACGACCGCCACGGTTTCGGTCAGGATCTCCACCATGGACGCCGCGGGCTTTGCGCCCGCCTTGTGGCTCTGCGTGTAGAGCACGATCCCGATCACGAAAAAGATCACCAGCGCGATCAGCGCGAGCACGAAGGCAAGAATGAAGTTCTGCTGGCTGTCGTCGTCGGCTATGCCTGCCATGGGTCGGTCTCCGTAGGAAAGCGGTCGGTAAATAATGGTGCGGTGAACCATGACCGTGAAATTGTAGGTGGCGACCCCGGCCCGCCCGGTTTGGACCCCATGCCCAAACCGCTGCGCGACCCGAAACCGATGCTCGACCGCGTGATCGCCGAATGGGGCGGCCACCAGGATCTCTGGGTGTTCGGCTACGGCTCGCTGATCTGGCGCCCCGAGTTCGGCTTCATCGAGCGGCACCCCGCGCGGGTGCACGGCTGGCATCGGGCGCTGAAGATGTGGAGCCGCATCAATCGCGGAACGGTCGAGAATCCGGGCCTGGTGTTCGGCCTGCTCTCGGGCGGCAGTTGCCGCGGCATGGTGTTCCGCGTGGCCGCAGCCGATGGGCTCGAAACGCTGGGCCGGCTCTGGCTGCGCGAGATGCCGACCGGCGTCTACGACCCCCGATGGCTCGATTGCGAGACCCCGCACGGATCGGTGCGCGCCTTGGCCTTCACCTTGTCGCGGCGCAGTCCCAACTTCACCGGCAACCTCGACGACGAGCGCTACCGCCACATCTTCAACAGTGCGGTCGGCCGCTATGGCAGTTCTCTGGACTATGCGCAGCAGACCCTGCTCGAACTGCAGCGCCATGCGATCCACGATGCAGCGCTGGCGCGCCTGATCAGGTTGGCCGAGGCCAAGCTGTCGGCGCAGGCCGATTGCGGCGAAGGTCCCGCTCCGGTATACCCTGCGGCCTCTTCTCTCGATTCTTCTTCCCGTTCTTCATCCAAGGAGTAGCCATGTCCTCTCGTCTGATCGTCCCCACCCTTGCCGTCGCCGCGGTGAGCCTGCTCGCCGGCTGCGGCGCCATGATGGGGTCCAAGGCGAGCGCCAGCGCCGCGCTGGCGCCGACCGCGGCGATCACGCCGAATCCGACCACGGGCAACGTGACCTTCACCGCACTCGACCATGGCGTGCGCGTGGCCGGCGAGCTGCGCGGCTTCGTGCCGGGCACGGAACACGGCTTCCACATCCACGAGAAGGGCGACTGCGGCGACAACGGCAATGCCTCGGGCGGCCACTTCAATCCCGCCGGCGGCACGCACGGCAAGTTCAGCGCGCCCGGCAGCCATGCGGGCGAGCTGCCGAGCCTGGTGGCCGATGCGAGCGGCGTGGCACGCTTCAGTGTCGACGTGCATTCCATCTCGCTCGCCGACGGCGCGGCCAACAACGTGGTCGGCCGCGCGCTCGTGGTTCACCGCGACCGCGACGACTTCACCTCGCAGCCGGCCGGCAACTCCGGCCCGCGCATCGCCTGCGCGCTGATCACGAGGCGCTGAGCCGCGCCGCCAGCAGCGCCTCGGCGCGCGCGAGTTCGGCGGGCGTGTCGATGTCGGTCAGGATGCCGATGTCGTCGACTTCGATCTCCGCCACTGCATGGGCTTCCCGCAGCGCGCGCAGCACCGGCGCCGCGCCCAGGTTGCCCGACAGCGCCGCGAGCAGCGGCTTGCAGGCCGCGGCAAAGCCGACCGGATGTCCGCGTTCGCCGCGGCGCTGCGGCTGAACCGCCTGCACGGGATCGACGAGCGCCCGCGCCACGGCTTGCAAGGTCGATGGCAGCACCAGCGGGAGATCGCCGGGCAGGATCAGCCAGCCCGCGGCATCGGCCGTGGCCCGCACCGCGGCCGCGATCGAATCGCCCATGCCGGGATGGCCCGCATCCTCCAGATGCCACGGCAGGCCGCTGGCGCGCACGGCGGCCAGCGTGTGCTCCAGCACCGTCCGGCCCGCGAGCGGCGCCTGCAGCTTGGCGTCGCTGCCGCCGGCGGCGCGAAAGCGCTCGCCGCGGCCCGAGGCGAGCACAATGACGATGGGCGGTCGAGGATTCATGCGCCCAGTATCCCCTCTTCGCATGCGCAACAATGCGACCATGAATTCCCCCAAAGAAGCGCTGGCCGCGCTGCGCAAGAGCTACGAGCGCGCCGAACTCGACGAAGCCAGCAGCGCATCCGATCCCCTGCTCCAGTTCGAGCGCTGGCTCGCCGAAGCGATCGACGCGCAACTGCCCGAGCCCAACGCGATGACGCTGGCCACCGTCGGCGGCGACCTGCGGCCATCGACGCGCATCGTGCTGATCAAGGGCTACGACGCGCGCGGCATCGTCTGGTACACCAACTACAAGAGCCGCAAAGGCCAGGAGCTCGCCGGCAATCCCTGGGCCGCGCTGCAGTTCCACTGGGTCGAGCTCGAGCGCGTGGTGCGCATCGAGGGCCGGGTCGAGAAGGTCGATGCGGCCGAGAGCGATGCCTACTTCGCGAGCCGCCCGCTCGACTCGCGCATCGGCGCCTGGGCGAGCCCGCAGAGCGAGGTGATCCGCGGCCGCGAGGTGCTGGTGAAGAACGCCGCCATCGAGGCCGCCCGGCACCTGCTCTCGCCGCCCCGCCCGCCGCACTGGGGCGGCTACCGCCTGGCGCCCGACCGCTGGGAGTTCTGGCAAGGCCGCAAGAGCCGGCTGCACGACCGCTTGCGCTACCGGCGAGAAGATGGCGCCTGGGTGCGCGAGCGCTTGGCCCCCTGAGCCAATCCTGCCTCAGAGCCTGCCAGCGAGAGGGATCACGATCGACAGCGTGACCAGCGCCAGCGCGGTGGACACCGCCACGCTGGCAGTCACCAGGTCTTCCGCCGTCTTGTAGCGCTGCGAAAAAAGAAACACGTTGGCGCCGATCGGCAGCGCCGCGGCCACCACCATCACCTGCAGCGGCAACCCGCGCAAGCCCAGCAGCCAGCCGAGCCCCGCCACCAGCAGCGGGTGCGCCACGTTCTTGACCAGCGCCTGCGCCAGCGCGCCGCGCCAGTGGGTGCCGATGGGCGTGAATGCGAGCGTGATGCCGACCATGACCAGCGCGATCGGCCCGAAGGCCTGCCCGAGCAGCGCGATCGGCTTGTCGATCACCTCGGGCATCGCCCAGCCGGTCTGCGCGAACAGCAAGCCGGCGATGATCGGCAGCGGCACCGGATGGACGATGGCGTTGTAGAACGCGCGGCCCAGCGTGTGCAGGATCGGCGGTCGTTCGGCGCCGCTCGCGCTCGCGTTCTCATGGACGACTGCGAGTTCGAGCACCAGCGTGGCGCTGGTCAGGAGCACCAGCGAATGCAGCGAGATCAGCGTCAGCAGCACCACCATGCCCTCGGGGCCGAAGGCCAGGCCGATCAGCGCGATGCCGATCATCACGGTGTTGCTGAAGGTGTTGGCGAGCGCGAGCACGGCCGCGGTGCGGTTGAAGCCGCGCCACAGCAAGGTGGCCGCGAAGATCAGGCCGGCCGCGAGAAAGTAGGCCGCGACCGGCTTGAGGCTCAGTTGCTCGACGTGCACCGTGCTCATCGCGCGGAACAGCAGCGCCGGGGCGAGCAGCAGGAAGATCAGGTTCGACAGGTCCCGCACCGCGCCGCCGCCGACCCAGCCCCGCCGCCCTGCCAGGAAGCCCGCAGCGATGAGCAGGACAACGGGCAGCAGCGACGAGAGGACCGATGAATTCATCGGCGGCGAGCATACAGGGCCCCCTTCGACCTTAGAACGTCGCGCGCAACCCGACCTTCAAGGTACGCCCCGGCAAGGGCGCATCCGGGAACGCCGTCGTGGTCAGGATCGAGGTCGCGCTGTAGGCCAGCTTGTTCGTGAGGTTGTCGATGCGCGCATACCAGGTGAGGTTGGTGCGCTGCACCTTCATGCGGTAGGTGAGCGCCGCATTCCACAAAGTGAAGGCGTCGGTCTCGCGGGCGCCGATGCTCGGCACCCTGCGCTGGGCCGCGTAATGGTCGAAGCCCAGGCGCGCGGTCCACGGCCCGTTGCCGTAGGCCAGCGTGGCACCCGCGCGCGCCGGCGAGATGCGCGGCAGCGGCTCGCCGGTGTCGGTGTTCTTCGCCCGCACCAGGTCGGCGCGCCATTCGAGGTCCAGCGTGGAGCCGTCGGCCGCACGCGAGAAGCCGTCGGTGCCCAGGAGGCGCAGGTTGCCGTTGGCCTCGATGCCGGTGAAGCGGGCGCGCACGCCGCGGTAGACGAACTCGTCCACCACGTCGGGGAACACCAGGCCTTCGTCGGTTTCCACCGGGCCCGGGTTGATCTCGCCGTCTTCGCCTCGCGCGTTGCCCGAGGCTGTGAGCCCGATGTAGTTGCGGAAACGCGTGACATAGGCATTCACGCGCGCGCTGTTGGCGCCGGACTTCCATTGCGCGCCGAGATCGAAGCCGACCGACTTCTCCTTCTGCAGGTTCGGATCGCCGACCTCCCAGGCCGCGGTCGCGACGTGCGGGCCGTTGGCGAAGAGTTCGTAGTCCTTGGGCGCGCGCTCGGTGTAGGCGAGGTTCGAGGTCAGCTGCCACTGCGGCGCCAGGTTGACCAGCGCGCCGAAGGCTGCACTGCCCGGGTTGAACTTGCGCTCGCCGACCGCGAAGCGCGTGATCGCCGGATCCTCCGGATAGCCGAACGAACGCACCCTCACCTGCTCGGTGCGCGCGCCGAAGCTCAGGCGGCCCCACGAGGTACCGAGCTCTTCATGCAGGAACAAGGCGCGCGCGCGCGTGCGGCTGTGCGGCGCGAAGGCCTCCTCGCCGACGGCGGCGAAGTCGCTGCTTTCGTTGGTGAAGCCGATCACGCCCTCCACGCCGCCGATCTTCTGGTGGCGTGCCTCGATGCGCAGGTCGTCGCTCTTGTTGGAGAACACGGTGCCGGTCTCCGAGCCCTCGAACTCGGTGTGGCGATAGTCGGTGCGGCTCAGCTTGCCGTGGATGCTGGTGAAGAAGCCGCCCGGCCGCCATTCGCCCTCGAGCGCATAGCGGTCGGATTTCATCCTGATGGTGACGTCGTCCTCCGCCACCGTGCCGTAGTCGCTGCGGTAGGTGCTGGCCGAAGCGCCGATCCAGCCCTGGTCGAAGAACAGGCTGCCGCCGACCGCGCCGCCGTGCGCCTGGTTGGCCGAGTTGCAGATCTTGCGCGCCAGGCCGGGCCGGCGCGGGCTCTCGCAGCCGAGCTCGATCGGCACCGAGGTGTCGTCGGCATCGCGATTGAAGGCATCCACGTGCAGCGCATAACGGTTGTTGCCGCCCTCCAGCACCACGCCGCCGCTCTTCTCGCGGTTGCCGGTCGCGTAACCGAGGTCGGCGCGGCCGCCGAAGCCGTCGATCGGCTCGCTCGGGATGCGGTTGTCGATCACGTTGACCACGCCGCCGACGGCGCTGCCGCCGTACTGCAGCGCCGAAGGGCCGCGCAGCACCTCGACGCGTTCGGTGACGAGCGCATCGACCGGCACCGCGTGGTCGTAGCTCAGTGCCGAGGCGTCGGGTGCCGCACCACCGTTCTGCAGGATGCGGATGCGATCCCCGTCCTGGCCGCGGATCGAAGGCCGGCTTGCGTTGGGCCCGAAGTAGCTGCTGCTGACGCCCGGCAGGCCGTTGAGGGTTTCGCCGAGCGTGGATTGGGAACGCAAGAGCAGCCTGTCGCCGGACAGCGTCGTGGTGGGCGCGATCAGGTCGGTGGCGCCAAGCGGGTTGCCGGTGACGGTGACCTCGGGCAATGAGGCTTGCGCCCAGACGGCGACGGACGAAAGGGAAAGAACGGCAACGCCGATGGCGTTGCGCCGGAAATGGGATGACATGTTGGAACACTCGTTGAATCGATGAAAGACCGGCCGCAGCCCGCGAAAAGCGGGTGCAGCTGTCGGTCGGCAAGGCGGATTCAGCGAGCGGAAGGCGGGCCGCGCGCGTCGAACAGCGCGACCCAGCGGGCGAGTGCTTCGCCCTCGAGATAGGCAAAGGTGGCCGCCGGCAGCATGACCGGCAGCAGGAGGGCCGGCACGCAGAGCGCGGCCGGGCCGTGGGACAACTGGTCGTAGAGCCGGCAATCGGCATCGCTGTGATCGCCGAAAAGCGCGGCCAGCCCATGAGACCCATGGTCCGCCTCGCCGGCATGGACAGACTCAACCGAATGCACATGCGCAGGCGCCGCAAGCGGGCTATGGATCGTGCGGTGCACGAGCCCCAGCGTCGTCGCGAACCACAAGGCGAGCGCCAGCACGCACAGCATGGCGCGCGCTCGGATCGGGTGGCGTGCAAGGCGCATGAAGGAAAAGAAGCTCAAGTCTTCTTGACCCGCGCCGCGAAGGTCTTCTGGAACTTCTCGACCTTCGGCCCGACCACGAAGGCGCAATAGCCCTGGTTCGGGTTGTTCAGGAAGTAGTCTTGGTGGTAGGCCTCGGCGGTCGAGTAGTTGGCCAGCGGCTTCACCTCGGTCACGATCGGCGCGCGGTAGGTCTTGCTGGCCTCGATCTCGCGGATCACCTCTTCGGTCACCTGCTTCTGGGCGTCGCTCTCGTAGTAGATGCCGCTGCGGTACTGCGTGCCGACGTCGTTGCCCTGCCGGTCGGGCGTCGTCGGATCGTGGACGACGAAGAAGATCTCGAGGATCTCGCGCAGCGTGATCTGCTGCGGATCGAATTCCAGTTTGACTACTTCGGCATGACCGGTGCGCCCGGTGCAGACCTGTTCGTAGCTCGGGTTGACGGTCTCGCCGTTGCTGTAGCCCGACTCGACATCCGTCACGCCCTGGACGCGGTCGAACACCGCCTCGGTGCACCAGAAGCAGCCGCCGCCCAGCACGATGGTTTCGGTTTGCGGTGAAGGCGTGGACATGGAAGCTCCGGCGGTGGAAATTGGCGAACCCCGCATTGTCGCGGCTTGACGGGCCCAGGCACGCTCACTACATTACTAACCCGTCAGTCATTAAGAAATCGATGCCCGCTCCCCGTTTCCTCAGCGACAAATTCTGCAGCACCGCGCGCGCCAAGCGCGAGCGCCGCAAAGAGGCACGTCCGGGGGAATTGCTCGAAGCGGCGCTGGACCTCTTCGTCGACAAAGGCTTCGCAGCGACCCGCGCCGAGGAAGTCGCGGCGCGCGCCGGGGTGTCGAAGGGTACCTTGTTCCTCTACTTCCCGAGCAAGGAAGAGCTGTTCAAGGCGGTGGTGGTCGAGAACCTGTCCGGCCGCTTCACCGAATGGAACAAGGAGTTCGAGGAGTTCGAGGGCAGCACCTCCGACATGCTGCGCTATTGCATGCGCATCTGGTGGGAGCGCGTGGGCTCGACCAAGGCCTCGGGCCTCACCAAGCTGATGCTGAGCGAGGGCCGCAATTTTCCGGAGCTGGCCGAGTTCTATCGCCAGGAAGTGGTGCGGCCCGGGCATGCGCTGATGCGGCGCATCGTTCAACGCGGCATCGACAGCGGGGAGTTCGCGCCGGTCGATGTGAACCACGCGATCTACGCCATCATCGCGCCGATGCTCTTCCTGATGCTGTGGAAGCATTCGGCCGTCATCTGCGTCGACGCCGATTCGGATCTCGATCCCGAAAAATACCTTGCGACCCAGGCCGAGACCGTGCTCCACGGGCTTAGCATGCCTCCGAAGGCAGGCGTATGAAGCGGTCGCTCGTCATCAAGTGGGCCGTCGCGGCACTGGTCCTCGTGCTGCTGGCCGCCGGCGTGCTGCGCGCCATCGAGGCGCGCCGCGCACAGCAGGCCGCGGTCTCCGCGGCAGCGAAGCCGGCCGAAACGGTGGTGCAGCTCTCGCCGGCCGACGTGGTGCGCGCTACGCGGCGCGAGCTCGCGCAGACGCTGGCGATCTCGGGCACGCTGAAGGCGGTCGATTCGGCGCTGGTCAAGGCCCGCGTGGCTGGCGAGCTGATCGGCCTCACGGTGCGCGAGGGCGATGCGGTCACGGCCGGCCAGGTAGTGGCGCGCATCGACCCGGTCGAATACCAGTCGCGCGTGCGCCAGGCCCAGGAGCAGGCCGACTCGGCCCGCGCGCAGGCCGAGGTGGCGCAACGCACCTACGACAACAACAAGGCGCTGGTCGACCAGGGCTTCATCTCGCGCACCGCGCTCGACACTTCGCAGTCGAACCTCAATGCCGCGCTCTCGACCCACCGGGCCGCGCTCGCCGCGGTGGAGATGGCGCACAAGTTGCTCAACGACACCGTGCTCAAGAGCCCGCTCACCGGCCAGGTCGCGCAGCGCCTCGCACAGCCGGGCGAGCGCGTCGCCGTCGATGCACGCGTGATCGAGGTGGTCGACCTGAGCCGCATCGAGGTCGAGGCCACGCTCGCGGCGGCTGACTCGGTCGCGGTGCGCGTGGGCCAGCGCGCGACGCTGCAGATCGAGGGCAGCGGCGCTGCAGACCCGGCGAGCGCCGACCGCAAGGTCGGCGCCAGCGTGGTGCGCGTCAACCCGAGCGCGCAGGCCGGCAGCCGCAGCGTGCTGGTGTACCTGCGGCTGGACCGCAGCGCAGGCTTCCGCCAGGGCCTGTTCGCGCAGGGCAGCATCGATGTCGGGCGTGTCGAGGGGCTCGCCCTGCCCTTGTCCGCGGTGCGCATCGACAAGCCCGCGCCCTATGTGCAGATGGTGATCGAGGGCCGCATCGCGCACCGCGCAGTCCAGACCGGCCAGCGCGGCCAGGTCGATGGCCAGACCCTGGTCGCGGTACGCGGCGTCGAGGACGGCGCGGTGGTGGTGGCGGGCAGCGTCGGCCCGCTGCGCGAAGGCACCGCAGTGCGCCTCGCGCCGGTCGCCGCGCCCTGAGCGCGCTACGTCCATGTGGTTCACGCGCGTCAGCCTGAAGAACCCGGTCTTCGCGACCATGCTGATGCTCGCGCTGGTGGTGCTCGGCATCTTCTCCTATCAGCGGCTTCAGGTCGACCAGTTCCCGAACATCGACTTCCCGGTGGTGGTGGTGATCACCGAGTACCCCGGCGCCTCGCCCGAGATCGTCGAGAGCGAGGTGACCAAGAAGGTCGAGGAAGGCGTCAACTCGATCGCCGGCATCAACGCCCTCACCTCGCGCAGCTACGAGGGACAGTCGGTCGTCATCATCGAATTCCAGCTTTACGTCGACGGCCGCAAGGCGGCCGACGATGTGCGCGAGAAGGTCGCAGCGGTGCGGCCGCTGTTCCGCGACGAGGTGAAGGATCCGCGCGTGCTGCGCTTCGACCCGGCCTCGCGGCCGGTGTGGTCGGTGGCCGTGCTGCCTGAGGGGCAGAAAGACAAACAACCGAGCGCGGTCGAACTGACCAACTGGGCCGATCAGGTGCTCAAGAAGCGGCTGGAGAACGTGCGCGGCGTCGGCTCAGTGACGCTGGTGGGCGGCACCAAGCGCGAGATCAACATCTACCTGAACCCGCAGGCCATGGAAGCCTTCGGCGTCAGCGCACAGCAGGTGGTGGAGGCGGTGCGCAACGAGAACCAGGCATTGCCGGTGGGGGCCGTGCGCTCGCTCGAGCAGGAACGCGTGGTGCAGGTCGACGCGCGCATGGAGCGGCCGGAAGATTTCGGAAAGATCATCCTGATGCGAAGAGGCGGCGCGCCGATCCGCATCGACCAAGTGGCGACCGTGCGCGATGGCGCGCAGGAACTCGAGAGCCTCGCGCTCTACAACGGCCAGCGCACGCTGCTTCTGTCGGTGCAGAAGGCGCAGGACGAGAACACCATCGCGGTGGTCGACGGGCTGGTGAAAGCCATCGCCGACATCCGGCCGCAGCTGCCGCCGGGCGTCAAGCTCGAACCCATCGGCGACGCCGCGCGGCCGATCCGCGTCGCGGTCAACAACGTGCGGACGACGCTGATCGAGGGCGCGCTGCTCACGGTGCTGATCGTGTTCCTGTTCCTGAACTCCTGGCGCTCGACCGTGATCACCGGGCTCACGCTGCCGATCGCGCTGATCGGCACCTTCTGGTTCATGGCCATGTTCGGCTTCACCATCAACATGGTGACGCTGATGGCGCTGTCACTGTGCGTGGGCCTCTTGATCGACGACGCGATCGTGGTGCGCGAGAACATCGTGCGCCACGTGCAGATGGGCAAGACGCCGTACCAGGCGGCGCTCGACGGCACGCAGGAGATCGGGCTCGCGGTGCTGGCGACCACGCTCTCGATCGTCGCGGTGTTCCTGCCGATCGGCTTCATGGAAGGCATCATCGGCAAGTTCTTCCACGAGTTCGGCATCACCATCGTGGCCGCGGTGCTGATCTCGATGTTCGTGAGCTTCACGCTGGACCCGATGCTCTCGAGCATCTGGCACGACCCGGCCATCAAGGCCGGGGCATCGTCTGGAGATCCGGCGATCGACACGCATGGCCGTCGCGGCCCGCCCGTCAGCTTCTACGACAAGACCATCGGCCGCGTCACCGGCTGGTTCGACCGCGCGACCGACCGGCTCGCCGACGGCTACCAGGCAATCCTGCGCTGGTCGCTGGCGCACAAGCTCGCCACGCTGGCCGCGGCGCTCGGCATCTTCTCCGCCAGCGTGGCGATGGTGCCGCTGCTGGGCACCGAGTTCGTGCCCAAGGCCGACTTCTCGGAAACCGCGATCAACTTCTACACGCCGGTCGGCTCCTCGCTCGAAGTGACCGAGGCCAAGGCACGCCAGGTCGAAGGCATCCTGCGCGAGATGCCCGAGGTGCGCTACACGCTCACGACCATCAACACCGGCGATGCGCAGGGCAAGATCTACGCGAGCATCTACGTGCGCCTGGTCGAGCGCAAGCTGCGAGACCGCAGCGTCGACCAGATGTCGGGCGTGTTGCGCGAAAAGCTGCGCGCGATCCCGGGCATCACGGTCACGCACGTGGGCCTGCGCGATTCGGTGGGCGGCAACAAGGTCATCGAGTTCTCGCTGCAGGGCCCCGACCTGCAGGAGCTCGAACGCCTCACGCAGCGCGTGATGGAGGCGATCCGTCCGATCCCCGGCCTGGTCGATCTCGATTCGAGCCAGAAGCCCAACAAGCCGACCGTGAGCGTGGTGATGCGCCGCGATGCCGCCTCCGATCTCGGCCTCGGCGTGGCGCCGGTCGCGAACGCGCTGCGCACGCTGGTGGCCGGCACCACGGTGGGTAACTGGCGCGCGCCCGACGACCAGACCTACGACGTCAACGTGCGGCTCGCGCCCGAGGTGCGCAACTCGCCGGCCGACCTCGCGCGCCTGCCCTTCGTCAGCAGCGCGATGGGCGCCAATGCCGACGGCTCCAGCCGAATCGTTCGCCTGCACCAGGTGGCCGATGTGCGCGAAGCCATCGGGCCCAACCAGATCAACCGCCGCGCCCTGGCGCGCGAAGTCAGCATCAATGCCAACGTGGCCAACCGCTCGGCCGGCGAAGTGTCGGCCGACATCCGCACGGCGCTGGCGGGCATCGCCTTCCCGCCGGGCTACGGCTGGCAGTTCAGCGGCTCGACCAAGAACATGCAGGAATCCTTCGGCTATGCCGTGTCGGCACTGGCGCTCGCGATCATCTTCATCTACATGATCCTGGCCAGCCAGTTCAAGAGCTTCCTGCAGCCGCTGGCGCTGATGACCGCGCTGCCGCTCACGCTGATCGGCGTGGTGCTGGCGTTGATGATGTTCGGTTCCACGCTGTCGATGTTCTCGATCATCGGCATCGTGATGCTGATGGGCCTGGTGACCAAGAACGCGATCCTGCTGGTGGATTTCGCGATCCGCGCGCGCGAGCCCGGCATCGCCGGCGACGGCACGCCGGTGCCGGGCCTGCCGCGCGCCGAGGCCCTGCTGCTCGCGGCGCGCGTGCGGCTGCGCCCGATCCTGATGACCACGCTGGCGATGATCTTCGGCATGGTGCCGCTGGCCTTCGCGATCAGCGAGGGATCGGAGCAGCGTGCCCCCATGGGCCAGGCCGTGATCGGCGGCGTGATCACCTCCTCGCTGCTGACGCTGGTGGTGGTGCCGGTGGTCTATTGCTACATGGACGACCTGGCGAACTGGGCCCGGCGCCGCTGGCACCGCAAACAGCCGGTCACGCACACGGCCGACACGGCAGAGCCGGCGCCTAAAATTGAAGGTTTGTCCTGATTGTCCCGAGCCTGACGAGGAAGAACGCTATGAACCCTATCCCAACCCTGGAGCGCCTGCGCTTCAACATGATCGAGCAGCAGATCCGTCCCTGGGACGTGCTCGATCTCGAGATCCTGGACCTGCTGGCCCACATCCGGCGCGAGGACTACGTGCCCAAGGCCCACCGCGGCCTGGCCTTCTTCGACATGGAGATCCCGCTGGATGGCGCCAAGACGAAGGAGCCCGGCCAATGCATGCTCTCGCCCAAGGTCGAGGCCCGCATGCTGCAGGACCTGCACGTGCAGAAGCACGAATCGGTGCTCGAGATCGGCAGCGGTTCCGGCTTCATGGCCGCCCTGCTGGCGCACCGCGCGGCGCAGGTGCTGACGCTCGAGATCGATCCCGGCCTCGCCGCCGTCGCCACCGAGAACCTGCGCCGCAACGGCGTGAGCAACGTGGAAGTGCGCAACGCCGATGGCGTCGTGCCGTTGCCGAGCGGCCCGACCTTCGACGTGATCGTGCTGAGCGGCTCGGTCGCGCGCCTGCCGCAGGGCCTGATGGGTTCGCTCAAGATGGGCGGCCGGCTGGCGGCGATCGTGGGCGACGAGCCGATGATGCGCGCCCACTTCGTCACGCGCGTCGGCGAGGGCAAGTGGGACATCGTGCAGCCGTGGGACACGGTGGCGCCGCGCCTCTTGAACTTCCCGGCGCCTTCGCGCTTCAACTTCTGAGCGGAGCTCTCATGATCGACCAGGTCCGCCCGACCGAACTCGCCGACTGGTTCGCCCACGACGCGAGTGCGCAGCCGGTGCTGCTGGACGTGCGCGAGCCGTGGGAAGTGCAAACCGCGAGCGTGGTGCCGCAGGGCTTCACGCTGGTGACGATCCCGATGAACGAGATTCCGGCCCGCATCTCGGAGCTCGATCCGGCGCAGCGCATCGCCTGCCTCTGCCACCACGGCGCGCGCAGCCAGCGCGTGGCCGCCTTCCTCGCCCAGAACGGCTTTGCCGAGGTGGCGAACGTCGCCGGCGGCATCGATGCCTGGTCGACGCAGCACGACCCCTCCGTGCCGCGCTACTGATTTCTTTTCCAAGGACGCTCAATGCCCGTGCACCGGCTTCTTCCCCTCTCGGTGGCGCTCGCCGCCGCGTTCGCACTGCCGGCCCACGGCCAGAGCCTGATCGATCTCTACGAATCGGCGCGCAGCTACGACGCGACCTACCAGGCCGCGCGTTCGCAGTACGACGCCAGCCTGGCGCGCGCGGCCCAGGCCAAGGCCGGCATCCTGCCCGCGGTCGGGCTGTCGGCCGGTGCCTCGCACACCGAGCTCGATATCGACACGCCCGTCGGCAACACCTCGCGCGGCTTCAACACCCAGAACGTCGGCGTCAACGCCACCCAGCCGCTCTACCGGCCCGCGAACTGGGCCACCTATGAGCAGGGCAAGCGCCAAGTCGACATCGCGCAGGCGGTGCTGACGATTGCCGACCAGGACCTGGTGGTGCGCGTGAGCCAGGCCTACTTCGACGTGCTCTCGGCCCAGGACAGCCTGGCGCTGGTGCGGGCGCAGAAGATCGCGGTGGCCGAGCAGCTGGCATCGGCCAAGCGCAATTTCGAGGTCGGCACCTCGACCATCACCGACACGCGCGAAGCCCAGGCGCGCTACGACCTCGTGGTGGCGCAGGAGATCGCGGCCGAGAACGACCTTCAGGTCAAGAAGATCGCGCTCGACCAGCTGGTCGGCCGCCCCGGCAGCGTGCCCGTGCCGCTGGCCGCGCCGGTGGTGCTGCCCGAGGTGGCGCCGGCCGACATCAACGCCTGGGTGACGCAGGCCGAGGACGTGCATCCCTCGATCCGGCAGGCGCGGCTCGGCCTCGACGTGGCCACGCTCGAAGTGCAGAAGGCCGAGGCCGGCCACAAGCCCACCCTCGACGCCAACCTGGGCTACAACGTCACCAACAATCCGCAGGGCACCAGCACCACCACGGGCCGCTCGCGCATCAACGCGGCGACCGTGGGCGTGGTGTTCAGCCTGCCCTTGTTCGCCGGCTACGCGACCGAGAACCGCGTCAAGGAAACACTGGCGCTCGAAGAGCAGTCGCGCTCGGTGCTCGAATCGACGCGCCGCAGCGTGACGCAGGCCACCCGCGCGGCCTACCTCGGGCTGGTCTCCGGGGCCGGGCAAGTGAAGGCGCTCGAAGCCGCCGAGTCCTCCAGCCAGGTCGCGCTCGATGCCAACCGGCTCGGCTACCAGGTGGGCGTGCGCATCAACATCGACGTGCTCAATTCGCAGAGCCAGCTGTTCCAGACCAAGCGCGACCTCGCGGTGGCGCGCTACAACGTGCTCTTGGGCAATCTCAAGCTGCGGCAGGCCAACGGCACCTTGACGGCCGACGACCTGCGCGCGATCAACGGCACGCTGGCCACCGACGGCCGTCCTGCCGTCGACAGCACCGCCACGCCGGCACAGCCGCCGGCCTCGCAGCCGGCGCCGACACGGCCGGTCACGCCGATACCGGTCGTGCCGCCGGTGCCGGTGCCGCCCTTCAGTCCGCAGCCGCCGGCGATGCCTTCGCCGCCCCCGCCGCCGGTGATCCTGCCGCCGACGCGTTAGAGCGTCCTATTCGAGACTGGGCTCGGCCCGCTCTTCGGTCTCGGCCGTCGCGGCCTCCGCGATCGCCAGCACGGCCGCGGCCGTGCGCTGCGCCGCGCCGCGGTTCGAATTGGCGAAAGCCAGAGCGGCCTCGGCCATCGCTTCACGCCGTTCCGGCTTCTCGACCAGCTTGAGCGCCGCCGTGACCGCCTGCTCCATGTTCTCCACGCGCAGCGAGGCGCCGGCCGCGAGCGACAGTTCGGCCGCCTCGGCGAAGTTGAAGGTCGATGGCCCCATGATCACCGGACAGCCGCAGGCCGCAGCCTCGATCAGGTTCTGGCCGCCCAGCGGCTCGAAGCTGCCGCCCAGGAGCGCTGCGTCGGCCAGGCCGTAGTAGAGCGCCATCTCGCCCAAGGAATCGCCGAGCCAGATCTCGCATTCCGCCGGCGCGCCAGCCGCGCTGCGCCGTGCCACCGCGAAGCCATGGGATTCGACCAGCGCCGCGACGTCGTCGAAACGCTGGGGATGGCGCGGCACGATCATCCATTGCACGTCGTGCACCCGCTTGGCGATCGACTGCACCGCCTCCTGCGCCGGCGGCACGGGCGCCAGCGCACCGAAGCGCTTGAGCACTTCGAGCAGCTGCACTTCCTCGCCGTCGCGCGAACTCGCGAACACCACCACCGGCCGCGGCAACTGCTCGCGCAGGCGCGCGGCCGCGCCGAGCTGGCGTGCGTCGGGCGTGGCGTCGAACTTGAGATTGCCGAACACGCCCGCCACCTTGGCGCCGAGCGAGACCAGCCGGTGCGAATCGGCCTCGGTCTGCGCCCACACCGCGGCCAATGCCGAATAAGCGGGCCGCGCGAGCCAGCCCAGGCGCTCGGCCGAGGCCAGCGAGTTCTCGTTCAGCCGCGCATTGGCCAGCACCAGCGGAATGCCGCGTTCTGCGCAGGCCGCCGACATCTCGGGCCAGACCTCGGTTTCCATCAGCACGCCGATGCGCGGCTGGAAGCGATCGAGAAAGCGCGCCACCGCATCGGGCGCGTCCCAGGGCTGCCAGACCTGCAGGTCGCCGTCTTCCAGCAGCTTGGCGCCCTCTTCGCGCCCGGTGGCCGTGCCGTTGGTCAGCAGGATCGGGATGCCCGGGTACTGCCGGCGCAGCTCGTCGATCAGGATGCCGGCGGCACGCGCCTCGCCGAGCGAGACCGCATGGATCCAGCACCAGCCGGTGCCGGCCGCAGCTTCGTCATAGTGGCCGAAGCGCTCCTCGACCGCATGCGCATAGCCGGGCTCCGCCACGGCCCGGCGCCGCAGCTTGCGCCGCACCAGGGGTTCGGCCAGAGAAGTGAAGACGCCGTAGAGGCGCAGCAGCAACGAACGCACGCTTGGAAAATTCAGTGTGCGGCTTCCGCGAGGGTGGCGTCGGGCTTCACGCTCTTCAGGAGCGTGAGCATCTCCTTCTGGATGCGGTCCAGCGCCGCCTGCGTCTGCCCTTCGAAGCGCAGCACCAGCACCGGCGTGGTGTTGGAGGCGCGAATGAGCCCGAAGCCGTCGGGCCAGTCGACGCGCACGCCGTCGATGGTCGAGACCTTGGCCGGCGCATCGAATCGCGCGGTCTTCACGAGCTGGTCGACCACCGCGTGAGGCTCGCCCTCGGCGCACTTGACGTTGAGCTCCGGCGTCGAGAAGCTGGTCGGCAGTGCGTTGAGCGTGTCGCTCGCATTCGGTGTCTTGCTCAGGATCTCCAGCAGGCGGCAGCCCGCATAGGTGCCGTCGTCGAAGCCGAACCAGCGCTCCTTGAAGAAGATGTGGCCGCTCATCTCGCCGCCCAGCGGCGATGCGATCTCCTTCATCTTGGCCTTGATCAGCGAGTGCCCGGTCTTGTAGATCAGCGGCTTGCCGCCGGCGGCCTCGATCGCGGGGCCGAGGCGCTGCGAACACTTGACGTCGTAGACGATGGTGCCACCCGGCACGCGCGAGAGCACGTCCTGCGCGAACAGCATCATCTGGCGGTCGGGGTAGATGTTCTGCCCGTCCTTGGTGACGATGCCGAGGCGGTCGCCGTCGCCGTCGAAGGCCAGGCCCAGCTCGGCGTCGCCGGCTTGCAGCGCGGCGATCAGGTCCTTGAGGTTCTCGGGCTTGCTCGGGTCAGGATGGTGATTGGGGAAATCGCCGTCGACCTCGCTGAAGAGCTCGGTCACTTCGCAGCCGATGGCTCGCAGGATGGCCGGGGCCGACGCACCGGCAATGCCGTTGCCCGAATCGACCACGATCTTGAGCGGACGCGCGAGCTTGATGTCGCCGACGATGCGCTGCGTGTAGGCCTCGGTCACGTCCACCTTGCGCACGCTGCCGCCGGGGGCGAGCTTGGCGCTGCCGGCTTCCATCACCTTGTAGAGGCCCTGGATCTCGTCGCCGTAGATCGCGCGGCCGGCCAGTACCATTTTGAAACCGTTGTAATCCTTCGGGTTGTGGCTCCCCGTGACCTGGATGCCGCTGTTCGACAGCGTATTGGCCGCGAAATAGAGCATCGGGGTGGTAACGGCGCCGACGTCGATCACCTCGATGCCGGTGGCCACGAGGCCGCGGACCAGGGCCTCGACCAGCGCGGGGCCGGACAGGCGCCCGTCGCGCCCCACCGCCACCGATTTCTCGCCCGCTGCGCGCGCCGCGCTGCCGAAGGCCTGGCCGAGCGCCTCGGCAACCTCGGCGTCGAGCGTGGTGGGCACGACGCCGCGTATGTCATAGGCCTTGAAGATCGATGCGCTGAGCTGCATGGGCTTCCTTTGAGAGTTCACAAAACTGAAGACCATTGTAGGCATGGCCCTCTTCAGCCAAATGTCCGGAAATGGCTATTCATGCGCGCCGGGACACCTATCATTCCCCGCATGCTTGCCGCCACCGCACCCACCGCCGGACTCGAGAGCGACGCCTGCTACCTGGCCATGAAGGCCCACGATGCGCGCTTCGACGGCTCCTTCTTCACCGGCGTGACCTCCACCGGCGTCTACTGCCGCCCGGTCTGCCGCGTGAAGCTGCCGCGGCGCGAGAACTGCCGCTTCTTCCGCCATGCGGCGCAGGCCGAGGCAGCGGGCTTCCGGCCCTGCCTGCGCTGCCGACCCGAACTCGCGCCGCGGGCCGCGAGCTGGTCGACCGAAGACGCATCGCGCATTCTTGCCTTGCAAGCCGCGCGCCTGATCGACGAACCCGATGCCTGGGACGAGGACGGACCCGGCGCCGCGCGCATCGCCGCACGGCTCGGCGTGAGCGACCGCCACCTGCGCCGCATCTTCGAGACCCAGTTCGGCGTGTCGCCGCTGCAGTACCTGCAGACGCGCCGCCTGCTGGCCGCCAAGCAGCTGATCGCCGACACGCAGCTGCCGATGACGCAGGTCGCACTGGCCAGCGGCTTCGCGAGCGTGCGCCGCTTCAACGCGGCCTTCGTGACGCACTACGGACTCAATCCGAGCGCGCTGCGGCGCGCCGGCCCTGTCGGCGACGGCCGCGAAGGCGAGGCCGTCAACGTGCGGCTGGGCTTTCGGCCGCCCTACGACGCGGCCGCGATGCTGGGCTTCTTCGCGCGCCGGGCCCTCGGCGGCGTCGAGTCGATCACCGACACCGGCGGCGTGCCGCAACTGGCGCGCACGCTGCGCGTCGTGCAGGGCGAGCACGTGCATGCGGGCTGGCTGCAGCTTCGCTTCGACGCAGAGCGCGAGCAGTTGCTGCTGCGCGTCGGCGATTCGCTGGCCGCGGTGCTGCCGATCGTGATCAGCCGCGTGCGCGCCATGCTCGACCTGGATGCCGAGCCGATGGCGATCAACGGCGCGCTGCATGCAGCCTTTCCGCACGGCGACGGGCTGCGCGTGCCGGGCACGGTCGACGGCTTCGAGCTCGCGGTGCGCGCCGTGCTCGGCCAGCAGATCACGGTGGCCGCGGCTCGCACCATGGGCACGCGGCTGGTGCAGGCCTTCGGCGCAGCGGTCGCGACGCCGATCGCCGCGCTGGACCGCTTGTTCCCCACGCCGGCGGCCATCGCCGGCGCGAGCGGCGACGCGCTGGGCCAGCTCGGCATCGTGCGGCAACGGCAGGCCGCGTTGAGCGCGCTCGCGCGCGAGGTGCAAGCCGGCCGGCTGGCATTGCATGCCGGCGCCGACGTGCCCGCCACCCTCGCCGCCCTGCAGGCCCTGCCCGGCATCGGCGACTGGACCGCGCAGTACATCGCGATGCGCGCGCTGCGCTGGCCCGATGCCTTCCCGGCCGGCGACGTCGCGCTGCAGAAGGCGCTTCGCGTCTCCTCGGCACGCGCCGCGATCGAAGCCTCACAAGCCTGGCGTCCGTGGCGCAGCTACGCGGTGCTGCGGGCCTGGCACAGTCTTTCACCTGTTCCATCCGCTGTCGATGCCACGGCAGCCCTTCCTTCCGATCAGCCATGAAATTCAAGAACACCACCATCTACAGCACCCACATCGAGAGCCCGCTCGGCGGCGTCACGCTGGCCGCCACCGACGAAGGCCTGGCCGGCGTCTGGTTCGACCGGCAACGCCACTGGCCCGACACGAGCGGCTGGCAGCCCGATGCAGACCATCCGGTGCTGCGCGAGGCGGCTGCGCAGCTCGCCGACTACTTCGCCGGCAAGCGCCAGCACTTCGACCTGCCGCTCGACCTCTCGCACGGAACCGGCTTCCAGCAGGCGGTGTGGCAGGCCCTGCTCGCCATTCCGGCGGGCCGCACCACCAGCTACGGCGCCTTGAGCGCCGGCATCGGCAAGCCGGCCGCCGTGCGCGCGGTAGGCGCCGCGGTGGGCCGCAATCCGATCAGCGTGATCGTGCCTTGCCACCGTGTGCTGGGCACCAACGGCTCGCTGACCGGCTATGCGGGCGGGCTCGAGCGCAAGAGCGCGCTGCTCGAACTGGAAGGTGCGCTGTGAGCGAAGGCGAATGCACGACGGCCGCTGCGCCGCTCCCAACCGCCGCGCGTCCCGCCAGCCGCCGCTGGCTGGTCGACCTGGTGCTCTTGGGCATGCTCTGGGGGGCGTCCTTCCTGTTCATGCGCGTCGGCGCCGCCGAGTTCGGCGCGCTGCCGACGGCCGCGGTGCGCGTCGCGATCGCGATGCTCTTCCTGCTGCCGCTGCTGTTCATGCGCGGCCAGTGGTCCAGCTTCCGCCAGTACTGGAAGCCGGCGCTGGGCATCGGCGTGCTCAACTCCGGCCTGCCCTTCGCCTTCTTCAGCTTCGCGCTGCTCACCATCAACAGCGGCCTCGCGGCGGTGCTCAATGCCACGGTGCCGATGTTCGGCGCGTTGGTGGCTTGGGGCTTCTTCGGCGAGCGGCCCGATCGCTCGCGCACCCTCGGCCTCGTGATCGGCTTCGCCGGCGTCGCGATGCTGGCCGGCCGCAGCGCGGGCCTGCAATCGGGCGCGGACGAGGCCGCGGCACGCTGGGCCATCGGCGCCTGCCTCGCGGCCTGCATCTGCTATGCCTTCGCGGCCAGCCTGACGCGCAAGCACCTGAGCGGCGTGCCCGCACTCGCAACGGCGACCGGCAGCCAGATCGGCGCCACGCTGGCGCTCGCGTTGCCGGCCCTCTGGCTCTGGCCGGCGACGATGCCGAGCCTGAAGGCCTGGCTCGCGCTCATCGTGCTGGGCACCGCCTGCACCGGGCTGGCCTACATCCTGTTCTTCCGCCTGATCGAGACCGCCGGCCCGGCGCGCGCGCTGACCGTGACCTTCCTGGTGCCGGTGTTCGCGCTGTTCTATGGCGCCGTGTTCCTCGGCGAAGAGATCACGCAGTGGATGCTGGTGTGCGCGGTGGTGATCGTCTGCGGCGTGGCCCTGTCGACCGGGCTGGTCAAGCTCGGACGGAGGCAGCGCGCCCCAGCCTAGATCACGCCGGCCACCACGTTGATCGACAGCGCGAGCGCCAGCATGTTGAAGGCGAAGGACAGCACGCTGTGCACGAGCGTGATGCGCCGCATCTCGCGCGAGCTGACCTGCACGTCGGACACCTGCGAGCACATGCCGACCACGAAGGCGTAGTAGAGAAAGTCGAAGTAGTCGGGGTCCAGCTTGCCGGGGAAATCCAGCCCCGGGTGCTTGCGCCCGCGTTCCACCTGGTAGTAGCGGTGCGCATAGTGGAAACCGTAGATCGTGTGGATCATGAGCCAGGAGCCCGTCAGCGCGACCAGCCCGAGCGCGATGTGGCCGGCGCGCTCCGTACCGCCCATCTGCTTGACCTGCTGCAGCAGCATCGCGATCGCCACCACGCTGGCGCCGACCACGCCGAGCATGCTTGCGAGGATCAGCGCGCTGGGCTGGTCCAGCGACACCGCGCGCAGCCGCGTGCTTTCTGCATCCGAGCGCTCGGCCAGCCACCAGGCCGACAGCAGGTACACGGCAGCGCCGAAGCACCAGCCCAGCAGGCCGCGCGCAATGCCGTCCAGCGGCCAGGGCAGCAGGGCCGCCGCCAGGCCGATGACCGCGCAGCACAGCAGGCGCTGCCAGCCAACCATCCGCGAAAATTGGATGCGCATGCAGCCACTGTAGCGCCCAGCGACTGCAACTGATCCGGTCGCCGGCGCGCACACTGAGCCTGTTCTCCCGCCGACCATGCGGGGAGAATCGCGCGCAACCCATGAACATCCCAAGCTTCTGGCGGACCCTGCTGTTCGCCGCCTGCGGCCTCGCGACGCTGCCGCCTGCCACCGCTGCGACAGCCACGCGCGTCCCCGACACCATCGAGCAGCGCGTGGCCGCCTGCATCGCCTGCCATGGCCGCGAAGGCGCCAGCACCAACGCTGGCTACTTCCCGCGGCTGGCCGGCAAGCCCGAGGGCTACCTCTACAACCAGCTGCTGAGCTTTCGCGACGGGCGGCGCTTCAACAGCGACATGGTCCACATGGTGCGTCACCTCTCGGATGCCTACCTGCGCGAGATCGCAGGCTACTTCGCCCAGCTCGACCTGCCCTATCCGCCCGTGCCCACTCGCACCGACGCGTCGGAGAAAAGCCTGCAGCACGGCAAGACCCTCGCCCTGCAGGGCGATGCGCGGCGCGGCATTCCGGCCTGCGCGCAATGCCATGGCGAAGCGCTCACCGGTGTCGCGCCCGCCATTCCCTCGCTGCTGGGCCTGCCGCGCCTCTACCTCGCGTCGCAGCTCGGCGACTGGCTCAACAACGGCCGCCATGCGCTGCCGCCCGATTGCATGGCCCAGGTGGGACGCAGGCTGAACTCGGCCGACATCAACGCGGTGGCGAGCTGGCTGGCCGTGCAGCCGGTGCCGGCGAATCCGAAGCCGGCCTCCGCGCTGCCGGGACCGCTGCCGATGCCCTGCAGCGCGATGGGGCAATGAACGCCATGCGACGCCTTCTCTACGCGATCGTCATCGTGTTTGCGCTGCTGGCGCTGGCCGCGCTTGCGATCGTCGCGCTCAACCTGCGCGGCGAAGACAAGCTGCCCGACACGCCGGCCGCCTTCACCGCCACGCCGGCCCTGGTCGAACGCGGCCGCTACCTCGCCCTGGCCGGCAACTGCGCCGGCTGCCACACGGCGCGCGGCGGGGCCGCCTATGCCGGCGGCGTCGGCATCGAGACGCCCTTCGGCACGGTGTACGCGAGCAATCTCACGCCGCACGACGAGGCCGGCATCGGCCGCTGGAGCGCTGCGCATTTCTGGCGCGCGCTGCACAACGGCCGCTCGATGGACGGACGCCTGCTCTACCCTGCCTTTCCCTATCCGAGCTTCACGCACGTCACGCGCGAGGACTCCGACGCGATCTACGCCTACCTGCGGACCGTCCCGCCCGCGCCGACCCCGAACGCGCCGCACAAGCTGCGCTTTCCCTACGACACGCAGGCGGCCATCGCCGTCTGGCGCGCACTCTTCTTCACGCCGGGCAGCTTCGTCGCCGATCCCGCAAAGCCGGCCGAGTGGAACCGGGGCGCCTACCTGGTCGACGGCCTGGGCCACTGCATCGCCTGCCACGGCACGCGCAACGTGCTGGGCGCCACCGAGGAGAAGCTGGGCCTGGCAGGGGGCCCGGTCGAGAACTGGTATGCGCCCTCGCTTAATTCCAGGCGCGAGGCCGGCGTCGCGGACTGGGACACGCAGCACGTGGTCGCGCTGCTCAAGAACGGCAGCTCGCCGCGCGGCTCGGTCATGGGGCCGATGGCCGACGTGGTGTATCGCAGCACGCAGCATCTGAGCGATGCCGACCTCGGCGCCATGGCGGCGTTCCTCAAGCAGTTGCCAGAACGCGCGTCGACTGCTGCGGCGACAGCACCCGCGGGCCGCGACGCGCGCGTGATGGCGCGCGGCGCGCAGATCTATGACCAGCGCTGCGCGTACTGCCACGGCGACGCGGGCCAGGGCGCCGAGGGTGCCTACCCGCCGCTCGCGGGCAATCGCGTGGTCCAGATGGACTCCACCGTCAACCTGGTGCAGATATTGCGCCACGGCGGCTTCCTGCCGGCCACGGCGGGCAATCCGCGCCCCTACGGCATGCCGCCCTTCGGCCATGTGCTCGACGACGACGGCATCGCCGCCGTGCTGACCTACATCCGCGGCTCGTGGGGCAACCATGCGTCGCCGGTGACGCGGCGGGAGACGGCGCGCCGCTGAGGCCCTAGTAGGAGCCCGGCGGCGGCGCCGTCGCCAGCTTGAAGCGCGCGGCCGGCCCGATCCTGCTGACGATCGAGGCGCGCGCCGCGCCGACGAGGCGCCCCACGGGCGCCTTGAGCCCGTCCAGGGCAGGCGAATCGCCGGGGTAGGCCGGCGACAGCCCGCATCGGCGCAGGACCCGGTTCGCCTGGTGAATACGGGCGGCCTTGCGCGTGGCCGAGGTGTAGAAGGTCACGCCGATAGAGATCGACACCCGGTCGCCCGGCGAGGTCCAGGCGGTGTCGGAGTTCGTCATGTGCGGCGAGGTGCTGGGGAAATAGACGCCGTCTCCCGGATGGGCGTTGAACTCGTGGCTGAGAGGCCGGAACTCCTCCTTGAAGCGCACCTTTCTGAGCGAATGGGTGACGATGAAATCCTCCACCGCCTCGGCCGGCACGATGCTGCGGTCCCTGTGATCCCAGACGTTTAGGGTCTTGCGCCCGTGCAGCTGCAGCCAGAGGTTGTTCTCGCGATCGATGTGGAAGGGCGTCACCGAGGGCGGCACCGTGATGAAGACGAAGCCGTTCACCCTGAAGATGCCGGGCTGCTCGCGCTCGATCTGTGCGCGCATCGTGTCCACGATGTCGCCGAGCAAGGCCTGGTAGCGTGGAATGACTTCAATGTTGTAGAGGGCGAGCCAGGCATTCAGCTCTTCGATGCGCTCGAAACACTCGTCGATGCTGCGCCCGTCCGGATGGAGGGCGTCGTGCGCGATCTTGGAAGCCGGCGTGACGTCGTGCCGCATGAACCGGCACTGGCTGAAAGGCACGAGCTCCTTGGCGAGCTTGGCCAGTTCGTGCATCTGGAACAGAGGATGCTCGTGCATGTTGTGATGCAACGCGGCAATCCTGTAGGTGGAAAAGCTCGCAGCGTCGTCTGCCCACACACGGTGGGTTGCAGGGGGCGCCACGGCAAACTGGCTGCAATCTCCCATTGCGAATCTCCCCGGCGCGCTTCGTCGCGTCTAATACTTTCGTTTAACTTTCCACAGCAGATTAAACGGCAGCCGGCGAGAAGGGGCCACATGTAGACCGCGTGCGAAACAAGGTTGTCGCATGCGATCATTTGACACTCCCATCATGGGAAGGTTGAAGCTTCTCGCCAGCTGCAACACCGCCTGGAAATAGGAGATTCGATGAACGACAGCCTGGCGATGCCGTCGCCCGCATCTGCGCTGAGCCTGCAGATCGAAGGCATGACCTGCGCGTCCTGCGTTTCGCGCGTCGAGAAGGCGCTGGCCAAGGTGCCGGGCGTGGCTTCTGCGACGGTGAACCTGGCCACGGAGAAGGCCGAGGTCGAGCTCACGGACCGCACGCTCGATGTGCACAGCCTGATCTCCGCCGTGCAGAAGGCAGGCTATGCCGCGCACGAGGCCGAGGAAGAAGCACCGATTGCGCCGGCCACCGTCGCCCGCCGCTGGCCCGATTGGTGGCCGGTCGCCGTGGCGGCCGTGCTCTCGGCGCCGCTCGCGCTGCCGATGTTCGGCTCGCTGTTCGGCAGGACCTGGATGCTCGACGTCTGGCTGCAGCTTGCGCTGGCGACGCCGGTGCAGTTCTGGCTCGGCGCCCGCTTCTACCGCGCCGGATGGAAGGCCCTGAAGGCCGGCACCGGCAACATGGACCTGCTGGTGGCCCTCGGCACCAGCGCCGGCTACGGGCTGAGCGTCTACCTGCTTTACACGCATGCGGGCCACGGCATGCCGCCGCATCTGTACTTCGAGGCCTCGGCGGTGGTGATCACGCTGGTGCTGCTGGGCAAGTGGCTCGAGACGCGCGCCAAGCGCCAGACCACCGAGGCGATCCGCGCCTTGAATGCATTGCGCCCCGGGCGCGCCCGCGTGCGCCGCAACGGCGTGGACCGGGAGGTGGCGCTCGGGCAGGTCCGGGTCGGCGACCTGGTGGTGGTGCGGCCCGGCGAGCGCGCGCCGGTGGACGGCCTCGTGGTCGAGGGCGCGAGCGAGCTCGACGAATCGCTGATCACCGGCGAGAGCCTGCCGGTCGCCAAGCAGGTGGACGACGCGGTGACCGGCGGGGCCGTCAACGGCCAGGGCCTGCTGGTGGTCCGGACCACCGCCGTGGGCGCGGAATCGACGCTCGCGCGCATCGTGCGGCTGGTCGAATCCGCGCAAGCGAAGAAGGCGCCGATCCAGCGCCTGGTCGACCGGGTCAGCAGCGTGTTCGTGCCGGTCGTCATCGGCATCGCGCTCGTGACCGTGCTCGGCTGGGGCCTCGGCACGGGCGACTGGGAGGCCGCGATCCTCAACGCTGTGGCCGTGCTGGTGATCGCCTGCCCCTGCGCGCTCGGCCTGGCGACGCCGACCGCGATCATGGCCGGCACCGGCGTGGCCGCGCGGCACGGGGTGCTGATCAAGGACGCCGAGGCGCTCGAAGTGGCGCACAGCGTGAAGGTCGTCGCTTTCGACAAGACGGGCACGCTGACCGAGGGCCGGCCGGAGCTGGTGGCCTTCGAAGCGGTGGACGGCCATGCGGCCGCCCTGCTGCGCGCGAGCGCGGCGATCCAGGCGGGCAGCGAGCATGTGCTGGCCCGCGCGGTGCTCGCGCGGGCCCATGAGATGGGCCTCGAGATCCCGCGCGCCGGCGATATGCGCGCCGTAGCCGGGCGCGGCATGGCGGCCACGGTCGAGGGCCGCGCGCTGCGCCTGGGCAGCACGCGTTTCATGCGCGAGCTCGCGGTGCCGCTCGGCAAGCTCGACGCGCGCGCGTCGCAGCTGCAGGCCGAAGGCCGCACGGTGTCCTGGCTGGCCGACGTCAGCGAAGGCCCGAAGCTGATCGGCCTCCTCGCCTTCGGCGATGCACCCAAGGCGAACGCCGCGGCGGCCATCGCGCAGTTGCACGCGCAAGGCATCCGCACGGCGCTGGTCACCGGCGACAACCGCGGCAGCGCCGAGGCGGTGGCGAAGCTGCTGAAGATCGACACCGTGCGCGCCGAGGTGCTGCCCGAAGACAAGGCCGCGGTGGTCGCACAGCTGAAGGCCGAGGGCCGGCGCGTTGCGATGGTGGGCGACGGCATCAACGATGCGCCGGCGCTGGCCGCGGCCGATGTCGGCATCGCGATGTCCACCGGCACCGACGTCGCGATGCATGCGGCCGGCATCACGCTGATGCGCGGCGACCCGGCCTTGGTGAGCGACGCGATCGACATCTCGCGCCGCACCTACGCCAAGATCCGGCAGAACCTGTTCTGGGCCTTCGTCTACAACGTGGTCGGCATCCCGCTCGCCGCCTTCGGCCTGCTGAGCCCGGTGATCGCAGGCGCGGCGATGGCTCTCAGCAGCGTGAGCGTGGTGGGCAATGCGCTGCTCTTGCGGCGCTGGAAAGGAAGCGCGCAATGAGCAGCAGCAGCCAGGCAGTGCTCGGCATGGAGCCCTTCAACATCGGCGAGGCGTCGGTCCGCTCCGGCGTCTCGGCCAAGATGGTGCGGCACTACGAATCGCTCGGGCTGGTGCCCAAGGTGAACCGCACCGATGCCGGCTACCGGCAGTACACCGCCAACGACGTGCACACGCTGCGCTTCATCCGGCGCGCACGCGATCTCGGCTTCAGCATGGCCGAGATCGCCGAGCTGCTGAAGCTGTGGCAGAACAAGCGCCGCGCGAGCGCGGACGTCAAGCGCATCGCGCTGGCCCACGCGGACGACCTGCGCCGGCGCATCGAGGAGATGGAAGCCATGAAGCGCACGCTGGAGCGCCTGGCCGAGTGCTGCCACGGCGACCATCGGCCGGACTGCCCGATCCTCGACGAGCTGGCCGAAAAGTAGCGCGCCCGACAGTCCCAACGGATTTGTTCGAGAATTGAACTTTGCCGGCTCGGGCCCCTCCATCTCCCACCACCCATGTTTGCCAGTTCAGTCACCGCCCACCCGCTCGTCCGCGCATCTCGCGCTGGCGATGCGTTGCCGCTGGCTGGCCGGGCTGCTCTGGAGGCGAGTCCATGAAGCGCCGATGGCTGCATAGGGTAGGCCGCGCGCTGATCGGCGTGCTGCTCTTTGCGCAAATGGCCGTCGCGGCCTACGCCTGTCCCGGACTCCTTTCGGGTGCTTCGACCGAGATGCAGATGCTTTCGGACAACGCGGCGGCGCTCGACGTCAGCAACACAGCCATGCCCATGGCGGCTGATCAGGCCACCGGTCCCTGCGCCGACATGGCCGGGGCGACGGACCCGTCACCCAATCTCTGCGCCGAACATTGCCGCTACGGCCAGCAGAGCGACCATGCCCCGACGCTGACGGTGCCCGTCGTACTGCTCACAACCCTCTTCATCATCACCCCCTACGCGACGGATGTCGCGATGCGGCCGCGCCCTGCGGCCGCTGCGTCCAGTGCATTGGCTTCGGTGGATCCGCCGCACGCCATCCTGCACTGCTGCTTCCGAACTTGATCTCCCAGACGACGTTGCGCTGACGACCCTCAATGGGGTCGGCTCTGTGCACCGGTCGTGCTCGCCTGCGCCGATGAGCTCCTGCTCGCCCTGGCGCAGCAGGCGTCACACGAAGCATTGTTTCGTTGTCTGGAGATTTCATGTTCATCGTTTCATTCCTGGCCGCGTTGTGCCTGACCCTCGCAACCCTGAGCGCGCACGCCGAGCCCGCGCTGACGCTCGAGCGCGCAGTGGAGCTGGCGCAGCAACGCTCGCGCCAGCTCCCTGCACAGGATGCCGCCGCGTCAGCCTCGCGCGCGCTGGCAGTCGCCGCCGGGCAACTGCCCGATCCAACGCTCAAGGCCGGAATCAACAACCTGCCCGTCAACGGCGCCGACCGCTTCAGCTCGACGCGCGACTTCATGACCATGCGCTCCATTGGCGTGATGCAGGAATTGACCCGCGCAGACAAGCGCCAAGCCAGGTCGACCCGCTTCGAGCGCGAGGCAGAGGCGGCCGAGGCAGGCCGTGCCGTGGCCCTCGCCAGTCTGCAGCGGGACACTGCAGCCGCCTGGCTGGACCGCCACTACCAGGAACGTGTGCGTGCCGTTCTGGTCGCTCAGCGTGACGAAGCAGGCCTCCAGATCGACGCCGCCGACGCCGCCTACCGGGGAGGTCGAGGCTCGCAGGCCGATGCGTTCGCCGCGCGTATGGCGGTCGCCCAGATCGACGACCGCATTCGGCAAGCCGACAGGCAGATCGCGACGGCCAGGACGAAGCTTGCGCGCTGGGTCGGCGACGACGCCAATCAGGCATTGGGCGCACCGCCGGAACTGTCCGATCTCCCCCTCGATGAACGCGATCTGGACGCTCGGATCGCCAACCACCCGCAGATCGCCATGTTGGCCAGGCAAGAGGAAGTCGCGCGCGCCGAGGCCGAGGTGGCCCGAAGCAACAAGCACTCCGACTGGAGCGTGGAGCTGATGTACAGCCAGCGCGGCTCCGCCTACTCGAACATGGTCTCGCTCAATGTCTCGATCCCACTGCAAGTCGACCCGGCGAAACGACAGGATCGCGAGCTTGCCGCCAAGCTGGCCCTGGCGGATCAGGCACACGACCAGCGCGAAGAAGCCATTCGCGAGCGCCTGGCAGGAGCGCGCAACTGGCTGCAAGAGTGGCAGAGCAACCGGGACCGCCTGGCGCACTACGACAAGACCTTGATCCCACTTGCCTCGGAGCGCACGCGCGCCGCGATGACGGCCTATCGGGGAGGCGGGCTGCTCAGCGGTGTGCTCGAGGCCCGGCGCATGGAGATCGACACGCGCCTGGAACGGGTTCGTCTCGAGATGGAGACGGCTGGCCTCTGGGCGCAACTCAACTACTTGATTCCGACCGACCGCCGATCGGCGCTGCAGGGTCGCACATCGGAAGCGACGGAGAAATGAACATGAAGCTCAAACCCCTCTTGATCGGATTGATCGCCGCCGGCGTCCTCGCCGCGGCGGGCTTCGGCTTGTACACCCTCGGCATGCAGCGCGGCATGGGCTTGGCGGGATCGCCCGCCGCGCCTGAGAGTGCAGCGGCTGCGTCCGCGCTGCCAGCCGTGGCGCCGGGCAACGAGACGGGCGAGGACGCCACTCGGCGCCACATCGCGACCGGCCTCAAAGCCGGGGACACCGACCCCGCGAACGGCAAGAAGATCCTCTACTACCACGACCCCATGGTGCCGGGAAACAAGTTCGACAAGCCGGCCAAGTCGCCCTTCATGGACATGATGATGTCGCCGGTCTTTGCCGGCGGCGACGGCGACCAGAACAGTGTGACCGTGAGCCCGCGCGTCCAGCAGAACCTGGGTGTGCGCACCGCAGTCGTGTCGGAAGGCACGCTGTCCCCGCAGGTCGCGGCGGTCGGCAGTATCGCTTTCAACGAGCGCGACCAGGTCATCGTGCAGGCGCGGGCGACCGGGTACGTCGAGCGCCTGCATGTGCGTGCCACGTTCGACCGGGTGGCCAAGGGGCAGGCTCTTGCCGAACTCTACGTTCCCGACTGGATTGCAGCGCAGGAGGAGTTCCTGTCGGTTCAGCGCATGCGTGGCACCGACCTGGCTCCATTGGTCGATGGTGCCCGCCAGCGCATGCGGCAGGTCGGCATGAGCGAGGGACAGATCGAACTCGTGGCCCGCAGCGGCCGCACGCAAGCCCGCATCACGCTGGTTGCGCCGATCGGTGGCGTCATCACCGAATTGACGACGAGAGAGGGGATGACGGTGATGCCGGGCGCCACGCTTTTCCGCATCAACGGTCTTTCCACTGTCTGGGCCAACGCCGAGGTCCCGGAGAGCCAGGCGGCTCTGCTGCGACCAGGCGCCAAGGTGCTGGCCAGGAGCCCGGCCGCACCCGGCGAAACCTTCGACGGCAAGGTGCAGGCCATCCTCCCCGATGTCAACCCGGCGACGCGCACCCTGAAGGCGCGGCTGGAGCTGGCGAACCCGGGCGCGCGGCTGGTGCCGGGCATGTTCGTGTCGATGCAGTTCATGGACATGCGCGCCGACAAAGTGCTGCTGATTCCGACCGAGGCCGTCATCCAGACGGGCAAGCGCACCGTGGTCATGCTGGCCGAGGAGAACGGCCGCTTCAGCCCGGTGGATGTCGAGATCGGCATCGAGAGCGGCGGCCAGACCGAGGTCAAGCGCGGGCTGCAGGCCGGCCAGCGCGTGGTGGTGTCTTCGCAGTTCCTGATCGACTCGGAGGCCAGCCTCAAGGGTGTCGAGGCGCGCTTGAACAGCGTGCCGGCATCGGGCGCTACGCCTTCCGGCGCCGCAGCAACGAGCGCTCCAAGGCATGCGGGCGAAGCCAAGGTGGAAAGCCTGAGCAAGGATGCGATGACCTTGTCGCACGGCCCCATCGCCACGATGAAGTGGGGCCCGATGACGATGGACTTCAAGCTTCCTGTAGGCGGCGCGCCGCGCAATGTCCAGACTGGCGACCGGGTGACCTTCGAGTTCTTCATGGACAAGGACGACCTGCCGCAGCTCACCCGGGTGACGCCGATGGCGCCCGAGCCCAAGGCGGCAGCGCCCGCTGCAACGGGAAGCAAGCAATGATCGCCAGCCTCATTCGATGGTCGATCGGCAACCGCTTCCTGGTGTTGCTGGCCACGCTGCTGATCAGCGCCTGGGGCGTGTATTCGGTGTCGAAGGCGCCGCTCGACGCGCTGCCGGATCTGTCGGATGTGCAGGTCATCATCCGCACGACCTATCCGGGGCAGGCGCCGCGCATCGTCGAGAACCAGATCACCTATCCGCTGACGACGACGATGCTGTCGGTGCCGGGCGCGAAGACGGTGCGCGGCTATTCGTTCTTCGGCGACTCGTTCGTGTACGTGCTGTTCGAGGACGGCACCGACCTGTACTGGGCGCGCTCGCGCGTGCTGGAGTACTTGAACCAGGTGCAGTCGCGCCTGCCGGCCGGCGCCAAGGCTGCGCTCGGCCCCGATGCCACCGGCGTGGGCTGGATCTACCAGTACGCGCTGGTCGACCGCAGCGGCACGCAAGACGCCTCGCAGCTGCGCGCCCTGCAGGACTGGTTCCTGAAGTACGAGTTGAAGACCGTGCCCAACGTCGCCGAGGTGGCCTCGGTGGGCGGCATGGTGCGGCAATACCAGGTCGTGCTCGACCCCGACAAGCTTGCGGCCTACAGGATTCCGCACACCAAAATCGTCGAAGCGATCCAGAAGGCCAACCAGGAAACCGGCGGGTCGGTGCTCGAACTCGGCGAGGCCGAGTACATGGTGCGCGCCTCGGGCTACCTCCAGAGCCTTGAAGACTTCCGCAAGGTGCCCCTGATGACGACCGATGCCGGCGTGTCGGTGCGCCTGGGCGATGTGGCGCGCATCCAGGTCGGCCCCGAGATGCGCCGCGGCATCGGCGAGCTCGACGGCGAGGGCGAAGCAGCAGGCGGCGTGATCGTGATGCGCTCGGGCAAGAACGCGCTGGAGACCATTGCCGCGGTGAAGGAAAAGCTCGAGACGCTGCAGGCAAGCCTGCCCCGGGGCGTGGAGATCGTGCCGACCTACGACCGGTCGAGCCTGATCGAGCGCGCGGTGCAGAACCTGAGCCACAAGCTGCTGGAGGAGTTCCTCGTCGTCGCGGTGGTGTGTTTCATTTTCCTGTTCCACCTGCGATCGGCCTTCGTTGCGATCGTGTCGCTCCCGATCGGCATCCTGGCCGCCTTCATCGTGATGCACTACCAGGGCGTCAACGCCAACATCATGTCGCTCGGCGGCATCGCGATCGCCATCGGTGCGATGGTCGATGCGGCGGTCGTGATGATCGAGAACGCCCACAAGCACATCGAGCAGTGGAACCACGAACATCCGAACCGAACACTGCGCGGAGAGCCGCACTGGCGCGTGATCGCCGATTCGGCGGCCGAGGTGGGGCCGGCGCTGTTCTTCTCGCTGCTGATCATCACGCTGTCCTTCATTCCGGTGTTCACGCTGGAGGCACAGGAAGGACGGTTGTTCTCGCCGCTGGCCTTCACCAAGACCTACGCGATGGCGGCAGCGGCCGGCCTCTCGGTGACCTTGATCCCGGTGCTGATGGGCTACCTGATCCGGGGCGGGATTCCCGACGAGAAGACCAATCCCCTGAATCGCCTTCTCATCGCGGCCTATCGGCCGTTGCTGAACGCGGTGCTGCGCTGGCCGAAGCTGACGCTGGTGGGCGCCGCAATCGTGCTGGTGCTGAGCCTCTGGCCGCTGCAGCACATCGGCGGCGAATTCATGCCGCGACTGGACGAAGGCGATCTGCTCTACATGCCGTCGGCGCTTCCGGGCCTGTCGGCCGGGAAGGCAGGCCAGCTCTTGCAGCAGACCGACCGCCTGATCAAGACCGTGCCCGAGGTGGCCAGCGTGTACGGAAAGGCGGGGCGTGCAGAGACGGCCACCGATCCGGCGCCGATGGAGATGTTCGAGACCACGATCCAATTCAAGCCTCAGAACGAATGGCGGGCCGGCATGACGCAGGACAAGCTGGTCGAGGAGCTCGACCGCATCGTCAAGGTGCCGGGCCTGACCAACATCTGGGTGCCGCCGATCCGCAACCGCATCGACATGCTGGCGACGGGCATCAAGAGCCCTGTCGGCGTGAAGGTCGCAGGCACCGACCTCGTCACCATCGACCGCCTGACGGGCGAGATCGAACGCGCGCTCAAGGACGTGCCAGGCGTGTCGAGCGCATTGGCCGAGCGCCTCACCGGCGGCCGCTACGTGGACGTGAACATCAAACGCGACGAGGCCGCGCGCTTTGGCATGAACATCGCGGACGTGCAGTCGGTCATCGCTTCAGCGGTGGGTGGCGAGAACATCGGCGAGACGGTCGAAGGCCTGCAACGCTTCCCGATCAACATGCGCTATCCGCGTGAGATCCGCGATTCGCTGGAAAAGCTGCGGACGCTGCCGATCGTCACCGAACGCGGCGCGCGGCTGGTGCTTTCCGACGTGGCAGATATCCGCATCACCGACGGCCCGCCGATGCTGCGCAGCGAGAACGCGCGGCTGTCGGGCTGGGTCTATGTGGACATCCGCGGCCGCGACCTTCGCTCTGCCGTGCAGGACATGCAGCGCGTGGTCACGAAAGAGGTGAAGCTGCCGCCGGGCTATTCGATCTCCTGGTCGGGGCAGTTCGAGTTCCTGGAGCGCGCCACCGCGAAGCTGAAGGTGGTCGTGCCCTTCACGCTGCTGATCATCTTCGTGCTGCTGTACCTGACCTTCAAGCGCTTCGACGAGGCGCTGCTGATCATGGCCGCCCTGCCCTTTGCCCTGGTGGGTGGCATCTGGCTGCTGTACCTGCTCAGCTACAACCTGTCCGTCGCCGGCGCGGTCGGATTCATCGCGCTCGCAGGGGTGTCCGCCGAGTTCGGTGTGATCATGCTGCTGTACCTCAGGCACGCCTGGCAGGACCGGATCGACGACGGACGCACCGGAGATGCCGACCTGCTGGACGCGATCCGCGAAGGCGCGGTGCTGCGCGTAAGGCCCAAGGCGATGACGGTCGCCGTCATCCTGGCCGGCCTGTTCCCGATCATGTGGGGCACCGGCACCGGCTCTGAGGTGATGCAGCGCATCGCGGCGCCGATGGTGGGCGGGATGATCACTGCGCCGCTGCTGTCGATGTTCGTGATTCCGGCGGCGTACTTGCTGATGCGCCGGCCGACGGTCAAGCGCTGATTTCCTGGGTTATTGACCTTCCCACGCTGGGAAGGTCGAGACTCGCAAGAACACGAGGTCTTCATGAATCCAGAACATCCGAACCAATCTCTTCTTCGCATTCGTCTGCAACGACGTTCATTCCTCTTCGCCATCGCAGCGATCCCCTTCCTGCAGGCTGCCGGGGTGCGGGCGCAGACATCCTCGAATGCGACGCCGATGCCCAGGAAATCAGCCAGATCAGGCCAGGCTGCCTCGCTCCCGCTGACCGGCGCCACAGTCGAACGCGTCATTCGTGAATCCGGTGAGATCGTCTTGGAGCATGAGGACCTTCCCAATCTCGCGATGCCTGCGATGACCATGGCCTTCGACGTCGGAAACAAGAAGATGCTCGATGCGGTCAAGCCTGGCGACAAGGTGCGGTTTCAAGCGGAAATCGTGAAAGGCAGGCCGACCATCACACACATGGAACTTGCCAACAGACCCGCGCGTGCACGCGATCGGTAGCCAGTGTCTGGCACGGGTGAATAGCCAAACCCCAGACAAGCCCTCTACAATTTCAGCGATGGTCAGCTTTCGCGCAATCCTGCTGTGGCTCATGATGCTCGCGGTGCCCTTTCAGGGCTACGCGGCAGCGGCCATGGCGTTTTGCGCACCTGGGCCGGCGCAGACGAGTGCCGGCGTGGCGCACGATCACAGCCAGCACGACCATGCCGCGCCGCAAGGCGCCGGGCATCATCACGTGGATGTGAGCGGCGACGATGGCGAGGACCATCACGTCGCTCAGAGCGCGCAGGACGACCCCTCCGACACGTTCCACAAATGTGGCAACTGCGCGGCGTGTCATTCGGTCGGGATGATGCCGACGCTCGGGACATCCCTTCTTCACGGTCTCCCGCAGGCCGACCTCGCAGAGCCCTTCCTCGCAATGGCGACCGTCTCGCCTCGCGTTCCTCACAGACCTCCTCGCGCGTAACCGCGTCCAGCACCCGGCAGCTCGGCTGCCGGCGCGCGGACGCGCATGCATCGCTCGTGTCGTCTTCATGCCCTTCGCGGGCTCGCTGACGGCATGCCGTTCATGAACATCGCGAGGATTCCATGTTCAAATTCTTGCCGGCCCGTTGGCTGGCTGCCTTGCCCGCCCTGGCGGCTCTTGCAGCGGGCGCACAGACCGGCCCTGCGCCGACCACCGCTGCCGCCGCCGAACCTGCGGCACCGCTTTCCTTCCGCTCGGCCATGGAGGGCTACAAGCCTTTCACCGGGGAAAAGCCCATCCCCTGGAAAGAGGCCAACGAGACCGTCCATCGGCGCGGCGGCTGGCGTGCCTACGCCAAGGAGGGCGCGGGCGAAGCCGATGACAAGCCGGCCGGCGCCGCCGACCCGCACGCCGGCCATTCGATGCCCACGCCGATGGCAGCACCCCCGAAGGAAAAGCCATGAGGCGGCCGCTGCAGATCGCCTCGATCGCCCTCGCGGCTGCATTCCTCGCCGGCTGTGCTTCCGTCGGGATCGATGATGCGCTGAAGGAGACGAATTCCTCCGCCTCGCAGTTCACCGGGGGAAAGCTCGAACTGAGTCGGACCAGGGAGCAGCGGGAGGCCCGCACGGCGCTTTCCGAGGAACTGCTCGGCAAGCCGCTTTCTCAGGACGATGCAGTCCGGCTGGCGCTTGCGAACAGCCCTGCGGTCCAGGCGCTCATCGCGCAAAGCTGGGCCGACATTGCCGCAGCCAATCAGACGAGCCGGCTGACCAACCCCGTGTTCAGCTTCGAGCGCATGCGCCTCGGCGACGAGCTCGAGATCGGGCGCTTGCTGTCCTTCGGACTGGTCGATCTGATCCTGCTGCCTCAGCGGCTGTCGATTTCCCGAAGCCAGGCCGCTCAGGCGCAGGTGCAGCTGAGCGGCGCGGTGGTGGACCAGGTGACGCAGGTGCGGCAAGCCTGGGTGCGCGCCGTCGCAGCCCGGCAGTCGCAGCAGTACGCCGAGCAGGTCAAGGCTTCGGCCGAGGCCAGCGCGGAACTCGCGCGGCGCATGCAACTCGTCGGCAACTTCAGCAAGCTGCAGCGCGCGCGCCAGCAGGTGTTCTATGCCGACGCCACGACGCAGCTCGCATCGGCCCGCCATGCGGACACTGCCGCCCGCGAGGAACTGGTCCGCGCCCTCGGCCTGGACGATGCGCAGTCCGCCAGGCTGAAGCTGCCGGAGCGCCTGCCGGATCTGCCCAAGGCACCTCGCGAAGCAAGCGAGGTTGCAACGACCGCCAGCGAGCAACGCCTGGACGTGCAGCAAGCCCGCGCGCAGCTCGACGTCGCCGGAAAGTCGCAGGGCATCAACCTGCTGTCGACCTTCATCGATGTGGAGGCGGGCATCAGGCGCGACACCGTGTTCAACAACGCGGCGGGCACCCGAGGAACGCGGCGCGGCTTCGAACTCGACATTCGATTACCGCTTTTCGATTGGGGGGCCGCCCAGCGGGATGCGCTGAATGCCCAGGCGCTCGCGGCGGCCAACCGCTACGACGCGACAGTTCGTGGCGCGACCTCTCAGCTGCGCGAGGGCTATTCCGCCTATCGCACGGCATACGACATCGCGCGCCACTACCGCGACGAGATCGTGCCGCTGCGCCAGGCCATGGCCGACGAGAACCTGCTTCGCTACAACGGGATGCTGATCGGCGTCTTCGAACTGCTTGCAGAAGCCCGCGACCAGATCGCAAGCGTGAACAACGCCATCCACGCGCAGCAGCAATTCTGGCTGGCGGACGCCGCGCTTGCGGCGTCGGTCATCGGCAAGCCCCTTTGAGGATCCCCCATGACAAACAGACGTAACTTCCTGAGCGGCGCGGGTGCCGTCACCGGTGCCATCGCAGCCGCTTCGGTCAGCAAGGTGGCCATGGCGGCCTTGCCCGAACCGGTGCTGCAGACCCGGCCCGACACCATGCCGCCGCTCTCGCCCTCAACGGGGCGGCCGTACAACCCCGTCGTCACGCTCAACGGCTGGACGCTGCCTTGGCGCATGAACAACGGCATCAAGGAATTCCACCTGGTGGCCGAGCCCGTGGTGCGCGAGATGGCGCCCGGCTTCAAGGCACACCTGTGGGGCTACAACGGCCAGTCGCCGGGGCCCACCATCGAAGTGGTCGAGGGCGACCGCGTGCGCATCTTCGTCACCAACAAGCTGGCCGAGCACACCAGCATCCACTGGCACGGCCAGCGCCTGCCCAACGGCATGGACGGCGTGACCGGACTGACGCAGCCGGGAATCCAGCCCGGCAAGACCTTCGTCTACGAGTTCGTGGCACGGCGGCCGGGCACCTTCATGTACCACCCGCATGCGGACGAGATGACGCAGATGGCGATGGGGATGATGGGCTTCTGGGTCACGCATCCCAAGGCCAGGCACCCGCTGATCGACGAGGTGGATCGCGACTTCGTCTTCCTGCTCAATGCCTACGACATCGAGCCCGGCAGCGCGACGCCCAAGATCATGACCATGCTGGACTTCAATCTGTGGTCCTGGAACAGCCGGGTTTTTCCGGGCATCGATTCGCTCAACGTGCGGCTGAACGACAAGGTGCGCATCCGCTTCGGCAACCTGACGATGACGAACCACCCGATGCATCTGCATGGGCATGAATTCGTGGTCACGGGGACCGACGGCGGGCCGACGCCGAAGAGCACCCGTTGGCATGAAGTGACGACCGACGTGGCGGTCGGCCAGATGCGCCAGATCGAATTCCTCGCCAACGAGGAAGGAGACTGGGCCTTCCACTGCCACAAGAGCCACCACACGATGAACGCGATGGGCCACGACGTGCCCACCATGATCGGCGTCGACCACAAGGACGTCGTCAGGAAGATCACCAGGCTGGTGCCCGACTACATGGTGATGGGCGAGCGCGGCATGGCCGACATGACCGAGATGGAGATGCCGCTGCCCGACAACACCGCGCCGATGATGGGCGGCGAGGGACCCTTCGGCTCGGTCGAGATGGGCGGCATGTTCAGTGTCGTCAAGGTGCGCAAAGGCCAGAAGCCCGGCGACTACTCGAACCCCGGTTGGTTCAAGCACCCGCAAGGCACGGTGGCCTACGAGTTCGATGGGCAGTTGCCCGATCCACCTCGAGCGCGCGGCGCCGGCGCGGCCGCCATGCCTGCGCAGAACATGCCGGCCAAGAACATCGAAGTCCGGGTCCGCAAACCCGCCAACGGCCACTCCGGCCATTGAGATTCAAAAGGAAACTCCATGAAAGATCCCGTTCGCAATACCGCATTCGCCGCACTGATTGCCCTCGCAGCAACGAGTGTTCTTGCAGCCGGCAACCATGCCGGTGGACACAGCCAGGACGACGCGATCGGCAAGCCCGGCGTCTTGGCGAAGTCGACACGCACCGTGAACGTCGACATGACCGACGGCATGCGCTTCAACCCCTCGAGCATCGACGTGAAGCAGAACGAGACCGTCCGCTTCGTGGTCACCAACTCCGGCAAGCTCAAGCACGAGCTGGTGCTCGGCACCGAGAAGGAGCTGAAGGCGCACTACGAAGTCATGAAGAAGAACCCCGAGATGGAACACGCCGATCCGAACATGGTGACGCTCGCCGCCGGCAAGACCGGCGAGATCGTCTGGCAGTTCACCAGGGCCGGGAAAGTCGACTTCGCGTGCCTGCAGCCGGGTCACTACGACGCCGGAATGAAAGGCGCCGTGAACGTCACCAAGGCCGCCCGCAAGTAGTCAACCTAGACCCACTCCATGGAAGGAACTCACATGATCGACATTCGTACCGCTCTCGCCGCAATCGTTGCTGCACTCACCCTCTCCGGCCTGGCCTCCGCCAGCGACCTCGCCGAGGGCGAGGTGCGCAAGGTGGACAAGGAAGGCAAGAAGCTCACGCTCAAGCATGGTCCTCTGAAGAATCTTGACATGCCTGGCATGACGATGGTCTTCCAGGTGAAGGAAGATGCCCTGCTGGACAAGGTCCAGGCCGGGGACAAGGTCCGTTTCCAGGCCGAGAAGATCGACGGCAAGTTCACCGTCATCAGGCTCGAAGCGGCGCGCTAGGTCTCGGTTCGCCGGCTTGTCCGGCACTTCAACCCAAGGAGAACGCCATGTCACATGAGAAATACGCCCAGTGCATCGCTGCCTGCAACGATTGCGCGGCGGCGTGCAACCACTGCGCCGCGTCTTGCCTGGCCGAGGACGACGTGAAGATGATGGCCAAGTGCATCGCGCTGGACATCGATTGCGCTGCCATCTGCCAGTTGGCGGCTGCAGCGATGGCGCGCGGCAGCGCCTACGCCGGCGCCATCTGCAAGCTGTGCGCCGAGATCTGCAAGGCTTGCGGTGACGAGTGCGCGAAGCACAAGGCGAAGCATTGCAAGGACTGCGCAAAAGCTTGCCATCGCTGTGCCGAAGAGTGCCTGAAGATCGCCCAGTAGGCGGCCTCCAAGGGTTCGATCTCATCTGGCAAACGGCGTATCCCGGAACGCCGCACCGATCTGCTCGCGAAGCGCCAGCAGCGGCGCACTCAGCGCGAGCGCCACCTCGTTCGCCGGCTCGGTGGTGGAGACGCTGGCATTGAGCACATGCACGCTCTCGTTCTCGAGCGAGAGCGGCGTGGCCAGCGCCACGATCTCGGGCTGCCAGGAGGCCACGCACCAGCCGCGCCGGCGCACGCTGTCGATGGCCTTGTCTATCTCCTTGCGAAGCCGTGGCCAGTCGCCGCGGCGCGCCTCGAACTCCTTCAGCAGCTCGGTACGCCGCGCCTGCGGCGCCACGGCCAGCCAGGCGCGGCCGAGCGAGGTGAGTTCGATCGGCACGCGTTGGCCGCTCACCACGCTGCGCAGCGACGCCTTCGTGTTGTAGCGGATCGATTCGAGATACAGCATCTCGGTGCGGTCGGCGACCGCGAGCCCGACGTTGATGCGCAGCTTCTCGGCCACCGCCCGCATCCGCGGCGCAGCCACCTGCAGCACGGCGGAGCCGGTGCGCATGGCATGCGCGAAGCTCAGCACCGGCGCCGCCAACCGGTAGGCACGCGCCGAGCGGTCATGCTCGAGCAGACCGGCGCCGACCAGCGTCTGCGTGAGACGGCTCACGGTGGCCGGCGCCAGCCCGGTGCGCTCCGCAAGCTCGCCGTTGCCGAGCAGCGTGGAGCCGGGCCGGAAGGCCCGCAGGATCTCGATGCCGCGTTCGAGCGAGCGGTTGGGTGGGGTTGCCATGCGATGTCTCCTTGCGCGACCGTCTCCAATTCCATCCAGTGGAATGAGGTGGGTGCGCTCGCGAAGTATGCGTCCTAAGCTTCGGACACATTGAGTCACCCGGAAAGAGAGAGACATCCATGCGTGCATTCCTTCGCCTCGCCGCGACGCTCGCGTTCGCGGCGCTGACCGCATCCCCGGCCCTCGCGGCCTTCCCGGACAAGCCGCTGCGCGTCATCGTCCCCTTCGCACCCGGCGGCGGCACCGACGCCATCACGCGCTCGCTCGGCGTCGGCATGGCCGAGGCGCTGGGCCAGCCCGTCATCGTCGACAACAAGCCGGGCGCCGGCACCATCATCGGCACCGACGCCGTCGCCAAGAGCGCGCCCGACGGCTACACGCTGGTGATGGCCACCTTCGCGCACGCCGTCAATCCCGCGCTGCAACCCAAGCTGCCTTACGACACGGACAAGGCCTTCGCACCGGTCGCGCTGATCGGCGTCTCGCCCAACGTGCTGGTGGTGCGCGCGGACCGGCCCTACAAGACGGTGGCGGAAGTGGTGGCCGCGGCCAGGGCCAAGCCGGGTTCGCTGACCTTCGCCTCCCAGGGCAACGGCACTTCGGCGCACCTGGCGGGCGAGCTCTTCAAGAGCCTGGCCAAGGTGGACATCACGCACGTGCCCTACCGCGGCGCGGGGCCGGCGATGACCGACCTGCTCGGCGGGCAGGTCGACATGATGTTCGCCACCGCGGCCGCCGCGCGGCCCTTCGTCAGCGCGGGAAAGATGCGCGCGCTCGCAGTGACCACGGCGCATCGTTCGCCGGCCTATGCCGACGTGCCCACGCTCGCCGAATCCGGTGTGCCGGGCTACGCGGCGGAGAGCTGGTACGGCCTCTATGCGGCGGCCGGCACGCCCAAGGACGTGATCGCGCGCCTCAACGCCGCGGTGCGCCGCGCGGTGAAGGCCGAGGCCTTCGTGTGGCAGACCCAGTCGGAAGGCCTGGCGGTCAACGTCGGCGCGCCGGAGGAACTGGAACGCTACGTGCGGGCCGAGGAAGTGCGTTGGCGCAAGGTCGTCAAGGACGGAAACATCACAGTCGATTGAAGAGCCCATCATGAACACCCCACCCACCCAGATCGAACTGAAAGTGGTGGACGGCATCGCCGTCCTTACGCTCAACCGTCCCGAGAAGCGCAATGCCATCAGCGATGCGATGCGCAGCGAGCTCATCGCCGCGCTCGAACAGGTGGCCGGCGACGCGAAGATCCGCGCGCTCGTGCTGACCGGCAACGGCAAGGGCTTCTGCGCCGGCGGCGACGTGGCCGGCATGCAGCGGCGCATGGACGCACCGGCCGGCGAAGTCGGCTTCAACGGCTGGACGCGGCAGCAGCGCGTGCATCACTCGATCGCGTTGCTGCACACGATGCCGAAGCCGGTGATCGCGGCCGTGAACGGCTCGGCCAACGGCCTGGGCGCCGACATGGCGCTGGCCTGCGACTTCGTCATCGCTTCCGAAGAAGCCAGCTTCGCCTGGAGCTATATCAAGCGCGGGCTGATCCCCGACGGCGGCGGCATGTACTTCCTGCCGCGGCGCGTCGGCCTGTCGCGCGCCAAGCAGTTGATCTTCACCGGGCGCAAGGTCGAAGCCGCCGAAGCGCTGCAGCTCGGCATCGCCGACCGCCTGTGCCGGCCCGATGCGCTGCTGGCCGATGCGCAGGCCTGGGCACGCGAACTGTCGCAGGGCTCGGCGGCCGCGCTCGCGCTCGGCAAATCCATCATCGACCAGAGCTTCGAGCTGCCCGCCGAGCAGGTCTTCGCGCAAGGCAGCCAGGCGCAGGGCATCTGCTACACGACGCAGGCGCATCGCGATGCGGTGCTGGCCTTCCTGAATGCCGGCACCAGGGAGAAGTCGGCATGAACGACGCGATCTCGCGCCTCCTCAAGCCCCGCAGCGTGGCAGTGATCGGCGCATCGGCCGATCCGGCCAAGACCGCCGGCCGGCCGGTCGCCTATTTGACGAAGCACGGCTTCACCGGCGCGATCTACCCGGTGAATCCGCGCGCTGCCGAGATCGGCGGCCTGAAGAGCTACCCCGACGTGCAGTCGCTGCCCGAGGCGCCCGACGTCGGCATCGTGCTCCTGGGTGCGGAACGCGCGCATGAAGCGGTGCGCGAACTCGCCGCGCGCGGCACCTCGGCCGCGATCGTGCTGGCGAGCGGCTACACCGAGGTCGGCGAAGAAGGCGCGCGCCGCCAGCAGCAGTTGATGGATGCCGCGGGCCGCATGCGCATCCTCGGGCCCAACACGATCGGCCTGGTCAACCTGACCGACAACATCACCTTGTCGGCGACCGGCGCGCTCGAGATGGAAGGCTTCCAGGCCGGCCATATCGGCGTGGTCTCGCAAAGCGGCGGCATCCTGGGCGCCCTGCTCTCGCGTGCGGCGGCGCGCGGCATCGGCCTGTCGAAGCTCATCTCGACCAGCAACGAGGTCGACCTGGACCTGGCCGATTTCGTCGACCATCTCGCGGACGACGAAGCGACCTCGGTGATCGCGCTCTACATGGAAGGCCTGCGCCATCCCGCGAAGTTCCGCGCGGCGGCATTGAAGGCGGCGCGCCAGGGCAAGCAGGTGGTGGTGTTCAAGGTCGGCCGCTCGGAAGCCGGCGCCACGGCCGCCGTGTCGCACACCGGTGCGCTGGCCGGCGCGGACCGCATGTACGACGCGCTGTTCCGCGAGGTCGGCGTGATCCGCGCGCAGAGCTTCGCCGACCTGCTCGACATTCCCGCGACGCTGGCCACGGCGCGCGTGCTGCGCGGACAGCGCGTGGCGGTGCTCACCTCGACCGGCGGCGCCGGCACGCTGGTGGCCGACAGCCTCGGCAGCGCGGGCTTCGAAACGCCGGCGCCGGATGCGCAGACCGCCGCGACCCTGCGCGCGCTGCAGTCGGGCGAGCATGCGGTGCTCGACCGCAATCCGATCGACGTCACCCTCGCCGGCCTGCAGCCGGCGCTGCTGCGCGGCGCGATCAAGGCGCTGCTCGCGAGTCCGTCCTACGACGCGGTGGTCGTGATCGTCGGCTCCTCGGGTCTCGCGATGCCGGACTTGATGGCCGACGCCATCCACGACAGCCTGCCGGGCAGCGACAAGCCCTTGCTGGCCTACGTGAGCCCGCACGCGCCCGGCATCGCAAACCTGTTGAACCAGCGCGGCGTGCCGGCTTTCATGGCGCCGGAGAGCTGCACCAGCGCGCTGGCCGCAATGCGCGAGCGGGCGCTGTGGGCCGCGCCCGCAGCTGGCTCCGCGCCTGCAGCGGCGGCGGTAGGCATCGACGACCTGCCTCACGGGTCGCTCGACGAAGCGCAGGCCAAGCAGCTGTTCGCCCGCTTCGGCGTGCCCTGCGTGCGCGAGCGTGTCGTTGCGAATGCGCAAGAGGCAGCGCATGCAGCGCGCGAACTCGGCGGCATGGTGGTGCTGAAGATCCTGTCGTCGGAGATCACGCACAAGAGCGATGTGGGCGGTGTGGCCGTCAATGTCGATGCCGAGCTGGTCGGCGCGCGGCTCGAACGCATGGCCGTCGATGTGGAATCGCGCGCGGGCGTACGGCCGCGGCAGTTCCTCGTGCAGGAGATGGTGAGCGGCGGCGTCGAACTCATCCTGGGTTTTCATCGCGACCCGCTCGGTTGCGCCGTGCTGCTCGGCATGGGCGGCATCACGGCGGAGCTGCTGAAGGACACCACGCTCAGGATGCTGCCGGCCCAGGGCCTGTCGCGCGAGCAAGCCGGCGCGCTGGTGCGCGAACTCAAGACCTGGCCGCTGCTCGACGGCTTTCGCGGCCGGCCGGTGTGCGATGTCGATGCGCTGGTCTCGGCCATCGTGTGCTTCTCGCAGATGGCGGCGGCGCTCGGCGATCGCCTCGTCGAAGCGGAGATCAATCCGATCTTCGTGCTGCCCCAGGGGCAAGGCGTGCGCGCCGCCGACGGCGTGGCCGTTCTCGCGCCCTGATTCGATCCACAACAAGAACGGAGACAACATGAACCCGAACCGCATCTCGCGCCGAAACTTCAACCATGCCGTCGGCTTGGCGCTGGCGGCCTTGCCACTGCTGGCGAACGCACAGGCCTTTCCGTCCAAGCCCATCCGCATCGTCGTGCCCTTCGCGGCCGGCGGCCCGACCGACCTGATGGCGCGCGCCATCGCCAAGAACATGTCGGCCAGCCTGGGGCAGCCGGTGATCGTCGACAACAAGCCGGGCGGCGGCGGCGTGATCGGCATGAGCGAGGTCGCGCGCGGGCCGGCCGATGGCTACACCATGGTGTTTCCATCGATCCTCGCCGTCACCAATCCGGCGCTGATGCCCAACTACCCCTTCGATACGCTGCGCGACTTCGCGCCGCTCACGGTGGTGGGCTTCATTCCGCATGCGGTGGTCGTGAAACCGGACTTCCCGGCCAAGACCTTGCAGGACCTGGTGGCGATGGCCAAGGCCAAACCCGACAGCCTCTCCTACGGCTCCTCGGGCAACGGCACCTCGGCGCACCTGGGCGCCGCGCTGTTCGCGCAGCGCGCGGGCATCCGCGCGACGCATGTGCCCTACCGCGGCGCGGGCCCGGCGGTGCAGGACCTGCTGGGCGGCCAGATCCAGTTCATGTTTCTCGACATGAGCTCGGCGCTGGCGCAGATCAAGGCCGGCAAGCTGCGCGCGCTCGCGGTGGCGCCCAAGTCGCGCTTCGCCGGCCTGCCCGAGGTGCCGACGGTGGCCGAGCAGGGCTATCCGGGGTTCGACGTGCATGGCTGGTACGGGTTGCTGTTGAAGGCCGGCACGCCGGCGCCGGTCATGCAGCGGCTCTACGCCGAGGTCAAGCGCGCGCTCGATACGCAGGAGGTGCGCGAGATCTTCCAGGCCCAGGGCATCGAGCCCGGCGGCATGCCGCCGGCCGAGTTCACGGCGCTGGTGCGCGACGACCTGGCGTTGTGGAAGCGCACGGTCGAACAACTCAACATCACGCTGCAATGAACATCGTCATCCCCGACGACTACCAGGACTGCGTCCGCACGCTCGACTGCTTCGGCAAGCTGGCGGGACACGAGGTCCGCGTCTTCAACGACACGGTGAAGAGCACCCACGAACTCGCGGCGCGCTTCGCGGATGCAGAGGCCATCGTGCTCACGCGCGAGCGCACGCGCATCGACGCGGCGCTGCTCCAGCGGCTGCCGAAGCTGCGCCTGATCAGCCAGACCGGCAAGCTGGCGGGCCACGTCGATCTCGCGGCCTGCACGGCCCGCGGCGTCGTGGTGACGGAAGGCAGCGGCGCAGGCTCGGCCACGGCTGAGCTGACCTGGGCGCTGGCCCTGGCGAGCCGCCGGCACCTGGTCGAGGAAGCCACGCGCCTGCGCCAGGGCCGGTGGCAAGGCCACCTGGGCCAGCAGCTCGGTGGCCAGCGTCTGGGCGTGTGGAGCTACGGCCGCATCGGCCGCCAGGTGGCTGCCTACGGTCGCGTGTTCGGCATGAAGGTCTGGGTGTGGGGGCGCGAAGGCTCGACTTCAGCGGCCCGCGCGGATGGTTTCGAGGTGGCCCCGTCGCGCGAAGCCTTCTTCGCCCAAAGCGACGTGGTCAGCCTGCATGTGAGGCTCAACGAGCACACCTGGGGCATGGTCACGGACGACGACCTCGGCCGCATGAAGACCAGCGCCCTGCTCGTGAACACCAGCCGTGCCGAGCTGATTGCCGCCGGCGCGCTGGAGCGCGCGCTGATGCTGGGGCGGCCCGGCTTCGCAGCCATCGACGTGTTCGAGGAAGAACCCGTGCGCGGTGCCGCGCATCCGCTCGTGCACTTGCCCAACGCGCTGTGCACGCCGCACATCGGCTACGTCGAGCGCGACAACTACGAGCGTTACTTCGGCATCGCCTTCGACCACATCAACCAGTTTGCCGAAGGAAGATTGAGAGAGGCGCTCAATCCCTCGGCCTTGCCGGCAGCCTAGGCCTAGGAGTCTGCGCGGCAGAAGCTGTGCGCCCGAAAAAGTGGCAGTTTGAGGGGTCCTTGACCCCTTAGGTACTTCAAAAAAAACGCTCCTGCGCGATTCTGAGAGGTCAAAATTTTGCGGTTCATTTTTCAATCCTTCTGCCGCGCAGACTCCTAGGCCTTGTCCTCGGGCTGCTGGCCGAAGCGCTGAAACATGGCCGACCCGAGCCGTTTGATCTCCATCATCGCATCGGTCTTCGGTGCTTCTTCGCCGGCAAGGACGGCCGCCGCATGCGATGCGGAGGCGCTTGCCCTTCGCGCGCGATTGGCGCACTTGGCGAGCTCCTGCTTGCGCTCGCTCGGCGTGAAGTAGGCGGCGTCCCTCAGCAAAGTCTCGGCAACCCGCAGCGCGGCCTCCGCGGCACTCAGGCTCATGTGGATGCCGGCACGTACGCGATTGCCGTAATCGTTCTCTTCCTTGAGCCGAAGCTCCGCCTCCTGCTGGGATGAAGGGAGGACGCCCAGATCGGTGGGCGCAAAGTAGGGCACGGCCTGCACCCCGAGGCTTCGTCCTGCGATCACCTCTTCGATGGCGGTCCTTGCTTTCTCGATCGTTTCCAGATCCAGATTTTCCATGGCAGCCTCTTTTGACGAGAAGCCCAAGTGTGGGGCGAGCAGCGCCGATGCGCACGTCTTCCGCACGGGAAACTCGGGCAACCCGTCAATTTTTGGCAACAGAGGAATCGCGCGGTCGCGATCGAAAAATGCTCGGCCGGGCAAAGGTAGAACTTAACTACTGATTCGAGGTTCTTCTCGAGCCGGACGCCAAGATATCCTGTCATCCCGCCCGTCATTGTGGGCGCGAGCCTGAGCTCGAATCCTCATTCCTTCAAGCGGACGCCTACAACTATCTGATCAAGTCAAACGTCAAGCTGCATTTCATGTCTCCATCCAAGCCTCCGCTCTTTCGCAAGGTGAACACCACTGCTCATGGTGTTCATCACTCGCGTGGCGGGACGTTTCGCGATGAGCGGAACACGAAGGTTCAGCAACGTTCCGAAAGGCTGCGCCAGTCAATGCATGGCCATCGCGAGCGCCGGCGGGACTACACACCTCTCTTCAAGTTCCTGCTCTCCCAGGAATCCAGCTACTACAGCGGGATGCATGTCGATGCTGAAGGCCTTCTTCAGATTGTTGATCCATCGATGAGCCCTTCCAGCCTGGTCCCGCAATGCAAGTGCTGCACACACACCTTCAACGGCATTCCGTTCACCCGGCCGTTCGCTGGTCTACGCGGAACCGTCGAGCCTGGCGGCGACGGGGCCTGATCCTTCCGGCGGCCCCGTGTTCGGGGAACCCACAAGCAAAAAGGGTTAGCAGCCTGATAACTGCTAACCCTCTTGAGTCTGGCGGAGTGGACGGGACTCGAACCCGCGACCCCCGGCGTGACAGGCCGGTGCATCAAGCCTTAGCCCATGCGGGTTTGGGTCACTTCCCATATTCCAGAAACCGGGCAATTCCGCCCTTAGTTCGCCTCTGACGGATCAGAGGCAATTCCAACGATGAAAGCGTAAAAAATGAGCACTGTCACCGAAAACAACTGCATGCGCTGCCGCACCGATTGCGTGCCGCTTGCCAACCTGTCGGCCGATGGCGAGGGCACATCCTTCGTGTGCGTCGGCCTCAACCGGAAGGAGGATCGCACCGTCATGGAGGACCGCTTTACGCTGTGCTGGAAAAACAGCGCGGTTGACGAGCGCGGCCACTGGGACAAGCGCGACTTGCTGGACACCATGAGCGTGATCGCTCAGGCCTTGAGCACGGACGAGAACATCCGCGTGAGCAACAACTTCACCGAGCTGGACATGCAGCAGGCGAACATGCTGGCCTGAGCCATTCCGACGATGGCCGCTTTTCGGCTGTCGCCCTCCTCTGGCGGATTCTTCGTCGTTCCAAAGAAAGGTGCTTAAAAAATGAGGGACTTGTTCATGGTCTTCGACGTTGAATCCATCGGCCTGCACGGCGAAGGATTCGCGGTCGGGTATGTGGTGGTCAACCGGCAGGGCGAGCGGCTTGAGGAAGCCGTCTTTGCTTGCGATCCCGGCGCTTCGTTGGGCTCCAATGAAGGGCACATGTGGGTGCGCGAGAACGTCCCGGTGATGCCTTACGAGTACAAGCGGCAGTGGCAGATGCGTGACGCCTTCTGGGCGCGCTGGATGCACTGGAAAGGCCTGGGCGCCGTGCTTGTAGCCGACTGCTGCTGGCCGGTCGAGGCGCGATTCCTGATCGCCTGCGTGAACGATGAGCGCCCGGCCCGGGAATGGGAAGGCCCGTACCCGCTGCACGATCTGGCGTCTATCCTGCTGGCGAACGGAGCAGACCCCCTGGCCGTGACGGACCGCCTGCCTGAAGAGTTGCCCGCGCATCATCCGCTGCACGATGCCCGGCAATCGGCGCGGCAACTGCTCGCCGCCATCGACAAGGCCAAAGCCCCTCCCTCCCCCAAAGTCTAGGAGCCAAGACCCAATGACGAACTACACCAAGACGATTTCGCTGCCGCCGAAGATTGCTGACCTGGACACCATGGCCGATCTGCTCGCGGTGGCAGGCCCGCAGAACTGGATGCTGATCGACCCGCAAGGCCGCGTCTGGTCCGGACCTGATCCGATGGTTCTGGCGGCGCATGCGAGCTACAAGCCGTCCGTGCTGCTGCCGCTCTAGGAGAGACGCAACATGGCTGACCCGGTTCAGATCGTCGAGATCCGCCAACCCAAGATCACGGTCGAGGGCAACGTCTTCGGCGGCAACGCGATCAAGGTGGACGGCAAAACGCTCGTCGAGGTCCACTACGTCTACCCTTGGGTGGATAACGCAACCGTGGCAGACCTCACCCGTAGGATTGTGGAGATGCTGGAAGGAGAGACGCGTGAATCTGCCTGAATTGCCAGAGTCACAAGCGACGGAATGGCATCCGTTCAAGTACACCGCCGACCAGCTCCGCGCCTATGCTGAGGAAGCCGTCAAGCAGGAGCGAGAGGCACACTGGCAGCCGATCGAAACGGCCCCCAAGGATGACTCGGAATTTTTAGCTTACCGGCGAGGCGAAATCGCGGCGGCGAAGTGCTTTATCCGCGATGACGGCGAAATGTGGAGCTTCGGCCGCCAGTCAGCACACCGCGACGTGTTCCCAGAGATAGTGCCCACGCACTGGATGCGGTTGCCTGAGCCTCCTGAGCCGGTAAAATGAGCCTTCGCTTAGGGTTGCGCGATCGTGGCCGGCGACAACCAGCGTAAGGGCTGACAACCTACCGGGTGAAAGGCCCCGGTGCCATCACGCATTCGGATTGACGAGTGGTCCTCGTAAGCCTAACCAGCTGCACAGTCCGAAGTCGTGATGGTTGAATGCGCAGGCTGATGCGCAAATTTCGTGTAGCGGCTGATAGCGCGCTTGCAAGACGATGGGGATGCATGCTCACCCGTCAGGCAGCAACCCGACCGGGAGTGCGCAGCGGAACGAAACGCCGGAGATCAGCACCGGCCACCATCTCCCCATACCAGCGCTACCGAGGGAAGCGCTTACCGAGGCTGTAGTCCATCGTAGGAGCGCTCACAGGCGAGCCCTGCGATCCTGAGGGCATCGGCGTAACTAGCCAACTCTCCCGCTCCGTCGCTAGCCCTCGTGAGCACCCCTGCGAGCACATCGAGGGCGTCGGTACTAGGCTTACCCTCGCTTGGCTTGGCAGGGCTGGAATCCTTGGTTGCTCCACGGACTGCGGCTGTAAAGGCAGCGAGGCGCTCCCGCAGGCCGTCAGCAGCGCGCTTAGCGTCAGTGGCAGCAGCTTGGGCAAGTTCGGTGCGTTGTTCTGCTTCATTGATGATTTCCTCTTTCCTCTGTTCACGGCGCTGCTCCTCTTCGCGGGCTTCCTGCTCGGCCTTCTGAGCAGCTTCTGCGGCTTGCTGGCGTGCTTCGGCAAACTCACGCTCAACCTTGGCCGTCTCGGCATGCGCACGTTCTATGCGCACTTGCTGGACACCAAGCAACGCGAGCAGGACCGCGATGACTACAAACTTCCATTGGGTAATGAGGAAGGTCATAGGAAGAAGATCAGTCCGAAGATGACGCCAAGCACAAGACCGAGGCTGACGCCGTTCCAGAAGTTCATTTGGACCTCCATGGACAGTTGGCCGGGTGATGACCCTTGCGCCCGCAGAACGAACAAGGGTCGTCGGTCATGACATCGTTCCGCCAGCCGCCAGATAGGCCGCCTTCAGCTTGTCGATGCCGTTCTCGTGTTGCCCATAGCCAGCCCCCGGAAGGCTCGCCCACAAGTTGCGCACACGCGCCACGGCAAGAATGAAGCTACCGCAATCGATCAGCGGCAAAGCGCCACGCTCGCGGATCAACTGGATAGCCCAGATGTCTTGCGATTCAGGCCCGAAGTCGGGAAGGTTCAGTTGAGCCTTGTAGTGCGCCCAGTGCTTGAGCATGTGCTGATACCGGCCTGAAGCCGTGGAGTACAGGCCTTTGCGGTTGATTTGCTTTGGACGACGACCAGCGGCAAAAGGATGCTCTGAGTAGTCGTCGAAGATTTCCGGCCCATCTACGCCGGTAACGATCACGTCATAGCCATCGTTCTGCGTCAGAGGGTGTGTGCTCGTTGCCTCAGACACGGCCAGCATGTCGAGGAAGGCTTTGCGATTGGGGTTCATCACTCGTGCAGCTTGGGCTGAGGCTTGAGACGAAGGTAGATGTTCACCGCCATCCCTGCGAGCAAGAGATAGCCAGGGTTGATGCCGAGCATCGATGCAAAGGCGCTACGGTCGCTGTCAGGTACGGCAAGCCACATGGTTGTGGCTACGCCCATAACGGCAGTCCATTGCACTGACAACATGCGCCAAGCCTTGTCCCATTCTGGGATCAGCTTGGTATCGAGCCACTCGTAAAAACGTCGCTTCAGTTCGGTCATCGCGGACTCCTTTTGTCTGCTTCCAAATTCTCGATACGGAATTTCATGATTGCCATCTCCCCTTGGATCGTTGCGGCTTGCCCATTACCGGCTTTCACGGAAATCTTCAGATCCGTCATGTCCTCGCCGAGTTGGCCCAGCTTGAAATACATGCCGCCTATCAGCAAAGCGAAGGAGAAAACACCGCTGATCAACCATGTCAGCGGGAGCTTCATGTCGATCACGCGGCGGGAGAGTTCGCCGGGTTGGGTGTCTCGGCTATCCACGATGGATACCTTCAGGATCAATCGAATCGAGCAAGTTCACCCTGATCACTTCGGCCAGCTTCTGCCGATACCCAGTGCTTGTTTGGCTGTGCCTCCACAGTCGTTCAGAGAGGGTCTTCTCGCGGGGGACTTCGAGGAACAACATCGAGCCAACAATCACATTGAGCAGGAAGTCGAGTGCAAGCCCGAATACGAGGATTGGATAACCCAGGATCTTCATGGCGAGGGTCAGTTTCCCCTCTGCCTGAACTTGCTTCAATCTCATCATGGCTACGTATATGAGCCACATTGCCCAGCAGGCGGGGATGAAGGATAGGAAGATCATTTCTTACCCCTGAACCACACCGTTCATGTCGAAACCCGCCGCCCAGGTTCCGGTTCCACCGCTTACATACCCCACCGTGCAGATGTAGTTGTAGCCCTCGGATGGAACGAAGATCTCAGTCCCCGTGGCGCTGCTGTTGGAACTGTTTGCGTATGCCTGGTAGACAGCCGGGGGCATCGATGCAGCGCTATTAGTGTTGAATCCAAGCGCCGTATAAATGATCGAGTTGGCCGTGTTGTTGCTGACTGAGCTATTGAAGCTAGAGGAGACAATCGAGTCACCCCAGCTGAGAAACTCCATCAGGGCCGAGATCGGGACCGGCGTTGTCGATGTCGTCGATTGCAGAGAGCCAGAAACGTTGTAGATCCGCTTTGGCCGCTGGTTGAACCAACTGATGACGAACCGTTGAGCGTCCGTATCTGCCCACGCCGGCCCCGTGATGATCCGAGCCTTTCCGACAAGGGTTCGGGTTGCATCACCAGACTTGATCGGCATGCCCGTAGTGGTGTCTGCCGCCTTCGCCGTGGTCGAAGCCTCAAGGGTCATCGTTCCCGCGTTCATGTAGGCATAGATGTTGTAGCTCGTGCCTACAGACAACGATGTAGGAACCAGCGATACACCGGCAGATGGGATCTTGTAGACAACCCCATTGATGGTCAGGCCGTTGCCGCCGAAGGGAGCTAGAACAAGGTTCGAGCCTGACTTGGCGAGCTGACATTGCGCAACATTGCCTAAGCCCGTTGCGAAGCCGTTGCCGTCCCGAAGCTGGGCGATGAACGATGCAAGCAGGTTGGTTTGCTGGTCGATCGTGGATGGAGCGTCTACCGCACCGTCTGCAGCGTTGCTGGCAGCCGTTTGGGACAGACTGGCGAGGGTTCCGTAAAGGGCCATAAAAACTCCGGCGCTTCTCAGCGTTAGGGGTTGCTAAAATTCGGGTCCGCCTCTTTGGGCGGTCTAGGAGCCGAATGAACTTCGACCCGATTTTTCTCGGTTGGATTGGCGCGCTATGTGTGCTCGCCTTGATCCGCCATCTATTGCGAAAGAAGCCCACCGCCAACGGCGATGCCTGGCAGAAGCAGCGACGGCGCTAATGGGCGTCTCGGTTGCTCAGCGAGCAGGCCCGGGAGGACGTTTTCCGCCTGACGTTGGGAAATTGACAGGTTGATGCTGCGCAGAGGGTCGATCACTGCGGCCTTGCCGAACGGGATCTTGCCGGCCACACCGTTGAGCATGTCCATCCCGCGGCCGAGCACCAGCGCACCGGAGTTGCTGTTGTTCACCGCAGATCCGATCGGTTGAGCCTGCATCAGGCTCGCCACCCGTCCCGTCGCTTGCAGGGCTGAAACCTCATCTGGCGTGAAGAACAGGCGCAGTTTCTCGTCCCCGATCTTCCGGAGCACCGCATTCAAGGCAGACTGGGAAACCTTCCCCGTCTCATCCGATGCCCCACTTAGCGCCTGCTTTTTAATGTAGGTCGCCAAGGTGTTGCGGATGGTCGCTATGCCCTCCGGTCCCACTTCACGAGCGACCGAGCGAGCATCGTTCACCGTCCCGTTCAGGACGAAGGATTGAGCGAGCTTTTCCGGGTCTGCGGTGCGAGCGTCAGCAAGGGCCGTCCGGACTAGAGGGGAACTCTCCTGATAGGCGTACTTCGCTGCTGTGGCTTGCCTAGCACGGTTCACAGCCTCGATCGCATCGCCCGCCTGAGCATCCCTGCCACGCATGGCGCTTGCCATTCCTTGCGTCACCGGAGCGGTTCCGAAGTCGATCCCGCCAGGGTTCGTGATCGGACGCATGGGCACCGACTCAAGCCCTTCGATCGCAGCTCGCGCGGCAGCAGCCTCGCTCCCGCCCTTCGCCAACTCTGCGGACAGCATAGAACGAAGGTTCTTGTAGTGCTGAGGCGTGAATGGTTGCTGCCCCGTCTGAAAGGCCGCCATGTAGTCAGTAACTTGCTTCGGCAGGTAGCCAGTCAGCGCCTCGTCTCCGGTGCGCTGTAGAGCCGCGTTCAGCCCGTCAGGGTAGATCGGGGCCTTGTAGCCAGGGGAGTTCTTGGCAAGATTCCACGCGCCCTGCTCCACCGATCCTAGAGCCGCGTTCGTGCCTTGGATGCGGTCCTGAATGGCACGGCCGGCGACAATGGGCAACGTCTCGGTGCCTGCGCCGCGTTCGTTCAGGTTGCGGATCAGGGTTGCATTGTTCTGGTTCTGCAGCAGGGGAAGACCGTGCAACGCATCGTCCCCAGAGTTCGCCGCCATCTTGGCAAGGTTCATCTCTCGCGTGATCTGAACCGGGTTTTGCGAGACCATGCCACGGGTCGGCGTAGCACCAACCGCCATGAAGTCAGCCAGACGTGACACCGCAGCGGGATCTAGTTCCTTGCCGGCCTGCAGCGAAGAGGCAAGCTCTTTGCGCAGGCTGTTCCGAACGTTCATAGGAAGTTGCGAATAGTCGGCGCCAGCCTGGCCGAGCACGGAGGTCAGTTGCAGGTCGATCTGCTGCGGCGTCAGTTTGGGCGCGAGCAGGCGTTTGCCAGCATCGACGACCGTTTGCACGCCGCCAGGGGCAAGACCGCCAGCAACACCACCGATCAGCGCGGCGCCGGCCTGGGCAAGCGGAGTACCGCCAGCCTCCCGAGAAGCGCCACCAGCGAGACCAGCACCAGCGGCAGAGGTGATCTGCGCCATAGGATTGGCCGCAAGCCCTTCCATGACGGAGCCGACAGCACCCGGCAGCTTCGAGGCTGCGCCAGCCGCACCAGCCATCCCGCCAGCACCCGCAACAAGGCGGGAGGCGTCACCGATAACGCGCTCATTCGGGGTTTGCGGGCTCGGCAGGCCAATGGAGTCAGCAAGTTGCGTTGCCATGGCGCCGAGTGGCTTGGTCCTTCCCGTCATGCCGGTCAATCGATCGGTCAGGTATCGAGCAGGCTCAGTGACGATCTGCGCAGTGTTCGCCAGACCTTCCAGGCCATATCGAGCCGTCAGGCCCAACTGACGCGGGATGTCGTTCACTGCGCGGCCAGCAGAGAACGCTGCAGAGGGCTCCTTTGTTGCAGGCGCAGACCCTCCAGCGATCTGGCTTTGGAGCATGGAAAACGCTTGTTCCTGAGTCGCCCCATCCGGTCCTTGAACCTCGTAGGTCTTGCCGTCTGGCGCGGTGAACTCGAAAGTTGGCATTACTTCACCTTCACAGACCAGCCAGACGGGAGGCTCGACGGTGCAGCGGCTTCCTGTGGCTTGCTACCGTTGAGTTCGGCGTACTTGTTCTGCAGGGCGATGACTTCCCGCAACGCTGCCTTCCGGGTCTCTACAGGCAAGGTTCTGTCTCCGACACGGCCGGCCATGGTTTGATAGTTCATCACATCGACGTTGGACTGCGGGCCTTCCATCCGAGGCACGTTGGAGACCATCCATCCCGCCACAGCCTCAAGAGACTGCGCGACGTTGCCGGCCTTCGTCGGTTGCCCGATAAAGTTCAATGCGGAATCAGCGAGGGCGCCCGCACCGCTGCCGGTCGGGTTTGTGTCCAAGAGCCGCATGGCCTGCTGCGCGACGCCAGAGATTTGGCCGTACATCTTCCCGGCCTTCTGCTTGTCCGTGTCTCGCACAACGTCAGCCTTGGCTGTGTCAACTGCGCGCACCTTGGCGGCTTCGTTGTTTGCGGTCTCCGACGCAGACGGACCAGCCGCGAAACGCCCGGCTTGAGCAACTTGCGCGCTCGTCAGCCCCGATTGCAGTTGCATGCGGGCGATCTCGCGTTGAATTCCCGCCCGATCAGCATCGTTCAACGCAGGGTTCTTCAGCTCGTTCTGCATGACGAGGATGGATTCCGCATTCGCCGCGTTCCGATCGCCTCCAGAGTAGCCGGGCGATTGAACATTGCCAGCACGACCAGCCATGGGGGCAAGAGGTCGATTTCCGACAACCGCGCCTTCTGACGTGAACTCTTCGCGTTGGGTCTCCGGGTTGAAGACCTTGATCGGCTTGTAGTTCGCCGCCTGACCTTGGTACGCCCCGAACGTCTCAACGGCACCTCGCGGGGCAGAGACGACCGGCAGGCCATCAGGGCCGATCTGCACCATTGAAGACTTGCCATCCTGCGACATATTCAACTGAGGCAGATAGCCCGCACCGACCTTGTTCTTGTCGTAGGCGTACCCGTTGGAAACCTGCATGTCAGGCGTACCACGCTTCATGAGCATCTCGGCGATGCCCTTCCCGCCGTTCGTCATGTAGTCGTTCACCAAGGCATCGCGGGGGATTCCGTACTGCGCGGCCCACTGACTGAATCGATCGCCGCCCGCCGCCGAAGGTGACGGGGTGCCAGGCAAGCCGCCAACACCAGCCGATGCGCCGGGAGCACCGGGGTTAGATGCAGGCGCACCAACATACCCGGCATCGCCCATGAAATACGCATCCCGCTTCTGCTGTTGGGCAAGCGTGGCCTGACGGAGCGCGTTCTGGCTCGCGTTCTCGTCAACCTGCGACTGAAGAAGCTTCAGCTTCAGCGCGTCCTGCTTGTCAGCATTCACGCCCTGCATAGCCATCTGAAGACGCTGACCAGTGCTCAAAGGCGTAGGCGAGTAGCCACCAGCCGCGAGCAGGCCAATGCCTAGTTTGGCATCGTCGGAACTCAAGAAGTCGAGCAAACCTGTTGCCATGTCTATTCCTTAAAACGCACCCGGGCCACCACCGCCAGAACCGTCAGCAGCAGCAGACCCGCCTACGCTGTCGCCCGAGTTGCCCATGAGGCCGAGCGGTCCACCGCTGCGGCCGTGCCCGTACTTGTTCCACGGATCGGCACCGCCCATCAGGAAGAACTCGTTCATGTCACGATAGGCCGCAGTCCCTGGTTTTGGGTCATCACCGTACTTGAAGGCGCCATAACTCCCCGTTGCTGGAGCGTGCTGAAGCTGGTCATACCCGCCGCCCAGCAAGAAGGGATTGCGCCCGCCGTTGGCTGGGTCCATCAACTGGCGCTGGATGTCGGTATAGCCATCGTGTTGTTGAACGAACTGCTTGTCTTCCTTCTTCGGCTCGGCCATCGGCGTGAGACTCGAATTCACAGCAGGGGCTTGCGTCAGGAGATTGAGCAAGCCGCCCTTTGAGCCATCCCAGTTGAACGCCTTTGCCCGTGCGTTGGGATTGGAGCGATCGAAGCCGAGTTGCTGGCCTTGCATCTGCCCAAGCAGATCAGGAACGAGCCCGCGCATGTACGCGCCTTGATTCGCTTGGTTCTGGAACGCACCTTGCTGCTGTGCGTTGAACGGCTGAGCGGCATACTGGTCCTGTAGGTTCTGCCCGCGAGTGGCGTTGTTCAGAATCCATGGCTGCAACGGCGCCCACGGTTCTTTCGTCGCCGTCTGGGACTGACCGCCGCCCCCACCCCCACCGCTGGACATGGAACTGCCAACTACACCGATTGCTGCCCCTGCTACTGCGCCCCAGCTCATGGTTGCACCTCTTTGGTCATATCGACTCCCAGTTTCAATTGCTCTTCATGGAACAGGCGGTATTCGGCCGGCGTTTGGGCGATGAACTGCTGTTCGATCTTGGCCACGTCGGTCTCCTCGGTCGCATGGATCACGGTCCATACGGTGTCTTCCAGTGCCTCGGCAGCGCGTCTCGTGCCAGGAGGCGAGACGTAGGTAAATGGCGCCTTCACAATCGATGTAGTGCCGTCTTCGAGGAAGATCCGCAGACACCCAGCGCTCATGATTGAGAGGTTGGCGTACTTGTGAATCTTCCCGGTCAGCACAGTCCCCGCAGGGATATGCATCTCTCGTGCGTACAGACCCGGCGCGAAGTGGTTCACCACCGGGCAAACGACGGGCTGGAGCTCACGGCGAATGCCCTCTTCCAAAGCGTCGATCTTTCGATCGCGCTCTTCGAGTTCTACGAGATTCATCAGCCGTAGCTCACATCCGGCGAGTAGCCGTTCTGCTGGAAGGTGTTGCCGTAGCCGTTGGCCTGGGCGTTGTTGTTCAGCGTGCTACCGCTGTTGTAGTTGTTCCACCAGTTCATTGCCTGCGCGCCCAACTGTGCCCCACCAAGACCACTCACCAGCGGGTTAGAGCCGCCACCGCTCGCCGTACCAGTCTGCGTGCCGTAGCCCTGCCCCATGCCGTTTGCCTGATTGGAGAACTGCGACCAGTAGTTAAGAGGCGTGTTCTGGATCGTGGTGCCGTTCTGCAAGTCCTGCGCGTTGTAGCCGTTCATCGAACCCAGCAGGCCCATACCTGTAGCGAGGTTGTTCATGTTCTGCGAATAGGAGTCGTTGAACAGTTGCCGGTTAAACCCTTGATCCCACTGGTAGTTGCCGATGTTCTGTGCGCGGTCCTGCATGTAGAGGTTCTGCTGATCTCGGTAATCGGCGCCGCGCATGTTCGTGGAGACATCGCCGAGAGACTTCTGCAGATTCAACTGCGCGTTCTCGTTCATCTGCTGCACGCCCTGGTTCCCGAACGAACCAGACTTCACCTGGGCGTTGTTGTACGCAGGTTGGGTCGTGAGGTTGTAGTTCCTGACGAGATCGCCCTGCGCCTGGTTGATCTTGTCCGTCAAATAGGGGTTGTCGCGCCCTAGAAACGGATTGGCCTGGCCGAAGAAGGGGTTGGAGTAATCTGCCATATCAGTTCCCTGTCAAAAATCTGCACTGGACCCATGTCCCCGGGGTTCCGCCAACAGTGCATATAAAGCCGTAGACCACGTATTTACTCGCAGCAGCGCCAGCCTCGGCCGGAGCACTGTTGCGCACGAAATCACCCTTCGCCCATGTCCCGGTCGTAGGCGCAGCGGTCAGCGCGTTGTCGATCACAGACAACCGCCCATCGGCAAGACCGTTCACCTTTGCAGCGATGTTTCGGAACAGGCGCGCGAGCGTGAAATTGAGGTTCTGCGCATAGACAGACTCGGGCTGCTGCGGGAGTTGCGGGTTTTCTTCGAGCCTCATCGCATCCCCACTTTCCGAGGGATCGCGTCGAAAGCCGTCTCTTTGTGGTCACCAGTGAAAGCGAACCTGATTCGGTGGAACCGCCCAGACTGACGAAGATCGAACTTGCCGTCATTGATCGCGTTCGTCGGGCCGTTCTGCAACGCATCGCCCTCGTTGAACTTGAACTGACCCGTAGCCGTTGCGCTCGTCGGAGCGTTGATGAACCGAATGCGAGCACGCTCGATGACGGTTACCGTGTCGTCGTCTCCCATATCCCCGGTCGTGAAGCTGGACGAGACTGAAACCCCGTTCATCGAGACGAGAGAGTGCGAGCCGTTGAAATATGCAGGTGTCTGCCCACCTGACAGCCAATACTGCGAATCCAACGGAATGTTCGGCAGGGTGTCGATAGTCGATGCGTAGGCATCCAAGCCATCGATGGTCACGCCAGGCGCGATGTAGTTCAGCGGAGCCTCAATCGTCACGTCGTTGCGGCCCCAATGCTTGGTTCCTACGTGGAAGATCAGGCAGGCATCACACGTTCCCGTCGATGTGAGAGAGGGATAGTTCACCCGCACGAGGTTGTTCTGCTTGTCGAAAACAGCCTTCGTCCGATACCTGTAGGTCGGGCTGGAGTTGTTAAGGAACCATTGACGGTTAACCCCAGTCCCCAAAGGAATGGGGCGAGTGCCATCGAACAGCCAGAAGTTGTCGTTTCCGACGATGAAGTGCGCGCCGCCGATGTCGCAAACAGCCTCTTGACCTACTGCTCCGGCTTCACCGCCTGGAATCAGGTTCCACTGCCATACAACGGGAGATCCGACGTAGATTCCGACGAAGATAGCTCTTTGCTTGTAGGCGACGACGTAGTCACCGAGGGTGAGCGCAGCTTGTATGGCACCTTCAATAGCGACAAGACGACCCGTGTTCGCTCCTGTAGAGACAGACGGCGTCCAGCTCGTTTGATCTGACTGCGCACAACACCACCAGCGATCCGGAGATTGACCGAACGTTCCATCATTTGTGTTGAAGGCCAGGACGAAGTTGTTGGAAGCAGAAACGACAACCTTTGCCTTGGGAGCGCTGGCAATCGCGGCGAAAGCACCAGCAGACGTGCTCTGCATGGCATCAGCAAGGTTCGTCGCGATAGTGGTATCGCCGAACTGGCAGAAGGACCAGCGCGATTCGCTCGAACCGGTGTAGCTCCCACCGCCTGCACTGCGATCCGTCCAGCTCGTGCCGTTCAGTTCGTAGAGCTTGGTCTGCGTGCCTGCGAAGATTCTTCGGGAACCGTCGAGTTTGGTCGCAACTACAGCACCCCTGGACTCAGCAGCAAGAGCATTCGCACCGACAGAGACCGGAGAAGGCGCACCCTTGAACCCGGATTCGTAGGGAACGAGGTTTTCGCAGTCCGTGAGCACTCCCGGTACGGTCGGGTCGCTGTCGGGCGAGAAGCCGACGATAGGCGTCATACCGCCTTCACCCTCAAGGCAGAGCCGCTATGGGTTGCCATGTCGTCGTGCTTCTGGAGGTCAGCAACTTCGGACCGGTACAGCGCATCCCACTCCGCAGCACCTTGCTTATTCATCGTGAACAGCGAACCCTCGCGCATGCAGGCGTAGAGGTAGATGGTCGGGTGATTGGTGAAGAGCCAGTTCGTGCCAGTCGAGAGCGCTGCAAAGCGGGCGTAATAGTCCACGTTCACCGTATACGTGTCGTCAGGCGTCGGGCCGAACAGGGCATAGTCGCCCTCGATTGCGTAGACGAACGGGTGACCCGAGAAGCCATCCTCGGGATACTTCGTATCGAGGTGCTCAGTCGTGACCGCCTGGCAGACCGTAGAAGGCGTGCCGTCGATGTTGACGCTGGTGAACTCCAGCCAACCAGTCGGAAGGGCTACAGCTCGGGTCGTGGTCGATGTGGTCATCGTTCCCGAGACAAGTTGCTTTCGTAGACGGAGGTCGCGAGCGATCCGACTTTCAGCGATGGTCACGAAATCAGGGATTACCGCCGTCAAGTCCGTGCGGTTCATCCACGATGCAACCGAGGCCAGCAGGTCGGAGTACGAAGCGAGCGCCACGGCTTACACCCGTCCAGGCCAGACGCGGAACCCCTTGAGGTCCGGGTCGTTGAGCATTCGCTTGATGTGGACAGGATCGGCCATCCACTGAGCGAACGTGATTCCGTGGCGATTGATGTAGCTTTCGATTGCCACCTTTGGCAGCTCGGCGGCGTGTTTGAAGTCGGTCGAGCCGTGAATGCCTTCGTTGTGAAGCGCCTTCGCCCGTTCGAGATAGGGCGTGCAGTCCTGGATGTTCTCAACCACCATCACGTCGTCTTTGACGTGGAGCTTGGTCTGCATCTCGGACATGACTAGCAGTCCTCAACCGGGGTGACGATGACCACACCAGCGGCGGCAAGCTGAATCGCCGCTACGTGCGTACAGCCACGGGGAACCGCGAGGACGACCGCATCACCCGGTTGGACCAGCATGTCGGTAGCAACAGCGGTTTGAGCGCCAGGGCCGATCCGCACACAGGCGGCCACACTGGCAGCGATGCGGACATAGCGCGGGACTTCGCCACTCGAAGCGTTGGGAAGAGTGCCACCGGACGAGGCTGCGCCCGTGGTGATGCTGACACCAGTGACGGTGACGGTGATGTAGTCCATTTGTGCTCCAGCGCTTCGCAGCGTTAGGAAAAGAGAGAGCCCCCGAAGGGGCCGAGGATCAGAGGACGGCGTACAGCACCCCAACGGTAGCCGTGCCGGTCGTAGAGGCCGTGCCGGTTTCCGTGTAGGTGCAAGTCACCGTCTGAACGGTCGTGGCCGGGGTCCAGCCAACCGTAGCGGCCTGGGAGAAGTTCCCGATAGCCGTCTTGATGTCCTGCGCGGCTGTAAAGTAGGTAGCAGTGCCACCCGACAGGCCCACCGACACAGTTGCAGTGGTCGCAGCGTTGTGAACCACCGTGTTCTCAACCCAGATAGCGATGATTCGAGCGTTGGCCGGGAGCGCGCCAACGGTGACGGTGTTCGTGGCACCACGGGCGACGTTCCACGTCAGCGCCATGACCATCGAACCGACCGAGGATGCAGCGTCATCGATGACAGCCACACCACCGGTCGCAGTTTGAACGACATTCTTGCCCATTTGTGTTTCTCCAATAGGAGAGAAAGGCCCCGAAGGGCCTCTCTCATTTAGCTGATGTCGTAGACGGCACCGTGGGCCTTGGGAGCGCGGCATTCCAGCGTGTACTCGCACAGCAGTTGCTTGCGGTCAGCGTCGCCGGTCTTCGCCAGATCGTTGGTCTGGAAGCTGCGCAGGTACGCAACAGCCAGCTTGTCCGACTGGAGAATGAAGACGTCGCGCACGCGCTGGAAGCGGTTCGGGACAGCCTTGATCTCGCCGAAGTCCGACACGTACACGTCCACCGAGGCGTAAAGCTTCGCGTCTTCCGACTTGTCCATCCGCGTTGCATTGCCGGTGAAGGTCGAGAAGGTCTGCTTGGCAGCAGGCGGGAGCATGATGACGTTCGGTTGACCACCAGCGGTGAAGATCAGTTGGAGAACCGATTTCACTTGGGCTTCCGTGAACGCGCGTTGCGTGCCGTTGGTCTGGCCGGTGTTGGCCGTGTACGAAGCAGCCACGTAGGCGCCGCCGCCGTTGCTGTTGTTGTCCACAACCCAGCCAAGCAGACCGCGCGATTGACGCGGAGCCGTGGCGGTCACGTCGTTCTGCGTCAGGCCGAACTCCATGTCACGCTTCAGTTCCAGCGAGCGCAGGCCCATCTGATAGCCCATCTCGTCCTTGCGACCAGCCGAATTAACGGCTTGCTGCGAGCCAGCGACCGAGACCGTCTTCGCAGAGATCTGGGTGCGGTTGGACAGGCGAACAGTCGGGGTCACCGCAACAGCGGTAGCGTCGTCACCTTCGGCCTGGGCATTGGCGGCAGCCGTTGCGAGGTCTTGGGTTTGCCACTCATGCAGGGTAGCGGTGGCCTTGGCCTTCGCTGCCATGTTGAGCAGCGGGGTTTCGGTCGGGGAGATCCGATAAATGATATCGGTCAGATCCTCACGGTTGCCGATTGCGGCAGTGGTGAGGAACGTATTGGTAGGTGCTGCCATTTCAAACTCCGGCGCCTCTCGGCGTTAGGGTTAAAGGATTGAAGCGAAAAGATTCCCTGCGTCCTCAACGCTTCCCGACTTGCTCAGACGCTGGAATGCAGCGGTCCGCTTGTCGATTGCGTTGCTCTCACCGCCTGCTGCGCGCTCGACCCTCTGAGGGGCTGCGGCAACCTTCTTGGCGGCTACGGACGCTTTTGCGATCATCTGGTCGTAAAGCATCGCCTTACGCGCCTGGACAATCGCGCGGTGATCTGTCACTCCGTTTACTTCGGCTTCGCTCAACCCCTGTTTTACGAGGTAGTCTTTCAGCTCAGCCACGCCGGCCTTCATCTTGGCTTCGTTCTTCCACTCGGGAATCTTGGCGAGGAGTTCTTCCCGCTGACTCGCGATGTGGGCTTTGAGGCCTTCGTGATATTCGGCATTGGCCTGCTCGTCGAGCGCCGCTTTCTGCTGGATCGTCTGCTGCAACGCTGCTTGTCTCGATTGCGCGAGGTGCTGTTGCTTCAGGTATTCAACAGGGTCGGACTCAAGTAGAGCCTGCCAGTCTGTCTTTTGCTGCTCTTGCAGCGCGCCTTCGAGCAGTGCCTGATGCCTCGTGAGGTTCTGGGCTAGCTCTTGTCGCTCGGTTCTTGCCTTGGCGGTCTCGGCCTCTGCTGCTTTGCGCTGCTCTGCTAATTCCGTCGTCTTCTTCGTGTAGTCCGCTTGTCGGAGACCCGACTTGTGGGCTTCTGCGATCTGCGCTTTGGTCAGTTCAACCGACTTGCCGTCAACAATGACGGTGACGATCTCATCGCCCTCTGCCTCAGATGTTGGGGCGTCGTCGCCCTCTTCCTGGGTGTTGTTGCCTGCCTCAGCGGCTTCTTCAGCCTCCGTTTGAGTAGGCGCTACAACCTCTTCTACTTCGTCCTTCGGCGGCTGCATTGCAGCTTCAAAAGCCGCCGCTGCCGTGTCTGCGTTCAAACTACCTTCAGTGGGTGTCGTAGACGTGTCCACATTTTCTCCTTTGCCGACGCATCACTGCGCTGGGCTGCTCACCAATTGAACCCGGGTGAGCGAACGGTTAGATTTCTAGAACATCGATCCCATTGCCGCATGTCGCGTCGAGATGACAGGCAACTTCCACAGCCTCTTCCGCCGTCTTTCCAAGGTGCATCGCAGCCATCGCGAAGTCGCGACCACTGCCGATCGCCCAAAACCCGTTCTCAATGACCATCGGGTAAGGCGTGTTCTCGTACTGCAATATGCGTCCGTTGTCGATGACTAGCATCGAAACGCAATCTGCCGTGCTGCGCTGAGTTGCGGGAAACTTCTCAGGGTCTCCCTTTTCGAGCCATACCAACATCTCTTGAATCTGTGCTGTATTCCCGGCGCAACCCACAAACCGTTCGCCAACGCGATGCAGCTTCTGAGTAGTCGCGTGCAGGCCGCCAAAGGATGTGCGCTTGTCGGCAGCCAGGAGCCTCCCGTCCCAAGCAATGACCGTCACAGTTCGACAACCTCGCCAGTGTTCAGTTGGTACTGAGCGGGGCCGACGAGGACGCGGATATTGCCGAGATGCATCGTTTCCAGCACTTCGCCCTGCGCTTCAGGGTGCCAAACGGTGCAAATCTGGTGATCGCGCTTGTGCATGGACAACACCTTGCGGGTCATTCCCAACCAATCGAGGCTTTCGCTCGGTCGAGCAGGCTCTGCTCGTACTTGAGCTTCTCCTTCGCCAGCGTCCCCGAGTCCAACGACGCTTTCAGGCAAATCTCCACCTTTTCCAGCATCTTGAGCATCAGGAACAGCTTTTCTCGGCCGTCCAGGTCTCTTGCGGGCGATGTCTTCCATTGTTCGGTCAACTCCTGTTTGATGTCGTGGAAGGCCTGGTGGAACGCTTCGTTCTCAAGCACCTCTTTTGCACGGTCAGCGTTGTAGATTTCCTGCGCAGTGGTCATTTCAGCTTCTCAATCACGTCCAGCAGTTTCTTATTGGCTGCTAAGAGCGTTTGTATGTATCCCTGCTGCTCTTCAATCAACTCGATCAATTGCATGAGCGATTTCAACGTCTCAGGGCTGTTCGCCACGTCAGCGGCAAACCCTCTGATTTGAGCGATGTAAACGTAGGCGTTCATGACAGCAGCATCAAAGCCTCTTCTTCGTCCTCGTCCCACTCATCCGGGGTTTGGACTGCTTGCTTGGGTGTGACAGCCTTCTTAACCTCTTGCGGGCTCTCCTGCGCCTCTTCGAGCGCTTCGGCCTCCAGAATCTTCTTGTTCAGCTCGGCAACGCGCTTGTTGACCTTCTTCTTCTCGTCGTCGCGTCCACCACCAGTGCTCGGCAGACTCACATCGCCCGCGATACCCGAGGCCGATACGCCCGTAAGCGCAATGACGACATCGATACCGAGCGAGCCAGCCTGACCAGTACCTTCAGTGCCCGTCAGCGCCGCTATGACGCTGCCTGTGTCCGCCACTACGGCACCGACTGCGCCAGTTCCAGCCACACCAGACAGTGCGAGAGTCACCGAAGCGCCTGCGGTGCCTACAGAGCCCGCAGCAGGGTTGCCAGACAGTCCGGCAGACGTAGACGGTGCGACAGAGCCAGGAGAACCCGTTCCCGCATTGCCCGATAGAGCCTTGGCAGTGCTCGGAACCACAGTTCCAACCCCGCCAGCACCTGCATTTCCGCTCAGCGCCTTGTCTACAGCCGGCGAGACGCTTCCAACCGCTCCAGTTCCTGCAACACCGGTCAATGCAGCCGTTGCATCAGACCCTGCCGAAACCGTGCCAACAACACCAGTCGCCGCATTACCTGCCAGTGCGATCGTGACGCTCGGCGATGTCGTTCCAACTGCGCCAGTACCAGCATTCCCGGTCAGAGCCTTGGAAGCTGCAACCGCAACAGATCCCGGCGAGCCAGTGCCAGCGCCGCCCGTCAAGGCCTTCGCCGTCGATGGCGCTACAGTTCCCGCAGCACCAGTGCCGGCCACTCCTGTCAGGGCAGCGCTTACGTCGCCACCGCCAGCCGACGCCTTGAACACGTCTATCGCAACTGCGCAATCCGATCCACCACCTGAGATGGTGAAGCTCGGCGTGATCGCTGTCGTAGCCGCCACCACACGGGAAGCAGCACAACCCGTCCAGTACAGGCCGTTGTCGCCCTCCTGAGTCTGAACCGTGAAGCCGCTCGATTCGCTCCATGTCCCGCTGAACGCCGTGCCAGTCATGGCTACAGCGATCGAATCCGCCTGCGCCAGCGTGCCCGATGTCACCGTCCAAGGCGGGTTGTTGTCGTCGGCCTGAGCAGATGCCGCCGAATCAAGTGAGGCGGTTGCAACCCCCGCGAGCTCCATGACATGCACGGTCGCATCCGAGTTGCTGCCCCATGTGGCAGTCACCGTATGCCCTGAACCACCCGCAATGTTGGCGCAGTAGTAGCGCCTGATCTGCGCTCCCGATGCACTGGTCCGCGTCGTCCCGATCTGGGTGTACGTGTTCCCCTTGTTGTCGCTGATCGTCAGCGAACCCTGTCCAGAAGCATCAGAGACGCCAACCCAGATCGTGCTACCCGCCGTGCTGGTGAAGCTCGACGTTGTTGTTGACGTAGCCCCGGAAGTGTTCGCCTTCCTTGCGTTAGCGACCGATGCAGCCATGATCGGCCGTCAAGCCATCAAGCGATCCGCACTAGGGCGTTGCTTGCGTCGTTGGCTGGCATCGTCAGGGTGAAGTTCGCAGCGGTCACCGTCTGCGAGCCGAAGGTATGCACGCTGATAGCCTTGTTGCTCTGCGTGGAGTTGTAGACCTCAACACAGTCAAAAGCAGTAGCAAGGGTCACGGTCGTCCAAGCGAAAGAGGCAGATGGCGTCCAGATCGCAGTAGTACCGCTGGTGGTTGGCGTGGTGGCATTCGTCACCGTCACACCGCCCGCTGTGTAGTTCGTCCCCGTCACCTCGCCAGTCGTGCTGTAGGCGGTCGTCGCGGCGTTGATGGTGGCAGATGCGAGGAATAGCGCGGCCTTGATCGTGTCGGTCGTCGGCGCAGTCAGACTGGTCCGGGATACGAGCGTCGCGGCTCCGAGCTGGTGTTCGCCACGGAGAATTTCCGCTTTGAATGAAGTGCAAAGAGCTTGAGTGTTTGCCATGATGTTCCCTTAAGCGAGGCTGCTGGCGGTGGCTTCAGCGGCCACACCGGCTTTGGACAGGACGTGGACAGCGTGTTTGACCACTTCACCGTCCAATTTGTAGGTTTCCGAGAAAACGACAGCATCCGGCCGGTCATCCCATGCGTGGGAGTAGTCCAACGAAGCAATCGGGAGGTTCCCCTTGCTCGTGTAGATCAGCGGTTCATCCATCGTTATTCCTCAATCATTCCGGTAGCCCGACCGTCTTCACCACGGATCAGGGTTCGCTTGCGGGGTTTGCTCATTGCTGCTGCTGCTTCGGTGATCTGCTTGGCAGCGTCAGTGATCGGCGAGAAATCAGGCTGCGTCACGGCTGATGCAATCTCGCGCGTAGCCGTCTGAGTCGCAGGGTCGTCAACCTTCGCCTTGGACGAGATGTTGGCCGTCTCGATCTTCACGGACGCATCAAGCTCAGCCTTCCAGCGCTGGAATTCCATTTCCCTTTGGTGTGCAGCGTCGTCCTGCTGCATCTTCAACTGGGCAAGCTGGGCCTCTTGACTGATCTTCAGCGAGTGCTGCTCGGCCTCTGCACGCTGGCGGTTGTTGTCAACCTCGGCCTGCATCTGCATCCGAGCCTGCTCCAACTGAGCGTCATAGGTCCGCTGCGCCTCGGCCGTCTGAGCGGCAAAGTTGGCCTTCATCTGCTCCAACTGAGCATGCGCCTGCATCTCTGCCTGCTTGCCCTGCATCGTCGCCTGTAGCTTGGCCTGCTCGATCTGCATCTGAGCCTGCATCTTCATTTGCTCAGGATCAGGCTTGTCAGGAGGCGGCTGCTTCTGCGGGTCGTTCCAATACCGGTCAGGGTTCTTGCTGCCCGTCATCTTTGTGATGTCGGACCACATGTTGTAAATCTGATCCGGCCGAGCAACGCCGATTGCCAGAGCCTGAGCCTGCCTGTCAGCAAGGGCAAACATCTTCTGAATCTGCTCGTCCTTCGAGCCGATCCCCAACCCTACGTTGACACTGACATCGAACTGGTTGCGCCACTCGCGCGGGTCCATGTCGATCCAGTCACCATTCACCCGAATGGAAGTCTTCTTGTCCTGGTGCTGGCTCGTGAGCTTCAGCATCATCAGGAACAGATCGCGGAAGCCCTCGGCCATGTTGCGCGCGATAAGATCAACGCGCATATCACCCTTGTTGGTGATGATCTGCACGCCCGTAGCGGTCTGGTTCAGGGCCTTGGAGTCGTTCCCCTGTGAGTACCGAGTCCAGCCCGAACGCTGCTCCAGGTCCATCTCGGACCATTCCATGAGCATGTTGGACGCTGCAAAGTCGCCCTTGCCCTGGTCCAAACGACCAACGGCAGTAGGCTGCTTGACCCGCACGATCCCGCCAGGACGAGAGGTCAGCAGGTCGTCCAGATTGACCTGACCCTCAACGGCGAAGTACCGGCCGTTGACCTCCAAATACATGTTGTCCAGTTGAGCGCGAAGAATCTGCGTCTTCTGCTTCTGGCTCTCCATCGCAAGGTCAGCAATTGACAGGCCATAGAACTTGTGCGGCAACGGAACGCACCGAATGTCCACGAACGGCGCGCAATCCACCTCTTCATCGTCAAGGATCTGATTCCCGGCAACAACAACCTTGCGCAGTTCGGAGATGCCGTCTCCGTCTCGATCACAGCGGATGTAGCACTCATTGACCCACACCACACGCTGCGACTCGTCGGACGTGTCGTTGTCCGAGATGTAGGCCATCTCATCGTCAACACCCAACCGCTCCAGACGCTCGGCGTTCATCGTCGCTTCGGTGTCGTCTGTGCCGATCTGGTCGATGATCGAACCGGGATAACCCATGGAGCGCAGTTCAGACAGGGTGCGAGGCACCGTGTGCGCAACGAACGACGCCGTTTGGATTGACTTCGCCTTGCGACTGATCTTGAATTCCTCGGGAGGAACGTTCTCGACCGTGATCTTGCCCGTCTTCAGCGTGCGCTTGAACGCCACGTCATACAGCATGGCAGGCGGCTGGGCTTCGATCTGCTGCAACTGAGCTTGCATCTGCTGAACAGCCATCGCGGCCTTCTGCTGCTGCGGGCCGGGTTGCTGTGCAGCCTGCATTGCCTGCTGCATCTGTTGAGTCATCTGCTCGACAGCCTGAGCCCTGGCCTTGGCGTCTTCCTCGTCCGGGTAGCTCTTTTGCTCGATCGGCTCGACCTCGGGATCTTCCATGATCTCAGCAAGCTCCACCGGAGTGAGGCCGCGGTACTCTTCCCGCTTCTCTTCAGCCCGGTTGTCCCACCAAGCCTTGATGATCCCATTCTTCTGAAGCAGCGAATCCAAGATCCACGTCGAGGCAACGGCATAACCGTTGTTCTGCTTCATGAACAGGTAGTTGATGTACTGCGTTGCGTCATCAGCCTTCTTCTCGTCGTCCTGCTTCGAGGGCTCGAACTCTACCGCTGCGTCGCCACCAACGAACTTCGCCACTAACTGAGGCAGCATCGACAGGATCGTGTTCCGCACGTCCGTAGACACAGCACGGGAACGACCGTCGATCTCAGGCGGGGCAAGGTCACCGATGGCTTCACCGAGGAAATACTGCATGGCCTTCCGCCGCTGATCGGCGAGCTTGCCGCCGAAATAGCCCACGCTGTTGCGCAGTTCCATTCCGACGAGAGCCTTCAGCTCGTCATTTGTGAGCGGTTCGGGTTTTGCCATTGTTTGGGGCGCTTCTCAGCGATGCCTGTTCAGTTAGTTCGGCTCGGCGCGCAATGGCCGCTCCTGCGTCGTAGTATTTGCGGAATATCGGGTAATCGCCGTGCAGATCCTTGATCTCTTGCGGATACGGGCGCCCATACACACCGGCATAGAGCGCTTCTTTCGCCAGCCTTTGCGCCAGTAGCCATGCCTCCTCGGCAGTGCGTTTCATGGGTTGGCCACAAGCCAAGCGGTCAATTTGTCGTACTCAGCGTGAAGCCTGTTCGCATTCGCCTGCGCCTCCTGAAGCTGCGCCTTCGCATCGACAAGACGCTGATCAGCTTCGTCTAATGGAGCCGTCCTGCGGGCGATCTCGTCGCTGACTAGTTTCTGTAGGACGTTCATCCGTTGTTCAGCCTTGGATATTTGAGAGTTCCACCCCAATCGTCATTGCTCATCTGGTCAACCGCCATCCCCACGTACCGGAACATGTCCGCATCGTGGCTGTACTGGTCGTGCAGAGGAGCGCCAGGCTCTCGCGTCTTCTCGTTGATCGACCGCTGATACCGCTTCAGGCTCTCCAGCAGTTCAACGCACTTCTCTTGATCGAAATAGACCCGGGGGAACATCATCCGAGCGGATTTGATGCCCTCCTCCACGTCCAGCATGGGAAGCACTGTGACCCTGCGGCCCATCGCCTGCAGAGCCTCTTCAGTGCTCTTGCCCGTCTGCGTGTTCCTGGCCTTCCCATCGTGCGGGATGAAGTCAGTGCCCCACCTGTAGGGCTTCTTCTCCAGCTGCGTGATGTACCAATCCAGAGTCCGGTGGCTGTCCTTCAGATGGTCGATGAAGCGAACTTCAGCACCCTGACGCTGAACCATGCCGATCGACATCGCATCATTCCAGCCCAGATCCCAGACCGTGTGAACCTTCAGCAGCGGGTCATAGGGAACGAGCCGGACGCGCTTCTCTTCATACAGCCGCTCGATCTCGTGACGATAGATAGCACCCTCAGACACCCGGCGAGGCACACCCTCCCAGATGTTTTGATAGTTGTCAGGGTCACGCCTCAGCGTCTCCTGCCGTTCGATCTCCAGCACCTGAGGAAACCAAGGGTTGTCGCGCCAGTTCATCTGCACGACAAACGCACCAGCAGGCGCATTGGCGACGAACCGCTGGTAGGTCTCGTCCGTCTCCATGTCTGGATTCAACGTCACCCAGATCTCAGAGCCATCCTTGCGAATGGTCGGCGTGAGCACGTCCCACGACCGCTTGGTAACCGTCTGGGCTTCCTCCACCCAGCACCTATCCACACCCTCGAATGACTTGATCGACTCCACCGTGTGGGTAGCCAAGCCAGCGAACAGGAACAGCGAGCCGTTCTTGCCGCGAATCTCAGTGTCTAGAACCTCGTAGTGCCCACCCAGGCCCATCGCCTGTATCTGGTCACTCAGCAGGCGGTGGACCGAATCCTTGATCGACTTCTGCACTTCCCGAGCACACAGCACCCGTAGCGGGGACTGAGCTGCCTGGATCAGCAAAGCGCGGGCGAATCCCCAAGACTTCGCGGACCCACGCCCACCGTGCGCCACCTTTCTGCGGTTCGGCTGGAAGATGGGCCGGAGCTTTTCCGGGAACTCGACGTTCATTCAAGGGAGAAACCGAGCCACGAACCACCCGATGGCGAAGGCCATCAGTCCCAGAAGCACCCAGTACGCGAACCACGCCAACATGCCCCAGTCGTCGCTCATTTCGCCCCCACGAAGTTCACCGTCAGGCTGTGATCGATCGGGCCTCCACCCTCTCCGGTGTGCTCCACACTGCTCAGGTCAGGCAAAGACTTCTTCAGCAGGATCTCAATCGCCTTCATGCGGGTTGGATCGAAATCCTTCTCACCCTTAAGTGCATGATCCTGCAAGACTTTTATCAATTGACTGGCCTGAATCTTGCTGCGCACGTCCGCTTGGTGCAGCTTGTTCATGGGGCGACCTACCTTAGCCATGATCAGTCCAGCTTCTTCCAGCCATCTGGCTCGCCAGCGTAGTACCACCGCACCCCATCCATGTCCGTCAGCGACACTGGAGTACCAATCCGCCCCACCGTCATCGCCTGGCAAAGCTCGCGCTCTGATGGGGCGGGATAAATCCACTCCAGCATCTTCTGGGCGTGCGCCACGTTCCCGCCAGACATGGCGAGACATTGCATCTTTGCGTCTTCTACGTTCATGGGAACCTTTCGAGTGCCCTTTCAGGCTTGTTCGAGCAAAAGAAAAGCCCGCACTAAGGCGGGCGAAGTCTCGGCAACTGTGCCAAGGAGGAGAAGGGGTTGAGCCGACTTTCACGGCTCTCGGTAACCACAGCAGGCCCCTAAACGAGTTTGGTTGCTGCGACCGTGTGAAGGGTGCCGGGGTCGTGCCTGCTAGTGGCAATGAGGGCCAGCGTTGGGTGAAAGCTCGCCCCGGCGTAAAACGACAAAAGCCGCCGAGATTACTCAGGGCGGCTTACAAATCTTCCGGGGACGCTTACGCCCCACCCCCTGTTTATCCCATATCCATTGCATTGTGTCAAGCGGTTAGATCGCAACTCCTGCCGTCCGCATCCTGCGAATGAGGATTGCCCTGGCCTCAGCAACAATCTCCGTTCGCTCGATGGAATCGCGGGGCAACCTCGCGCTCACCCACACATTGAACCCCGTGTACAGGTTGCGGGCTTGCATGAGAATGGCGTCCTTGTATGGCGACTCCATCGCCCCGTGCGCCCTGTCGTCCCCTGTCACGATGACATCAATGGTCTTCAGGACGAACTTCAGCCAGTTCCGGTCGTGCAGATCATCGGCGGTCTCCCATCCACGATAGGTCTCGGAATCCCTGAATGCCGGGTCGGCGATGTGATCGGTCCCGTTCATCGACTTGCCGTGGCTCCATGCATGCCAACGGGCAAGGTAGTCGTTTAGCGTCTCGCGCTGGATAGCTGCCTGCACTGCGGCATGTTCGGCGGTGTTATTCATCATAGGCAGCCCGTTCCATCGTAGAACTGGGTCAGTGTCATCACCCGCCATGTGCCGTCCATCATCTGCGCCTTGACCAGATCCCCGCGGCGGTAATGGTCCCAGGAAGGGTTATAGATCCAGCGCTCTTTGGCGACCTCAGCAGGTAGTGCAGACATACAGCCTGCTCCTGATCCTGGGAGAGCGGCTACTAACGTTAGATGGTTGTTCATGCTCCTGCTCCTTCTCGTGTGAATCGATATTTACCCACTGCGTTTTTCTCCAGGTAGCCCTTGGATGCGAGGGCCTTCTGGTGCAGCGCGGCGGCGTTGTAGCTCTTCCATCCGAAATGCTCGGACAGCGTGGCTTGTGGCGGAAGCTGGTCGTTCTCTTTGAAGAAGTCCCGCATGTACACGAATATGCTCAACTGCCTGTTGGTGAGCTTCCTCTTCATGATTGCTCCTTGCGCAATGCGCGCGTTTTGCTTCGATAGATCACCTTGATCTGCCTGAGCGTGTCTCGGTCCCACGGAACTACTTCGTTGTTCGATTCGAGGGCTTCCACCGCTTCAATCCCGATCCGCTGGATGAGCCCAACCCTGTAGCCAACCACGTTCCCGGCCTTCCACTGGTTGTCGTGCTTGCTTTGTGCATGACAGTTGTTCTCATCGAAGCGCAGATGAGACGCGGCTCCTGTGCTCCTGTAGTGGCCGGCATCTACGTTGTTGCCCGACCAATCGAGGGTCCTACCGCTGGAGATGCATGGGCGGTTTGCCAGTTGGTCCCGTAGGCGGATAAATTTGTTGAACTCGATTTGCGCTTCGGCAATGAGCTGCGGGATGGTCTTTTGCGATTCGCGCGTAGCCCGATCCTTGGCCTTCTCCGCTACCTTCTCGACCTTCACCAGCTTCTGCGCACAGACACGGCCGCAAACAGTCTGGGTACTGCTCCATGGGCTGAAGTTGGAGCCGCAGGTCTTGCAGGCTTTGAGCTTGACGGCGGTCAGCACAGATGCCCCTTGCCGATCTCGTTGTAGACCGCGTACAGCAGCTCGACGGCTTTACCGATTTGCTCGCCCAATTCCGGCTTCGTATCGATGTACGGATGCTGGAGCAACCAGAAGTTGAGCGTTTGAGCCAGCATCAGCGCGCGGTCCAATGCCTCGTGCCGGTGGTAGTCGTCGATTTCCTTCATGCAACCTCCAGTTCGGCCGCGTAGGCCATCGCGTACTCGATCAGGCTGGAGCTACGCGCCTTGCTCATGAGGGCCGTTGACTCGCGCAGATTGACGAACTCGCCTTCCAGGCCGGGAACGATCTCCGCGCCTTCCTTCGTTGCCATGGCGTGACCCGAGACAAGCAGCACCTTCCACTGCTCGGCAGTGCGTGGCTTGCCCATCCATTCAGCCTTCGACTTGGCAAGATCCGAACAGATGGCGTGGAACTTGGCGTTTTGCTCCAGGTTGCGGGTTGGCTCCTGCACCGTCACCACATGACCATCGGGCGAACCCCAGATATGGTCTATGGCACGCTGGCGAACGTTGTTGTTCACGAGCCTGAAGGTGCGGCGCTCTGTCATTGGCCTCCCTCCACCTGTGCACGGGCCATCTCGAACGATTCCTTGGTGGTCAGCAGAATGGCAGTTGCACCCTCTACGCCACACATCGTGTACACGCGCCCTGCGGCCTTGTCCGCCAGACCTGGGATTTCCTCGCTGTGCTCGATTTCCAGCAAGAGGTAGGTTCTGGTGCGCGGCTTCATGGCTTGACGGCCTCCAAGATTGGGCGACCGCCGTAGATGCGCCTGGCTTCCTCCATGCTCGATGCTTGGCCGATGATTTCCCAACGGACGGCGAACCAGTCACCGATGGCGATATAGGTTGGCTTGAGAACGTTAAACATGGTCACTCCTCGGTTGGATGAGATGGAGCCCAAGGCCCCGGAATTGCCCAGTTGGCTACCGGGATGGGCATCGCGCAGAGAAAGCGGATGCAGGCCTCACCGCGTTCGGTCAGCCAATACCGGGATGGGTCGTCATCACGAACGAGACCATCCCGAATGAACCCCTCTATTGCCTCGACACAGGCGGGCGCGTTCAGGCGCGGCCACGGTGTGGGCGTGGTGTGGAAGTGCAGCAGCATCTCAATCTGTAGCGGGGTCATTCCGTTCTCCTGTATTGCTTTGCCCCTGGATAGATCGCCTCAAGCTTCTCGGCGGCCCCTGCTTGGTCTTGTCCACTGCCTGCCTCAGCAACAGCGGAAGCATCGAGAACTCCACCGCTTCCTGATTCGCCAGCCAATCCGCTTTCCACCTGGCGTAGTCCGCCATCCCCGTGCAGGTCAGAGCCATTCGGGTCAGGTGCGCTAGTTCCGGTGTCAGCCTGTCCATTTGCCCTCCACTTGCACTGGTCGGTCATACGGGACTCCGCAGCACGCGTCGGACTTTCTTGGACAGCTTCACGCCCGGAATCCACTGCGTGAACCTCGAAGCGTCTGTTCCGTCTGGGACATACCAGACCTTGCGAGCCGGGTCCCAATAGGCACCCATCTGCCTCACTTGGTCCTTGTCTGCAAACGGGACTTTCAGGTTGACTCTCATGGCGTCGGCCTATGCGGGAAGTTCTGGAAGAACATCAGCGGGTCGCTCGGGTCGCCCTTGTATTGCTGACTGTCCCGGTCGAACCACAGCTTGATAGAGGGCTCGTCCTCGCCGTTGCGCTGTTTCCGACACAGCAACATCGCGTCCGCTTCAGCGGCGAGCATTGGCGGCTTCTTGGAGTTGGCCTTCTTCTCGTCTTCCTTGGGCTTGTTCCGCCAAACCATCATCACGTTGTCCACCAAGTCAGTGATCGCCCCCGATCCCTTGTTGTCGTACTTGTCTGGAATATGGCTTTCGTTCGACGGCTTGCGCGTGTGGTGGATCAGGTGGACATGCACTTGGTTGTCGCGAGCAAGCGCAGTCAGCTCATCGACGAATTCCTTCTGGCCGTTGTAGTCGTCCTCGCCGCGAACGCACTTCATCAGGCTATCGATGATGATGTGCGTGATGCCGTGCTCCTTCGCGCAGTACCGGGCCATGCTGATGACCCGATCTGCAGACACGGTGCCTTGCTGGTCGTAGATCCACAACTTGCCGTCAGTCCACTCACCGAACTCGCGATAAAGCTCCTCCAGCGAGTCCTTGCCGTGCTCCTGGTACTCGGGACTGAAAGGGTCAGTGCCCGCATACATCCGAGCCAACCGCTGCATGGTGGTCTGCGGCTTCATCTCGAAACTCGCGATCACCGCGCGTTCATCCTGGCCCATCAGGGAGAGAACAACCTGCGAGACGACTTGGGTCTTCCCGTGGCCGTTCTGCCCTGCCCACAGCGTTACCTCTCCCTTGCGGAAGCTGAAGACCCGGTTTGTCTTGTCCCACGGCAGGAAGACCTTCTTCGTCTGGTCCGGGTTGCGCAACCGGTCGATCAGGTCCGCAAGCCACGCGGACGCTGGCTTGACGTGCGTCTTCGCGTCGGTCTCACGCAGGTATGCGTCGAAGTCGATGTCATCAGGAATGATTTGCAAGGTGCCTCCAGATGCGCGTCATCACGCGCTCGTGTTGTTCGCTGAGGCCAAGCACGCCGGCATTGCAGGCAACGCCGATTGCCTTCGGTTGAGCCGCCTCGATGGCGTCCATGGTTTGGCAGAGAAGCCAGTCATCCCCGCTCAGGTCGAAGATGTCCACATGCAGACCGACGACAGGACGCCAGTCCATGGCCTGCGGCTTCTCGGTGACTGCGATGGTGTCCGGCAGCGCGCGGATGCTTTCGGGACAGTCGCCGACAACGACCCACAAGGCAGCCGGCTTGCCACCAGTCCTGCGGAGCTTGGTAAGGGATTCGAGGCTCATAGGGCTCCCGCGAAAAGATTGGTGCTGCCCGAATTGGCGGGCTGTTGGTCCTCCCACCTTTTTCCGTTCAGCCAGGTTGCGGCATGGGGGACGAACTGGCCGGCGTCCTTCGTCCATGCAGCGGAGCGCTTCTGCACCACGACAGCGGCCATGATGGTTGGATGCAGCTCGGCAGGAATCTTGGTCCACGCCTTCAATGCGTTCTGCTTTGCAGTGTGGTTGGGGTACTCCTCCCAAAACTCGGCGAAGCCGGAGTGTTCTTCTTTATCTTTATCTTTATCTTTATCTTTATCTTTATCTGGAGTTCGAATGCGTTCGGGTGCGTTCGGTGATGCTGCTTTCTTGGCCTTTTGCTCCTCACGCCAGAGCTTCGAACGCTCTGCGCTACCGTCTTCACGGGCTACTTGGCGCTTGTCCCATCCCTTGAGTGAATCGCCATCAAGAACACGCCCCTGCATGGCATCGACGATTGCCGAAACTTGTTCGGTTTCGATGTCGAGTGCGCTCGCAACATCCTCACAATTGAACGAGTGCGTTCGGCCGCGTTCGGTTGCGTTCGATCCGATAACTAGCAAGTGCACATACACAGCCATCACGTCGCCGATGCGTTGCCCGCTGGCTTTGGCGATGGTCCGCCACTTCGGATCGGTAGGCATGTCATGCCACAACCGCAACCATTGATTAGCCACTATGCAAAAGCCCTCGTTGCTGTCATCTCCTCCAGCACGGTCAACTTGGACTGCGCGGCGAGCCATTGAGAAATCAGCGTGTTCCCCACAACTGCCTCGAAGCGAGCAACAGCGCTGGCCGGCAGATCACGGCGCGAGGGCTTGTCGTCTTCGTGCAGGTAGTCGGTGACGTGCTGCGGGTACAACTCGGCCTCACTGGCGAGCTGCTGTCGGGTCATGTAGGCCACTCGACGCAGACGCCAGCAAAGCCTCACGGCCTCCCTGTAGCTCGTCGCAGCCCTCACCCACTGTTGAGGGGCGACACTGGGTGCATCGATGCGGCCCATCAGAGGGAACTCAAGCTGATTCATGGTCTTCGGTGATAGTGAAAACAAAAGGCCTAACCGCTTGTCTAACCAGTTGAGCCGGATCAAAAAATAGAGGCATGCAAACGAAAGAACTAATCCAACTGCTTCAGATCAGCCGCCGGCATGTCCTCGGCGAAGATCGGAGCCGTCCAAGTGACGTGAACCGTGTAGAAGCCCACCGCAACCAGGACAGCGAAAATCACCGTCATGTCGAAGTTCTTGGCGTTCAGAAAGAAGAGCGCGCCGTACACAGCAGCGATAACCATCAGGACGGATATGAGGCGTTCAGACATGGGGTGCTCCTAGGCGGCTTTGAGTTCAGGCCACTTCTGGCGGAAGTTCTCGGGGAACATCTCTTGGCGCGTGACATCGCGGCCAGAGTTCGCCTCGATGGCCACGGCCAGCTCGGTAGACGGCTGCCTGTAGCCATAAGCGACGTGCTGTAGATGTCTACGGCTCGTACCGCACTTGACGGCGAAGACCTCGCGGTCCTCGACGCTGAGGTTGAAGAAATAGGTCTTGAGGTCCATGGGTCACCATTGGACACCATCCGGTGTCATGGTGTCAAACACTTTTTGGTGTCCGGGCGCTGCTTTACTCCGCGCATGAACGATGACGCCCTGATTCGGCTGGCAAACCTGAAGGCGTTGAACCTCGCGCCCAAGGATCTGTCCGCCCGTGTCGGCGGTCGGGTCAGCTACTGGGCCGACCTACTGCGAGGAAAGAAGTCGTTCGGAGAAAAGGCGGCGCGGAACATCGAGGAGCAACTTGGCATCCCGCGCATGAGCTTGGACACGGCGGACGCCGATGAGCCGATCCCAACACCACAGCCAGCCCGACCAGAAGCTGACCAACTGGCAGATGCACTAGAAGTTCTTACAAAGACCCTACTGGCGGCAGATGAAGATGTGCGTTTGTCCGTAGAACCTTTGCTTTCTTCCTTGGCGCGCGAACCGGAGAAAGCGGCGAAAAAGTCACAACTGATCCTCAGATTACTAATCACCGATACCGTCCAGCGCATCCCTGCCGAAAATGACCGCCCAGGCCACATCAGTGGCAACCTGGGAATCTTGAATTTAGGAGACGAGGCACATGGGCGAAGTGATCGAGTGGCGGCCAAGGGCGGTCGCAAAGGGTGACACCAATGCGGTGTTGGCAGAAATGTTGGAGCAGGACACGGCGGGCGAGCTGGACGGCGCGATTTGCATTGCGCGAGGCAGCAACGGCGCGACCAAAATTGACGTGTTGGGGAGCTACTCAGACCGTCTACAGTTGGGCGTGCTGGCCTTGGTGGAGGGCCTTGGCTTCGTGTGCAAGAAGATCGTTGCCAGCGGTACGGCAGGGAACACGCCAGGCATCGGGCCCGTCACACTCGGCATTCCAAATCCACGAAGACAACTTCCCAAACGCCTGCGCGAAGCCACCAATTTTGGAGAACTCGAATGAAACGCTTACTTCTGATCGCCCTGCTCCCCCTTGCTGGCTGCGCCGTCCCTACTACTGGCGTCGTCCCGCTCTCGGATGGCCTCCAGAAGATCACCCATCAAGGCAACGGAGCTTGGGTGAGCACCGAGCACCTGAAGGTCGCAGCCGTGCAGGAGGCCGACCAGTTCTGCACCAGGTCAGGCAAGCGCGTCCGTGTGATCGACACCAAGCACACGATGGCCCGCCCTCTTGGCGGATGGCCCGAAGCAGAGGTGCTTTTCAAGTGCGAGTGAGCCTGCTGTTGGTGGCGTTGCTTCTTCTGTCGGGGTGCGGCGACGACGTTGAGACAAAGATTGCTCAGTGCCAGATGTCGCCGGATAGCGAGCGAGTTGGAATACCCGTCTGCATGTCATCGATGGGCTACGCAACCGTAAAGAACGATTTCTGCGCCAAGATGCTTTATCAAGTCAACGCCCACGTCTCCTCCTGCTACGAGCAGCGCGGCCTCCTCTACAGACTCAAGCATCTGTAGAGCCTCCGTCAGATCCCACCAAGCCCGCCGCGAGCGGGCTTTTTTGCGTCCGCTGAAAAATATTTCGCGTCACGACACCTTTTGGTGTTGACACCGGACGACACCGGATGGTGTAATACCTTCACTCGCCCAACAAACCGGAGTGAAGCAGATGACCACCCAACCCAAGCTAACCGCCGCACAGCGCAAGGAGCGCCGCGCAACCATCGAGCGCATGGTCGCTGCGATGGCTACCAGCACGATCATGAATGAGGTGCTGGACAAGACGGATGGTCTGTACACCCGGCAGCTCGTTCGCATCGCCGTCGAGATCACCAACGAGATCGAGCGGGTGACGGCATGAGCGCGGTTCTGCACATGGTCAATGCATGCGTTGTCCTCTACAACCTGTTTGTGCTACTCCCTGGCGTTTGGCGCTATGGATTCGATTGGAAGGGTCTGGCCCTGGTCGTTGTCGCGGTAGGTGCTGCCGTCACTTCGAGCGTGATTCTTGTCGTCACCGGGAGCGCAGCATGAAGCGCGTTCTGTCGAACCTCGCGCTTGCCTCTCTCGTCGCGTGTGGTGGCGGCGGCGGTGGTTCCGGTGGCGGCTTCATGCCGATCACTGCTGCGCCGGCCGAGGAGGCTCCTGCAGCTCAGCCCGTCCACACTGCCCCATCCGTCAAGCCAACGGTTCCCCCGGCGAACCTGCTCAACCCGAGTTGCGTTACTGGTCCTGATGGCTTGCTGGTTACCTGCAGCTTGGAGCCGTCTCCATGGCCTATCGGCGTGACTGTTCCTGCAAGTGGGTTCGTGACCTTCACGAATCGCACTGGTGGCTATCTGCAGATCAACAGCATCGAAGCCTTCACGGGTGAGGTTACTCACTGGGGCGAGTTCTGCGCTGCTCTGAATGTCGGCTCGAACCGTCAGGACGTGGCTGGTATCGGTGAGGTTGCATGCACGACCAAGGCCGAGAACCAGAACTACATCCCTCTGACCTTCGGGCAAGGGACTGGTCTTCTGGTCGAGCCTGGCGGTGTCGTCATCCTCGGGTCTAAGCCTGCGACGGTGAGTCACACCTACGCGCTGAACGTCGCTCCGAACGGGACTGGCGTTCAAGTGTGGCGTGCTCCTGCTGTTGATGAGGTGATCCCCTGCAACGGTCTTCCTCAGTACACCGCATGGAACCCCTGGAAGAACGACAGCGGCTACACAAAGCACATTTCCGGCGCGTACATCTACAACGAGTCGGGGAACATGGCTAATCGTGCCGAGCTGAGCGGGCATGCATGCATCTATGTGCTCAACCCTGACGGAACTCCTCGGGTGAGCCAGTGCAATGACTCTCTGAGGATTCGCGGTGAAGCGACGTTCGCAACGATAGAAGTTTTCCCCGGCGAGAGCGTTGCAGCTCAGGCTGTGAATGTGTGTTCGGCCCCCCATGAATGGGACTGGGCGGCATATCTGTACGTTTGGTAAGGAGAGGTCATGAACACCGAAGTAGCTGATTTCCTCGCTGGCGTCGAAGTGAAGCCCGCAACGATTGCTGATTGGCTGATTGCTATTGCAAAGCTTCCCGTTCCTCACGTCAGCGGTACGAAGGTTGTCCAGCTCAAGGCCATGCCTGAAGAGCACTGGGAGCTTGTCGCATGAACGCCCTCCGCAGACTCTGGGCTCGGATGACCGAGTGCCGCACCTACACGCTGACAACGCATGACATCCAGCAATTGCGCGAGATGACGCCAGAGCAGCGCGCGGGCTGGTTCACGGCCCTCTATCTCGGCTTCGGCCGGTACGACAAGGAGCAATCATGAACGTCGCTATCTCTCCTCAAGTGCTGGCCCACATCGCAGAAGCAGACATTGCCGAGCGGTTGAACTTCCGTGCGGCATACCTCGAATCGATGCGAGGTCGTCTCAAGTGCTTTGTTCGCACCAATGGACGGATGAACGCTCAGGAAGCGCAGGACATGCTTTGCTGCTTGGCCGAGTGCTTGGGCGACGACATCCGCGAGATCAAGGCGAGCCTGACGGACATCTCTGTTGATCTGGATGGACTGATTCACTACGAAGCACCGGACCCGCGCGATGACTAACAAGTTTGACCAGTTCTATGCCGTCCACGTCTATGAGAAGAAGCGCGTCGATCTTGTCGATATTGCAATCCGTCTCGTCGGCGCTGCGGGCCTCGTCGTCATCTTTCTCACTCGCTAAGGAGCAAATCATGCAACCCCTGTACCTCGAACACGCAAAGAAGCCCAGCCACTCGAAGAGCGGCCCCGGTCGCTACCACAAGCAGGGCGATGGCACCAATGCGCACCTGACGCTGAAGCAGCGCAAGGCCGGTTCCTACAGCAAGGGTCTGCGCAACTGGATCACCAACAAGCAAGCAGCGGAGGCCGCATGAACTTCCAAGACACGCAATTTGCTGACTTCCAAGATGACAGCGGCATGTTCATCACGGATTGGCTCGGGTATCTCATCGTCGCTTTCATTCTCACTGTTATCTGTGCCGCAGCAGGCATTTGGATGGCGTCGTGAGCAGGATCGGAACCTACATCCAACAACTTCAGGAACAAAACAATGATTACGAGCGAATCGATTTCGAAGATTGCCCCGGCACTCCTGACGGCTCAGAGGGCGATCACCTTCGCGGTGAAGGACGCGAAGAACCCGCACTTCAAGAGCACCTATGCGGACCTGTCGTCAGTGATTGACGCGGTCAAGCCGGCGCTGAATGAAGCGGGCATTGTGTTCCTGCAAATGCCTGCGCCCAGTGACCGGGACAGCCTCGCACTGACAACCCGGCTGGTGCATGAATCGGGCGAGTGGATCGAGTCCACGGCTACCTGTCCGCTCCAGAAGAGTGACCCGCAGGGGTATGGATCGGCAGTGACGTATCTGAAGCGCTACTCGCTGGCTTCTGCTGTCGGCCTGTACCAAGAGGACGACGATGGCAACGCAGCCAGCAAGGGCAGTAACAACAACGTGCGCCCACTGGTGACTGGCGCGCGATCCGGCATCGGTGAAGACCTCCCGCAGGACTGGAAAGACTACCTGAAGGATCTTGCGCAGGAAGCGACCGACTTTGTGAAGGCCGGCGATCTGGCATCTGCCCTTGAAGCGATCAACCGGACGGTCCTCGAAGCCGACCAGCGGACATACCTCGAAAACCAACTTGACTCCAAGACGCGATCCGCGTTGAAGCAAACACCGAAAGGCGCACAGCAATGACTGACTTCGACAGAACAAATTCCGGCATCTTGAGCCGCAATGACCGCAAGGAGAAAGACACCCATCCCGACCATACCGGCTCGCTCAATGTCGAGGGCGTTGAATATTTCGTGAATGCCTGGGTGAAGGAGCGCAAGGACGGTTCCGGCAAGTTCTTCAGCCTGTCGATCAAGCGCAAAGACAAGCAACCGGAACAGCGCACGCAGCAACGCTCGGCCCCGCCTCCGCCTCGCCGGTCTGGCGGTCATCGGGACGATCCGGACTCGGATGTGCCTTTCGCTCCCATGGCATCAGGCCGAGGTTTCCTCTCCCTCTGAGATGTACCCCCATATCCCCTAAGTGAAGGAATTGAACGTGACCAAGAAGAATACTGCCGCCGAGACCATCATGGCTTACAAGGCTTTCGGCCCTGACTGGAAGTGCCGAGATTTCCAGTACGCCCCAGGCGAGACCTACGAGCACGCCGGCCGTGTGAAGGCTTGCGACAGCGGCTTCCACGCCTGCGAGAACCCGCTGGACGTGCTGAACTACTACGACCTCTGCGACTCGAAGTTCGCCACGGTCGAGTTGTCGGGCGAGATTTCGCGCCACGGCGATGACTCCAAGATTGCTGGCGGCAGGATCACCGTTAAGGCTGAACTGGGCCTGCCGAAATTCATCGGCGCAGCGGTGGAGTACCTACTTTCGCTGGCGAAGGGTGCTGACGGCGAGAAGGTTCAAGCCGCATCGGGCGACTCCAGCAAGCTCGCCGCATCGGGCAACTCCAGCAAGCTCGCCGCATCGGGCGACTCCAGCAAGCTCGCCGCATCGGGCGACTCCAGCAAGCTCGCCGCATCGGGCAAGTCCTCCATCGCCATGGCCGCAGCAACCAACTGCACGGCAAAGGCTGGGGAACTGGGATGCATCGCGCTCACCCGCTGGGTTGAGGCGGAGAAGCGCTATCGGGTCAGCGTGGCCTACGTTGGCGAAGACGGAATCGAGCCCGACACCTTCTACACGCTCGACGAAAACGGCAAGTTCGTCAAGGCCTAACCCTCCCTATGGAGATTGAAATCGTGAGTGATGCAAAGCACATCATCAAAGGCCCGTGGCACATCGTTGAGCGCGAGACGCTTGAGGATGGAAGCGTTTACCCGCGCCACGTAGCGACCGATGAGGGCGATTACCAAATCTGTCTTCTGGAGTCGCAGAACATGGCCGCACTCGGGTACGACCGCACGCCAGCCGAGCAAGAAAGAGATCGCCTGATTGCCACCGCGCCCGAGCTTCTGGCCGCCACCCTGAAGCATCTCAACGCGCTGGAGGAAGAAGCTTCCGCAAACATGGCGCTGGACAACGCAGAGGCCAATTTCAGCGATGCGCGCCCCGAGATTCGCCGGGCTGGCATAGCCATGGTAGCCGCGAGCATGGCGGCAAAAGAACTGCGCGCCGTCATCGCCAAAACCCTCGGGAGCAAGTCATGACCCCTACCAACACTCCCCCTGCAAGCGGAGCAGGATTGAGCGATGAGCTGATCGACATCGCGCGGGCTGTCGAAGACCTGAAGCGCCCGTGCGGCATGGACCCAGAGTCGCCGATTGCGATTCAGAACGGCCGCTGCATGACGATCAGCTACCGCTTGCGCGCCCTATCCGCTTCACAGCTATCCAGTGCTCAAGATGGGGTGAGGGATGAGCGGGAAGCATTCGAGGCGTGGGCTAATGACCAAGGTTTTCTCCTGGGGCGCGTCGTTCGTGGTGACGACTACCAAGATCTTCGTACACAAGGGCCGTGGGAAGCCTGGCAAGCCCGCGCTGCCCTTGCTGGTCAATCCAAGAGCGCAGCCCCTGCGGAGCCGGCCGCATGGCAGGAGCGGACGTGGTGCGAAGAAGATGAGCGGTGGGGCGCGTGGCTTCAATGTCGTGAGCCTGACGCCGCGACGTTGACACGCCAAAAGAATCTCGGCATCAAACGCGAGTACCGTGCTCTCAGCGTCATCGCCACCCCGGCCGCCGTCATCCAGGAGGCTGCGCAGCCGCAGCGCGACTACAAGTGCGGGGATGCGGCCATCGGCGTGCTGGAAGCGATTGACCACGCTTTGCGGACTTACTCGCCGGCCGAAGTGCTGGACGAGAACAGCCCGATCCGCGACACGATGCGAGATGTCCTCAATTCCGTGCGCCCGGTCTACGGCGACGCCAAGGCTGCCGAGAAGCTTTTCCGCGATGTGCAGCGGGTCGATGAAATCTTGGCCGACGCGGATCGCATCAAGAGCGTTCGCGAACGCATGGAAGCCGAACTGGCCACCCCCTCACAGCAAGCCGCGGAGGCGCCTGAGCGGACCGAGGCTGTTGCAGTCATCTGTCCTCGGGCCGATGGCAGCAGGCGTGCTCAAGTCCTAAGAGCCGGCGAGAACCTGCCGCTTGGGACAGCCCTGTTCGCCACCCCGCCCGTCATCCCGGAGGCGCCTGCGCAGACGGAGGCGGCTTGGTTCCACGCCGAATGTGATGACCCCGACTACAGCGGGTTTTTTCAATGTCAGGCGGACGCACTCACGCAGGTTAACGACCACGGCGGGGAAGTCACCGCACTCTACGAAGGCCCCATGCCAGAAATGATTGACGCCTCCCCCGCTCCTGTGCAAACGCATGCGGGTGCGAGCGAGGGGGCGGACATGTTCTGGGACCACGATGATGGCGAGAACTTCGGGCACGACATCGACGACTTGATCGCGAATCTCGGCCTTGGTCTTGGGGATGAACTCAGGGTTGATTGTGCGAAGCGGCTGCCGAGCATCTGCGTGCGCGTCATCCAAGACCCTGAATTCGAGGGCAGCCTCAGCTACGAATTGATCCCGACCCCTCCCCTTGCACAGCCTGGGGATGACACGCAGGGGGAAGCATCGTGATACGCGACGAACTGATTGCATGGCAGCGCCGCGAACAGACGCCCATCGAGAAGGCCCTGCGCCGCGCGTACAGCCTTGGGCAAACCTACTGGCAGCAGGCCGACAGCGAGTCCTATTCGCAGAACAAGAAATCGGACGAGACGGCCGCGAAGTTTGAGGCACTCGTCAGCGAGACTGTCGCCGCATCCCCTCCAGCACCAGCAGGGCAGGCAGAGGGGGCGCTAGACGATGCGTTCGACTGCGCCCTTGCTGCGCTGCTGGCTTATACCCCTGACCGCTCGACTATTCGGCACGTTCTCGACGTGCTGCGAAAACGCGTTGACGCCTCTCCTCCCCCAGTAGTGCAGCAAGCACCAGTACAGCCAGCGGGGGACAACTTCGAAGGCGTCGATCCGGTGTTGATGCAGCACTACGTCAGGCATGGAATCGCGCCAGCCCCTCAGCCTGCCGCACAGAGCGCGGTAAGCGATGAGCAGATAGACGCTGTCGGCGCGCAGTTCTACGGGAATTGCTACACGCCTGCCGATAGGCAGTTCGCCAAGCAAGTCCTCGCCCTCGCCTCTTCCGCACAGGCAGGAGAGCCGTGGCAAGAGCAGGAGGCGCGCTACGAGCGTGAAATGAACGAAGTGGCCCAGGCAGAGCGGCCAGCGGGGAAGGAGGGAGTCGAATGACCGAGTTTTCAATCACGCGCGTATTGCAACGACCGCGAGCTGCGCTGTCCGAGCCGCCTGCAGTAATGCGCACGCCCTTAGCCTCCGGCGAGTTCTATGCCGCATGGCCGCAGCACGCAACTGCCCATGAGCTTCAGGCCATGAAAGGCATGTTCTCAGCTGTCATTGATGGTTGGATCATCGCAGCCACCGCGAGGGCTGAACAGCAATCGGCTGCGGACATTGAATATCAATCCTGGTTCTCCACAAGGGGCGCCCATGAGTGAGCCGACCACCCCGACCGAGCGCGAAGCGTTCTACGAGTTCTGCCGAGCGAATCGCTACGAGGCATCGCAACTTGGCTGGCTTTTCTGGCAAGGGCGAGCCGCCCACCGCACCGAGCCGGCTGCACCTGTGGCGGCAGAGATGGCCGATGCAATCGCGGCAGGCGACGGCACGTTGCACGGTGCTATCGACCATTGGCAAGCGCATGGACACGCACTGGATCTGCTTCATGAAGCACCCCTCACCCAAGGAGGAGGCAACGGTATGAGCCTGATACTCACCGAAGCCGAGCTGATCGAGCTGACCGGCTACAAGATCGCCACCATGCAGATCAACGAACTGCGCCGGCAGGGCTTCTACCGTGCCCGCATGGGTCGGCGCGGGGTCGTGCTGGAGCGTGGGCACTATGACGCTATCGTCGCCGGCCAGGACGCCGCCCCGGTGGCGAAGAAGATCAACCTTCCATCGCTGAGGCTTGCATGATCCGCTCCCGCGTCAATCCTGACGGCCTGCCCTTCCGCGTCTACGAACGCTTTGGGCGGAGGCTGTACAGCGTCGGCTACAAAATGAAGTCCGGCCGATGGGCGTTTCGGTTCAAGTGCCTGGTGGACGATGCGAACCAGATCCGCAAGCTACGCCGTCAAGCAATCGAGGAATCGACCCGCATCGTCGATGACGTGCCCGAAGGCGGGTTCGCCGGCTTGATAGACGCATGGTTTGAGTGGCAAGAGGGATTGCCGGACACTGCCGCCCAGAAGCGCGCTGCCTCCACCATCGGCGAGAACAAGGAAGAGGCGAAGAAACTCAAGGCCGCCATGGGGCATCTGGAAGTCTCCGAGGTCACGCGCACGATGGGCTATCAGTACCTCGCGCACCACGAAGAGAATGGCCGCCCGGTGAAGGCCAACAAGGAAATTGCCCTGGCTCGGCTGATTCTGGAATACGCCATCCGCAAGGGGATGATCGAGTCCAACCCATTCGCCGGCATCTCCCACAACAAGGTGGTCGAGGAAGCCAAGCGCTACGTCACCGACGACGAGATGGCCTGCGTGGTGGCGATCGGCCGCGAGTTGGGCGCCCCGTATCACATCATCGCGCTTGCCCTCAAGACGGCATGGCTCTGCGTGCGCCGGTCTGTCGAAGTCCGCACGATCACGCGGGATGCCATACAGGATACCGGCATCGTGTGGACCGACTCCAAGAGCAAGACGAAGCCCAAGATCACCATCGAATGGTCGCCCGATCTGCGGGAGACGATTGACGAAGTTCTCCGAATCAAGCGGAACAACCTGGCCGGCGCATGGCTGCTGTTCGGCAACCTGCAAGGTCAGCGATACACCAAGTCTGGATGGGGGAAGTTGCTCGGCACACTGATGGCAACCGCCGAACTGTACGCAGAGGCGCTGGAACTTCCGTTCGAGCACTTCAGCTTGCAGGACTGCCGGCCCAAGGGCGTGACGGACAAACTGTCGCGCGGAGATACGGATACCAAGGACGCGACGCTGCACTCAAGCGACGCAATGATTGCGCGCGTCTATGACAGGCGCGCGTCTAGAAAAGCAACCCCTGCAGGATAAGCATGGCAATCACCGACATCACAGCGGAAGAGGTTCGAGCGCGGCTCGATTACGACCCAGAAACAGGCGTCTTCACTTGGAAAGGGCCTATCTGGAAACATAGCCATCTTGTCGGGCAACCCGCTGGCACGAAGACGAAACACGGCTACATCCAAATTGGCGGCTTTGGCAGGAAGCACCGCTTGCTCGCTCATCGCTTGGCCTTCATATGGATGAATGGCGAGTGGCCGAAGGGGGTCATCGATCACCGAGATGGCGACGGCTGCAATAACAGATGGGGCAATCTGCGCGAGGGCGACACGGCCCTTAACGCTCAGAACCGACAGCGAGCGGTCGCCGGCTCGGTAAGCGGGCTACTGGGAGTCTCGTGGCACCAGACGACAGGCAAATGGGTGGCGGCCATCAAGCATGCCGGAACAAGCTACACCATCGGCAAGTACGACGACAAGCACGAAGCGCACGCCGCCTACCTCCAACGCAAGCGAGAACTCCATGCATTCAACACGCTCTGACAGCGACGGAAAGATGATCGCTCGGGTCTATGACCGGGCCACGTTGAAGAAGGCCACTCCTGCCGGTTGATTGTGTCGCACAAAAAGATGTTGACATCCGTTTGATTGCGTAATACATTAAAGCCATGACGAACGCACAAGCAAACGCCCTCATCGCAAGCGCCTACAACCTGCACTTTGGCAAGCAGGCGAACAAGGTCATGACCCCGGCCGAGGCCGCAACGCTTCCCCGCGGCGACCGTGCCGCCCTCTGCCGTGTGCTGGAAACGAAGGGCGGCAGTGATCTCTACACCGCCGCAGATGCACGCTCTGCCTTCGCTCTGGTGGTTGGATGACCAGACCACCGAACGACCGAGGACAAGGGCGCCCCGCTTTAAAGCAAGGCTTCGAATCGACCATCGTGCCGATCCGCATGACGCCAGAGCAGAAGGAAAAACTGCAACGTTTGGGCGGCGCTCAATGGGTGCGCGATCGCATAGACAAGGCCAAGGAGCCGAAAGCATGATCGCGGCGCTTTTCGTCGAAACCGATGGCGCCTACTTCGGCATGCATGGTGTGGAACCGTGGGACGAGATCCGTGACGCCCGAAGGTACGTCGGTCCGCATACGGTCGTTGCTCACCCTCCCTGCCAACGCTGGGGCAAGTATTGGCACGGTGCCCCGAACAAGCCTCACCAGCATCGCCTGGGCTCAGATCAAGGGTGCTTTGCCGCAGCCCTCACCGCAGTACGTAACTACGGCGGCGTTCTAGAGCATCCAGCTCACTCGAAAGCGTGGAAGTACTTCGGGCTAGCACACCCTCCTGCTGCTGGCGGGTGGGTGAAGGCCGACGACTTCGGCGGATGGACATGCCATGTCGAGCAGGGGCACTATGGGCACCTCTCGCGCAAGGCAACCTGGCTCTATGCGAACGCTGACGATCTGCCCGCACTGAAGTGGGGGCCATCAGAGCAGCGCATTCATCCGCGCGCCTTGGAACTGCATGGCTACGAGAAGGCCCGCCGCATCGGAATGATGGCGATGGTCGGCGGCAAAGACAAGACCCGCATTCGCAACGCCACGCCTGAACCTTTTCGCGACGTGCTGCTGTCGATCGCTGGCCGCCCATATTCCAAAGACGCTGATTTGTATTCCAAAAACCAAAACGGGCTACTGTTCGATGACAGTAACCCGTTGATTTCACTAGAGAATCTGGCGGAGTGGACGGAGCACCATGACCAGCAAGTTTGATGGCTACATCCCGACCCCGTTGAGGCGCCGGATGGGACTCGCAGCTCCTGCTGCTCGGGTGTCCAACGTCCTCTCGGATCGCATCGATTCATCGGGCGGCAACGCCGAATGCTGGCCTTGGATCGGGCCGCTGGATCGCGACGGGTACGGCGTGGTGACTCGTACAGGGCGCGCACATCGCTTGGCCTGGCAGGAGCACCACGGACGCAAGTTGGCGCGAGACGATGTCGTGCGGCACTCCTGCGATAACCCATGCTGCTGCAACCCTGCGCATCTGATCGTCGGAACTCAGGTCGAGAACATCGACGATCGCGTACAGAAGAACCGGAGCGCGAAGGGTCAGATGAACGGCCGCTCCAAACTCACCGCGACCGAGGTGAAGTTGATCTTCAAAAGCGGGGTTTCCGTATCCGTGATGGCCGAGCGATACGGCATCGATGAATCGACAGTGCGCGGGATCAGGACCGGCAAGACCTGGGGATGGGTCACGAAGGATATTCCAAAGAAGTCCGACGAGATTCCAAAAACAAAGAGCGACTGCAATGAGTCGCTCTAAGTCCTTGATTTATGGCGGAGTGGACGGGACTCGAACCCGCGACCCCCGGCGTGACAGGCCGGTATTCTAACCAACTGAACTACCACTCCTGGTAGACAACGTTCGCTCCATATGGAGCCAAGTGCTGCGACTTGTGCCTGCTTCACCACTCGGTGAAAACTGGCGACCCTACGGGGATTCGAACCCCGGTAGCCACCGTGAAAGGGTGGTGTCCTAGGCCTCTAGACGATAGGGTCAAAACCTTCGGAACCGCGCTGCGATCAGCGCTTGTTTTCTCGACGCCCTGATGGTGGAGGTAAGCGGGATCGAACCGCTGACCTCTTGCATGCCATGCAAGCGCTCTCCCAGCTGAGCTATACCCCCTTTGGGTGTCGAGCCTCAAATTATAGCCTGAAAAATCAGGCCGCTTTCAATCTCGTGACGACTGTTTCACGAGAAAAGAGTGCGAGCACCGCATCGAGGGACGGTGTCTGTGGCGTTCCCATCACGAGCACGCGCACCGGCATCGCGAGCGCGGGCATCTTGATGCCATGCGCGGCCAGCACTTCCTTGATGGCGGCTGCGATCGCCGCCTTGTCCCAGGCGGCGACGCTCGCGAGCTTGTCGGCCAGCGTGGCGATCGCGGGGCGCACGGCCTCGGTCACATGCTGCGCACGATCGGCTTCGCTCGGCGCGACGTCGGCGTAGAAGGCCGCAGCCCAGTTCGCGAGCGCGACCGTGGTGTCGCAGCGGTCCTTGAAGAGACCGCAGATCGCAGGCAGCCGATCGTCGGCCGCGATGTCGCGCTTCTGCAGTTGCGACGCGACCAGCGGCACCAGCGCATCGGCGGCCATCGCCTTCAGATGCTGCGCATTGACCCAGCGCAGCTTGGCCTCGTCGAACTGCGCCGCGCTGCGGCCCAGGTGATCGAGATTGAACCACTCGATGAACTGTGCACGCGTGAAGATCTCGTCGTCGCCATGGCTCCAGCCGAGCCGCGCGAGGTAGTTGACCATCGCGTCAGGCAGGAAGCCTTCGTCGCGGAACTGCGTGACGGGCTTGGCGCCGTTGCGCTTGCTCATCTTCTCGCCCTGCTCGTTGAGCACGGTCGGCAGATGGGCATAGACCGGCGGCTCCTTGCCGAGCGCACGGAAGATGTTGATCTGGCGCGGCGTGTTGTTGACGTGGTCGTCGCCGCGGATCACATGCGTGATGGCCATGTCGATGTCGTCGACCACGACGCAGAAGTTGTAGGTGGGCGTTCCGTCGGGGCGCGCGATCACGAGATCGTCGAGCTCGTCGTTGCCGATCTCGATGCGGCCCTTGACCTTGTCGTCCCAAGCCACCACGCCGCCCTGCGGATTGCGAAAGCGCAGCACCGGCTGCACACCCTCGGGGATGAGCGGCAGCGTCTTGCCGGGCTCCGGGCGCCAGGTGCCGTCGTAGCGTGGCTTCTGCTTGGCGGCCATCTGCTTCTCGCGCAGCGCGTCGAGCTCGGCCACGCTCATGTAGCAGGGGTAGACCTGGTCTGCCGCCTGCAGTTCGGCCAGCACCGCCTTGTAGCGGTCCATGCGCTGCATCTGGTAGTACGGGCCCTCGTCATGGTCGAGGCCCAGCCATTGCATGCTCTCGAGGATCACGTCGACGGCGGCCTGCGAAGAGCGCTCGAGGTCGGTGTCCTCGATGCGCAGGATGAAGTCGCCGCCCGTGGAGCGCGCGAAGGCCCACGGGTAGAGCGCGGAGCGGATGTTGCCGAGGTGGATGAAGCCGGTCGGCGAGGGAGCGAAGCGGGTACGGGTCTTTTGCGTCATGCGAGGGTGCTCAAGCCGCGCAGCAAGTCGGCCTTGATGTCGTCGATGTGGTCCAGCCCGACCGCCACGCGGACCAGGCCCTGGCCGATGCCGGCGGCCTGGCGCTGCGCCTCGGTGAGGCGGCCGTGCGAGGTGGTGGCCGGATGGGTGATGGTGGTCTTGGTGTCGCCGAGGTTGGCGGTGATGCTCAGCACGCGCGTGCTGTCGATCACGTGGAAGGCATTGGCGCGTGCCGCTTCGGGTCCGTCGCCCTGCACGTCGAACGAGACCACCGCGCCGCCCTGCCCCGACTGCTGGCGCATCGCGAGCTCGTGCTGCGGATGCGAGGCCAGGCCCGGGTAATAGACGCGCGTGATGCCCGGCTGCGTTTCGAGCCATTGCGCGAGCGCCAGCGCCGCGGCGCAATGCGCCTGCATGCGGATGCCCAGCGTTTCGAGCCCCTTGAGCACGATCCAGGCATTGAAGGGCGACAGCGCCATGCCCGCGGTGCGCACCACCGGGCCGAATACCTCGTTGACCAGCTTCGCCGAGCCGCAGATGGCACCGGCCAGCACGCGGCCCTGACCTTCGAGGTACTTGGTGCCCGAATGGATCACGAGGTCGGCTCCCAATTCGGTCGGCCGCTGCAGCGCCGGCGAGCAGAAGCAGTTGTCGACCGCCAGCAGCGCGCCCGCGTCGTGCGCGAGATCGGCCAGCGCGCGGATGTCGCACACGTCGGTCAGCGGGTTGGTCGGCGTCTCGGCGAAGAGCAGCTTGGTAGTCGGCCGCATGGCCGCCTTCCATTCCGCCACGTCGGTCTGCGAGACGAAGGTGGTCTCCACGCCGAACTTGCCGAACTCGCGCCCGATCAGGTTGAGCGTCGAGCCGAACACCGAGCGCGAGCACACCACGTGATCGCCTGCCTTGAGCAGCCCCATGCACATCATGAGGATCGCGCCCATGCCGCTGGACGCGCCGATCGCGGCTTCAGTGCCTTCGAGCGCGGCCAGGCGCTGCTCGAAACTCGCGACCGTCGGGTTCGAGGTGCGCGTGTAGGTGAAGCCTTCCTCGGTGCCCGCGAAGCGGCGCGCCGAGGTCTCGGCATCGGGCTGCACGAAGCTGCTCGTGAGAAACAGGGCCTCCGAGTTCTCGCCGTACTGGCTTCGTTCGAGCGCAGTACGGACCGCGAGCGTGTCGCGGTGCAGGCCGGGGGGCAGAGATCGGTCGGTCACGTCTTGGTTCTTCTTCTATTCGCTCAGATTGGGCAGCGCGAGGCGCGAGGAGTCTTCCTCGGTCTCTTCGATGCGGGGACGGTTGCCGTTCATGCGCGTGATGGCCTCGGTGTCGATGTCGCCGGTGACGTAGACGCCGTCGAAGCACGAGGCATCGAAGCCGTCGAGCTTCAGCGTCCCCGCCGTGCCCGGCATGGCCTTCAGGATGGCGCGCTTCATGCCTTCGACGTCCTGGTAGATCAGCGCGTCGCAGCCGATCAGCTCGCGCACCTCTTCGATGGTGCGGTCGTGCGCGACCAGCTCGTCCTTGGTCGGCATGTCGATGCCGTAGACGTTGGGGTAGCGCACCGGCGGCGCGGCGCTCGCGAGATAGACCTTGCGCGCGCCGGCCTCGCGCGCCATCTGCACGATCTCGCGGCTGGTGGTGCCGCGCACGATCGAGTCGTCGACCAGGAGCACGTTGCGGCCCTTGAACTCGCTGGCGATCACGTTGAGCTTCTGGCGCACCGACTTCTTGCGCACGCCCTGCCCCGGCATGATGAAGGTGCGGCCCACGTAGCGGTTCTTCACGAAACCCTCGCGGTACGGAATGCCCAGCAGGTGCGCGAGCTGCGTCGCGCTCGGGCGGCTCGATTCGGGGATCGGGATGATCACGTCGATCTCGTTCGGCGGCACCGTCGAGACCACGCGCTTGGCCAGCGTTTCGCCCAAATTCAGACGGGCCTGGTAGACCGAGATGCCGTCGAGCACCGAGTCGGGCCGCGCCAGGTAGACGAACTCGAAGATGCACGGGTTCAGGGTCGGCGACTCGGCGCATTGCTCGGCGTGCATCTGGCCCTGCAGGTCGATGAACACGGCTTCGCCCGGCGCGATGTTGCGTTCGAACACATGGCCCGAGCCTTCGAGCGCCACCGATTCGCTGGCCACCATCACGGTGCCGTCGGCGTTGCGCCCCATCGCCAGCGGCCGGATGCCGTAGGGGTCGCGGAAGGCGAGCAGGCCGTGGCCGGCAATCAGCGCCACCACGGCGTAGGAACCGCGCAGGCGGCGGTGCACGTTGCGCACGGCGGCGAACAGGGTCTCGGAGTTGAGCATGCCGCCGCGTGTCGCGCGGTCGATCTCGTGCGCCAGCACGTTGAGTAGCACTTCGGAGTCGCTGTCCGTGTTGGTGTGCCGATGGTCGGTGGAGAACAATTCGGCGCGCAGCGCATGCGCATTGGTGAGGTTGCCGTTGTGCACCAGCACGATGCCGAAGGGCGCGTTCACGTAGAAAGGCTGCGCCTCTTCCTCGCTGTAGGCGTTGCCCGCGGTCGGATAGCGCACTTGCCCCAACCCGACGCTGCCCGGCAGCGCGCGCATGTTGCGCGTGCGGAACACGTCGCGCACCATGCCCTTGGCCTTGTGCATGAAGAACTTGCGTTCCAGCAGGGTGACGATGCCGGCCGCGTCCTGGCCGCGGTGCTGCAGCAGCAACAGCGCGTCATAGAGCAGCTGGTTGACGGGTGCGTTGCTGACAACGCCGACGATTCCACACATGAAGCGATCCTCTCAGGGCAGGTAGCTTGCCAACTTTTCAGGCAGCGCGGGTTTCAGGCCCTGCAATGCCGCATCGAGAACAATGGCGCTGCGCGATTCGTGCCACCAGGCACTGTCGCTCAACGCCAGCAAATGAACCACGACCGCCATGGCCAGCAGGGCGACCGCCCCGCGCGCCACGCCGAAGGCCGCGCCCAGCACACGGTCCACCGGCCGCAGCCCCACGGCGGCGATGAGCTTGCGTGTGATCGCTGCCACCAGCCCCACGCCAAAAGCCACCGCCACGAACACCAGCACGAATCCCGCCGCATAGCGCCAGGTGGCCGCCGGATCGCCGAAGGGCAGCCAGGCCCCCGCATCGTCCGCCAGCCATTGCGCGCAGAAGAAGGCCGCCACCCAGCCCGCCAGCGATATCACCTCGAACACCAGGCCGCGCACCAGGCCGAACAGCATCGACACCATCAGCAGCACGATGGCGATCCAGTCGAAGAGCGCCACACCAGTTCTACAAGCTGAGGACGGAGGCCGACAAAGACAAGCCCTTGACGCGGCTCGCCGCCTTGTCCGCCTCGGCGCGCGTGCCGAAGGGGCCGACGCGCACACGCGTGCGCTGCTCGCCATCGGCCGTCTTCGCGACGTTGGTGTAAGTCTTGAGCCCGGCCTTTTCCAGCTTCTGCCGCACCTCGCGCGCCTTGTCGGCATCGGCGAAGGCACCGACCTGGACGACGAAGCGGCCGTTTTCGTCGGCTGCGACGGCGGGCTTGGCTGCTGCTGCGGCGGCGGCTTTGCCTTCGAGCAAGGCGCGGGCGCGGTTGCCGTCATCGGCCGGCTTGGCCGGCGTCGGTTTTTCGGGCTTGGCCTCGGCCCGTGCTTCGGACTTGACCTCCGGCTTCGGCTTGGGCTCGGGCTTGGGTTCCGGCTTCGCTTCGGCGACGGGTGCGGCCGGCTTGGTGTCGGCGGGCGGTGCCGCGGGTGCCGGCCGGGATGGCGGGATCTCGGCGCCGTCCGCCGACTCGGTGATCATGCCGCCGCCGGAGGGCGCGGTGGAACCCGTGCTCGCGCCGGTCGACGGCGTGGTGGTCGTTGCGGGTGCGGGGGTCGAAGGCGGGGCCAGCGGCTTGGCCTTGCTGCGGTCGGGAATCTCGATCGGGATGTCGACCGACACGGGACGCGGCTGGGTGTCGAACAGCAGGGGGAAGCCGATCACGCCGATGAGCACCAGCACCGCGGCGCCCAGAAGCCGGTGCCGCGCGCGGCGGCGCATCGCCTCGACACTCTCAGCCGGCGCCGCTGCGACGCTGGCGTTTCGCCCTTCGTTGGCCTGCGGACCGCGGCTGCGGAACTTGAAGAACGCCATGAAATTCGTTTCCCTGATGGAGTGCAGCGTGAGGTAGAGAAAAGGCGCCGGAGATCAGGCCAATCAGGAGCCCGGCGACAAGTGCCTGGCCCCGAGACGAGGTGTTCCGTGCTCGAGCACACCACCCACTGTGAAGAACGATCCGAAGACGACGATTCTATCAGCGGGGTCCGCGCGATCGATGGCCGCCTGCAGGGCTTCCATCGGTGCTGCGTGCGCGCTGGCCGAGGCGTCGGCGCGCGTGTTCTGCGCCTGCCACCGGGCCAGCAGATCGGCCGCCTTGGCCGCGCGTGCGGTCGGCAGATCGGTGAAGTACCAGCGGTCGATCAGGGGCCCGATGCGGGCGAACATGGGCGCCAGGTCCTTGTCGGCCATCACGCCGAACACGGCGTGGGTGGTCGGGTAGAAGCCCATCGCGTCGAGGTTTTCCGCCAGCGCCGCGACCGCGTGCGGGTTGTGCGCGACGTCGAGCACCAGCGCCGGCTCACCCGGGACGATCTGGAAGCGTCCCGGCAGCTCGACCATCGCGAGGCCGGTGCGCACGGCCTGCGCCGTGACCGGCAACCGCTGCCGCAGCGCTTCCAGCGTGGCCAGCACGCCGGCCGCGTTGACCAGCTGGTTGGCGCCGCGCAGCGCCGGATAGGCCAGTCCGCTGTAGCGCCGCCCCCGGCCGCTCCAGCCCCACTGCTGCTTGTCACCCGAGATGTTGAAATCGCGGCCTACGCGCCAGAGATCGGCGCCGATGGCCTCCCCGTGATCGATCACGCTTTGCGGCGGCATCGGGTCGCTGACGATTGCAGGACGGCCGGCGCGCATGATGCCGGCCTTCTCGAAGCCGATGCTCTCGCGATCGGGCCCGAGAAAATCCATGTGGTCCAGGTCGATGCTGGTGATCACGGCGCAATCGGCATCGATGATGTTGACCGCATCCAGCCGGCCGCCGAGGCCGACTTCGAGGATCGCGACATCGGGCTTGCTCGCCGCCGTGCACAGCAGGATGGCCAGCGTCGTGAATTCGAAGTAGGTCAGCGCGACCTCGCCGCGGGCCTGCTCGACCGCCTCGAAATGCGCCGACAGCGCGTTGCCGTCGACCGCCTCGCCGGACAGGCGCAGCCGCTCCTCGAAGCGCACCAGGTGCGGCGAGGTGAATACCGCCGTGCGGTAGCCCGCATGCGTGAGGATCGACTCGAGCATCGCGCAGGTCGAGCCCTTGCCATTGGTGCCGGCCACGGTGATCACCGGGCAGTCGAATGCGAGGCCAAGCTTCTGGGCGACCGCGCGCACGCGATCGAGCCCGAGCTCGATGTTCTTGGGATGCAGGCGCTCGGCGTGCGCGAGCCAGTCGACAAGGCTTTTCATGGAGGCCGGAATTGTCGCCGACCCGCCGCGCGGGCATCATCGCGGCCATGACAACGCTCTATGGCATCACGAACTGCGACACCGTCAAACGCGCCCGCGCCTGGCTCGACGAGCACGGCGTGGCCTACCACTTTCACGATTTCAAGAAAGAAGGCGTGCCTGAGGCCGAACTCGACCAATGGCTGCGCGCGCCCGGCTGGGAGGCCCTGGTGAACCGCCGCGGCACGACCTGGCGGCGCCTCGACGATGCGACGCGCGCGTCGGTGGTCGATGCCGCCTCGGCGCGCGCGGCGCTGCTCGCCAACCCGAGCCTGATCAAGCGCCCCGTGGTCAACTGGGGCCCGCAACACGGCGTTAGCACAGGGTTCGACGCCGCCCAATGGAAGAAAGACCACGCCGTGTAAACGGTTGAACCCTGGCCTCCAGCTCGCGTCCAACCGGGTTCAGGGGGCTTGCGCCCCACCTTCAGGAGTTCGACATGCGCACGCAAAAAACCATTCGCAACATCACGGCCCTGTCGCTGCTGGCAGCCCTGGCCGGCACCGCTGGCCTGGCCCAGGCCGAGCAGGTCTGGGCCCGCGTGATCTCGGCCACGCCCCAGCACGAGGCGACCGGCACCACCCGCTACAACGTCACCTACGAGTACGACGGCCGGCGCTACACCACGATCACCGACACCCGCCCCGGCGCCAGCATTCAGATCGAGGTCGGCGGCTACGGCGTCGCAACCACCTCGCCCGTGGATCCGCAGCCGCAGCTGGCGCCGAGCCCCGTCGACGGCGGCCGGCCCGACTGGAACAACGTAGTGCCCGAGCCGGGCGTGGTGGTCTCGGGCGGCGGCGCTCCAGCGCCGGTCTACAGCCAACCGGTTCCGGTCTACACGCAGCCCGCGCCGGTCTACTACGCTCCCGCGCCGGTGTATGTGGGCCCAGCCTACTATCCGCAGCCCTACATCTACCCGCCGATCGGCCTGTCGCTCAATCTCGGCTACTCGCGCGGATGGGGCGGCGGCTATCGCGGCGGCTGGCACGGCGGCCACGGTCGCTGGCGCTGAGCGCCGGCCCCGAAGGGCCTGCCGGCAAAGCCTAAAATCACGGGCTTTCAGCAGCGTCAGGCCCTTCTTCTCACATGACAACAACCGAATCCCTTCACAGCGCCGCGGTGTCGACCAAGGCGAACGTGTATTTCGACGGCAAGTGCGTGAGCCACAGCCTGACGCTCGCCGACGGCAGCAAGAAATCGATGGGCGTGATCCTGCCGTCCACGCTCACTTTCAACACCGGCGCGCCCGAAGTCATGGAAGGCACCGGGGGCCGCTGTGAATACCTGCTCTCCGGCAGCAGCGAATGGGCAAGCTCGGGACCGGGCGACAAATTCAGCGTGCCGGGCAACTCGAGCTTCCAGATCCGCGTGAGCGGCGAGCCCTACAGCTACATCTGCCACTTCGGCTGAACCGGGATTCCTCTCATGTCGACCATTCTTCAGAACGTTCCCGCCGGCCAGAAGGTCGGCATCGCCTTTTCCGGCGGCCTCGACACCAGCGCGGCGCTGCACTGGATGCGCAACAAGGGCGCCATTCCCTACGCCTACACCGCCAACCTCGGCCAGCCGGACGAGCCGGACTACGACGAGATTCCGCGCAAGGCCATGCTCTACGGCGCCGAGAAGGCGCGGCTGGTCGACTGCCGCACGCAGCTCGCCGCCGAAGGCCTTGCCGCGCTGCAGGCCGGCGCCTTCCACGTGACCACCGCCGGCGTCACCTACTTCAACACCACGCCGCTGGGCCGTGCCGTCACCGGAACCATGCTGGTGTCGGCCATGAAGGAAGACGACGTCCACATCTGGGGCGACGGCAGCACCTACAAGGGCAACGACATCGAGCGCTTCTACCGCTACGGCCTGCTCACCAACCCCGCGCTGAAGATCTACAAGCCCTGGCTGGACCAGGTCTTCATCGACGAGCTGGGCGGCCGCGCCGAGATGTCCGAATTCATGCAGAAGGCCGGCTTCGCCTACAAGATGTCGGCCGAGAAGGCCTACTCGACCGACTCCAACATGCTCGGCGCCACGCACGAGGCGAAAGACCTGGAGCACCTGAACAGCGGCATGAAGATCGTGCAGCCGATCATGGGCGTGGCGTTCTGGAAAGACGAGGTCTCAGTCCCGCGCGAAGAGGTCACCGTTCGCTTCGAGGAGGGCCGTCCGGTCGCGATCAACGGCGTCGAATACCCGAGCCTGGTCGAGCTGCTGCTGGAAGCCAACCGCGTCGGCGGCCGCCACGGCCTGGGCATGAGCGACCAGATCGAGAACCGCATCATCGAGGCCAAGAGCCGCGGCATCTACGAGGCCCCCGGCCTGGCGCTGCTGTTCATCGCCTACGAGCGCCTGGTGACCGGCATCCACAACGAGGACACGATCGAGCAGTACCGCGACCACGGCCGCCGCCTGGGCCGCCTGCTCTACCAGGGCCGCTGGTTCGACCCGCAAGCCATCATGCTGCGCGAGACCGCGCAGCGCTGGGTGGCGCGCGCGGTGACGGGCGAAGTCACGGTCGAGCTGCGCCGCGGCAACGACTACTCGATCCTCAATACCGAGTCGCCCAACCTCACCTACAAGCCCGAGCGGCTGACGATGGAAAAAGGCGAATCGAGCTTCTCGCCAGCCGATCGCATCGGCCAGCTCACGATGCGCAACCTCGACATCGTCGACACGCGCGACAAGCTGGCGATCTACACGCAGGCCGGGCTGCTGTCTTCGGGCCAGGGCGCTTCGCTGCCTCAGCTGAAGAACGACGAACGCGAGTGAGCCTGAGCGGGGGCCGCGGTCAGTCGCCGCCTCCGCCGCAGCCCGAGCCGCCGTCGCTCGAATCGCCGCCGCTCGATTCGCTGCCGCCGAAGCCGCCGGCATCGCCCGACCCGCCACCGGAATCGCCGAAGCTGCTGCCGCAGTGCGTGCCGGAGGCGGCCTGGGCATCGATGTCCCTGCAGTCGGGCACATAGCGGAATCCGCCTTCGATCCCGAACTTGGCGTCGAGCGCGAACAGAAGCGGCAGCCGCGCCGGCGTACGCGGATCGATGCTCTCCTCCTTGCAGGTCCAGTACCAGGTCCGGCGCAGGCCGTCGTTGCGGCGCCCGTCTTGCCCCAGCACCTCCGCCGGCGTGTGGTGCGGCAGACCGCCGAAAGCCGCGGCGCACCAGCGCTGGTAGCCCTGGGTGTGCAGGATGAACTCGTGCCAGGCGGCATCGACCAGCCTGGACGGCATGGCCACGAACTGGCGGCCGCTGCGCAGATGCGCCATGAAGAACTGGCGCAGGCCGCGCAGCACCAGATCGCAATCGCGCTCCTGCAACTGCGGATAGGCGGCGCGCAGCTTGGCGCTCAGGAAGCGCGGGAAGCTGGCCTCGCGCACGAACTGGCGCCGCACGCTCAACTCCCAGACGGTGAGCGCATGGCCGAACACCAGCGCAATGGCGCTGGCGCCGACCAGCGCGCCGGCGGTCCGGTAACTCAGAATCACCAGAATGGCGACCAGCCACATCAGCCGCCGGCCCCACAGCAGCGCCTGGATGCGGCGCCGGAAATTGAGCTGCAGCAGCTCCGTCAAACCACCACCGGCTCCGGCTCGAGCCGGATGCCGAAACGCTCGTAGACGCTGGTCTGGATCGCCTTGGCCAGCGTCATGACCTCGCCACCGGTCACCGGATGGGCAGTGCCGCCGCGGTTGACCAGCACCAGCGCCTGCTTCTCGTAGACGCCGGCATTGCCCACCGACTTGCCCTTCCAGCCGCAGGCATCGATCAGCCAGCCGGCCGCCAGCTTGATGCTGCCGTCGGCCATCGGGTAGTGCACGATCTTCGGGTCGCGGGCAATGATGTCGGCGCACTGCTCGGGCGTGACGGTCGGGTTCTTGAAGAAGCTGCCAGCATTGCCGAGCACGCGCCAGTCGGGCAGCTTGGCCCTGCGGATGGCGCAGACCCAGTCGAAGATCTCGGTTGCGCTGGGCGTGAAGTTGCCGGCTTCGGCCATCTTGCGCTCCAGGTCGAGGTAGCCGAGCACCGGCTTCCAGGGCCGGCGCAGCCGAAAGCGCACGCGCGTGATCAGCGCCCGCCCGCTCAGCCCGAAATCATTCTCGCCGCTGGCCGTGTGCTTGAACACCGAGTCGCGGTAGCCGAAGGCGCATTGCGCGGCGTCGAGGGTGAAGGCGCGGCCGGTTTCCAAGTCGATGGCGTCGAGCGCGTCGAAGCGGTCCTGCAGCTCGACGCCGTAGGCGCCGATGTTCTGCACCGGCGCGCCGCCCACCGTGCCGGGGATCAACGCCAGGTTTTCGAGGCCGGGGAAGCCTTGCTCCAAGGACCAGCGCACGACCTCGTGCCAGGTCTCGCCGGCGCCCGCCTCCACGATCCAGGCGCGCGGCGTCTCTTCGACCAGCCGGCGGCCCTTGATCTCGACCTTGAGCACCAGCGGCTTGACGTCACCGGTCAGCACGATGTTGCTGCCGCCGCCGAGCACGAACTTGGGCGCGCCGCGCCACTCTGCATCCGCCAGGACCGCGGCCACGTCGGCCTCGCCCGCGACGCGTACCAGGTGCTGGGCGCGCGCGACGATGCCGAAGCTGTTGTGCTGCTGCAGCGGTACGTTGTGCTCCACGATCATGGGAGAATTGTCGCATTCACACAGCGCGAATCAGAGGAGAGTCCATGCCGTCTTTCGATACCGTCTGCGAGCCCAACCTGCCCGAGGTCAAGAATGCCGTCGAGAACACGGCCAAGGAAATCGCCACGCGGTTCGACTTCAAGGGCACCGCGGCCGCCGTCGAACTGAAGGACAAGGAAATCACCCTGATCGGCGACGCCGAGTTCCAGCTGGTCCAGGTCGAGGACATCCTGCGCAGCAAGCTCACCAAGCGCAGCGTCGACGTGCGCTTCCTCGACAAGGGCGACGTGCAGAAGATCGGCGGCGACAAGGTCAAGCAGGTGATCAAGGTCAAGAACGGCATCGAGAGCGAGACCGCCAAGAAGATCCAGCGCCTGATCAAGGACAGCAAGCTCAAGGTCCAGGCCGCGATCCAGGGCGACGCGGTGCGCGTGACCGGTGCCAAGCGTGACGACTTGCAGGCCGCGATGGCGCTGATCAAGAAGGACGTGCCGGACATGCCGCTGTCCTTCAACAACTTCAGAGACTGAGCCTTTTCATGAAGGCGCTCCTCCCGCTGCTGCTGGCCTCAGCCTGCACCTTCGCGCATGCCCAATCGGTCATGCTCACCGGCACCATCGGCAGCCGCGCCATCCTGATCGTCAATGGGGGCGCACCGAAGACCGTCGCCGTCGGCGAAACCTTCCAGGGCGTCAAGCTGCTCTCGCTGGGCGCCGAGCAGGCGACGGTGGAGGCCGGCGGCAAGCGCGTGGCGCTGCGGATGGACACGCCGGTCAGCATCGGCGGCACCGGCCCCGGCAGTGGCGGCGGCAACCGCATCGTGCTGCCTGCCGACAGCCGCGGGCACTTCATGACGCAGGGCACGATCAACGGCCGCACGGTCAACTTCATGCTCGACACCGGCGCAACGGCCATCGGCCTGTCGGCCGCCGACGCGCAGCGCATCGGGCTCGATTTCAGCAAGGGGCAGCCGATCCGCATGAACACGGCCAACGGCACCGCGCTTGGCTACCGTGTGCGGCTCAACTCCGTGCGGGTCGGCGACGTCGAGGTCTACGACGTCGACGCGGTGGTCTCAGAGCAGCCGATGCCCTATGTGCTGCTGGGCAACAGCTTCATCAACCGCTTCTCGATGCGGCGCGACGCGGACCAGCTGGTCCTCGAAAAACGCTATTGAACTAAGGCCCCCCGGCTTTTCACGCTCTTCGCGCGAGTAACTCCACCCCCAAGGGGAGGATCGGCCGCCTTGGGGCGGCCCGGCGGCGGCCGACTTAGGCGGCAGCCGCCGTCACGACAATCTCGATCTTGTAGGCCGGTTTCGCCATCGCCGCCTGCACCGTCGCGCGCGGCGGCGTGTGGCCGGCGGGGATCCAGGCATCCCACACCTCGTTCATCGCCGTGATGTCGGTGATGTCGGCCAGGAAGATCTGCGTCATGAGGATGCGCGACCTGTCGCTGCCGGCCTCGGCCAGCAGACGGTCGACCATCGCGAGCACCTGCGAGGCCTGGCCGCGGATGTCCTGCGTCGTGTCGTCGGGCACCTGGCCCGCGAGGTAGATGGTGCCGTTGTGAACCGCCGTCTCGCTGAGGCGCGGACCGACGTGAAAGCGTTGAATGGTGCCCATGGCCGATTACTCCTGTGTCCTTGTCTTCGATCCGAGCCGGGACTCGGTGCCGGCCACGAGCCGGCGGATGTTTTCGCGATGCCGCCAGAACAGCAGCAGGCTGATCGCGACCAGCGCCAGCAGCACCGTGGGATGCAGCGGCCAGGCGATGCCGCCGCCGATCAGGTAGTAGGCCGGCGCGAAGAAGGCCGCTACCAGCGAGGCCAGCGACGAATAGCGGAAGAAGACGGCGATGATCAGCCAGGTGGTACCGGTTGCCAGCCCCAGCAGCCAGTCGATGCCGACCAGCGCACCGGCCGCCGTCGCGACGCCCTTCCCGCCCTGGAAACCGAAGAACACCGGGTAGAGATGCCCCAAAAAGGCCGCCAATCCGGCCAGCGCCGCCGTGCCAGGCCCCATGCCGAAATCGGCGCCGAAGCGATGGACCAGGACCACCGGCACCCAGCCCTTGAGCGCATCGAGCAGCAGTGTCGCGAGCGCCGCCCCCTTGTTGCCCGAGCGCAGCACATTGGTGGCGCCCGGGTTCTTGCTGCCGTAGCTGCGGGGGTCGGCCATGCCGAGCGACTTGCTGACGATCACCGCGAAGGACAGCGATCCGAGCAGATAGGACAAAACGATCGCGATGAGCGAGGGAAGGTAAGAACTCACGGTGTCTCCAGGCGGCCGGCTATTCTGCCAGCGCGCACTGCACCGGTTTGGCGTCGAGCAGCCGGACGCAGACCTGCGGGTCGATGCCGACCAGGTAGCCCCGCCGCCCGCCGTTGATCGCGATCTTCGGCAGATCGAGGATGGTCGACTCCACATAGACCGGCATCGCGCGCCGCGTGCCGAAGGGCGAGGTGCCGCCGACCAGGTAGCCGCTGTGCCGATTGGCGACCTCCGGCTTGCAGGGCTCCACCGACTTGGCGCCGATCTGCCGCGCCAGGTTCTTGGTCGACACCGTGCGGTTGCCGTGCATCAGCACGATCAGCGGCTTGGCGTCCTGGTCCTGCATCACCAGTGTCTTGACCACCGTGAACGGATCGAGCCCGAGGACCTCGGCGCTGTGCTGCGCGCCGCCGTGCTCGAGGTACTCGTAAGGATGCTCCGTGAAAGGAATCCCGTTCGCCCGCAGCATCTGCGTGGCGGGCGTTTCGCTGACGTGGGTCTTCTTGCTCATACGGCCGGCGCCGGGCCGCCCCAAGGCGGCCGAGCCTCCCCCTTGGGGGGTGGAGTTACACGCGCGCAGTGCGTGAAAAGCCGGGGGGCTGACATCAGATCGCAGGGTCCCGCATTTCCCAACGTAGCTTGTCCACCTCGGCGAGGACTTCCGGCGTCAATGTGCTGCCCCAGGCATCGATGTTCTCGTCGAGCTGCGCCACCGAGGTCACGCCAATGATGGTGCTCGCCACCAGCCACTTGGTGTAGCAGAAGGCCAGCGCGAACTGCGTCGGCGTCATGCCGAGTTCGCGCGCCAGGGCGTTGTAGCGGCGCGCCGCGTTCAGCGACTCGGGCCGGCCCCAGCGCTGCTTGCGCACCGACTCGTAGCGCGTGACGCGCGCCTCCTGGGGCGCATCGGGGCCGAGGATGCCGCTCTTGTCGTACTTGCCGGTCAGGAGCCCGAAGGCGAGCGGCGAATAGGCGAGGAAGGAAACGCCGAGCCGGTGCATGGTCTCGTCCAGCCCGTTCTCGGCCGCGCGGCTCAGCAGGTTGTAGACGTTCTGCACCGTGGCCACGCGCGGCAGGCCATGCTCTTCGGCCAGCCGCACGAATTCGTGCACGCCGTAGGGCGTTTCGTTCGAGAGACCGATGGCGCGCACCTTGCCGGCCTTCACCAGGCCGGCCAGCGCCTCGAGCTGCTCGCGGATGGAGGTTTGCGACCGCTCCTTGGCCGGGTCGTAGTAGATGTTGCCGAAGGCCGGCACATGCCGCTCCGGCCAGTGGATCTGGTAGAGGTCGATCACATCGGTCTGCAGGCGCCGGAGGCTGCCCTCGCAGGAGGCGACGATGTCGGCCGCCGTCATGCCGCTGCCCTCGCGCACCCAGGGCGTCGCGCGCGAAGGGCCGGCGACCTTGGTGGCGAGCACGGTCCTGGCGCGCGTGCCGGGATTCCTGGCAAACCAGTTGCCGATGATGGTTTCGGTCGCGCCGTAGGTTTCCTCGCGCGTCGGCACGGCGTACATCTCGGCGGTGTCGATGAAGTCGACGCCGCGTTCGAGCGAGCGGTGGAGGATGGCATGGGCGGTGGCTTCGTCCACCTGTTCGCCGAAAGTCATGGTGCCGAGGCAGATCGGCGTGACGCGGAGGTCGCTCTGACCGAGTTGGATTTTTTGCATGCGCGAAATGCTACAGCGGGTGCGTGTCCTGCGCTGGACTGCGCGGCTTGCGTTGCGTCCGGCCGCCGCCGGGCCGCCCCAAGGCGGCCGAGCCTCCCCCTCGGGGGGTGGCGAAGCACACGAAGTGGCAAGCCGGGGGGCCTGTCTATCATCGACCGCATGTACCAAGCCGTCCGCCCCTTCGTCAGCGAATTCATCCCCGTGCGCAAACTCCGCTACCACGTGCGCGTCTGGGGCGCTCCTTCGCCGAAACGACCGCCACTGGTGCTGCTGCACGGCTGGATGGACGTGGCCGCCTCCTGGCAGTTCGTGGTCGATGCGCTGGCCGAGGAGCGCCACGTGATCGCGCCCGACTGGCGCGGCTTCGGCCTCACCGAGGGCGGCGGCGTCGACAACTACTGGATGCCCGACTACCTGGCCGACCTGGACTGGCTGCTCGACCACTACGCCGGCGAGACGCCCATCGACCTCGTCGGCCACAGCATGGGCGGCAACATCGCGATGCAGTACGGCGGCGTGCGGCCGCAGCGGGTGCGCCGGCTGGTCAACCTCGAGGGCTTCGGCATGCCGCCCCTGCGCCCCGACGAAGCGCCGCAGCGCTACGGCAAGTGGATCGACGAACTGAAGCGCCTGCACCGCGGCGAAATGGCACTGGCCAATTACCAGGCGCCCGGCGGCGTCGCGCGCCGCCTCATGAAGACCAACCCGCGCCTCACGCAGGACAAGGCCGACTGGCTGGCCGGCCAGTGGTCCGCCGCCCGGCACCTGCCCGAGGGCGGCGAGCGCTGGGAGATCCTCGGCGATCCGGCGCACAAGATCGTCAACGCCAACATCTTCCGCGTCGACGAGGCGCTCGCGCTCTACGCCGGCATCGCCGCGCCGGTGCTGGCGGTGGTGGCCTCCGACGACAGCCTCGGCAAGTGGTGGAAGGGCCGCTACACGCTGGCCGACTTCCAGGAACGGCTGAAGTCCGTGCCCGATGCGCGCCTGGCCCGCGTCGAGGAGGCCGGCCACATGCTGCACCACGACCAGCCCGCGCGGGTGGCCGCCCTGATCGAAGAGTTCCTCGCCTGAGACCGGGGCTTGCCGGGCATGAGAAAATGCCCGGTTTCCCCCGAACACCGTCAGGACACCCCATGGATGCAGAGCAAATCAACCAAATCGGCGCAACCCTCGCGGACCTGAGCGCCCGGACGGTCGATCTACGGAGGTATCTTTGACTACGATGCCAAAGCCGAACGTCTGAGGACGGTCAACGCATCGCTCGAAGATCCCAACGTCTGGAACGACCCGAAGAAGGCCCAGGAGCTGGGCCGCGAGAAGAAGTCGCTCGACGACGTGGTCGTCACGCTCGACCGGCTCACCAGCGGCCTCTCGGACAACACCGAGCTCTACGAGATGTCGAAGGAAGAAGGCGACATGGACGGCCTGCAGGCCATCGCCGATGACGCCGCCAAGCTCGAAGCCGACATCAAGCAGCTCGAGTTCCGCCGGATGTTCAACAACCCGGCCGACCCGCTGAACGCCTTCGTCGACATCCAGGCCGGCGCCGGCGGCACCGAGGCTTGCGACTGGGCCAGCATGCTGCTGCGCCAGTACCTGAAGTACGCCGAGCGCAAGGGCTTCAAGACCCAGATCGAGGACGAGACGCCCGGCGACACCGCCGGCATCAAGGGCGCGACCATCAAGGTCGAGGGCGACTACGCCTTCGGCCTGTTGCGCACCGAGACCGGCGTGCACCGCCTGGTACGCAAGTCGCCCTTCGACTCCTCGGGCGGGCGACACACCAGCTTTGCCAGCATCTTCGTCTACCCGGAAATCGACGACTCGATCGAGATCGAGATCAACCCGGCCGACGTGCGCACCGACACCTTCCGCGCCAGCGGCGCCGGCGGCCAGCACATCAACAAGACCGACTCGGCCGTGCGGCTCACGCACATCCCGACCGGCATCGTGGTGCAGTGCCAGGACGGCCGCAGCCAGCACAGCAACCGCGACGTGGCCTGGAAGCGCCTGCGCTCGCGCCTGTATGACCACGAGATGCGCAAGCGCCAGGAAGAGCAGCAGAAGCTGGAAGACAGCAAGACCGACGTCGGCTGGGGCCACCAGATCCGCAGCTACGTGCTGGACAACAGCCGCATCAAGGACCTGCGCACCAACGTCGAGATCAGCAACACGCAGAAGGTGCTCGACGGCGACCTGGATCCCTTCATCGAAGCCTCGTTGAAGCAAGGCGTCTGATGCAGGGCCCTTCGCACAAGGCGGAAGCCCTGATCTTCGACATGGACGGCACCATGGTCGACTCCATGCCCTGGCACGCCAAGGCATGGGTCGAGTACGGCCGCCGCAAGGGCCTGGCGATCGACATCCCGGACTTCATGCGCCGCACCACCGGCCGCACGGCCTTCGAATGCGCCTGCGAGCTCATGGGCCGCGAAGTGACCGAAGCCGAGAGCATCGAGATCACGCACGCCAAGGAGTCGATCTACCGCGAGCTCTTCGGGGCGGCATTCCGCGAAGTGACCGGCTTCAGCGACTTTGCCAAGGCTGCGGCGGCACGCGGCTTCAAGATCGCGGTCGGCACGGCGGGCGACAAGCACAACATCGCCTTCACCATGTCGCAGCTCAAGCTGGACCCGGCGCCGCTCGCCATCGTGGGCGGCGACGAGGGCCTGCCCGGCAAGCCGCAACCTGCGATCTTTCTCGAAGCCGCGCGCCGCATCGGCGTGCCGCCGGCGCGCTGCGTCGTGTTCGAGGACGCGCCCTTCGGCATCGAGGCCGCGCGTCGCGGCGGCATGCGCGCGGTGGCGGTCTGCAGCACCCACTCTGCCTCCGAACTCGCAGGGCCGCATGTGATTGCGGCCGTGCGCGACTACAACGAACTCGCAAAATCAAACTTTCTGGAGACGCTCGATGCACTTGCGTGACGCCCAAGGCGAACCCGTCGCGATCCGCCGCGAGGACTACCGCGCCCCCGCCTACTGGATCGACACCGTCGACCTGACCTTCGACCTCGACCCGGCCAAGACGCGCGTGCTCAACCGCATGCGCCTGCGCCGCAACCCCGACGTGCCGGCCGAGCCGCTGCGCCTGGACGGTGACGAGCTCAACCTGGCGCGGGTGCTGGTCGACGGCCAGGGCGCGTCCTTCCGCATGGAGGCCGAGCAGCTCGTCATCGACAACCTGCCCGATGCCTTCGAGCTCGAGCTCTTCACCACCTGCGCGCCCGCGAAGAACACCAAGCTCATGGGCCTGTTCGTGAGCGAGGACACCTTCTTCACGCAGTGCGAGGCCGAAGGCTTCCGCCGCATCACCTACTTCCTCGACCGCCCCGACGTGATGGCGAGCTACACGGTGACGATCCGCGCCGCCAAGGCGGCCTACCCGGTGCTGCTGTCGAACGGCAACCTGGTCGAGCAGGGCGAGCTGCCCGAAGGCCGCCATTTCGCGAAGTGGGTCGACCCCTTCCGCAAGCCCTGCTATCTCTTCGCGCTGGTGGCCGGCAAGCTGGTGGCGCGCGAGCAGCGCATCAAGGCGCGCAACGGAAAAGAACACCTGCTGCAGGTCTACGTGCGCGCCGGCGACCTCGACAAGACCGAGCACGCGATGAACTCGCTGGTCAACTCGGTGACGTGGGACGAAGCCCGCTTCGGCCTGCCGCTGGACCTCGACCGCTTCATGATCGTCGCCACCAGCGACTTCAACATGGGCGCGATGGAGAACAAGGGCCTGAACATCTTCAACACGAAGTACGTTCTGGCCAACCAGGCCACCGCCACCGATGCCGACTACAGCAACATCGAGAGCGTGGTCGGCCACGAGTACTTCCACAACTGGAGCGGCGACCGCGTGACCTGCCGCGACTGGTTCCAGCTCTCGCTGAAGGAAGGTCTCACCGTCTTCCGCGACCAGGAGTTCAGCCAGGACCTGTGCGCCGACGCCTCGGCACGCGCCGTCAAGCGCATCGAGGACGTGCGCGTGCTGCGCACCGCCCAGTTCCCCGAAGACGCGGGCCCGATGGCGCACCCGGTGCGGCCCGACAGCTACATCGAGATCAGCAACTTCTACACCGTCACCATCTACGAGAAGGGTGCCGAGGTGGTGCGCATGATGCAGACGCTGGTCGGCCGCAAGGGCTTCGAGCGCGGCATCACGCTGTACTTCGAACGCCACGACGGCCAGGCCGTGACCTGCGACGACTTCGCGCAGGCCATTGCCGACGCCAACCCCGAGTCCGACCTCGCGCGCCTGTTGCCGCAGTTCAAGCGGTGGTACAGCCAGGCCGGCACGCCGCGCCTGGCGGCCCACGGCGTGTACGACGCCGCCACGCGCAGCTACACGCTGAGCTTCGTGCAGACCTGCGCGCCGACGCCGGGCCAGCCGGTGAAGGAACCCTTCGTAATCCCGGTGAACCTCGGCCTCCTCGGCGCCGACGGCCGCGAGCTGCCGCTGCAGCTGGCAGGCGAAGAGAACGCCACGCAGGGCACGCGCACCCTGGTGCTCACGCGCCCCGGCGAGCAGTTCACCTTCATCGACATCGACGCCGAGCCGGTGCCCTCGATCCTGCGCGGCTTCAGCGCGCCGGTGATCCTCGACCACGAGTACAGCGATGCCCAGCTGCTCACGCTGCTGGCCAACGACCCGGACCCCTTCAACCGCTGGGAAGCCGGCCAGCGCCTGGCGCTGCGTGCCGCGATCCACGCGATCGGCACGCCCGCCGTCAGCGCCAGCGATACGCCGCTCAACGAAGCGTACCTTGACGCCATGCGCCGCGTGCTGCGCGACCCGAAGCTCGACGCCGCCTTCAAGGAACTGGTGCTCACCCTGCCCTCGGAAACCTACATCGCCGAGCAGCTCGAAGTGGTCGACCCACAGCGCGTGCATGCCGTGCGCGAAGCCATGCGCGCGCAGCTCGCAGCCGGCCTCTTCGCCGACTGGGAACAGGCCTACGAGCAGAACCGCGACACCGGCGCCTACCAGCCCGACCCCGTGTCCTCGGGCCGTCGCGCGCTGGCGGGCCTCGCCCTCACCCATCTGTGCCTCGCCACCAGGGCGAGCGCCCCTTCGACAGGCTCAGGACAGTCGGACGTGTGGCCCGGCAAGACGCTGCAGCGCTTCAAGGACGCGGGCAACATGACCGACCGCTTCAACGCGCTCAACGCCCTGGTCTCCTCGGGCCATGCCCTGGCGGCGCAGGCGCTGGCGCGCTTCCACGCGATCTTCAAGGACGAGGCGCTGGTCATCGACAAGTGGTTCTCGCTGCAGGCCGGTGCGCCCGACCGCGGCGGCGACATCCTGCCGCTGGTCAAGCAGCTCATGAAGCACCCCGACTTCTCGCTCAAGAACCCGAACCGCGCGCGCAGCGTGATCTTCAGCTACTGCAGCGGCAACCCCGGCGCGCTGCACCGCCCCGATGCGGCCGGCTACGTGTTCTGGAGCGATCGCGTGATCGAACTCGACGCCATCAACCCGCAGGTCGCGGCCCGCCTCGCGCGCGCGCTCGACCGCTGGAGCAAGCTGGTCGAGCCCTACCGCAGCGCGGCGCGCGAAGCCATCGTGCGCGTGGCCGCCAAGCCCGATCTCAGCAAGGACACGCACGAGGTCGTGACCCGTGCCCTCGCGAGCTAGCCACCTCGTCAAGAAGAAAACACCGGAACCATGGCTCATCCACAGAAGATCTCCCTCACCCGCTACCTGGTCGAACAACAGCGCGCCGACGGCCTGATCCCCGGCCAGCTGCGCCTCTTGCTCGAAGTGGTGGCGCGCGCCTGCAAGACCATCAGCCAGGCCGTCAACAAGGGCGCGCTCGGCGGCGTGCTCGGCACGGCCGAGAGCGAGAACGTGCAGGGCGAAATCCAGAAGAAGCTGGACATCATCGCCAACGAGGTGCTGATCGAGGCCAACGAATGGGGCGGCCACCTCGCCGCCATGGCCAGCGAGGAGATGGACAGCGTCCACGTGGTGCCCAACCGCTATCCGCAGGGCGAATACCTGCTGTTGTTCGACCCCCTCGACGGCTCGAGCAACATCGACGTCAACGTCAGCATCGGCACCATCTTCAGCGTGCTGAAGAAGCCCGACGACACCCCCGGCGTGCAGGAGGCCGACTTCCTCCAGGCAGGCAGCAAACAGGTGGCCGCCGGCTACTGCATCTACGGCCCGCAGACCACGCTGGTGCTGACCGTGGGCAACGGCGTCGCGATGTTCACGCTCGACCGCGAGCAGGGCTCCTTCATGCTCACGCAGGAGGACATCCAGATCCCGGCCGACACCAAGGAATTCGCCGTCAACATGAGCAACATGCGCCACTGGGACGCCCCGGTGAAGCGCTACATCGACGAATGCCTGGCCGGCAAGGACGGCCCGCGCGGCAAGGACTTCAACATGCGCTGGATTGCCAGCATGGTGGCCGATGTGCACCGCATCCTGATGCGCGGCGGTGTCTTCATGTACCCCTGGGACAAGCGCGAGCCCGAGAAGGCCGGCAAGCTGCGCCTCATGTACGAGGCCAACCCGATGAGCTGGCTGGTCGAACAGGCCGGCGGCGCCGCCACCAACGGCAAGAAGCGCATCCTCGACCTGGAGCCGAGCAAGCTGCACGAGCGGGTGGCTGTTGTGTTGGGGTCAAAGAACGAGGTCGAGCGGCTGACGGGGTATCACGAGCCGCTATAATCGCGGGCTTAGCCGGTGTAGCTCAGTCGGTAGAGCAGCTCATTCGTAATGAGAAGGTCGGGTGTTCGATTCATCTCTCCGGCACCAAGTCCCACAAATAAAGTCTGCTATCGAACAGGTAGCAGACTTTTCTGTGCAGCTCCTGAAAAGCACACATCTTTTCTCGGCACCGCACCAAGCTCGTTCCACGCGACTTGCGAGCCCCGCTCAGCAGCTGGTCGCATCCATCACCTCGATCCAGGCGTGAAATCAGCAATCCCCACACTACTCGTCATCGTCATTTCGGTTGCACTCAGCGGATGCGACGGCAGCAAGACAGGATCAACGGCCCATGAACCCGTTGTCGGTGCCTCTTCGCAAGCGCCCGTTCCGCCAATGTCCGAGGTAGCTGCCGCCGACTGCTCGCTGGTCCTGTACGGCGACTCGATCCTGAACGGGTCCTATGTCCTTGCCGAACACTCGATGCGGCACCCGCGCAATCCCGCCGCCGAACTCAAGGCGCAGCGGCCGGCTTGGCGGATCTATGACCGCACGCGACCGGGGCAGTCCCTCGCGAAGCTGGCCAAGGTCTTTGCAAACGATCCGCGGTCGTCGCGTGTCGTCGTGATCGGCAGCGGCATCGCCGAGGGCTGGTCCGGGAACTCGGTGATGTCCAATCTGCCATGGATGCTCGAAGCCGTGCGCTATGAGGGTCGGACCCCGCTGCTGACCGGCTACGCGCGCCAGGTACCCAATTCCTTCATCACTCCAGACAAGATGGCTGGTCGCGACCGTGTGGACACCGAAGCAAAGACCCTGGCTAGCGAAAGCGGTATCGAGTTCGCCGATTTTGGGGCTGCCGAGCCGGTCGAGATTGTCGACGACGTGCATCCGACACAGACATATAGCCTGCGCCTCACCGGCAAGCTGATCGAGGCGCTGGATCGCGTGGCACCGGAATGCAGTCATTGACCAGGCCAAGACAGTCATCGCGGCTTCAGAGCTGATCCCGCCGGTCTGCGCTGCCGTACCCACAGCCGCAGTAGGCAGACTGACAAGAACCGTCGCCACGCCCATACTGGGGTCCTCCACAAACGGAGGTCGCACATGGCCCAGCATGCAATTACCGCTGTTCACTACGAGGGCGGGAAGATCGATCTCGTCGCCGTTCACCCGGTTGTGGACAAGGAATTCGGTTCGACAGAACTGACGCTTGGCGCGGCGCGGCGCATCAGCGTCGACGATTGCGTCGAGCTCCTGGCTGCCGGCGAAGAGGTCTGCATCGTGCGGCGCACCGAAGACCACGCCTGGGAGATCGTTTGCGACGTCAAGGCGCTGCCGGGCGGCAACGGCATCACCGGCGTCGACATCGTCGACCGGCCCAACGATGCCTTGCAGAGCCTTCCAGATTGGGGCTAGCCAGGCAATGGGCTGATCAGGCGGCCACCGCTTCGTGGTCGTCGATCCAGTGCCTGGCCTTCTGCTCTATGCGCGGCGCCGAACAGACGGGGTGCGTACATCCGGTCACAGTGACTGATGCGGCCTTTTTGAGCTGCGTACAACTCACAAGGATCCGCAATGAAATATGCAATTCCATCCGTACTGCTGATTGCGATGCTCGGACTGGGCGCATGCACCGGCCCCATGGGCCCGCAGGGAAATCAAGGAAGCACCGGCTTCACCGGTGCCAAGGGCGCTACGGGAAACACAGGCAATACCGGATACACAGGCGCCCAGGGCGAGGCGGGCAATCAAGGAAACACCGGAGCGACGGGCGAGACCGGCACTCAGGGCAACGCCGGCGCCCAGGGTGCGATCGGGAACCAGGGCAACACCGGAGCCACGGGCGCCAGAGGCAACACCGGTTCTGGTGGCGGCACGGTTGTCGTCGTACCGCCCACGCGCTAGGCCGGAACACGATGACCCACTCCCAATTCACTGCCGACGCCATGGTTCGTGTTTACCTGCGTGGACGCACCTTGCCGGAAATCTTGCACGGTGCGGTTGTGTGGGTGGCTGAAACACGGCTGAGCAGCGGCAAGACGCCGGTGCTCGACCAGACCTTGCGCACAGACATCGACAACCAGGCCATCGCGCCGCCGAAATACATCGGAGCCACCTCGGCGGCTGAACGGCCGGCCGTGTGTGCCTTGCTCCAACCAGCTCCCGCATAACTCACTGAAAGGTGGACATCATGAAAACAACATCCTGGATGACAGCAGCCGCCCTCGGTTCGCTCCTGACTTTGGCCGGATGCGCGACCGGTCCCAACCAGCAGCTCGGTATCGCCGGTGGCGCGGTCGGCGGAGCGGTGCTTGGCAACGCGATCGGCGGCAACACAGCTTCTACAGTGGGAGGGGCCGCCATCGGCGGCCTGATCGGCAACGAAGTGGGGCGGAACGCGGACCAGCGCAACTACAACAACAATCGCGGCTACTACCCTAACAACGGCCCCCGCTACTGAGCGCTCCCGCTTTCACAGACGTGCCATGAGGCACGTTTTTTTCCCCCGTTCGAGGCAGCTCGCTATATCTTGCCCATCAGCAGCAGAACCACCACGACCAGCAGCACCAGCCCGATGCCACCGCTGGGACCGTAGCCCCATCCCCGACTGTGGGGCCAGCTTGGAATCGCGCCGATGAGCAGCAGGACCACGATGATCAGCAGAATTGTTCCCAATGTCATGGCATGTCTCCTGTCAGTGAGTCGTAGCGGCGCAGCGCTCGAGAAAACTCGCGCAGCGCACCGATGCCGCTTTCCTCGGCACGCCGGCACCAGTCTTCCAGCTGTTTCACCAGCTGCTCCTTCGAGGCTGCGGATCGGCTCCATACGGCAGTGAGATCCTGCCGCATCGAGTAGATGGTGCTCAGCACCGTGCTGGAATGCAGCGCCTGTTGCAGGACTGCGCGTTCCTTCTCCAGCAATTCCCTCGCATCCCGTTGCAGCAGGTAGTTGACCGGGTCCAGCGTCTTGGAGTCCTTCAAGCCCGGTATCGCGCCGGTCCGCAGGCTGAGGATTTCCGCCACGGCAATCGGGCGCAGGGACCTGGCGAACTTGGCCAGCACGTCGTAGCGATGCGTGATGACGGCCTGCAGGGTGCCCGCGTCGCAACGGGTCTTGGATGCGTTGTAGCGAATCCTGGGCGCAACCTTGCGCACCTTCGCCAGGTGAATCATTTCCAGGATGCGGATGTACATCCAGCCGATGTCGAATTCCCACCACTTGCTCGACAGCCTGGCGGAGGTGACATAAGCGTGGTGGTTGTTGTGCAGCTCTTCGCCGCCGATCAGGATGCCCCACGGCACGACATTGCTGGAGCTGTCGTTCGGCGCGAAATTGCGGTAGCCCCAATAGTGGCCGACGCCGTTGATGACGCCCGCGGCGAAGAACGGAATCCACAGCATCTGCACCGCCCACATGCTGAGTCCGATCGGGCCGAACAGGACGATGTCGATGACCAGCACGAGGCCGATGCCGAGCTTGGTGTACCTCGCGTACAGGTTGCGCTCGATCCAGTCGTCAGGGGTGCCGTGGCCGTATTTTTCGAGTGTTGCGGCGTTCCCGGCTTCCATGCGATAGAGCTCGGTGCCTTCGAACAGCACTTTCCTGATGCCGTGGATCTGCGGGCTGTGGGGGTCTTCGGAGGTTTCGCAGTTGGCGTGGTGCTTGCGGTGGATCGCCGCCCATTCCTTGGTCACCATCCCGGTGGTACACCACAGCCAGAACCGGAAAAAGTGGCTGGCGATGGGATGCAGTTCCAGCGCGCGATGCGCCTGATGCCGATGCAGAAAAATGGTGACCGCGGCAATGGTGACGTGGGTCGAGCCCAGCGTGACCAGCACAAGACCCCACCAGGGCAGATCGAGCAGGCTAAGTTGCATCACAAGGTCCGTTGCGGGGCTGCGCAATGCCCCCACTTGCAATGCTAGTCAAACGATGGCGATCGTCTGTACGCTACCGCACGGTGAGACCGTGTCGCCGGATCAGGTCGCTGTTTCATGGGGCAGCAAGCGATCGGTCTCGCGCTTCACCACTTCGTAGCATTCGCACACGTGCCGTTCGAGACCTGGACGGTCCAGCACCGTGATGTGACCCCGGGCGTACTGGATCAAATTCAGGCGCTGCAGCTTGCCGGCCGCCTCCGTCACGCCTTCGCGCCGCACGCCAAGCATGTTGGCGATCAGCTCCTGCGTCATCACCAGGTCGCTGCCCGGCAGCCTGTCGAGGCTCAACAGGAGCCAGCGACACAGTTGCTGCTCGAGCGAATGGTGTCGATTGCATACCGCCGTCTGCGACATCTGCGTAATGAGCGCCTGGGTATAGCGCAACAGGAGATGGAGCAACGGCCCTCCCTGCTCGACCAGTTGCTTGATATGACTGGCGTCCAGCCGAAACGCATGCCCTGCGCTTTGCACCACCGCGCGGTTCGGCGTGCTGCCCCCGCCCATCAAGAGCGAGACGCCGACCATGCCCTCGAACCCTACGACCGCGATCTCGGCGGATTGCCCGTTCTCGAGCACATACAGCAGCGAAACGATGCAGTCGGTCGGGAAGTACACGTGTTGCTGGACCGCGCCCGACTCGTAAAGAACATCGCCCAAGTTGAGCGTAACCAGTTCGAGAAGCGGCTTCAAGCCGACCCGCACATCCAGGGGCATCACCTCCAGGAGGTCGTTGTGCGCTGAAGCAGAGCGCGGCGAGGTCGCAGTCGATGCCATGACGAGCCAAAGTCCCGAAATTGAACACCACGTGCGGGGAATGTAGCGCTGTTTTTGCGCTGTTGCAGCGGTTTGTCAGCGGCGATTTTGCAGCGTGATTCGGCTCTTGCTTTCACCCGGAAAGCGTAGGATTGTTGCAGTCTCAGTTCCGCCATTCCAGCAGCCACCATGAGCGACCCGGACTTCACGGCCCTGCAGCAGCACCTGCTCGCGGAAATCGCCGCGAAGACGATTTTCTCGACCTCCTACCTGGGCAAGGCGGCGCTGGACCCGCGGGTCATGGATGCCATGGCCAAGGTGCCGCGCCATGAGTTCGTGCCGCTCGAACTGCGGCCTTTTGCCTACATCGACACGCCCTTGCCCATCGGCTACGGCAAGACGATCTCGCAGCCCTTCATCGTCGCCGTGATGACCGACCTACTCGACGTGCAGCCGACCGACACGGTGCTGGAAATCGGCACCGGGCTGGGCTACCAGTCGGCGATCCTCGCGGAGCTCGCGCTGCGGGTCTTCAGCATCGAGCTGATCGAAGAGCTGGCCACGCGGGCGATGCACCGGCTGGCGCGGCAGGGCCATCTCAACGTCGACATCAAGATCGGCAACGGCTGCCATGGCTGGCCCGAATACGCACCCTTCGACAAGGTGATCGTGACGGCGGCGCCCGAGTTGATTCCGCCGGCGCTCCTTTACCAATTGAAACCCGGCGGCAAGATGGTGATCCCCGCCGGCCTGCCCGAGTCGCAGCAGCTCATGCTGGCCGAGAAGGATCTCGACGGTTCGGTATCGACGAAGGACATCTTTCCGGTGCTGTTCTCTTCGCTCGAGGACGAAGACGCCTGACGCGGCCGAGTGTGCGTGTCGGCCGGCGCCTCTATCTTCAGGCCAACGATCGCGCTACATTGATCCCGCAGTCGTAGTTCACCCATGAAGCGCCCACCCGGCGCTTTTTCCATTCAGCCACCCTGAGGGGAAGCCATGATTTACGTCATCAAAGTGAACGGCAAGGAGCGGCGCGTCGACGCCGACGACGACACGCCGCTCCTGTGGGCCCTGCGTGACAACCTGAAGCTCACCGGCACCAAGTTCGGCTGCGGCATCGCGCAATGCGGCGCCTGCACCGTCTACATGGAAGGCCAGCCGCTGCGCTCCTGTTCGATCCCGATCGCTGCGGTGGGCAAGCGGGCCATCACGACCATCGAGGGCCTCACGGGGCGCGAAGCCAAGGCCGTGCAAGCCGCATGGATCGCGCGCGACGTGCCACAGTGCGGCTACTGCCAGTCGGGCCAGGTGATGAGCGCGGTGGCGCTGCTCAGGCAGGTCAAGAAGCCGACCGACCGCGACATCGACCTGGCGATGAACGGCAACATCTGCCGCTGTGCGACCTACGACCGCATCCGCGCCGCCATCCACGATGCGGCGCGCACGCTGGGAGCCTGAGCCATGGCCAGCACGCAAGCCTCCCTGAAGCTCTCGCGCCGCACGGTGCTGAAGAGCACGACCGGCCTCGTCGTCGCGGCCTACCTCGCACCCTTCGCCGGCAGCGCGCTGGCCGCCACCAAGGCCCGCGCAGCGCAAGCCGTCTTCGCGCCCAACGCCTTCATTCGCGTGGGCACCGACAACACGGTCACCGTGCTGGTCAAGCACATCGAGTTCGGCCAGGGGCCCTTCACCGGCCTCGCCACGATCGTGGCCGAGGAGATGGATGCCGATTGGGCCCAGATGCGCGCCGAGCACGCGCCGGCCGACGCCAAGCTCTACAACAACCTGGCTTTCGGCCCGGTGCAAGGCACGGGCGGATCGACGGCGATCGCCAACTCCTACGACCAGTTGCGCCAGGCGGGCGCCACCGCACGGGCGCTGCTGGTGCAGGCGGCGGCCGAGCGCTGGCGCGTGCCGGCGAAAGACATCACGGTCGAGCGCGGCGTGCTGCGGCACGCGGCTTCGGGCAAGCAGGGCCGCTTCGGCGAATTCGCGCTCGCGGCATCGCGATTGCCCGCACCCGCGCCCACCGAGGTGCGGCTGAAGGACCCCTCCGAGTTCCGCCTGATCGGGCGCGAAGGCGCGGTGCGCAAGCTCGACGTGCCGGCCAAGACCAACGGCACGGCGCAGTTCACCATCGACATCCACGAGCCGAACATGCTGACCGTGGTGGTCGCGCATCCGCCGCTCTTCGGCGCCAAGGTGGCGTCCTTCGACGCGATCGAGGCGCTGGCGGTCAAGGGCGTGGTGGAGGTGAAGCAGGTGCCGACCGGCGTGGCCGTCTATGCCGAGAGCACCTGGCCGGCCATCAAGGGACGCGAGAAGCTGCGCATCACCTGGGACGAGTCGGCGGCCGAGAAGCGCGGCAGCGAACAGATCCTCGCCGAATACCGCGCCGCCGCCCGCTCGCCGGGTGCCGTTGCCGACGCGCACGGCAATGTCGACACCACCCTCGCCTCGGCCGAGCGGGTGATCGAAACCGAGTACGCCTTCCCCTACCTGGCCCACTCGCCGATGGAGCCGCTGGACGGCTTCCTGCGCTGGAACGACAAGGGCGCCACCGCGCGCTTCGGCTCGCAGATCCAGACCCTCGACCAGGCCGTCATCGCCGGCGTGCTGGGGCTCAAGCCCGAGCAGGTGGCGGTCGAGACCATGCTGGCCGGCGGCAGCTTCGGCCGCCGCGGCGAGATGGGCTCGGACTTCGCAAACGAGCTGGCCCAGGTCGCCAAGGCCATCGGCCCGCAGCGCCCCGTCAAGCTGATGTGGACGCGCGACGACGACGTGCAGGGCGGGCGCTACCGTCCGATGTTCGTGCACCGCATGCGCGGCGGCTTGCGCGGCGGCAAGGTCGTGGCCTGGTCCGACACCATCGTGGGCCAGTCCTTCATCCAGGGCACGATGTTCGAATCGATGCTGTTCAAGAACGGCATCGACGCCACCATGGTCGAAGGCGCGAACGAGATCCCCTACAAGATCGAGAACTTCCGCTGCGACCTGCACATCCAGAAGGTCGGCGTGCCCACGCTGTCGTGGCGCTCGGTCGGCTCCACGCACACTGGCTATGCGGTCGAGTGCTTCGTCGACCAGTTGCTGCAGACTGCGGGGCAGGATCCGGTCGAAGGCCGCATGGCGCTCTTCGGCGACGACCCGCGCTTCAAGACCACGCTGCGCGCGGTGGCCGACCTCGCGAAGTGGTCGGGGCCGGCCGCGGGCAGCGGGCGGGCGCGCGGCGTGTCGATCGTGAAGGCCTTCGGCACTTACGTCGCGCACATCGCCGAGGTGTCGATGGGCGAGAACGGCGAACCGCGCGTGCACAAGGTGTGGTGCGCGGTGGACTGCGGCCGCGTGGTCAACCCCGACATCGTGCGCGCGCAGATGGAAGGCGGCATCGGCTTCGGCCTGGGCCATATCCTCTACGGCGAGATCCGGCTCGAAGGCGGGCGCCGCGTGCAGCGCAACTTCGACACCTACCGGTCGCTGCGCATCCACGAGATGCCGGCGATCGAAGTGAAGATCGTCGACTCGACCGAGAAGCCCACGGGTGTCGGCGAACCGGGCGTTCCGCCGATCGGGCCGGCGGTGGCCAATGCGCTCGCGCGGCTCGCGGGCGGCGAAAGGCCGCGGCAGTTGCCGATGGTCAGGGAGGCCGCATGACGAAACGCATCGTTCTGGCCGCCCTGCTCGCGCTGAGCGCGGTCGTGGCCGCGCAGCAGCCAGCCGCCAACAACACGCTCAAGCCGGTGTCCGAGTTCGACAAGATCGCCGACAGGCAGGAGCGCGCCATCGCCCTCTTCACCGAGGCCGGCAAGGTGATCAACAGCCCGCGCTGCCTCAACTGCCATCCCGCGGGCGACCGGCCGACGCAGAGCAATGCGTTGAATCCGCACCAGCCCTGGGTGGTGCGCGGCGCCGATGGCTTCGGCGCCGCGGCGATGCGCTGCGCCACCTGCCACCAGGCCGCCAACTACGACAACGCGCGCATGCCGGGTCATCCCAAGTGGCACCTGGCGCCGGCTTCCATGGCCTGGCAGGGCCGCACGCTGGGCCAGATCTGCGAGCAGATCAAGGACAAGTCGCGCAACGACAACATGGACATGGCCAAGCTGGTGCACCACATGGCCGACGACACGCTGGTCGGCTGGGCCTGGAACCCGGGCGCGGGGCGCACGCCGGCGCCGGGAACACAGAAGGAGTTCGGTGCGCTGATCAAGGCCTGGGCCGAGGCCGGGGCCTTCTGTCCGCGCTCCTGAGCTGTCGGGCGCCAGATTGCATGTAGCCGCGTCGACGCGCCGATCAATTCGCCGCGGCGACGGTGTAGAGATGCCATTCGCCGGGGACGCCTTTCAGCACATGGGTGCCGCGATCGCGAAATAAGATTCCCGAACCAGCCACCAGATCCTTGACGGTGCCCGATACGAGTACTTCCCCCGGATCCGCCTGGCCTGCAACGCGCGCGCCGATATGCACCGCGATGCCACCGATCTTGGCGCCCATGACCTCGCACTCGCCGGTGTGCACGCCGGCGCGTACCTCCAGCCCCAGCAAGCGGACACCACTTCCGATGGCAGCGGCACAGCGGATCGCCCGCGCCGGTCCGTCGAAGGCGGCAAAGAAGCCGTCGCCTGCGGTATCGATCTCGCGCCCTCTGAAGCGCTCCAGTTGCCGGCGCGCGATGCTGTAGAAGCTGTCGAGCAGCTCGTGCCACCGGGAATCGCCGAGTTGTGAGGCCCGTTCGGTGGAACCGGCGATGTCGGCGAACAGGACCGTGGCCAGCACACGGTCCGACGCGCCTGCATGACGCTCGCCAGTCAGGAATTCCTCGATCTGATCGAGATAGGCGTCGGCGTCGCCGGTGAAGAAGAAGTGATCCGCTCCGGGGACCTCCACATACCTGGCTCCGGCGATATGCCGCGACAGATAGCGTGCGTGTTCGACTGGCACCATCCGGTCTTCGGTCCGGTGCAGGATCAGCGTCGGAACCCGTATCGCGGGCAAGATCGCGCGCGTGTCGATCTCGTAGATCATGCGCATCAAGGCCCCTGCCGCGCCCGGGCTGGCGGCCTGCCGCTGAAAGCGCGCCCACCAGTCACGCGCGGCCACGTTCGTGGAGAGCGACTGCGCAAACGCGCTCAGAAGCACCCCCTGTCCCCATCCCTGTTCCATTCGTTCCAGCAGGGCGCGCCACACGTCGGGTTTCGTTCCGAACGCGAAGTCCGGGGCCCAGGCGATGCGCGCGAATGATCCGATGATGACCATGGCCGCGGTGCGGTCAGGATGGGTCGCGGCGAAGAGCAGGTTGAGCGGTCCGCCCTCCGAAACGCCCACAAGTGCAGCGCGCCGCGAACCGGCAGCATCCATGACCGCCCGCACGTCGTCCATGCGTTGCTCGAGCGTCGGCAGCTGCTGAATGGGCACCGGGTCCGACATTCCGGTTCCGCGCTTGTCGAACAGAATGAGGCGCGAGAACGAAGCAAGACGCCGGTAGAAGTGAGCGAACCGCGGCTCGTCCCATGCGTGCTCGAGGTGCGATACGAAACCCGGGATGAAGACCACGTCGAGCGATCCTTCGCCAACGACTTGGTACGCGATATGGCAATCCCCGCTCTTCGCGTAGCGCGTTTCCGGAACGTTCATGCTGCCTCCGGTTCAAGTAGCCTGCTGCTCCCGCAGTTTATTGACGCCACGGCGTGTCCATTGCGCGTGCTTGTCGCATCATCCCATTCAATACCGACCGCGTGAATGGAGTCGTTGGCTGAAAGGAGTTGCAAGATGAAGCAGGAGCAAAGACCTCGCATCAGGCTGTCGCGCAATGGCCCCTATCTGGTCACCGTCGATGACCTGACGAACTCGAAGGGAGAGCGGCTCCAGGGATGGAACGGCGTCGCGTTGTGTCGCTGCGGCGCGTCGAACAGGAAGCCGTTTTGTGACAGCTCCCATATCCGGATCGGGTTTTCGGACGACCGGCCTCAGGACAGCACGCCCTGCGCGGTCGCGGACCACCGGGGCGCCGCCCAACCCGGTTCCAGTGATGTGAATGCCCCGAGCATTCGCATCGCACGAAACGGCCCCTATGAGGTTCAGGGCTTCGAGCTCGACACCGACAACTGGAGCGAAGGCGCCTCGCGTGAGCGCTATTTCCTCTGTCGGTGCGGCGGATCGAAGAACAAGCCGTTCTGCGACGGTACGCACCGGAGCATCCAGTTTCGGGACGACAGCAACTGACTCGGTGGCCCCTGCCGTTCACCGCAGCCTGGCCGACACGCTGCTGCCGCCGCGGCGGAAGAAGGCGGCCCAGTCGCTCTTCGCGCGCGCGGCGTCGATGTCGATCGGGTAATCGGCCTGCGTCACCAGCCGCAGCGCATCTTCGCTGGGCAGCGCCTTCGAGGTGTAGAGAAAGCGCAGCTGGCATTCCCCCATCGTGATCGCGTCGCCGTTCTTCAGCGCGTGTTCGAAGATGCGGTGCCGATTGACGAAGGTGCCGTTGAAGCTCGCCATGTCGGTCAGCACGAAGCGGTCGCCGGTCCAGTGGATCGTGGCATGGCGCCGGCTGACGCCGATGCTGTCGATCTGCACATCGCAAAGCTGGTCGCGGCCGATGGTCGTGATCGGCCCGGTGATGTTGAACTGCCTGACGCTGCCATGTCGGGCGAGAACGATGAGTCTGGACATTTTCTTTCTGCTCGCTGTTTGAATTGCACCTGCATGACATGTCGGCGTCCGGGTGCAACTTCTGAAGTCGCAAGCACTACAAGTGCGGTAATTTTTTGCACTTCCGTCTACTAAGGTGACTGAGGTTCGACCCATGACTCATAGCGTTTAGCCTGCTGCGGTGGTAGGGCCTTTTCTTCGGTCTTCGCGGCCCGCCTCACGTCGGTCATCCAGGCCAGCAGGATCTGCGTGTACTCCTGCCGCCAGACCTTTTTCGAGAGCGCGTGGTCGGCGCCCATCTGCACCCGGTAGGTCATCGAGCGCACGTGCTTGAAGGCGCCCAGGTAGTTCTCGATGACGGGGTGCGGCACGATGGTGTCGTGCTCGGACTCGACGATCAGCACGTCGCCGATGAAGTCTTCGCAGGCGGCCAGCGCACGGTTCTTCTCGGGCTCGATCGCGGTCTGGCGGTACAGCGTCAGGTCGTCGCCGGTGAGGCGCCGCTTCGGGTGCTCCCAGTTCTCGTCGCGGTAGATGGCCGGCACGCGCAGCGCCAGCCAGCGCACGGGGCGCAGCGAGCTCAGCACCGCGGCCAGGTAGCCGCCGTAGCTGGCGCCGACGACGGCGACCGCGCTCGGGTCCACGGCCGGGTGGCCCACCAGCACGTCGTAGGCGGCCAGCACGTCGCGCAGGTTGTCTTCGCGCGTGACGGCCTCGCGCTGGGCCAGGTGCCGCGCATGGCCGCGCAGGTCGAAGGTCAGGCAGATGCAGCCCAGCGCCGCGAGCTCGTGGGCGCGCGTGATGTCCTGCTGCTGGCTGCCGTCCCAGCCGTGCACCAGCAGCACGCCCGGCACCACGGTCGATGGTGCGATCAGGGTTCCGGCGATGTGCACGCCGTCGACCGGGATGTCGATGAGGGCATGGCGGGTGGGCATCAGGGCTCGGCCACGGTGTACTTCGTGAGCGGGCCGGCGGTCGCATCCACGCCGCTGAAATACACGGTGGCGTTCGGCGGCGGCACCACGTCCTCGCCATAGACCTCGAAGCACGAGGCATTGACCACGGCGCGCTCGGGCTGCTCTTCGAAGATCTCGAGCGCGGCGATCTCGGCGCCGCTCGCCCCGCCGACGCGCCACGACTGCTCGAGCACGCCCGAGCACCACCGGCCGGCGCTGTTGGACCCCTGCGCCACGTCGTAGTTGATGCGCGAGGCGAAGAAGCCCGGGAACGTGGCCTCGACGGCGCGATGGAAGACGCGCGCCTGCTCGACGGCCAGCCGGATCTCGGCCGGGAAGCTCAACGCCAGCAGCGCATCGAAGCCACCCTGCGCCACCGTGAGGTCCGAGCCGCCGTAGACCTGGTTGCCCTGGTTGTCGGACGTGAGCCGCTGCCAGCCGTAGTAGCTGGCGATCATCCGGCCCACATGCACCTGGCCGACGCTGAAGGTGACCGGCTGCTGGAGGTTCTCCTCCAGCACCAGGCCATGGGCTGCGATCTCGGCGGCGTCCATCTCGTCCAGGCAGCGCGCCAGTGCACGCTTGTCTCGCACGACCTGCTGGCCGCGACCGCCGGTCGCACGCACCGGCTTGATGCGCACCGCGCCGCGCTCCAGCAGGCGCAGGCCGGCTTGATCGGCATCCTCGCGGCCGAAGACCGAGAAGCCTTCGAGCACCGCGCTGGCCACCCGATTGGCGAAATCGGGCTTCCAGCCCTCGGGCGCGGTGGCGCCGGCATCGATCAGCGGATGGGCGATCACCTTGGTCAGCACGAAGGGATGCGGCACCACGCCGCCGAACAGGCCGTGGTGGCTGGCGATGCCCAGAGCGCCGATCAGCTCATCGCCGACCAGCGTGTCGCTCGGGACGAAATAGACCGGCGCGGCATAGCTCCGGGACTTGTCGTATTCGCCCTGGAAGCTGGACTTCTTGAGCTGCGCAAGCCGCCATGCGATCTGCGTGCGGGTCGCGCGCTCATGCTCGCTGGAGTAGGCGTGATGGTCCGCGGTCAGGGCGACCACGCTGCCCTCCAGCCCGGGCTCGGCGAGCACGGCCTGGTCGCCCGGGAGCATCTCGGAATTGCCGGTCAGCGTGCTGATGAGCGCGTCCATGGCTGGCAATGTGAGCGATTGCGCAGCGCAGATCAACCATTGCCATGACGCTCGCGACGTTTTCCTACACGCGGGGCCGGCGCAGGTCCGGTGAAAGCGCCAATCGCCTGGCGCTACATGGACTCATGTTCATGCAGAAGCAAGGAGCCACGATGTCGAATTCGCAGAACGATCGCAAGGGCCACACCGAACACAACAAGGGCGGACACCAGCCCGTGACGCAGAAGAACGAACCGAAGCGCACGCCCGAAAGCCGGCACGACCGCGAGAGCCAGGTCGGCGGCAGCAACCAGACACAGGCGCGCAAGGGCGCAACACCCACGGGGCATTGAAATAGATCGCTACAGAATTTCCTTCAGCGCCGCCCGCAGCCGGCTGATCGCCTGGCTGTGGAGCTGGCATACGCGCGACTGGCTCACTTCGAGGATGGCGCCGATCTCGCGCAGGTTGAGCTCTTCCTCGTAGTAGAGGTTGAGCAGCAGCTGGTCGCGCTCGGGCAGCGTACCCATGGCGTCCACCAGCTGGTGGCGAAAACCGCTTTCGAGCAGTTGCTCCAGCGGGTCGTCGCTGCCGCCGCGCTCGCTGCGAGCGCCGCGCGCGTTCTGGTCGAGAAAGGGGCTGTCGGATTCGCCCTGCGTGAAGTCCTCGACGTACAGCAGCTGGCAGCCCTGGATCTCCTGCAGCTGGGCCTGGTAGGCCTCCAGGCTCATCTTCAGTTCCTTGGCGATCTCCCCTTCGGAAGGCGCGCGGCCCAGCCGGTGCTCGAGCGCCTGGATGGCCGCCTCCACCTTGCGCGCCGACTGGCGCAGCCCGCGCGAGCCCCAGTCGTTGGCGCGCAGCTCGTCGAGCATGGCGCCGCGGATGCGCTGGCTGGCAAAGGTCTCGAACTGCGCGCCGCGGTTGTCCTCGTAGCGGCTCGACGCGTCCAGGAGGCCGATCATGCCGGCCTGGATCAGGTCGTCGAGCTCGACGCTGGCGGGCAGCTTGGCGATCATCTGGAGCGCCATGCGGCGCACCATCGGCTGATGCTGCTTCAGCAGATGGGACTTCTCGATGGTTCCCTGTGCGGTGTACACGGCCGTTCTTTTCCTTCTCCAAGTTGCCGCGGCCTCAGGAGGCGGCGGCGATGTTCGAGCCCTGCGTCTCGCGCGCGGGCGGCACGGCGAGGCTGGCGCCCGGGCGCCAGGGCCACTGCCCCATGTCGGCCGCGATGCGCCGGAAATCCACCGCCGCCGGACTGGCCGGAAAGGCCTCGACCACCGTGCGGGAGAGGCGCCTGGCATCGCGCAAGTGCGGATCGGCGCGCACCCACCCCGCCGGCTGCAGCGACACGGCCAGGTAGCGGCTGCCGGTGTGGACCAGGTTGGCCATGATCTGCTGCGCCGCCTCGGGATCGGCGACGCCGTTGACCAGCAGACGCAGTTGCCGGAGCGCATGCGCGTAGTGCAGCCGCTTGATGCCCGAGTAGGCGGAAGTGATGGACGCCGCATGAGGCTGGAGCACCAGCACCAGTTCGTCGGCCATCTGCGCCAGGCCCGACAGCCGGCCCTCGCCGTCGAACACGGCGTCGATCAGGATCACGTCGCCCTGCCACAGCCGGCGCGGGTCCACGCTCTGCTCCTGCACGCCGGGCAGCGCCGGCAGCACGCTGACGCCGCAGCTCGCACGCGCAGCGGCGCCTTCGCAGGTCAGCCGCTGCAAGGCCACGTCGGCCAGCGTGCCGAGCGGATCGAGCGACCAGAGGGCGCAGGCGGAGTCCACCGCCATCCCGTGCTCGTCGAGCAGCAGCACGTCCTTGCCCTGCAGCACCAGGGCCGCACCCAGGTTCATCGCCGCCGTGGTGGCGCCCAGTTCGCGCTGCATGCCGGCCACGGCGACGACGCGCGTCAGCGTGTGCGCCAGCAGGCGCCGCAGGCCATCGGCTTGATCGGCAACCATCTTGTTGCTCACGTGCCCAGGGCCTCCAGCAGCAGGAACAGCTTGCCCACGCCGACGTAGAGCGCGTTGCCGGAGGGCGCGCGGTCGGGCCGTGCCGGCCGTCCGGTCAACTGATTCAGCAGTGCGCGCGTGCGCTCGGCCCAGTCGCCGCGCGCATGCAGCAGGCGCCAGACGGTGGTGGTCACCTGGCCCGCGATCAGCAGCCGCTTCATCATGTGCGGATCGCCGAGCTCGCCCATGCCGCCGACCAGCTGCAGGCCCTGGCGAATCAGCCGGAAGCAGGGCTCGGCCTCCGCGGCCCAGGCCTGCCACTGCGCGAGCTGGCGCACCGTGACCTCGCTGCCGACGTTGGAAAGCGCATAGCTCTGCGCGAGGATCTTGCGGGTCTTCGCATCCGTCACGCGCGTCGCGATGCAGCGCAGCGGCGGCAGCTCGGCGTCGCCGCGCAGCAGCACGTCGGCATGCGCCTCGGACTGCAGCGCCGCCTTGCCCTTGAAGCGCACGGGCCGCGTTTCGCCGAAAGCGAAGGCGAGGCGCGCGAGGCTCGAGGCCTTGCCCGAGATCGGGTCGGCGATGGCCGTTGCGCCCGGCGCGCGCGCCAGCCAGAGCTGGCCCTGCGCCATGAACTCGCTGCCGGGCAGCCGGGGCAGCATATGCACCGCCGTCTTGCCGAAATCCTGCTGGCGCAGCCACTGCGCCTGGCGCATGCCGGGCTTGCGCGCGGCGTCCGTGGCGCCGCCGGAGCCTCGCCCCGCCGCGGTCGAGAGCCACTGGTTCGGCGCCGCCAGCGGCAAGCCGCTCCTGTCGGACAAGAGCAGGCTGCTCTGGCACTCGTAGGCGTCGCCGCCCTCGTTCGACTTGAGGCCGACCTGGCCGCTGAGCGCGAGCACGTGCGTGTCGCAGCCGGCGGCGATCTCGCTCTTCGCATGCGCCATGAGCGATTGCAGCACCGCCTTGTGGACCACGTCCTCGTCGGCGGCATGGCGCCAGAGCTCGCGCGCATGTTCGAAGCCCAGCTCGGCGCCGGTGAGCGCCGCGGCGGCGGCCGCCACTTCCTGCGCATCGTGGGCCATGGCCTGGATCAGCCGCTGGTACTGCATGCGCAGCCGGTCGGTCTCGGCCTGCGCCTGCTCGACTTCGGCCGCATCGTCCACGCCGGCAGCCTTATCTTGCAGATCGCTTTCGCCGGGCACGAAGAGCGCGCTGTTGCTCTTGGCCTGGAACACGCTGTCCACCAGCTGGGCGCGCTCGGCCGGCATCAGGTTCTCCGGCACTTTCTGGCCGCTGGAGATGTAGTGCACCGGCAGGCGATGGCGGATCACGGTGTCGATCAGTGCGCCGGGATGGGTGGCCTCGTCGACCTTGGTGAAGATGCAGCCCGCGAGCGCGCTGCCGCTGCTGGCGTCGCCGTGGCGGTAGGCATGCACCACCTCATTGAGCGTGTCGCCATGGCTGGCGGCGTTGAGCAGCAGCAGCCGCTTCACGGGCCGGTGGCTGCTGCACAGCATCGCGATCTGGTCGGACACGGCGCGGTCGCGCTGGCTCATGCCGACGGTGTCGATCAGCACCATGTGCTTGTCGCGCAGGTCCTCCAGCACCAGGTGCAGGTCGGCCGCGTCCTTCACCGCATAGACCGGCACGTTGAGTATCTGGCCGTAGATGCGCAGCTGCTCGTAGGCGCCGATCCGGTAGCTGTCGGTGGTCACCAGCGCCAGCTTGTCGGCGCCGAAGCGCATCACGCAGCGCGCCGCGAGCTTGGCGGTGGTGGTGGTCTTGCCGACGCCGGTCGGTCCCATCAGCGCATAGACGCCGCCCTGGGCCAGGAGCGCATCCTCGTTCTCGAGAATCGGCAGCGTGCGCATCAGTTCGGAGCGCACGAAGGCCATGCCTTGCGCGTAGCTCTGGTTCGCGGGCAGCTGCTCCAGCATCGCCTTCGACAGCCGCGCGCTGAAGCCGGCGCCGAGCAGCGTGCGCAGGAGGCGCCCGCGCATCGGGTCGCGGCGCTGCTTGTCGTTCCAGACCACGCTGGCGAGCTGCTCTTCGATCATGCCGCGCATCGAATGCAATTCGCTCAGCACGCTGTCGGTGGGAGCCGCTGGCGCGGGTGCCGGCTGGGGCGCGGGCACGGGCGCGGCGATCGGGGCCACGGGCTGCTCGCGCATCGCGGGCATTTCCGGCACGGCGGGTGCGGCGGGTGCAGCCGGCACGACCGGCGCAAGCGCTGCAACAGGCGCCTCGGGCGCCGCCTGCTCCAGCACCTGCTCCACTTCGTCCGGCGCCATGGCGACGATCTCGACGCCGTCGGCCAGTACGCGGTTGGTCAGCACCATCGCCTCTGCGCCGAGGGCTTCGCGCGCCAGGCGCAGCGCCTCGCGGCTGGTGGTTGCAATGAACTTGCGTGCGGTCGTCCGCACGTCCGTGATGATGTTCAAACTCTTCCTCCAATGGTGGCGGTGATCTTGATGCGGCGGGAATCAGGGATCTCGGCGTGCGAGAGCACCTTGAGCTGCGGCAGGCTGCGCCGCAGGAAGCGAGAGAGCAGTACGCGCAGCGCGTGCTGCACGACCAGCACCGGCGCCAGGCCCATCTGCTCCTGGCGCACGATGGCGGCCTGGGCCTGCGTCAGCAGGCTGTCGGCCAGGCCCGGCTCGATGCCGCTGTTGCTGGCGAGGGCCTGCTGCAGCACGCCGTCGAGCGTGCCGTCGAGCCCGATCACCTGCATCTCGGAATCGCCCGGGAACAACTGCTGCACGATCGCGCGGCCCAGCGCCAGGCGCGTCAGCGTGGTCAGCTCGGTGGCGTCCTTGACGGTCGGCGCATGCTCGGCCATCACGTCGAGGATGGTGCGCATGTCGCGGATCGGCACCTCTTCCTCCAGCAGGTTCTGCAGCACCTTGTGCAGCGCGCTCAGGCTCAGCACCTTGGGCACCAGGTCCTCGGTCAGCTTGGGCGCGGTCTTGCCGACCTGGTCGAGCAGCTGCTGCACTTCCTGGCGGCCCAGCAGCTCGGCGGCGTGGGTCTGGATCAGGTGGTTCAGATGCGTGGCCATCACCGTACAGGCATCGACCACCGTGTAGCCGAAGACCTGCGCCTGCTGGCGCTGGCTGGCGTCGATCCAGACAGCGGGCAGGCCGAAGGCCGGGTCATGCGTCGGCGTGCCGGGCAGCGTGCCCGTCACCTGGCCCGGGTTGATCGCCATCCACTGGCTGGGGAAGGCTTCGCCGCGGCCGATCTCGACGCCCTTGAGGCTGATGATGTAGGTGTTGGGCTGGATCTCGAGGTTGTCGCGGATGTGCACCACCGGCACCAGGAAGCCGAGCTCCTGCGCGATCTTCTTGCGGATGCTCTTGATGCGGCCCAGCAGCTCGCCGTTCTGCGACTGGTCCACCAGCGGGATCAGGCGGTAGCCGACTTCCATGCCGAGCGGATCGACCAGCGCCACGTCGTCCCAGGTGGCTTCAGCGGATTCGGCCGCCGGCACCGTCGCCGCCTGCGCCGCCGCGGCTGCCTGCTCGGCGGCCTTCTGCGGCCCGCGCAGCAGCAGGCGCCGGCCGAGCCAGACCAGGCCGCCCGCGATCAGCAGGAAGGCCACATTCGGCATGCCGGGGATCATCCCCATCAGGCCGATGATGGCCGCCGTCAGGAACAGCACCTGCGGGTTCGAGAACAGCTGGCCGGTGAGCTGGCGGCCCACGTCCTCGTCGGTGGTCACGCGCGAGACGATCACGCCGGCTGCGGTCGAGATCACCAGCGCCGGGATCTGCGCCACCAGGCCGTCGCCGATGGCCAGCAGCGTGTAGGTCTTGCCGGCGGTTCCGAAGTCCAGCCCGTGCTGCACCATGCCGACCACCAGGCCGCCGATGATGTTGATCACCATGATGAGCAGGCCAGCCACCGCGTCGCCGCGCACGAACTTGCTGGCGCCGTCCATCGAGCCGTAGAAGTCGGCTTCCTGCGCCACCTCGGTGCGGCGCTTGCGCGCCACGTCCTCGCCGATCAGCCCGGCGTTGAGGTCGGCATCGATCGCCATCTGCTTGCCGGGCATGGCGTCGAGCATGAAGCGCGCGCCGACCTCGGCGATGCGGCCCGCGCCCTTGGTGATGACCATGAAGTTGATCAGCACCAGGATGATGAACACCATCACGCCGACCGCGAAGTTGCCGCCGACCAGGAAGTGGCCGAAGGCCTCGATCACCTTGCCCGCCGCATCGGTCCCGGTGTGGCCCTGCATCAGCACCACGCGCGTCGAGGCCACGTTGAGCGACAGGCGCAGCAGCGTGGAGAACAAGAGCACCGCCGGGAAGGCTGCGAAGTCCAGCGCCTTCATGGTGTACATGCTCACCAGCAGCACCATCACCGACATCGCGATGTTGAAGGTGAACAGCAGGTCCAGCAGGAAGGGCGGCAGCGGCAGCACCATCATGCTCAGGATCATGATGATGAGGATCGGGCCGGCCAGTCCCTTGAACTGGCTGCCCGAGAAGAGCTGCGCCGGCTGGCGCATCAGGCTTGCGAGGGCGTTCATGCAGCTTTCACGTTGTATTCGAGGGCCTCGGGAACCGGCAGGTCGGCCGGCGTGCGCGGCGCATCGCCGCCTTCGCTTTGCCAGCGCTTCAACTGGTAGACCCAGGCCAGCACTTCGGCCACGGCGGTGTAGAGGCCGGTGGGAATCTCGTCCCCCAGCCTGGTGTGCTTGTAGAGCGCGCGCGTGAGCGGCGGCGCCTCGAGGATCGCGACCTTGTTCTCGCGCGCGATCTCGCGGATGCGCTCGGCCACGGCATCGACGCCCTTGGCCACCACGCGCGGCGCGCGCATGTCGTTGTCGACGTACTTGAGGGCGACGGCGAAGTGCGTGGGATTGGTGACCACGATATCGGCCTTGGGCACCTCGGACATCATGCGGCGGCGCGCCATCTGCTGCTGCTGGCGGCGGATCTGCGCCTTGATGTGCGGATCGCCTTCGCTTTCCTTGTGCTCCTGGCGCAGGTCCTCGCGCGACATGCGCAGCTTGCGGTAGTAGCTCCAGAGCTGGAACGGCACGTCGACCAGCGCGATGAGCAGCAGCGCGGCCGTGATCAGCGCGCAGTTGCGCCCCACCAGCACGATCATCTGCGGCAGCGCGGCGCGCTCCGACTGCGCCATCAGCGCATTGACCTCGTCCATGTTGTCCATGATCACGAGCCAGGCCACGCCGCCGATCAGGAGCGACTTGCCCAGCGCCTTCAGCAGCTCGGCCAGCGACTGCGCGGAGAACAGGCGCTTGATGCCGGCGATCGGATCGAGCTTGTCGAACTTGGGGCCGATGGCCTTGGCCGAGAACAGCCAGCCACCCAGCATCAGCGGCGCCGCCACGGCGGCGAGCACGATCATGCCGGCGAGCGGCGCCAGCGCGACCAGCGACTGCATCGCCATCAGCCCCGTCTGGGCCAGCATGTAGGAGGGATCGAAGGCGGCCGCGCGATCGAAGTGCAGGCCGTGGCGCAGTGCGCCGCGCATGGTGTTGCCGAGCGACTCGGCCGTGAGCCAGAGGCCGGCGACGGCGGTGGCGAGCAGCACGAAAGTGACCAGCTCGCGCGAACGGGCCACGTTGCCTTCTTCGCGCGCCTTCTCCAGGCGCCGCGGCGAGGCAGGTTCCGTTTTTTCGAGATCGCTTTCTTCAGCCATTCATGCTCCGAAAGAGCATCGGCGAAGACCTCAGCTCATGGCTGAATTATTGGATTCGGCGCCTTGGAACAATCGTTCGATCAAGGCCCGGATTGCCCTCCAACTCGGGGCTTAGAAGCCAAGACTCTCCAGAAGATCGTCGACTTGTGCCTGGTCCGTCACCGCTTCCGGATTGGCGGCGTGGATCTGCGGGCCATTGAGCAGGTTGCTCTGCGCGCTCGGCGCAGGCTCGTGCCGCTTCTCCATCGGCGAGTTGTCGATCAGCACTTGCAACAGCTGCGTCTCGACGTCGTTGACCACTTCCATCATCTTCTTGATGACCTGGCCGGTCAGGTCCTGGAAGTCCTGCGCCATCATGATTTCCATCAGCTGCGTGTTGATGGCGCTCGCCTGCTGCGGCACGTGCTGCAGGTAGCCGCGCGTGTCCATCACGAGTTCGCGCGCATGGTCCAGCTCGATCGGGTTCTGGAACCACTCATCCCAGCGCTTGGTGAGGCCCTTGGCCCGGTCGGCCAGCTCTTCCTGCAGCGGCTGCGCGAGCTCGATCGCATTCAGCGCGCGGTGCGCCGCCCGCTCGGTCATGCTGGCGACGTAGTTGAGGCGGTCGCGCGCATCGGGAATGGCTTGCGCGGCGCGGGCGACCTGCTTGTCCAGGCCCAGCTCGCGCAGGCCCTCGCGCAGCTGGCGCGTCAACTGCCCGATGCGTCCGAGAAGTTCTTCGTGGGTGTTGGCCTGCCCTGCGGCATCGAGCGCGTTCTGCGTCATCTCAGGCGCTCTCTTTCTGGAGCTTCTCGAAGATCTTGACGATCTTTTCTTCCAGCGTGGCGGCCGTGAAGGGCTTGACCACGTAGCCGTTGGCGCCGGCCTGTGCGGCGGCGATGATGTTTTCCTTCTTGGCCTCGGCGGTGACCATCAGCACCGGCAGCTTGGCCAGTTCCGGGTCGGCGCGGATGGTCTGCAGCATGGTCAGGCCGTCCATGTTGGGCATGTTCCAGTCCGAGACCACGAAGCCGAAGTTGCCGCCACGCAGCTTCTCGATACCGGCCGCGCCGTCCTCGGCCTCGTCGACGTTGAGGAACTCCAGCTCCTTCAACAGGTTGCGCACGATGCGGCGCATGGTCGGGAAGTCGTCCACGACCAAAATTTTGATGCTCTTATCGATCACGATTTCTCCACTGACAATTAAGAAGGTTCAAACGCGGTTCGCACGCTCGCCGAAGGTGCGCAGGTGCGCGAGCACGCGGCGGCTGATCTCGTTCAACGGCGACACCTCGTCCACCGCGCCCAGCGCGACCGCCTCGCGCGGCATGCCGTAGACCACGCAGCTCGCCTCGTCCTGCGCCAGCGTGTGGGCGCCGGCCCGCTTCATGCGCAGCAGGCCCTCGGCGCCGTCCTTGCCCATGCCGGTGAGGATCATTCCGATCGCGTTCTTGCCCGCGTGCTTGGCCACCGAATCGAACAGCACGTCGATCGAGGGCCGGTGCCGGTTCACCGGCGGCTCCTGGTCCAGATGCGCGACGTAGTTGGCGCCGCTGCGGGCGAGCGAGAGGTGATAGCCGCCGGGTGCGATGTAGGCATAGCCCGGCAGCACGCGCTCTCCATGCTCGGCCTCCTTCACGTGGATGCGGCACAGGCCGTCCAGCCGCTGGGCGAAGGAGCGCGTGAAGCCGGGCGGCATGTGCTGGGCGATCAGCACCGCCGGCGCGTCGGGCGGCAGCGGCTGCAGCACCTCGCGGATCGCTTCCGTCCCGCCGGTCGAGGCGCCGATGATGATGAGCTTCTCGGTGGACAGCAGCGGGCTGCGCAGCAGCGGCTCCTGCGCATGATCCGCCGCGGGCCGCTGCGTGCTCGCATGCCGGCTCGGCAGCAGGCGCGCGCTGGCCGCGATGCGGATCTTGCCGGCGATGAGCTCGGTGTAGTTGAGCAGGCCGTCGCGCACGCCGAGCCGCGGCTTGGTGACGAAATCGATCGCGCCGAGCTCCAGCGCACGCAGCGCGATCTCGGAGCCGCGCTCGGTCAGCGAGGACACCATGACCACCGGCATCGGCCGAAGGCGCATGAGCTTCTCGAGGAACTCCAGCCCGTCCATGCGCGGCATCTCGACGTCGAGCGTGAGCACGTCGGGATTGGTCTGCTTGATGAGATCGCGCGCCACCAGCGGATCCGCCGCGGTGCCGACCACGCTCATGTCGCTCTGGCTGTTGATGATCTCGGTCATCACGCTGCGGATCAGCGCCGAATCGTCGACGCAGAGCACCTTGATCTTGTTGCCGCTCATTGCACGCAGCTCCCTTTGTTATTGGCGGAAGAAAGCCGGCGCAGCAGCTCCCCCTCCTCGCGTTGAATCGACTGCACGTCGAGCTGCGTGCGCAGTTTTCGGACCACGGCCTTGCCGCTCTTGGGCAACAGGCACACGCGGCGCGCATGCTGGCCGCGCAGATCCTGCGCGGCGACGGCGATGCGCTCGGTCTTCAGGTAGCGCAGCACGAAGTCGGCATTGCGGTCGCCGATGTTGAGCGTGGTCATGTTGGCCAGCACCGCGGCGCCGCCGAAGACCTTGGCCTGCAGCCGATCGCGGCGCGCGCCGGCGCGCAGCATCTCGCCGATCAGCACGTCCATCGCGTAGGCGCCGTAGCGCATCGACTCGACCTGGCCGCGCGTGCCGGGCTCGCCGTCTTCGGGCAGCATGAAGTGGTTCATGCCCGCGACGCCGGCGTCCAGGTCAACGATGCAGGCCGCCACGCAGGAGCCCAGCACCGTGGTCAGCGCGATGTCGGTGGTGGTGACGTAGTACTCGGAAGGCAGCAGCTTGACCGCCATGCAGTCGAGGTCGCGGTCGAAGTAGTGATGGCTCGCGACCGAGCCAGGCACCGCCGTGTTCATGCCAGCCCCCACGCTCGGCACTTCGTGTCCTCGCTGCCCCCCCGAGGGGGCGTTCGCTTGCTTGGGGCGGCCCGGCGCGGCGCTCATACTTTTCCCTTGGCGAGCTCGTACACGGTCTGCCCGAACGCCTTGAAGCCCGGGCTGACCAGCGAGGCGTTCTCCGAATGGCCGGCGAACAGCAGGCCCTCGGGCTTGAGTAGCGGCGCGAAGCGGTCGAGCACCTTCTTCTGCGTCGGCTTGTCGAAATAGATCATCACGTTGCGGCAGAAGATCGCATCCACCGGTTCCTTCACCGGCCAGGAAGGATCGAGCAGGTTGAGCCGCGAGAACTTGACCATCGCGGCGACCTCGGGCCGCACGCGCACCTTGCCGGTGTTGCTGCCGGTGCCCTTGTTGAAGAAGCGCCGCAGCCGCTCGATGGACAGGCGGTTGACCTGCTCCAGCGTGAAGACGCCGGCCGAGGCCTTGGCCAGCACCGCGGTGTCGATGTCGGTGGCGATTACGCGGGCCGTGCTCGCGCGCTCGCCGAGCGCCTCGATCAGCGTGATGGCGATCGAATAAGGTTCCTCGCCGGTGGACGCGGCCGCGCACCAGATCGTGACCGGCTGCTTGCTCTTGCGCACATGCGCAGCGAGCACCGGGAAATGGTGGGCCTCGCGGAAAAAGGACGTGAGGTTGGTGGTCAGCGAGTTGATGAAGGCCTGCCACTCCTCGCCGTCGCGGCTGGCTTCGAGCAGCTCCAGGTAGGTCGAGAACTCGGGCAGCTGGAGCTCGCGCAGGCGGCGCGAGAGCCGGCTGTAGACCATCTGGCGCTTCTGCTCGCCCAGGGCGATGCCGGCGCGGCGATGGATCATCGTCCGGATCCTGGAGAAGTCGCTATCGGTAAAGAGGAATTCGGAGTTCACAGTCAGCGCCGGTACATGAGTTTCAATGTACACAGCGCTCACCTTTTCCAATGGCCCGATCAAGGGTGCAAAAGTCCTGCATCTCGGGCCACGCCTTCATCAATACGTCGCTTCGGCGGGACTGACGTCCTGCGCCCAGACGAGTGCCGAGAGGTGTGCCGCATTCACCTGCTCGGTGCTCATGAACAGCGCCTCCGACAGGCGGGCCGCCTTGACGCCGTCTTCGTCGCAGCTCTCGGCCAGCGCGAGAAAAGGCCCGTACACGCCTTCGCGCGCAAGAATGGCTTGCTGCACCGATTCGCTCAGCTGCACCTTGCCCAGCACCTCCTGCATGGTCACGCCCAGCAGCTGGTCGATCATCGAGAACATGCCGACCACGAACAGGTTGTCGGCCTCGCCGGACGGCAGCATCCCTTCGCCCATCAGCTCGACGAAGCGGCCGCGCATGATCGCCTTCTTCATCAGGAAGGGCGGGCTGGCCTTGGCGTTGCTCGTGGCCAGCAGCAGCGACAGCCAGCGGAACAGGGGCGAATAGCCGAGCATCGTCACCGCGTGGCGCAGCGAGTGGATTTCCACCCCGACGCCGATGGCGGGCGAATTGATGTGGCGCAGGAGCCGGTAGGTCAGGGCGGCGTCGTGCTTGAGGGCCGCCTCGATCTCGCGCAGGTCCTCGTTGCGCTGGATCATCTGCATCAGCCGCACGATCAGCATCGACTCGGGCTGCAGGGTGCGGCCGGCCTCCTCCTCCTTCTTCTCCGGCTGCATGCCGGCCCCGTCGAGGAACACGTCGACGCGCCGCGCCGCGCAGGCATCGAAGTCCTTCCAGCCGGCGATGCGGGTGGCGATGAGGTGCAGCGGCTGGCCCGGCGGCTCCTCGCGCCGCAGTTGGGCGACCAGGTCGAGATCGCCGGTGCCGACATCGAAGTGGGTGACCAGGCCGCGCAGCTCGGGATCTTCCGGCAGCGCCTCGGCGCCGCACAGCATGAAGCGGAAGCCCTGCTCGCGCAGGAACAGCAGGATGGGCCGCACGTCCGCATCCATGAGCGCGTCCAGCCCCAGGCACAGCACCACGTTGTCCGGCGGTAGCCCCTGCAGCTCGCTGGCCGCCAGCGTCTCGGCCGTCACATCGAAGAAGAGCACGGTATGGCCGAGCCGCCATCCGGTCTTGGGCGGGTTGAGGTGCCTGGCCACGCAGCTCACGAGCGCCTTGAACAGCTCGCCCGCTCCCGCAGCATTGTGCTGCGCCGCCGGATGCCATGCGAGCCTGTAGCCCGCGACGCGCTTCTGCGTGTCCAGCAGCAAGGCGTAGGTCACGTAGCCGTCGGCACTGCGCTCCGCCGCGGCCGGGAGCGCTGCTGCGGAGGACTCCTCTTTCGGCGCGTCCCCGGCCAGGGGATTGTCGGAATCGTGACGCCGGAAAAAATCGAAGCGCATGCTCTTGTCTCCGTCTCTGTCTCGCTCAGTGGGCGATGGCGGCAGCATCGATCCGGGAGGCGCCGGCCAGCGCGGCGGCGCTCGCCGCCTGCGCACGCTGGATGCGCGGCATGGCGCCGACGTCGATGATGAAAGCCACGCTGCCGTCGCCCAGGATGGTCGCGGCCGAGATGCCGGGCACCTTGCGGTAGTTGGTCTCCAGGTTCTTGACCACCACCTGGTGCTGTCCGAGCAGTTCGTCGACCAGGAGCGCGAAGCGCGCGTCGTCGGCCTGCACGATCACCAGGATGCCCTGCGTCGGCTGGGTCTGCGCGCCGGCCACGTCGAAGACCCGGTGCAGCTCGATCAGCGGCAGGTACTCGCCGCGCACCTTGATGACATGGCCGTCGGCGGTGATCGAATGCAGGTGCTCCGGCAGCGGCTGCAGGGACTCGATCACGTAGCTGAGCGGCAGGATGTAGGCCTCCTCGCCGACCTTGACCGACATGCCGTTCAGGATCGCCAGCGTCAGCGGCAGCAGGATGCGCGTGGTGGTGCCGCGGCCTTCGCGCGAGCTGATTTCCACATGGCCGCCCATCTCCTGGATGTTGCGCTTGACCACGTCCATGCCCACGCCGCGTCCGGAGATATCCGTGACCTGCTCGGCCGTCGAGAAGCCGGGCGCGAAGATCAGCTGCCACACTTCGTCGTCGGGCATCGCCTCGCTCACGGCCAGCCCTTGCTGCATGGCCTTGGCGAGGATCTTCTCGCGGTTGAGGCCGGCGCCGTCGTCGCTGACCTCGATCACGATGTTGCCGCCGTGGTGCTGGGCCGACAGCAAGAGTTGGCCGGTGGCGTCCTTGCCCTTGGCCAGGCGCAGCTCGGGCGTCTCGATGCCGTGGTCCAGGCTGTTGCGAACCAGGTGCGTGAGCGGATCGATGATGCGTTCGATGAGGCCCTTGTCGAGCTCGGTCTCCTTGCCGTAGGTGTCGAGCCGGACCTGCTTGCCGAGCTTGGCGCTGACGTCGCGGATCACGCGCGGGAAACGGCTGAACACGTAGTCCATCGGCATCATGCGGATCGACATGACGGACTCCTGCAGATCGCGCGCATTGCGTTCGAGGTGGCCGAGGCCGCTCAGGAAGCGCTCGTAGGCCACCGGGTCGAGCATGGTGGCGGCCTGGGTCAGCATCGACTGCGTGATCACCAGCTCGCCCACCAGGTTGATCAGCTGGTCGACCTTCTCGACGTCGACGCGGATCGAGCTGGACTCCTTGGCGTTCGCCGCCGCCGCAGCCGGTGTTGCCGGCGCCGCGGCCGCGGGCACCGATTTCGACGCCGCGACAGCCGGGCTCGCCGCCGCTGCGGGTGCCTCCGGCTCGGCGGCTGCGGACGCGTCGTCCGGCTGCGCCGCCTCGCGCTTGATCTCGATCTGCGATTCGTCGATCACGAAGCAGCACACGGCGATGATGTCGTCGGGCGCGCAGGTGGTCTCGAGCATGACGGTCAGCTGGTCACTGCTGCGCGTGCGCGAGAGCACGCGGCCGAGGTTGCCCAGCTCGTCGGCCAGCAGATCGCACTCGCTGTCGGAAAGACGCGCGAAGCGGATGCGCAGCGCGCCCTCCGCGGCGACAGCGACGGGCGCGACCGCAGCGGCCGCCACCGGTACCGGGGCCGGCGCGGGTGCAGGAGCGGCATCGACAGCGTCGTTCTCGCGCGCGAGCTGTTGAAGCACCGCGCAGATGTGCGCGACTCTTTCGGATGCAGGCTCTTTGCCGGCCTGGTAGGCAGTGAGTTGTTCTTGCAAGGCGTCCTTCGTTTCCAAAAAGGCATCGATCATCGGAGCGCTCAGGCACAGCTCGCCATGGCGCGCCCGGTCCAGGAGGTTCTCCAGCAGGTGCGTCGTCTCGGTCAGCGCGGTGAAGCCGAACGTTGCCGCGCCGCCCTTGATCGAATGGGCGGCCCGGAAGATGGCGTTGAGCTGCTCGCTGTCTGGCGACTCGACGTCGAGTTCGAGAAGCAGTTGCTCCATCTCCGCCAGAAGCTCGATGGCTTCGACGAAAAAGGCTTGTGAAAACTGACTGAGGTCCATCTGTGCTCCGAAACCGGATTTCTTTTTGCTAGGGGTGTGCGGGTGTCGGCGGCTTGTAGGCCGTCACCTTGACGTTATCGACCGGAAGAATGTGCACCGGCGGCTTGCCGGCCCGCGTGGGCGCGGCGCCGTCGCCGCTGTTCTCGCGCTCGATCTGCTGCTGCGTGCGGTGGTTGAGCACGACGATGCTGATGCGGCGGTTGATCGGGTTGCGCGGCTCGGCCTTGTCCAGGTGCTGGCTGTCGGCCAGGCCGACCACGCGCATCACCTTGTCTTCGGCCATGCCGCCCATCACCAGTTCGCGCCGCGAGGCGTTGGCCCGGTCGGCCGAGAGCTCCCAGTTGCCGTAGGACTTGTCGCCGTTGGTGTAGACGATCGCATCGGTGTGGCCCGAGAGCGTGAGCTTGTTCGGCAGCTCGTTGAGCGCGGGTCCGATCTCGCGCAGGATGGCGCGCATGTGCGGCACCAGCCGCGCGCTGGCCAGGTCGAACATGGGGCGGTTCTCGTTGTCCACGATCTGCAGGCGCAGCCCCTCGGTCGTGATGTCGATCAGGATTTGCGAGCGGAACTGCTTGAAGACCGGGCTGTTCTCGATCAACGCGTCGAGCCGCTTCTTCATGCTCTCCAGGCGGTTCGCATCGGCTTCGTCGTCGGCGTCGGCCATGACGCGCCGCATCTCGCCGTCGAGGCTCATGCTCGGATCAGCGCCGCCGCCGGGAATCACGCTCTCGCTGGTGCTGCTCTTCTCGCCGCCGTTCATGGCCACCTTCAGCGGCATGCGGAAGTGCTCCGCGATGCCTTCGCGCTGCTTCGGGCTCGCATTGGAGAGCAACCACATCACGAGGAAGAAGGCCATCATGGCCGTCATGAAGTCGGCATAGGCGATCTTCCATCCGCCGCCGCCGTGCCCGCCGCCGCCGCTCGCAGCAACGCGCCTGACGACGATCCGGCCCTTTTCTGCGCTCATGGTGGCGCCCTCACCGAGCCTTGACTTCGCGGACGTGGCTGTCCAGCTCGGTGAAGGAGGGCCGCTCGGTGGAGAACAGGACCTTGCGGCCGAATTCCACGGCCAGCTGCGGCGCATAGCCGTTGAGGCTCGCGAGCAGGGTCACCTTGGCGCACTGGTACAGCTTCATGCCGTCCGACACCTTCTGCTCGATCACCGAGGCCAGCGGCGAGACGAAACCGTAGGCCAACAGCACGCCCAGGAAAGTGCCGACCATGGCATGCGCGATCAGCGCGCCCATCTCGGACGGCGGCAGGTCGGCCGAACCCAGGGCGTGGACCACGCCCATCACGGCCGCGACGATGCCCAGTGCGGGCAGCGCATCGCTGACCCGCGTCAGGCTGTGCACCGGCATCTCGGCCTCGTGCTTGATGGTCTCGATCTCGTGGTCCATCAGCGCCTCGATCTCGAAGGCGTCGGTGTTGCCGCTGATCACCAGCCGCAGATAGTCGCAGAGGAACTCCATGACGCTGGCGTCGGCCAGGATGGTGGGATAGCGCGTGAAGATCGGGCTCTGGGCCGGGTCCTCGACGTCGGTCTCCAGCTTCATCATCCCTTCCTTGCGCGCCTTGGCCAGCAGCTCGTAGAGCAGCGCCAGCAGGTCCATGTAGAGCTGGCGGTTGTGCTTGGACGAGCGCAGCAGGAGCGGCAGCTCCTTGAGCGTGGCCTTGATGGTCTTGCCGTTGTTGCCCGCCACGAAGGCGCCCACCGCGGCGCCGCCGATCATCAGCAGCTCGACCGGCTGGAACAGGACGCCGAAGTGCCCGCCCATCAGGGCGTAGCCGCCGAATACGGCCCCCAGGACCACCAGATAACCAACCAGAACGAGCACGCGCTTCCCCTAATGCCGCTTCCGGCGTCGAATCAAAAACCTCGCCTCCCAAACCAAAGCCGGGGAATCAAGGACCCTTTCAGTGCAATCCGCCGGCGTCCAGCGTCGATTCCACGGCAAAACCAGCGTGTCCTCCTGCGAGCGCTGCGGCCGGGTGTTCGCCGGCACGCTTGGCGCCGCGCACCTTGCCCGCGCGCGAAGGCGGCCGGCACAGAACGCACACGTAGCCGCTCTTGCTGTCGTGCGCGTGCGCCACGAACTTGCCGCCGCACCGGCAGCAAGCGCTCAGTTGCAGCATGTCGCTGTCGAAAAATCGCACCATCGTGTAGGCGCGTGTGAAATCCAGCACAATTTCGCCGCCCTGCGATTCAATTTGCTCCAGATATAGCCGGTAGCTTTTGATCAGCGCCTGCAAACCGTTCTCGTTTGCGAGGTTCAACATGAATTGATACATGTTGTAAAACATCGACGAATGGATATTCGCCAGCCAGGTCATGTACCAATCCGTCGAAAAAGGCAGCAGGCCCTTGGGCGGCGAAACGCCCTTGAGCTCCTTGTAGAGACGGATCAGGCGCTCGCGGCTCAGGCTCACCTCGGCTTCGAGGAACTGCAGGCGTGCGCCCAGCCCGATCAGCTCGATCGCGAGCTGGACCTCGCGCACTTCTCCGAGGACGCTTTTCGCCGTCATTCGGCAACCTCCGCGCGCGCTGCGGTATTCGCCTTGGGAGCGGCCCGGCGGCAAATTGAGCAACCTCCGCGCATGCGCGCTGCGGTATTCGCCTTGGGAGCGGCCCGGCGGCTCATGCCGCCTCGAGCATCTGGAGCCGCCGCGCCGATACCAGGATCGACATGTGCGCCTGCTGCAGGGTCGTGTCCTTCCCCTCGCCCACCACCGCCGACATCGACGGGTGGTCGTCGAGGCGGAAGCTGCACAGCAGGAAGTTCGATGCCGCCAGCTTGAGGATCTGGGCCAGCGACATGCCGGCGAGCATGTCCGCCAGTTCGCGGCTCACTCCGAGCCTGAACATGGCGGCCGCGCGGTCCTGCTTGACGAGCTTCTGGGCCAGCAGCATGTAGGCGAGGTTGAGGTCGCCGATTTCCTTGGAAATCTCGCCGCTCGCGGCGTTCTTCACGTTATCCGGTTCCACTTTTGCACTCCGTTCAATCAAGGCTTCAGTTTATCCAGAGTTATTTACAACTGTAACTTCTAGAGATATATGTATCTGAAAGTGAGAAATAAATTACGCCTCGTCTCCGCCCTCTGCGCGATACCCGGTTTTGTGTGATTTATTTCGTAGACCAAACTCATTCACTTCAATAACTATCGGCCTCGTTTAATTCGGAAGAAAAAAGTACTAATTCTTCAAGACAGAAATATGTCAATGAAAACGCATAATAAAAAGTATTAATTTCCATGCGACTCCTCGGCCGCTTCCAGCCGATGAATCCAGGCCATGACTTCGGCCACCGCCAGGTACAGCTGCGGCGGGATCTGCTGATCGAGGTCGACCTGCATCAGCAACTTGTTCAGCGCCGGCGAGGCGTGGACATAAAGGCCGTTCTCTCGCGCCTCGCGCATGATCGATTCCGCCGTCACGCCGTAGCCCTTGGCCACGACCACGGGTGCGCGGGTCTTGTCCAGATAGGACAGGGCCACCGCGCTCTGGCGTTCTTCGGTGCCGGGGTTCATCGAGTCGCCTTCGCAGCGATCTGCAGCTCCTGCAGCCGCAGGCCCGCGGCCTCGAAACGCTGCACCAGCCGATCGCTGTCGGCGCGCAGGCGCGCCGCGGTACGCGTCTCGCTCGCCGCAAGCTGCGCCTGGACATGGGTGCCGGCGAGGCTCAGGCGCAGGTCCACGTTGCCCAGCCGGGGCAGGCTCAGCGAGACCGTGGTCGTCCAGCTTCGCGCAGCGGGTTCATGAGGCGCATCGCCGTACGGCTCTGCGTCCTCTTCCTGGATCGACCAGGCCATCGGAACCTCCGGCCATGCCTGGCCGCTCCAGCGGAAAACCGCCGTGGCCAGCAGGTCGAGCTGCTGATGGACCACGGTCGCGGTTTGCGGATGGATCACCTCGCCCGCGGGCGGCGCCTGAACGGATGCCGCGGCGGCGTGGCGCGGCGACGCCTCTTCGGCACGCTGCGCAGGTGGCGCCTCCGGTGCAGCGGACGGTGCCGCCTCGCCGCTGCGGTAGGCCGCCAGCCCGCGCGCGGCATCGGCCGCGGGCACGGAGGTCTCGGCAGCAAGCGCAGGCGCCGGTGCGCGCGGCGGCAGCAAGCCATCGCCCGCGCCGGCTTCGGCAGGCGGGCGCGGCGCAGCGGCTTGCGGCAGCGTCGAGGCACTGTCATCCGGATGCGGCATTGGACCCGGCAGCACCGCTTTCGGCGCTTCGGCCGCCACGGTTGCCGAAGCGGCCACGGGCTGCGCGGCGGCTTCGGGGCTCGCGCTCCTCGCCGGCGCCCAGCGCGCTTGCGGCTCCTGCGCCAGTTGCGCCAGCGTGCGGGTGCCGGCTGCGAACTCGCGCAAATGGGATTCGTAGAACAGGCCGCTCGCGCTCACGGTTTGCGCCAGCGTGCCGGCGAGCGCGGCGGGCGAAGGCTGCTGCGAGGACGGCCACATCGGCGACGCGCCGCGCAGCGGGCCGGCGTCGGGGAACTCCGCCAGCAGCGCACCGATGACGCGCGCCGCCACCGACAGCCGCGCGGCGGACGGCGCCGCCGCATCGGGCTGGCCCGGAACGGACCGGCCTGGCGCTGCCGCTGCACCCGCGGCCGGCAGATGCCGGCCCAGGGCCATCTCGGGCGGCAGGCGAATGTCGTTGACGACCTTCTGCACCGCGACCACGGGCCCGGCGGCCGCGTCCGTTCCGACCTGGCTTTGCTGCAGCGCGAGCAGCTCCAGCCGCGGCGCGAGCTTGGCACTCAGCAGCGTGTCGACCAGGCCGGAAAGTCTGTTCATGGCAGCGATATGCCGTTCAGCGCGGCAGCCCGTAGGCCTTGTCGAGCTCGCCCTGCCTCTGCAGCCGTGCCATCGTGGCCACCAGGCCCTCGAGCTGCGGCTTGACCAGCCGGCGCACTTCGTCCTGGTCGGCGCGGATGCGCTCCATCAGGCGCTGGGCCTGGTCGAGCTGCGCGGGATCCAGCGGCTCCGTGGCGCCGATCCGCTTCAAGCGTTCGACCACCGTCGCGCACTGCTCTTCCAGGGCCGGAAGCCGGTCCCACGCTTTCGCCCGCGCCTGCGCCGCTATCAGCGACGTGGTCGACGCGAGTTGCACGTAGCAATGGACGATTTCACTGCGGGCGGCCATGTCTCTTCTTTCTTCGATTCGTATTCAGTGGTCGGCGACAACGCCATCGATCTCGCGCCATGCGGAAGCGATGTTCTCGAGCAGCGCCTCGGCTTCGTCGAGCGCTTGTGCATCGTTGTGCAGATTGGCCTGGAGCAGGCGCCGGATGACGTAGTCGTAGAGCGCCGACAGATTGGCGACCAGGCCCTCGCCGGCAGGCCCGGCCGCCTTGGCGTCGAGGCTGGCCTTGAGGCCGCTGTCGACGATGCCGACGGCCTTGGAGATCGCGTTGCCCTTGGCCACGACATCGCCGCTCGCCATGTAGTGCCGCGCCATGCCGATCGCACGGACGGCGCCATCGAACAGCATGCAGATGAGCTGGTGCGGCGACGCGCTCATCGCCTGCGTTTCCACGCCGAGGCGTGCGTAGGCGTTGGCGCCGGTTCTGAAAGTGTGAGGGGTGTACATGCGCTGCTCCGTTATTTATCGCTGCTCATGCTCGCGAACTGCTGCGTGAGATAGCTGCTGGTGCTGTTCATCCTGCTGACCAGCAGGTCCAGCTGGGTGAACTGCGCGCGGTAGTACTCGACCTTGGCGTCCACGCGCGCCTGCATGTCGGTGTACTGCTCGTCGAGCTGCTTGAGCGAGGTGTTGATGCCGTCGGTCGCCACCTTGAGCATGCCGCCGGTGGAAGTGGCCTTGGTGACCAGCGCGTCGAGCTGCTTGCCGTAGCCGGCGGTGCTGCCGGTCGCGCTGGAGAAGAGCTTGGAGACGCCGTCCAGGTTGGTGGCGAGCGCGCTCTTGAGTTTTTCCGAGTCGACGCTCATGGTGCCGTCCTTCGTGAAGCTCACGCCGATCTGAGACAGCATCGTCAGGTCGCCGCTGCCGCCGGCCTGCGGCGAGGTCAGCGTGTTGCGGATGCTGGTCTGCAGATTGCGCAGCGTCGAGTCGCCGACCAGCGCCGCGGCGGTCTGCTTGTCGGTGTCGAAGGTGGTCAGCGTGCTGGCCATGCTCTGCAAGCCGTTGTAGGCCTTGACGAAATCGTTGATCGCCGTCTCGACCGAGGCCGTGTCGCGCGCCACGCTCAGCGTGCTGGTGCCGGTCTTCAGCACGGTCAGCGTCGTGCCCTGGATCGATTCCTTCACGGTGTTGCTCGCGCTCGTGACCGCGATGCCGTTGACCGTGAGCTCGGCGTTCTGCGCCTGCACGGTCTGCTGCAGGTTCTGCGTGCCGGCCGGATCATGGTTCAGCAGGTTCGCCAGCGCCGCGTCGCCGGCCACGGAGACGCGCATGCTCGAGGCCTTGCCGGTCTCGGTCGATGTCAGCACCAGCCGGTTGGGCGTGCCGCTGCCGTCGTTCACGATGCTCGCCGTCACGCCGGCCTTGGCCGCGTTGACCGCGTCGCGGATGCCTTCGAGCGTGTTGTGCGCCGCATCGATGGTGATCGGCACCGCCGTGCGGCTCGCGTCGGGCGTGAAGCCCGCGCCCGTGTACTTGCCGCTCACCGCGTCGTAGCTGCCGCCGGCGATGGTGCCGAAGTCGATCGTGATGGTGCCGGTGCCGATGGCCGTCTTCGCGCTCGCCTGCCCGGCCGCCACCACCGACTGCGCCTGCGCGAGCTGGGTAACGTTGATGTTGTAGATGCCGGCGGCTGCGGTGTTGCCGGCGCTGGCGGACATCACGTCGGCGGCGCTCGAAGTGGCTTTCACGCCGAGGAAGAAAGCCGGATCCGACAGCTTCTTGGCCGCCGTCTGCAGCGTGCCGAGCGCGCTCTGCAGCTGGCCGTAGGCCGACAGCTTGCTCGTGTAGCTGACCTGGCGCTGCTGCAGCAGCTTGAGCGGCTGGCTCTCCGCCGTTTCGAGGTTGGTGAGCAGGGTGCTCAGGTCGAGGTTGGAGCCGATGCCCAGACTGCTGATCGATGCCATGAATAGCTTCCTCTATGTTCTTCGTTAAACGCTCAGGCCGACTGGCTCACCAGCAGGCCGGGCGCCTTGCCCAGCACCTTGGCGATGCGCACCACTTCCTCGGTCGGGATCTGGCGAATGACTTCGCCGCTCGCCCGGTCGACCACCTTGACGATGACCTTGTCGGTGTCCTGGTCCACCTCGAACTGCAGCCCGACCGAGCGGCTCTGCAGCGAGGCATTGACCTCGCGCACCGCCTGTTCGACCTGCGTGGGCGTCGCGGCCTCCACGGCATCGGCGGCGGAGCCCGCGCCTTCCGGCGATGCCGGTGCGGCGGCGCCGATCGGGCGGCCCGAAAGCACCTGCGCCCAGGACGGGCCGTTGTCTGCTGCGGGGGCTACGGGGATCGACATGGTCTTCACCTTGGGGTTGCTTCGCTGTCGTCTGCGGCCTGCCCGGAGCCAGGCCGCAGAGAACAGCGCAGGCGCTGTCGGGCTCGCGCCCGGACGCCTGCGATGCTTCTTCTTCGATTAACGCAGGAGCGACAGCACGCCTTGCGTGGTCTGGTTCGCCTGGGCCAGCACCGAGGTACCGGCTTGCTGCAGGATCTGCGCGCGGGTCATGTTCGACACTTCGACCGCGTAGTCGGCGTCTTCGATGCGCGAGCGCGACGAGGACAGGTTGGTCACCGTGGTGCCGAGGTTGGCGATCGTGGAGTCGAAACGGTTCTGGACCGCACCCAGCGAGCTGCGCAGGTCGTCGACCATCTTCAGCGCTGCGTCGAGCTTCTTCATCGGGTCGACGGAAGCCGCACCCGCGAATTCGGCCGTGGCGCCGGCGCCGCTCAGGACGATGTCGGTGGCGGTGTTGTCGAAGTCGGTCCCGGCTGCGCCGCCGTTGGCCAGCGCGCCTGCGCCGACGCTGAAGTTCTTGCCTTGCACGGCAACGTAAGCCGTGGCGGCGCCTGCGGCGTCGACACCGACCTTGACGAACTGGTTGGCCAGCGTCACGGCGGCGGTCACGCCGTTGGACGGGTCGGTGAAGTCGATGTCGGAGACGTTCAGCGACACGGCGCCGGTGGCGTCGGCGACCGAGGCGGCATAGAAGCTGTCACCCGACTTGACCACGAAGTTGGCCGTGGCGGCGCCGGTGGCGTCCTTCACGTTGTGCAGGCTCAACGAGCTCGCAGCGACGCCCAGGGACGTGGCGGCAGCGCTCAGATCGACAGCGGCAGGCGTGGCAGCCAGGTTGGTCTGCGTGATGGCCTCGCTCACGGGGAGGGCGTTGCTGCTCACCGAGAAGCCGCCGAGGCCGAGGGTCGACGAGTCGATCTGCTTGAGGTCGATCTTGATGGTTTCGCCGTCGTTGGCACCGACTTGCACGGTCAGCGGCTTGGCGCTGGACGAGAGAACCTTCACGCCGTTGAAGTCGGTCTGTGCCGAGACACGGTCGATTTCGCTCATGCGCTGGGTGATTTCGTCCTGGATCGACTTCAGGTCGCTGGCCGAGTTGCTGCCGTTGGCGGCTTGCACGGCCAGTTCACGGACGCGCTGCAGGTTGTTGTTCACTTCCTTCAGTGCGCCTTCCGTCGTTTGCGCCAGCGAGATGCCGTCGTTGGCATTGCGCTGGGCTTGCGACAGGCCCTTGATGTTCGCCGTGAAGCGGTTGGCGATCGCCTGGCCGGCCGCGTCGTCCTTGGCACCGTTGATCCGCAGGCCCGAAGACAGGCGCTGGATCGCGGTGTTCAACGACGACTGGGACGCGTTGAGGTTGTTCTGCGTGAGCAGCGAGAGACTATTGGTGTTGATGACTTGCGCCATGTTCGACTCCTGTAGACAAAGGTTGTGGACTTCGGCCAATGGCCGCAACGCTGGACCCGCTTCCCACCGTGAGACTCAAGCCATCGTTGGTTTAGTTATCGGCAGGGCTTCCCAAACATTTAGGCCGGTGCGCTAAAAAGATGCGCGCGGCCTTTTCCACGACCTTCAGGGCTCAAGCGGGCAGGTTCATCACCTCCTGGTAGGCGGCCACCAGCCGGTTGCGCACCTGCAGCCCGGTCTGGAAAGCCACGTTGGCCTTCTGCAGGTCGACCATGACGTCGTTGAGCGCCACGCCCGGACGGCCCAGCTCGAAGGCCTCGGCCTGGCCGTAGGCCTTGGTCTGCGCCGTGCTGATGTTGTCCAGCGAGCGACGGAGCTCGGCTGCGAAGCCGCCCGGCTGGGCCGCCTCGGCGGCGGGCGGCGTGAAGCCGGACTGGAGCGCAGTGACGCGCATCTGCTGCAGGACGGACTCGATGGCGGCAATCGACATGAGCAAACCTTTTCTCTTCTGGAACTTCCCTGTTGACAAAGGAAGCGCCAAGGCACTCCCGCGTGTTTTCAGCGTATCAGCCAAGGCCGCGGCCGGAAGCGCCCAACTGACGGCAAAACCCGCGGCTGTTCGACCAATCGAATCCGGCTCGGCTGCCGAGAATCGACTGCGAACAAGAAAGCCTGCTGACGACATCAACGGCCCTGCGGCATGACTCCTCCACATCGACGACTCTCTTTCCTCTTCATGAATCCGGAGCGCCCGGCGCGGCCGGCCGCGACGGAGGCGCACACATGAGTGCGACGGCGCCAGCGGGCGCCGCGCCGACGGCGCCGGCCCTCCCGCCCCTCATGGAACGGATGCGCGCGCAGCCGAAGCTGCCGCTGATCGTCGGCGCCGCCGCGCTGGTGGCGGCCGCTGCGGCCTTCATGCTCTGGAGCCGCGCGCCCGACTACAAGGTGCTCTACACCAACGTCTCGGACCGCGACGGCGGCGCGATCATCGCGTCGCTCACGCAGATGAACGTGCCCTACAAGTTCGCCGAAGGCGGCGGCGCGATCCTGATCGCCGGCGACAAGGTGCCCGAAGTGCGCCTGAAGCTCGCGGCCCAGGGCCTGCCCAAGGGCGGCGGGGTCGGCTTCGAGCTGATGGACAACCAGAAGTTCGGCACCAGCCAGTTCGCCGAGCAGGTCAACTACCAGCGCGGGCTCGAAGGCGAGCTCGCGCGCTCCATCGAGTCGATCGGCACGGTCGAGTCGGCACGCGTGCACCTGGCGCTGCCCAAGCCCTCGCTCTTCGTGCGCGACCAGAAGAAGCCTTCCGCCTCGGTGGTGCTGAGCCTGCACCGCGGCCGCAGCATCGACGAGGGCCAGGTCAGCGCGATCGTCCACATGATCTCCAGCAGCGTGCCCGAGCTCGACGCCAAGAGCGTGACGGTGGTCGACCAGCGCGGCAACCTGCTGTCGGCGGCCAACGCCGGCGCGCGCGGCCTGGACGTGAGCCAGCTCAAGTACGCGCAGGAGATCGAGCAGGGCTACATCCGCCGCATCGAGGCCATCCTGCAGCCCATCGTCGGCGCGAGCAACGTGCGCGCCCAGGTCGCGGCCGACATCGACTTCTCGGTGGTCGAGCGCACCGACGAGAAATACAGCCCCAACCAGGATCCGCGCAACGCCGCGATCCGCAGCCAGCAGTCGAGCGAATCGAGCCAGCACGGCGCGACGCCGCCGGGCGGCGTGCCGGGCGCGCTGTCGAACCAGCCGCCGGTCAATCCGAGCGCGCCGATCACCGCGCCGCGGCCGCCCAACGCGCCCGGCACCGCAGCCACGCCGCCCGCGGGCGCATCGGCGACGACGACGGCCACCACCACGGCGCCCGGCGCGCCCTCCAGCCTGCGCAAGGACACGACGACCAACTACGAGCTCGACCGCTCGATCCGCCATGTGCAGCAGGGCGCCGGCGCGATCAAGCGCCTGTCGGTGGCGGTGGTGGTGAACAACCGCGAAGGCGCGGACGGCAAGGCCGCCGCGCGGGCGCTGACGCCACCCGAGATCGAACAGATCCGCAACCTGGTCAAGGAAGCGATGGGCTACAGCCAGGAGCGCGGCGACTCGCTCAACGTGGTCAACAGCGCCTTCGCTCGCGAGGGCCAGGGAGAGGAAACGCGCGACGTGCCGGTCTGGCGCGACCCCGAAAACATCGAGCTTGCCAAGACCATCGGCCAGTACCTGCTCTACGCCGCCCTCGCCCTCTTCGCCTGGTTCGCGGTGCTGCGGCCCTTGCTGCGCAAGCACCTGGCGCCGCCGGCCCCGGCCGTCGCTGCGGCCCCGGCCCAGGCCGCGGCCAGCGATACCGACGATGGCGACCTCAGCCAGCAAAGCGCACGCCAGCGCGAACTCGAGCGCCAGAAGGCCGACCTCGACTACGCCCACCAGACCGCCGACAGCGACCCGCGGCTGGTGGCCACGCTGATCAAGCATTGGATGAACCCATGAGCGCAGCGATGAACGAAGGAACCCGCAAGGCCGCGATCCTGCTGATGTCGCTGGGCGAGGACCGCGCCGCGGCCACGCTGCACCACATGCCCACCACCGAGGTGCAGGCGCTCGGCGCCGCGATGGCCAAGCTGAGCCAGGTGTCCAAGGAGGAGCTGGCGGCCGTGCTCTCCGAGTTCCGCATGGAGACCGAGCAGCTCTCGGCCCTGCACCTGGGCTCGGGCAGCTACATCCGGGCGGTGCTGCGCAAGGCGCTGGGCGACGACCGCGCCAGCAACCTGCTCGAAGACATCCTGCAGCCCGACGAGCCGCACGGCGGCATCGAGCGGCTCAACGACCTCGAGGCCGGCGAAGTGGTGGAGCTGATCCGCGACGAGCATCCGCAGATCCTCGCCACCCTGCTGGTGCACCTGGACCGCAAGAAGGCCTCGGAAGTGCTCGAGAAGCTGCCGGTGCGCCTGCGCCACGACGTGATCATGCGCGTGGCCACCTTCGGCGGCGTGCAGCCGGCGGCGCTGGCCGAGCTGACCGACGTGCTGACCGAGATGCTCTCCGGCGAAGGCCTGAAGCGCAGCCGCCTGGGCGGCGTGCGCACTGCCGCCGAGATCGTCAACCTCATGAACAGCGCGCAGGAAGACGAGGCCATCGCCCACGTGCGCGAGCACGACGAAGCCCTTGCGCAGCGCATCCTCGAGGAAATGTTCGTGTTCGAGAACCTGCTCGATCTCGAGGACCGCTTCATCCAGCGCCTGCTCAAGGACATCGAATCCGATTCGCTCATCGTCGCGCTCAAGGGCTCGGCGCAGGAGCTGCGCGACAAGTTCCTGAAGAACATGTCGCAGCGCGCGGCCGAGACGCTGCGCGAGGACATCGAGCTGCGCGGCCCGGTGCGGGTCTCGCAGGTCGAAGCCGAGCAGAAGGCCATCCTGCAGGTGGTGCGCCGCCTCGCCGATTCGGGCGAAATCACCGTGGCTGCGCCGGGAACAGATGACTTCGTCTAGCAACTCTTCCTTCGGCGCCCGCGCGCGGCTGTCCGCGGCCTATGCCCCCGCACGGCCGGCCACGCCGCCCAAGCCCGCCAAGCCGGTGCTCTCGGCCTGGCAGCGCTGGGAGATGGGCACGCTGGAGGAAGACGCCGCGCCGCCGCAGCGCGACATCGAAGCCGCCAACGCGCAGCGCATCGATCCCGCGGCGCTGGCGCGCGAGGCCGAGCTCGAACGCCTGCGCCTCGAAGCGCGCGCCGCCGGTCTTGCCGAAGGCCGCCGCGAAGGCTGGGCGCAAGGCCATGCCGAAGGCCGCACCAACGGCCTGGCCGCGGGCCTGGCCGCCGCCAGCGCGCATGCCGAACAGCTGCGCGCGCTGGCCGCCACGCTGCCGGACGCACTGCGCCGCGCCGAGAACGAACTGGCGGACGCCATCCTCACGCTCGCGCTCGACGTGGCGCGCCAGGTGGTGCACCGCACGCTGCGCGCCGAGCCCGAATGGGTGCTGCCGCTGGTGCAGGACCTGCTGCATGCCGAACCCGCGCTGCAGGGCGAGCCGCGCCTGCTGCTGCATCCCGACGACGTGGCCTTGGTGAAGAACAGCCTGGGCAACGAACTGCAGATCGCCGGCTGGCAGGTGCGCGCCGACGACACCCTGGCGCGCGGCGGCTGCCGCGTCCAGTCCGCCAGCGGCGAGATGGATGCCAGCCTCGAAACGCGATGGAAGAGTGTGACCGCGGCATTGCACCGCGACGTCGACGCACTGGATATCTGATGCCTGCCGTCGCCCCCAATCCCCACCTGCAATCCTGGCGCGGCATGCTCGCGCAGGCGCGCAGCGATGTCAGCCTCTGCACGACCACCACCCAGTCGGGCCGCCTGACCCGCGCCGTGGGCCTGGTGCTGGAGGCCGTGGGCCTGCAGCTGCCCGTGGGCAGCGACTGCCTGATCGAATTGCCGCCCGGCTATCCGCAGCGCCACGCCGAAGCGGAGGTGGTGGGCTTTGCCGGCGAGCGCCTGTTCCTGATGCCTCAGAGCGAAGTGGCGGGCCTCTTGCCCGGCGCGCGCGTCTTCGCGCGGCCCGGGTCGGGCGGCGCCGGCGGCGATTCGCACACCAAGCGGCTGCCGGTCGGCGAAGGCATGCTCGGCCGCGTGGTCGACGCGGCGGGCCGTCCGCTCGACGGGCTCGGCCCGCTCGTTGTCGCCCGCAGGGTGCCGCTCTCGTCGCCGCCGATCAATCCGCTCTCGCGCGCGCCCATCGACTCGGTGCTCGACGTCGGCGTGCGCGCCATCAACGCCATGCTCACCGTCGGCCGCGGCCAGCGCATGGGCCTGTTCGCCGGCTCCGGCGTGGGCAAGAGCGTGCTGCTCGGAATGATGGCGCGCTACACCAGCGCCGAAGTGATCGTGGTCGGCCTGATCGGCGAACGCGGCCGAGAAGTGAAGGACTTCATCGAGAACACGCTGGGCGAGGAAGGCCTGGCCCGCGCGGTGGTGGTCGCCGCACCGGCCGACAACTCGCCGCTGCTGCGCCTGCAGGGCGCGGCCTATGCGACCTGCCTGGCCGAGTATTTCCGCGACCAGGGCAAGGACGTGCTGCTGATCATGGATTCGCTCACCCGCTACGCGATGGCGCAGCGCGAGATTGCGCTCGCCGTCGGCGAACCGCCGGCCACCAAGGGCTACCCGCCTTCGGTGTTCGCGAAGCTGCCCGCGCTGGTTGAACGCGCCGGCAACGGCGCGCGGGATGCAGAGGGCCGCGGCGGCTCCATCACCGCCTTCTACACCGTGCTGTCCGAAGGCGACGACCAGCAGGACCCGATCGCCGATTCGGCGCGCGCCATCCTCGACGGCCACGTCGTGCTCTCGCGCACGCTGGCCGAAGCCGGCCACTACCCGGCCATCGACATCGAGGCCTCGATCAGCCGCGCGATGACCGCGCTGATCCCGCCCTCGCAGTTCGAGACCGTGCGCCGCTTCAAGCAGATGCTCTCGCGCTACCAGCGCAACCGCGACCTGATCAGCGTCGGCGCCTACGCGGCCGGCCACGATCTGCAGCTCGACCAGGCGATCGCGATGTATCCCAAGATCGAAGCCTTCCTGCAGCAGGCGATGCACGAGCGCGCCGACTACGCGGGCTCGATCGCGCACATCACCGGCTTGTTCGAAAGCAAATAGGACCACGCAACATGTCCAAGAAGCTCCCCCTCGACACCCTGACCGAGCTGGCCCGCACGCAGAAGGAAGAGGCCGCGCGGCGCCTCGGTGCCTTGCAGAGCGCGCAAGTCAGCGCGCACCAGAAGCTCGACCTGCTGGTGCAGTACCGCCAGGACTACAGCCATCAATTGCAGATGCTGATGGAGAGCGGCCTGCCCGCCTCTCAATGGCGCAACTACCGCAACTTCCTCAGCACGCTGGACGGCGCCATCGAGCAGCAACGCGCCATCGCGGTCCAGGCGAATGTCCGGCTGGACCACGGCCGCGGTGACTGGCAGCACCACGCGCGCCGCCTCAACTCCTTCGACACCCTGGCCGACCGCCTGCGCCGCCAGGAGGCGATGTCGCAGGCCAAGCGCGAGCAGCGCGACAGCGACGAGCGCGCGGCACGCAAGTTCATCGACCGCCCGGCGCATTCGAGCCCCTGATCCCCTTCTATCTGGAACCGCCATGACCACCTTCATCGCTCCCTCTGCCGGCCCGGCCGCGACCAGCCAGCCGCTCACGTCCTCCGGCCCGCGCGCCCGCGCGGCCGACGAGCCGCAGGGCCGTCGTTTCGGCGAGATGCTCGAGCGCTCGCGCGCCGCCGGTGCGCGGAAGTCCGAGGCATCGCCGGACGCAGCGCCTGCCGAGGCCGCTGCACTTGCGAAGCCGGAGCGCGGCGCGGACAAGAAGGACGAGCTCGTCTCCGATCTGCTGGCCTTCGCGCTGTTCGCGCCCGCGCCGGCTGCGGTTCAACCGGCGACCGCTTCGACGCCCGCCGCCGGCGTGCCGGGCGAAGCCAAGGCAGAGCTGTCGATGGCAACGGATGTTGCACAGGACCCCTTGCTTGCGCAGACGCCGGCGGCGGCCTTGACCGAAGCCGGCACCGAAGCAGCAGCCAGCACGCTCCCCGCAGCGCAGGACGCAGGCGCGGAAGCGAAAGCGCTTCCCGCACAAGCGGCCGCAGCGCAGGCCGACATCGCCAAGGCAGTGCCTGCGGCAACGGACGCGAGCGCTGCAGACGCCGTCGCGCCGGCAGCCGTCGCCACCATGCCGCTGCCGCCGGCCGCAAGCGCCCTGCCCGCGGCAAAGGCCCCGGCCGCCGGCGCAGCCGCACCGGCATCGGC